>NZ_JAJCYB010000121.1 GCF_029263155.1 Pseudonocardia sp.
ATCCGATACCCGAGGGCGGCGTAACCATGTCCAGAAGATCGTCGGTAAGCCGTATGCGGGAAAACCGCACGTACGGATTGAAAGGGGGATGGGGAAACAGGACCGCTACGCGGTCCCTGCGCCCCTGACTACCAATGACGACGTCGGCTCGGTGCGCGGGGAGACCACCTGGACGATGGGTTTCGGCCGCGCCGACTGGCGGGTCGAGACCGTCGGGCGGACCGTGCTCACCTCGACCCCCACCGACTTCCACCTCTACGCCCAGCTCGACGCGTACGAGGGAGCGCAGCGGGTCTTCGCGCACAGCTGGCGCGAGACGATCCCGCGCGACCACGTCTGACGACGGACCCGGCCCGCCTGACGATGGCCTGACGGCCGCATACCGGGCCCACCACCGGGTAGCCGGACGGATGCACGCGATCACCTGGGGCCCGACCGGGCCGCCGCCCTGCGACGTGTGGCGGGCCGCGTCCGTCGTCGACGGGGCGGACGGGCCGTGGGCCGAGCGCCTGCCGGACGTCGCGCCGATCCGGATCCGGCGCGGCCCGCGGGTGGTCGTCGTGTCCGCGCACCTGGACGAGGAGCTGTGCGCGGCGGGCGGGCTGCTGGTCCGCCTGGCCGCGGCCGGCCCGACCGTGGACGTGCTGGAGGTGACCGGGCACGACGGCGCCCCGCACGGAGCGGTCGACGACACCACCGCGCGGGAGCTGGCCCGCCGCCGCTCCGGACAGGACCGACGGTTGCGGCTGCTGGGGCTGGGGCCGGTACGCCGTTCCCGGCTGGCGCTCACCGCGCCCCATCACGGCCACGGGGAGACGGACGTGGTCGCCGCCCTGAGCGAGCTGATCGGGCACGATCCAGATCCGGGCCGGCTGATCTGCGTGGCGCCGTGGCAGCACGACGGGCATCCCGATCACGACATCGTCGGGCGCGCGGCCGAGCTGGTCTGCCACGCCTACCGGGTGCGGCTGGTCCGCTACCTCGTCACCGCGGGGGACCGGTGCCCGGACCTGCCCTGGGACCGGGTCCGGCGGTTGCGGCTGCCCGACCGGGTCCGGCTCGCGAAGCAGTCCGCCCTGCCACGGCATCCGGGCGGCTCGGCCTGCGCGGTGGCGACCCACGAGGTCTTCCTCGTCTAGCGCGTAGCTCGGACGAGCCGACAACGGCAACGGAGAACCAGGAGGATCAGATGCCAGAGCGCGACGAGCGGTACGACCGGTCACGGCCGTTCCCCACCGGATCCGGGGGCTCGGTCCCGCCGGACGACGACTGGCAGGCGATCGTCGAGGGCGAGCAGCGACATGCGGCGACGACCACGTTCCCGCTGTGGAGCGGGATCGTGGTGCTCGCCGGGATGATGCTGTGGACGCTCGGGCCGTGGGTGGGTGGTGCCGCGCTGGTGATCGCGGCGATGCTGTGGTCCAACCGGAGGGCGGACTCGTGATGCTGGGCGCGGCCCAGGTCGGCGAACAGCCCGCCCGACAGCCCGGTGGCTCCATCCGCCGTGGCGCAGGCGGTGCCGCGCTACCGGCGGCCGCGGGTCCCGCCGAGCCGGCGCCCGCGGCGCCGGTGCGCCACCGCCAGCCCGAACGCCCCGGCCGAGGCCAGCGCGACCAGCGCGAACAGGACCGCCAGCACCCAGGACCCGAGCCCGACGAACACCACCGTCACCAGCACGCAGAGCACGGTGGCGATCGCGGCGATCCCGGCGTGCAGCTTCAGGCCCTGCTGCCCGTCCGCCGAACTCTCCGGCGCGCCTCCGACCCCCGGTACGGGGGGATCGGCCCGGCCGTGCTCATCACCTGTGGACGTCATGGCACCGGGTACCCGGGCGCGGCAGGGTTCTCACTCGCGCCGCCGCACGATCGACCACATCCATCGCGGCGCCGACGGCCGCTACCGCGACGCCGCGAATGGGGATCCTCCAACCCGAGCGCCTGGACCCGGAGCGGTCCCGCGCGTAGCGTCGGCCCCTCGGCCGCCCGGGACTCCTCCCGTCCCGCACGCCGTGTCCGGCACCTGAGACGGATGTGCGCCCGGACCGGTATCCCGGCGGCCCCGCTCGGCCTACCGCGCCCGGCGCGTCAGGGAGTTCCGATGTCCGACAAGTCGCCCCGCCAGTCCGCGAGCAAGAAGTCCGGCAAGTCCATCAAGGAGAAGCGCGCCGAGAAGAGGGACAAGAAGGACGGCGGCTCCGGCGGCATCATCACCGGGAAGTAGGGCCCACCCGCAGCACCGGCTTGCCCGGCGTCCGGTCCGGTGAGTCGACGTAGGCGTGCGCGGTGGCGACGTCGTCGAACGCGAAGACCCGGTCGACCGACGGCGTCAGCGCGCCCGACGCCAGTCCGGCGCGCACGAAGTGCTCGGCGCGCCGCAGGGCGGCGGGGTCCCCGGTGATCTCGAAGACGGTGTAGCGGCGCATCCACACCGGCGCGTGGCGGCCGCCGGGCAGCGGAGTGGGCTCGCCGGAGAGCCCGCCGTGCACGATCACGGTGGCCCCGCGCGCGCACGCCCGCACGAGCTCCGCGACCCGGGGGCCGCCGACGGCGTCGAGGACGAGATCGGCGCCCGCCCCTCCGGTGGCGTCGCGCAGCACGGGGGCCAGGTCGGACCCGTCGTCGACGAGGACGGCCGCCGCACCGGCGTCGCGCAGGGCGTCCCGGCCGGTCGCCGCGGTGACGGTGGCGATCGGGAGCGCCCCGAGGTGGCGCAGCACCTGCACCGCCGCGAGCCCGATGCTGTTGGCCGCCGCGGTGACGACGACGTGGTCGCCCGGGCGCACCCGCACGGTCTCCTGCACCATCCCGTACACGGTGACGTAGGGCATCCAGATCGCCGCACCCGTCACCGCGTCCATCCCGGGCGGCCTGGCCAGCAGCGCCGCGGCCGGGACCACGGCCTCCTCCGCGTAGACCGGGTAGTCGTTCTGCGAGAACGCCGGGACGACGCAGACGGGGTCGCCCGGTCGCCAGCGCTGCACGTCCGGGCCGGTCTCCAGCACCTCGCCCGCCGCCTCGGACCCGAGCCCGGCGGGCAGGACCGGCTCCTCCAGGTAGGTGCCGCGCCGGAAGTTGACCTCCGCGCGGTTGAGCCCGATGGCGTCGACCCGGATCCGCACCTCGCCCGGACCGGGTGTCCGGACCGGCAGGTCCTCGATGCGCAGCACCTCCGGCCCGCCGGTCTCGTGGAACCTGATCGTCCGCGCCATGCGGGCACTCTACGGCCGGCCGGCGGCGATCCCGTCCGGGAACACGTACCGCAGCGAGATCCGGTCCGGGACCAGCGGGTCGCCGATCACGGCAGCAGGCGGCCGAGGAGGTCGAGCGCCCGGTCGTGCAGGTCGGTGGCGGCCGTCGGCGAGCCGGCGAAGTGCTGGAGCAGGGCCTGCTGGAACAGTCCGTCGAACATCGCGTAGGTCATGGCGGGCGGGGTGGGCACCGGCTCGCCCCGTAGCTCGCCGTAGCGGCTGACGATACGCCAGACCATGCGCTCCAGCGTGGCGTCGATGTCGAGGACGTCGGCGCGGAACGACTCCTCGAACAGGGCCTGCGAGCGCAGGTCGTACCAGAGGCGGTGCATCCGGGCGTCCTCGACGAGCGTGGCGACGAGGCCGTCCGCGAAGCCCCCGGCGAGGTCCTCGGGCGTGGTGGCGGTGGTGACGATCTGGTCGTAGCGCAGCACGCAGGTCGCCTTGTACTGCCGCACGCAGTAGGTGATCAGGTCGACCTTGTCGCGGAAGTAGTAGTGCAGCACGCCGTGGCTGAACGCCGAGTTCTGGGCGATCTCGCGCAGGCTCGTGCGGGCGTAGCCGAGCTCGGACAGCGTGGTGAGCGCCGCGTCCGCGAGCTCGCGGCGGCGTTCCTCGAACTTGTCGGAGGCACGAACGGCTGTGGCCATGGCGAGTGGACCCTACCCGAACCGGCGGTCGTCTGGACGGATGTCCAAGAAAGTCTTGACAGTCGTCAAACACCACTTCTACGTTGTGATCCGCATCATCGAGGATGACGAGAGGCGAGCGCATGACGCAGTTCGATCTGACCGGGAGGCGCGCGCTGGTCACCGGCGGCGCCCGGGGGCTGGGCGCCGGGATGGCGCAGGCGCTGACCGCGGCGGGAGCGCGGGTGATGCTCGCCGACGTGCTCAAGGACACCGGTGAGCAGACCGCGGCCGGTATGGAGGGGGCCGGTTTCGTGCCCCTCGACGTCACCGACGACGCGGCCTGGGAGGCCGCGATCGCGCATACCGTCGCCGAGTTCGGCGGGCTCGACATCGTCGTCAACAACGCGGGCATCGAGGTCACGCAGCTCATCGTCGACACCGATCCCGACGACGTCCGCAAGATGCTCGACGTCAACATCGTCGGCACCATGCTGGGCATCAAGCACGGCCTGCGCGCCATGCGACCCGGCGGCGCGGCCGGCAACGGCGGCTCGATCATCAACATCTCGTCGGTGGCCGCCACCATCGCGTTCCCCGCCATCGCGGGGTACTCCGCCACCAAGGCGGGTGTCGACCGGCTCACCCGCGTCGCCGCGATGGAGGCCGGCAAGCTCGGCTACGGCGTGCGCGTCAACTGCGTCTACCCGGGCCTGGTCGCCACCGACATGGGCATGAAGCTCGCGGTCGAGACCTCGGGGCTGGGGCTGTTCGAGAGCCCCGAGGCCGCCGTCGGTGCGGTCATCGAGCTCACGCCGTCGGGTCGCCTCGGCGAGGTCGCCGACATGGCCGACGCCGTGGTGTTCCTCGCCTCCGACGCCTCGAGGTTCGTCAACGGGATCGGCCTGCCGGTCGACGGCGGTATGGGGATGTGAGTCTCACCCAGTACCTGGACAAGGGGGCGTCGCTCGGCCGCGACGCCCCCTGTCTGGTCACCGACTCCGTGGCGCTGACCTACGGCGACGTGCAGGACCACAGCCACGCCGTCGCCCGGGCGCTCGCGCGCTCGGGCGTGGCGGCGGGGGACAAGGTCGGCATCCTGTCCGGCAACGACCCGGTCGCGTTCGCGACGGTGTTCGGCATCGCCCGCCGCGGCGCGGTGTGGTGCCCGATCAACCCGCGCAACTCCGCGGCCGAGAACGCCGAGCTGCTGGAGCTGTTCGACTGCACCTGCCTGATCTACGCGGCGGCGTACGCGCCGCTGGTCGCGGAGATGGAGCTGCCCTCGACCACGGTGCAGGTGTGCCTGGACGATCTCGACGCGTGGCTCGCAGACGGCGTCGACTTCGACGCGGGCACGACCGACGACACCGTCATGATCGTCGGTACCGGGGGCACGACCGGCCGGCCGAAGGGCGTGCAGCTCACCGACCGCAACATCGAGACGATGACGGCGCTGACGCTGATGGGCTACCCCTACGAGGGGCGACCGGTCTACCTGGCGATGGCGCCGCTCACGCACGCCGCCGGCGTGCTCTGCTTCCCGGTGATGGCGCTCGGCGGGCAGGTCGTGATCCTGCCCGGGCCGGATCTCGACGCGTTCCTCGACGTCGTGCCGCGCCGGCGTGTGACGCACACGTTCCTGCCGCCGACGGTGATCTACATGCTGCTCGCCCACGAGAAGCTGGCGGCAGCGGATCTCTCCTCGTTGCAGTGCTTCTGGTACGGCGCCGCGCCCATGTCGCCGGCCCGGCTGGAGCAGGCGCTCACCGCGATCGGGCCGGTGATGGCGCAGCTGTTCGGCCAGTCCGAGGCGCCGATGATGGTGTCGATGATGGCGCCGTCCGCCCACTTCCGGCCCGACGGATCCGTCGCCGTCGAGCGGCTGTCGTCGGCCGGGAAGCCCGCACCCCTGGTCACCGTCGCGATCATGGCGTCGGACGGCACGCTGCTGGGCACGGGCGAGCGCGGCGAGATCGTCGTACGCAGCTCGCTGGTGATGGCCGGGTACTACAAGGACCCGCAGGCCACGGCGGAGGCGTCGGCGCACGGCTGGCACCACACCGGCGACATCGGCTACCTCGACGACGACGGCTACCTCTACATCGTCGACCGCGCCAAGGACATGGTCATCACCGGCGGGTTCAACGTGTTCTCCGCGGAGGTGGAGCAGGCGCTGATGGAGCACCCGGCCGTGCGCGACTGTGCGGTGGTGGGGCTTCCGGACGAGAAGTGGGGCGAGCGGGTCACCGCGGTGGTGCAGCTCCGACCCGGGGCGGCGGCGACGGAACCGGAGCTGCGCGCGTTCGTCAAGGAACGGATCGGCGGCGTGAAGGCGCCCAAGCAGGTGGAGTTCTGGCCCGACCTGCCCCGGTCGAAGGTGGGCAAGGTGCTCAAGACCGACATCCGGGCGCACCTGCAGGGAACCTAGGACCGCCCGCGGCGAGGATCCCGCGCGCGCGACGCGGTTCGCGCGCCGACCTGCGTCTCGCGCGCTGCCGGCAGCGCGCGAGACCCTGTCCGGCGCGCGAGGCGCGGGCCGAGGCGCCCGATCAGAGCAGGTCGCGCACCTGGCGGGCCAGCCGGACCGCCGCCTGCTCGTCGCCCTCGGCGGTGGTGTCGTTCGTGGCGACCTGCACCAGGCACAGCCGGTCGGCCGCCACGAACTCGACCGCGCCCGCCAGCGCGCGCATGCCGTCACCGAGTGGCTGCTCCGGGCCGAATGCGGGGTCCAGCGGGGGCAGCACGCCGGCTGCCGCGGTGCCGGAGCTGCCCACGTCCAGGGTGACCGAGTGGTAGTTCTCGGGGTTCTCCCAGGTGCACCCGCCTCCGTCCCCGCCCCCGGTGGTCGGGGACGCGCCGCCGTTCGGGCCGATCAGCGCCTCGACCTCGGCCTCGGAGAGCAGGGCGCAGGCGTCGACCGCGTCGGCCGCCGGTTCCCCGCGGGCCTCCTCGGCCGCCGAGATCACCTCGGGCGTGCCGGAGGCGGGAGCCGCCGGGGCGGGGGCGCCGCAGCCGGTGGCGGCGAGCAGCACGAGCAGGGAGCAAACGAGGAATGTGCGGGGCATGCACTCCAGGAGCCATCGGGGTGGCCGGAAAATACGTGGTCGCCGGGACGGTCTCACCGACCGGGCCGCCGGGACCCCGCGCAGGCGATGCACGTCTCCGCGGCGGGCAGGGCGTCGAGGCGCTCGGGCGCGATCGGGCGCCCGCAGCGCAGGCACCGGCCGTAGGTGCCCGCGGACAGTCGGGCGGCGGCGCGGTCGAGGGCGTCGAGGTCGGCGCGGGCGCCCGCCAGCAGGCCCTGCAGCTGAGCGCGCTCGTAGCCGATGGTGACGCCCTCGGGATCGTGCTCGTCGTCGTGGGTGGTGAGCGCCTGCTGCTCGGCCAGCGCCGCGACCTGCGCGGCGAGCGAGGCGATCCGCTCGGCCGTGGCCGCCCGCTCCGCGGCGATCGCGTCCGCACGCATGTGTCCCCACCCCCACCGCCGCACGTCGGAGCCACAGTGCTGTTCTGGGGCGCCTGGACCAGCAGTATGGCTCCGAAGTGCGGCGGGTGGGCTCAGCGGAGGAGGTCGGCTGCTGGGAAGGGGGGCCTGGGGTCCAGGCGCAGGCTGAGCCTGCCGGCCGCGCGCCAGGCCCGCGCGGTCAGGTCGCGGTCCTCGTCGGTGACCAGGTTGCCCATGACGCGGAGCGCCACCGTCATCAGGGCGCGCGAGCGCATGCCGACCGGGCCGGCCAGGGGGAGCAGCTTCGGAACGGTCAGCAGCCCGGCCAGGCGGCGGGCGATGGAGAACGCCTGGCCGTAGTGCGTGCGCAGGGTGGCGGGCCAGGCGCTGCCGAGATCCCGTTCGTCCGCGATCAGCTCGGCGGCCAGGCGCCCGGTCTCCAGGCCGTAGTCGATCCCCTCGCCGTTGAGCGGGTTGACGCAACCCGCGGCGTCGCCGATCAGCGCCCAGTTGCGGCCCGCGACGCCCGACACCGCGCCACCCATCGGCAGCAACGCCGACATCGGGGCGCGCACCGGGCCGTCGAGCTGCCAGTCCTCGCGGCGGGCGTCGGTGTAGTGCTCGATCAGGGAACGCAGCCGGATCTGGGCCGGACGCTTCGCGGTGGCGAGCGTGCCGACGCCGATGTTGACCTCCCCGTCGGAGAGCGGGAACACCCATCCGTAGCCGGCCAGCACCTCGTCCTGCTCGCCGCGCAGCTCCAGGTGCGAGGAGATCCACGGGTCGTCGCTGCGGCCCGATCTCACGTACCCGCGCGCGGCCACGCCGTACGCGGTGTCCTTGTGCCACTCCCGGCCCAGCACGCGGCCCAGCGTGGAGCGCGCCCCGTCGGCGACGACCAGTCGCTCGCAGCCGATCGTGGCGCCGTTCTCGAACACGACGCCGGTGACGCGGTCGCCGTCGCGGACCACGTCGACCGCCTTCGCCCCCTCGACCGGGACGGCGCCATCCTTCAGTGCGGCGTCGCGGATGCGGGCGTCGAGCTCCACGCGGGGGACGGCACCGCCGTGGTCGGGCAGCGACCCGCCGGGCCACGGCAGCTCCAGCACCTGCCCGAAGCCGGTGGCGCGCAGGCCGCGGTTGGTGCCGTGGGTGCGCACCCAGTCTCCGAGGTCGAGCTTCTGCAGCTCCGCGATGGCCCGCGGGGTGAGGCCGTCGCCGCACGGCTTGTCGCGCGGGAACGTGGCGGAGTCGGCGAGCACGACGTCGCGCCCGTGCCGGGCCGCCCACGCCGCGGCCGCGGACCCGGCCGGCCCGGCCCCCACCACGAGCACATCGGTGGAGGTCGGAGGCGTGGTCGGTGCGGGCATGGCTCCCAGTATCCCGGCCCGCCGCGGTCACGGCGCGCCCGTGCGGCGCGACGCGCGTCTCACCCGACCCGCCGCGTGCCGCTCGCGAGGGGGCCCGGCCCGATTGCAGCAAGGCCACCTTCACGCAACCAGACTGCATGAAGGTGGCCTTGCTGCAACGTGGATCAGGCGGCCGGCCGCGGCGCGGGGGTCGGCACCGGGGGGACGGCCGACGGCGCGGGCGCCGCCCTCCTCGGGGGCAGGGCCAGGCGGTTGATCGTGCGCAG
This sequence comes from Pseudonocardia sp., assembly GCF_029263155.1. Taxonomy (GTDB): domain Bacteria; phylum Actinomycetota; class Actinomycetes; order Mycobacteriales; family Pseudonocardiaceae; genus Pseudonocardia. The sequence goes on from NZ_JAJCYB010000121.1 coordinate 8,961, forward strand.
GACCTGGGCGTACTGCGTCCACAGCGGGCCGGAGGTGTACTCCAGGCCGTACTCCGCGCAGATCGCCCGGATCTCCGGGGCGATCTCGGCGTAGCGGTTGCTGGGCAGGTCGGGGAACAGGTGGTGCTCGATCTGGAAGCTGAGGTTGCCCGTCATCAGGTGGAACAGGGGGCCGCCGTCGAGGTTGGCCGAGCCCAGCATCTGCCGCAGGTACCACTGGCCCCGCGTCTCGTCCTCCAGCTGCTCCTCGGAGAACTGGACGGCGCCGTCGGGGAAGTGCCCGCAGAAGATGATCGCGTGCGACCAGAGGTTGCGCACCAGGTTGGCCGTGGCGTTGCCGGCCAGCACGGGCAGGAAGAAGGGGCCCGCCAGGGCCGGGAAGACCATGTAGTCCTTGGTGAACTGCCGGCGCACCTTGCGCCCGATCGCCTTGAGCTGCGGCCAGACCGACCGCAGGCTCTTCTCGCCCGAGGCGATCTTCTCCGCCTCCAGGTCGTGCAGTGCGACGCCCCACTGGAAGAACGTCGCCAGCAGCGCGTTCCACAGCGGGTTGCCCAGGTAGTAGGGCCGCCAGGGCTGCTCGTCGGACATGCGCAGGATCCCGTACCCCACGTCGCGGTCGCGGCCGACGACGTTGGTGTAAGTGTGGTGTTCGTAGTTGTGGGTGTACTTCCACGCCGCGGCCGGGCTGGTGTTGTCCCACTCCCACGTGCTGGAGTGGATCTTCGGGTCGCGCATCCAGTCCCACTGGCCGTGCATGACGTTGTGGCCCAGCTCCATGTTCTCCAGGATCTTCGACGCCGAGAGCATCGCGGTGCCGGCGATCCACGCGGGCGGCAGGACCCCGGTGAACAGCAGCGCGCGGCCGCCGATCTCCAGGTAGCGCTGCGTCCGGATCACGGAGTGGATGTAGGCGGCGTCGTCGGCGCCCCGGGAGGCGACGACCCGGTCGCGGATCGCGTCCAGGCGCCTGCCCAGCTCCTCCACCTGCGCGGCGCTCAGCCCGGCGGCCACCGGGGAGGGGCGCGAGGCGACGGTGCGGACCGGCGGGCCGGGGGTGCCGGTGGGAGTGTCGAGGGTGCTGGTCATCGGGAGCTCCTCTCAGGAGATGTCGAGGCGGGCCGGGCCGGTCGCCCCGGTGATGCAGGTCTGGACCAGGTCGCCGGGCTCGCCGTGGATCTCGCCGGTGCGCAGGTCGCGCACCTGGCCGTCGCGCAGCGGGACGACGCAGCGCAAGCAGATGCCCATGCGGCAGCCGCTGGGCAGGAGCACGCCGGCGTCCTCTCCGGCCTCGAGGAGGCTGGCACCGGGATCGACGTCGACGTCCCGATCACCGAACGTGACGGTGCCGCCGGTGCCGCCCGTGCTGCGTACGGGCGGGGTGAAGCGCTCGACGTGCAGGCGGTCCAGGCCGCGTCCGTCGTTCTCGGCCGCCCAGTGCTCGGTGGCCGCGTCGAGCAGCCCGGCCGGGCCGCAGACGTAGGCCTCGCGGTCGCGCCAGTCGGGACACAGCGTGTCGAGCTCGGCGAGGTCGAGGCGGCCGTGCTCCGTGGTGTGCCGGACGGTGGTGCCGGGCCGCGCGCGCAGCTCGTCGCCGAAGACGACCTCGGCGGGGGTCGGGGCGCTGTGCAGGACGACCACGTCCGGGTGCGCGCCGAGCGTCCGCAGCATGCTCATGACGGGCGTGATGCCGCTGCCGGCGGTGACCATCAGCAGCTTCGCCGGCACGGGGGAGGGCAGGACGAAGTCGCCCGCCGCCTGCTCCAGCCGCACGATCGCGCCGACCGCGGTGTCGTCGACGAGGTGCCGCGAGACGAGCCCGTCGGGCAGCGCCTGCACGGTGATGGTGATGTTCTCGTCGCCCTCGGGTCCGGACAGCGAGTAGGTGCGCCAGTGCCGCACCCCGTCGATGTCGACGCCGATGCGCACGTACTGGCCGGCGCGGTGGCCGGTCCACGCGCGGCCGGGGCGGATGGTGAGCGTGGTGGCGCGGGCGGTCTCCCGGCGGATCCCGACGACCCGGCCACGCAGTTCGGTGGTGGACCACAGCGGGTCGACCAGTGACAGGTAGTCCTCGGGGAGCAACGGGGTGGTGAGCGCGGCCATCGCCTTGAACATGACATCAGTGCAGCACAGTGCGATGTCACATAGCAACACGAGGGGCCTGTTATCGTGTGTCACATGTTCGAGGGCGAAGACGATGTCGAATGGCGGACCATCGACGAGCTGGCCCGCGTCAGCGGCGTCACCGTCCGCAACATCCGCGCCTACCAGGCCCGCGGGCTGCTTCCTCCGCCCCAGGTCAGGGCCCGTACCGGCTACTACGGGCCGGGTCACGAGGCGCGCCTGGACCTGATTAAGGAGCTGCAGGGCGAGGGCGTCAAGCTCGACGTCATCAAGAAGCTGCTCGACACCACCGGGGGCTCGACCGAGCAGGTCGTGCGCTTCATCCGCACCGTCCGCAGCCTGTTCGCGGTGGAGGACCGGCAGATCGTCACCCTGGCCGAGCTGGTGGAGCGGTTCTCCGAGACCGACCCGAACCTGGTCAAGCGGGCGCAGAAGATGGGGCTGCTGACCGAGATCAGCGAGGGCCAGTACGAGGAGACGAGCCCGCGGCTGATGGCGGCCGCGCAGGCGATGACCGAGATGGGTGTCCCGATGACCCGCTCGCTCGACGTCGTGGAGCAGCTGCGCCAGCACGCCGACGGCATCGCGAAGGTCTACGTCGACCTGTTCCTCGGCGAGATCTGGCAGCCCTTCGACGCCGAGGGGCGCCCCGACGACCAGTGGCCGCGGCTCTACGAGGTGATCGGCAACCTGCGCAGGGTCTCCGGCGACGCCATGCTCGCGGTGCTGGAGCTGGCCGTGGCCGAGCGCCTCGACGTCACGTTCGGGCGCGACATCGTCCGCAACGTCCGGACCAGCAGCAAGCCGCCCTCACCCGCCGAATGAGATCCCGCCCAGGTCGTCGAACCGCGGTCGGCCGGGAGCGGACCGGTCGGCGACGAGCACGACCTCCCGGGCCGTCCACCGCGCGTCGACGGGGAGGCCGGCCAGCTCGCGCGGCACCTTCCCGCGAGCGAGCACGAGGTCGGCGCGGAACGGCTGCGGGTGGGTGACGGGCACGAGCTCGCGGGTGGCGTCGAACACCGCGGCGCCGAGCGCGTTGAGGCCCGACACCGGTGCTCCGAGCCACTGCCCGCCCAGGCGCACGGTCCGCGGGCCCAGCACGCAGCGTGCGGCGGGAGCACCGTCGAGCTCGGCGTCCAGCGCGTCGAGCAGGGGGCTCACCACCTGGTCGGGCACGTGCCCGAGCGGCCGGACCTTCACGATCCACTGCTCGGGCACCGACCAGTGGACCCCGGCGAGATCGGGGCGCTCCCAGGCAGCGAGCCTGCTGAGCACCTCGGCGGGCGGGCGTACCGCCACCGCGAACCGGACCATGGGCGAAGCGTATGTCGGGCGTGATCCCCCCACACCGGGCCATCACGGTGGGTGATCGCTACGCTCGGTAGCGCGTGCCGGTGAGGGTGCCCCCTGCCGGTTGCGCACCGGCGGCCGCCGCGTGGTTGTCCCCTCCACCCCCGGCGGCCGCCGGTCCATCCGGCTGTTCGGACGTGGGCGGCCCGGCGGTTCAGATCAGGAACCGGTACGCCGTGCTGCCCGGGGCCACCAGCTGGATCTTCAGCGGGCTCGCCTCCATCCGCTTCCACAGCGGCTCGTAGCCGTCCCGATCGGCGAGCTCGATGCCGCACAGGGCCGCGCCGGTCTCGCGGTTGTCGCGCTTGACGTACTCGAACAGCACGATGTCGTCGTCGGGGCCCAGCACCTCGTCGAGGAAGCGGCGCAGCGCGCCGGGCTCCTGCGGGAACTCCACGAGGAAATAGTGCTTGAGGCCGCGGTGCACGAGCGAGCGCTCGACGACCTCGGCGTAGCGGCTGACGTCGTTGTTGCCACCGGACAGCAGGCACACGACGGTGGACCCGGGGGCGAGGTCGAAGGCGTCCAGGGCGGCCGCGGCCAGCGCGCCCGCAGGTTCGGCGATGATCCCGTCGGTCTGGTAGAGGTCGAGCATCTCGGTGCAGACGCGGCCCTCGTCGACGGTCACGAGCTCGGCGCCGCAGTCGCGGATCAGGCCGAACCCGGCGTCACCGACGCGGCGCACGGCGGCCCCGTCGACGAAGGTGTCCAGCTCGGCCAGCGTCACGGGCTCCCCGGCCGCCAGCGCGGCCGTCATGCTGGCCGCGCCGGCCGGCTCCACGCCGACGACCCGCACCCCGGGGTGCCGTGCCGCCAGCCAGCCGCCGACCCCGGCCAGCAGTCCACCGCCCCCGACCGGGACCACGACGACGTCGGGCGGGTGGGCGAGCTGGTCGAGCACCTCGACGGCGACCGTGCCCTGCCCGGCGATCGTGCGCACGTCGTCGAAGGCGGGGACGACGGTGGCGCCGGTGTCCGCGGCGTGCTCGGCGGCGGCGGCCGCGGCCTCGTCGTAGGTGTCGCCGCCGACGACCAGGTCCACCGCGCTCCCGCCCAGCGCGACGATCCGCTCCCGCTTCTGCCGTGGCGTGGTGCTCGGCACGTGCACCCGGCCCCGGATCCCCAGGCGCGCGCAGGCGTAGGCCACTCCCTGCCCGTGGTTGCCCGCGCTCGCGCACACCGCACCGGCCGCCCGCTCGGCCGGGCCGAGGCCGGCGAGCAGGTTGTAGGCGCCCCGGAGCTTGTAGGAGCGCCCGACCTGCAGGTCCTCGCGTTTGAGCCACACGTGCGCTCCGGTGGCGTCGCTGAGGCGGGAGTTGCGCTGCAGCGGGGTGGTGCGGGCGACGCCGGACAGCCGGACGGCTGCCGCGGCGACGGAGTCGGCGAACGGGTCGGGGGTCACGGGCCCGATCCTCCCCGGCGGTCCGGCCGCCCGGACGGGGCCCCCTCACCCGAACCGGTGGAACCACGCTGAGTTAACCGACGTGACACCTTGTGTAGGCACAGTGGTCGGATGCCGATCACCGATGACGACCACGGCGGGTACGTCGCCGGCCGTTACCGCGACGGCTCGCTCAGCGACGCCTGGACCGACGTGCTGCGCTGCGCCCCGGGCACGTTCGTCCGCTTCGTGCCGAGGTGCGCGTGCGGGTGGACCGGCCGGGAGCGTCCGGCGACCCCGGCCGCGTCGACGGCCTGCATGCAGGAGTGGTTCGTGTCGCACGTGGTGCCGCTGCCGACCCGCGAGCCCGCGCGGGATGCGCTCATGCGCGCATGATGCCCCGGGTCGTCGGCTCGCGCTCCGTTGCAGGAAGGCCACCTTCATGCAACGGGATTGCGTGAAGGTGGCCTTCCTGCAAGTCGGAGGGGGAGTCAGGCCAGCAGGGCTCGTGCCGTCTGCTTCCACAGCGGCAGGTGCGGGTCGGTGGCGGGGTCGCGGGGGTCGATCGCGTAGGTCAGGCCGACGCCGCGCATGCTCGTGAACAGCAGGTCCCTGACCTGCGGGTAGCGGGGGTGCGCGGTGAGGTCCGGGCCGAAGAAGCGGTCGAGCGCGGCGCGGATCGCCGTGCCCAGCTCGCGCTCCTGGGGCAGCAGCACGCCGCGGAGGTCGGCGTCGGTCCGGGCGGCGGTCCACAGCTCGACGGCCGCCCAGAAGTACGGCTCGGCGAACGTGCGCCACATCAGCTCCACGCCGCGGTCGAGCCGTGCCGTGCCGGTCAGCGCAGCGTCGTCGTCGACCCGCTCGATCGCCGCCGCCAGCCGCCGGTTCGCGAGATGGTGCGATGCGGCCACCAGCAGCACCTCCCGCGACGGGAAGTGGTGCAGCAGCCGGCCCCGGGACACCCCGGCCCGGGCCTGGATGCGCAGCGTCGTGGCGCCGGCGTAGCCCGACTCGACCAGGCAGGCGACGGCGGCGTCGAGGATCCGGGTCCGGCTCTCGGCGGTGCGCTCCTCGCGGCTGGCCACACCCGAAAGCGTAGACGGTCAGCGTTGACTCTTTCTTGTGCTCGCCCGTAACCTCCCGGCATGGGCCGCTTCGACTGGCTGCTGCGGATCGAGCAGCTCGATCCCGTGGTCGACGCTTTCGAGATCTACCGGATCAGCGCCACCCACGAGTTCCCGTGGGACTACAACCAGTCGCTGTCCTTCGCGCTGTTCCGCACCTACGCGGTGCCGAGCATCGGGCGCCTGCTCGCCGAGACCGGCGAGTTCACGCAGGCCACGCAGAAGCGCTACGACGACACCGCGCTGATCCTCGACGCGGTCCAGGAGCACGGCCACCACAGCCCGCAGGGCCGCGCCGCGATCCGCCGGATGAACCAGATGCACGGCGCCTACGACATCTCGAACGCCGATTTCCTCTACGTGCTGTCCACCTTCGTCGTGGTGCCGATCCGCTGGATCGACGAGATGGGGTGGCGGCGGCTGTCCGAGCACGAGCGGATCGCGGGGGCCAACAACTACCGCGAGCTCGGGAAGCTGATGGGCATGAAGGACATCCCGGCCACCCACCAGGAGTTCGCCGCCTACCTCGACGACTACGAGCGCGAGCACTTCGCCTTCGACCCGGGTGCCCGCGCCGTCGCCGACTCCACGCTCGCGCTGTTCACCACGTTCCCGCCCAACCACCTCGCGCCCGCGAAGCTGGTCACGCGCTTCTCCTACGGCCTGATGGACGACCCGCTGCGCGCCGCGTTCCGGTACCCGCGGATCTCGGCGTTCGAGCAGCGCCTGGCCCGCGGGGTCGTCCAGGCCCGCAGTGCGATGGTGCGGCGGATGACGCCGCGCGCCGAGCCCAAGTACGCGCGCCACCTGCCCAACATCCGCAGCTACCCGAACGGCTACGACGTCGCCGCACTCGGCACCTTCCCGCGGGCGGGCGGCTGCCCGGTGCCGCACGGGACCGAGCCGGCCTGACCCGACCGCGGCGGTCCCGCACGGCCCCGGGGTCCGGGCGCCGCACACCGGTCGCGACCGCCGTCCGGGCGACGCAGCCACGGGGCGAGCGGCCGGGACCGGTCAGGGTGGCGGGCCGGTCGTGGTGCCGACGCGCAGGGACACCGGGAGCTCGACGTCGCCCGGGTGCCCGCCCGCCACCAGGTCCATCGCGATCTGCGCCGCGCGGCGGCCCTTCTCGTCGGTCGGCTGCACGACCGTGGTGAGGCGGGTGGCGCCGAGCCAGTGCAGGTCGGCGCCGTCGAAACCGGCCACGCTCACCTCGCCGGGTACCGCCAGCCCCAGCTCGGCCGCGGCCGCCAGCACGCCGGCGGCGAGGACGTCGCTCTGCGCGATCACCGCCGTGGGCCTGCGGTGGGCGGGCACGTCGAGGATCGCGCGGCCGGCGTGGATGCCGTCGGCGACGGCGTTGCTGGCCGTCTCGTACACCGGTACCGGCCCGAACACGTCCTCGACGCCCAGCAGGCGGTGCCGCACGTCGCGGTAGTGGGTGCGGGCCCGGCGGGCGGCGTCGACCGGGCCGCGGCGGCCGTCCAGGCGCAGCGGCATCGCGACGATCTCGACCCGACGGTGGCCCAGCCCGTGCAGGTGGCGGGCCAAGGAGGCGGTGCCGCCGCGGTCGTCGATGTCGACCAGCACGACGCCGTCGGCGACCGGCCCCTCGACCCCCACGATGGGGACGCCGCGGGCCCGCAGCGCGTCGATCGCCGGGTCGTCCTCGAGGCCGCAGGTCGCGAAGATCGCGGCGTCGAGCGGGATGCGGGCGATCTGCTCGGTGGACGGGCGGCCGGTGTCGCCCGCGAGCAGGAGCAGCCCGACCCCGTGCGGGCCGAGCACCTCGGCGATGCCGTCGAGCAGTGCGACGGCGACGGGGTCGCGGAAGGCGTAGAGCAGCCGCTCCCCGACGAACGCTCCGATGACGCCGCTGCGTCCCCGGCGCAGCGAGGCGGCGCGCGGGTCGGGGCCCGCGTAGCCCAGCTCGGCGGCGGCGGTGAGCACGCGCTCACGGGTGGGCGCCGCGACGCGCGGGCTGCCGGAGAACGCCAGCGAGGCCGTGGACGGGGACACGCCGGCGTGCGCGGCCACGGCGGCCAGGGTCGGGCGTGCGCTCACGGCCCGAACGGTAGCGGTGATCCTCGCATCACACCGGAACCGGTTGAGCCGGGACGGGCGGACCGCGTACCGTCGCATCGAATCGATTCGATCGGAGTCCGACGTGACCACGCTGCTGCGCACCCGCACCGCGGTGGTGGTGGCCTTCGCCGCCAACGGCCTCGCGTTCGCGTCGTTCATGAGCCGTGCTCCGGCCGTCGGCGACACGCTCGGGCTGTCCACGGCGGAGTTCGCGCTGCTGCTGCTGTGCCTGTCCGTCGGTGCGGTGATCGGGCTGCCGCTGTCCGGGCCGCTCGTCGCGCGCTTCGGGCCGGGCCGGGCCGTGCTTGCCGGCGCCCTCACCGTCACCCTCGGTCTCGCCGGGCTCTCGACCGGCCTGCTCGCCGGCGCGGTGCCGCCCGCGGCGGCCGGCCTGCTCGTCACCGGGCTCGGGATGGGCGTGTGGGACGTCGCGATGAACGTCGAGGGTGCCGACGTCGAACGCCGCCTCGGCCGGCCGCTCATGCCGCGCCTGCACGGGGCGTTCAGCCTCGGCACGGTCGGCGGCGCCGGTGTCGGCGCGCTCTGTGCCGCCCTCGGGGTGCCGCTCGCCGCCCAGGTGCTCGGCGTCGTGGTGCTGGTCCCGCCCCTCATGATCGTCACGGTGCGGTTCTTCGCGGCCCCTCCCGCGCCGCGGGAGCCCGGTTCGGGGGGTGGCGTGCTGGCCGCCTGGCGGGAGCCGCGCACGCTGCTCGTGGGGCTGCTGGTGCTCGCGTTCGCGTTCACCGAGGGCACGGCCAACGACTGGATCGCCTACGCGCTGGTCAACGGGCACGGCGCGAGCGAGACGGTGGGCGCCGTCGCGTTCGGGTGCTTCGTCAGCGCGATGACGGCCGGGCGGTTCTTCGGCGGGTCTCTGCTGGAGCGCTTCGGGCGGGTGGCGGTGCTGCGGGCCGCCGCGGCGGTGGCGCTGGTCGGGCTGCTGCTGGTCGTGCGGGGCGGGTCGGCGCCGATCGCGCTGGTGGGCGCGCTGTTCTGGGGCGTCGGCGCGGCGCTCGGGTTCCCGGTCGGGATGAGCGCGGCCGCCGACGATCCCGCACGGGCCGCGGCACGGGTGTCCGTCGTCAGCTCCGTGGGCTACACCGCGTTCCTGGCGGGGCCACCGCTGATCGGCCTGCTCGGCGACCGCGTGGGGATCCTCCCCGCGCTGCTCGTGGTGCTGGGGGCACTCGTGCTGGGGCTGGCGGCGGCGGGCGCCGCGCGGCCGGCGCTACTGGAACGACACGAACACCGGCGGGACCGGGCCGACGTCCAGCGTCTGCGCAGGCGTGAACGTCGGGGTGTCCTCGTCGAAGAAGTTCTTCCAGCCCCAACCCACGCCGGGCGGCTCGCCCTCGTGCAGGGCGTTCCAGGTGCCGAGCTTGAGGTCGGGGGTGCCGAAGCCGTCGGCGTGCAGCACCACGGCGAGTTCGTCGCGGGAGGTGTCGAGCCGCTCCCGCTCGCGGATCATCGACAGCCGGAACTGGTGGACCATCAACAGCTTCTGCGGCAGCGCGTTCTCGGCGGTCAGATCGGCCAGCCAGGTGATCACCGAGTTCACCTCGTCGACGCCGACCGTGCCGATCTGCTCCAGCGGCCGCTGGTCGGGACCCAGGCGCCACTCCGGATCCAGGGCGAGCCCGACGTGCGGCTGGGCGAGCAGCTCGGTGTAGCGCTGCGCCTGGGTCAGGAAGTCGGTGCGGCCGGGCTGCAGGTCCAGCACGACGTAGACGCCCGCCTCGCGGGCCGCGTCCACCCACGGGCGCAGGAACTCGACCTCGGCCTCGGAGCTGTAGTCGCCGTCGGGGCCGGGGCCGCTGTCGGCGATCGTGCTGATGAGCTCGAACGCCGGGACGACCGGCTGGTCGGAGACGGCGTCGTACTCGGCGGCCAGCTCCCGGGCCCGCGCGATCGAGGCCGGGATGTCCTGCTCGCCGAGCACGCCCAGCGCGGGCACGCCCGGGTGGCCGTAGAGCGCCACCATCCGGCGCCCGGGGAACAGCACCTGCCCGCCGCCGGGGAGCTGCCGGCCGGCGGCCGCGACGTCGAGGCGGGTGGCGAGGGTGTCCGCGTCGCCGAACGCGGAGCCCAGGGCGATCACGTGGGCCGGGCGCGGGTCCAGGCCGGGCGGGGCCGCGACGCGGGGGTCCGGGTCGGTGACCCGCTCCACCCGGGCACCCGCCGCCCGCGCCGTGGCCGTCGCCGCGGAGGCGGCGTGGGTCGCGAGCACCAGCACCCCGGGTCGGGGCGTCGGCGGGGCCACCACCGGGGCGTCGGCGACGGGCCGGTCACCCGCCCAGGCCGCCGCGGCGCTCCCGAACGGCAGGACGGCGGTGGCGCCCAGGCGGTCCAGCTCGGCGGCGACACCTGCGGGGTCCCCGTCGGCGGGCGTGAGGAGCAGCGGCAGCCCCGACCCGCTCGCCTCGTCCTGGGCGGGCGGGTCGTCCGCCCCGGCGAGCGCCACCACCGGGGACGACGCGAACAGCGCACCCGACACGGCCACCGCCAGCGCGGCCGGATCGTCGGTCCCGAGCACCGTGACGGCCTCGGCCGGCGTGCTGACCTGCGGTGACACCGGCGGGTCCGGAGCCTGCGCCGTACACCCCGCGACCAGCAGCGCCGCCACCACGAGTGCCCACGCCCGTGCCCTGCCCGGTGATTCCCCCACCTGACGCGACCCTAGGTCACGTCCGGCCCGGCCGCTGCCCGGGGCGACCCGGTGCCGCCGACGGCAGCGCCGGTCACGGCGCCACCGGGGTGTTCCAGCGGCGCCACAGGGCGAGCACGCGGGTGCCGGCCACCAGCAGCGCCGCGCCCAGGGCCACCGGGAGTTCGGGGAGCCCCGCCGCGTCGCCCGCCACGACCACCGCCGCCCCGCCTGCCGCGGCCACCGCGTAGATCTCGCGGCGCAGGATCGTCGGGATCTCATTGAGCAGCACGTCGCGCAGCACCCCGCCGCCCACACCGGTGATCACCCCGACGAGCCCGGCGGTGACGGCGGGCGCGCCCGCGGCCAGCGCGACCGCCGTGCCCGTGGTGACGAACAGCGCCAGCCCGAACGCGTCGGCGAGCTGCACGGCGCGTCGCAGCCGGCTGACGGCCGGGTGCCAGCGGAGCACCAGCAGCGCCACCACCGCCGGCACGACCAGGTAGGGCCATTGCCGCAGCGTGCTGGGCGGGGTGACGCCGAGCAGGACGTCGCGCACGACCCCGCCGCCCAGCCCGGTCACGGCCGCGAGCAGCATGACCCCGAACAGGTCGAGCCGGGCGTGCACGGCGGCCAACGCGCCGGACGCGGCGAACACGGCCACGCCGAGGAGATCGAGGACGACCAGCACCGAGTCAGCGTAGGGCGCCGCCGGTCGGCGTGATCGCCGAGACCGGTGCCCGGTCGCCCACGACCGACGTCCCGGCCGCGACGATCGCGCAGCGGCCGCCGGGGCAGCGGGCCGGGAGCTATCCGAGCGCCTCCGGCAGCTCGCGGGCGGCGGCGGCGAGGCTGGGGCCGTACCACGTCAGCAGCCGGCCGCTGACCAGCACCGACGGCACGTCGGGGAACGCCTCGGGCCCGTCGTCGGCGGTGAACAGGTAGGGCTCGTCGGGCAGCACCGCGAGATCGTGCGGCGGGAGGTCGGCCGGGTCGAACCGCGGGTAGCGCTCGGGGTCGTCGGCGAGCACGTTGTCGACGCCCAGGCGCGCCAGCAGCGCACCGGTGAACGTGTCGCGGCCCACCGCCATCCACGGCTTGCGCCAGATCGGGATCACCGCGCGGCGCCGCGTGGCCGGCTCGGGCCGTTCCCGCCACGCGGTCTCGGCGTCGTCGAGCCAGGACGGGCGGTCGAGGCCGCAGGCGGCGAGCATCCGGGCCAGCGACCCGAACGCGTCGTCGAGCGTGCGGATGTCGGTGACGTACACCGCGATCCCCGCGGCGCGCAGGGCGTCGAGATCGGGAACCCGGTTCTCCTCCTGGTTGGCCACGACGAGGTCCGGCGCCAGCGACACGATCGCGTCGACGTCGGGGTTCTTGGTGCCGCGGACCCGCGCGACGTCGAGATCGGCGGGATGGGTGCACCAGTCCGTGGCGCCCACGAGCAGCCCGGGTGCGCCGGCGGCCACGGCCTCGGTCAGCGAGGGCACGATCGACACCACCCGCCGGACCCGCAGCGGTACCTCCACGACGTTCCCGAGATCGTCCGCAACCACGTCCGCACCCTACGACGCGCCCGATCCGGTCGGGCGCCGGCACGGTGGCGGCGAAACAGTACGCACCCGGCGCTTGACGTGGCCGCTCCGATGAGGACGATCAGCGGCGTGCCCAGACCTGTGCAGCACAGCCTCTTCATCGACGGACAGTGGGCCGCCGGAGCCGGCGGCACCGACGACGTGATCAACCCGTTCGACGGGAGCGTGGTCGAGACGGTCGGTCTGGCCGGGCCCGACGACGTGGCGCGCGCGGTCGCCGCGGCGCGCACCGCCTTCGACACCGGCCCGTGGCGGAGCACCCCGGCGCCCGAGCGCGGGGCGCTGCTGCGCCGCGTCGCCGACCTGCTCGTGCGGGACAAGGAGTCGATCGCCCACACCGAGACCCTCGACACCGGCAAGACGATCGGCGAGTCCCGCATCGACGTCGACGACGTGGTCGCGGTGTTCCGCTACTACGCCGACCTCGCCGACAAGGACGCCGGCCGGATCGTCGACGTGGGTCAGGCCCACGTGCTCTCCCGCGTCGTGCACGAGCCGGTCGGCGTGTGCGTGCTGATCACGCCGTGGAACTACCCGCTGCTGCAGCTGTCCTGGAAGCTCGCGCCCGCGCTCGCCGCCGGCAACACCTGCGTGATCAAGCCCAGCGAGGTCACGCCGCTGACCAGCGTGCTGCTGGTGCGGCTGTGCGAGGAGGCCGGGGTGCCGCCGGGCGTGGTCAACATCGTGCTGGGCGACGGCCGCAGCGTCGGCGCCCCGCTCACCGAGCACCCGTCCGTGGACATGGTCAGCTTCACCGGCGGGCTGACCACCGGCCAGGCGATCATCCGCGCGAGTGCCGCCACCGTGAAGCGGGTGGCCGTGGAGCTGGGCGGCAAGAACCCCAACATCGTCTTCGCCGACACCCCGCTCGACCTGGCCGCCGACTGGGCGCTCACGGCCGTGTTCCTGCACGCCGGGCAGGTCTGCTCGGCGGGGGCGCGGCTGATCGTCGAGGACTCGGTGCACGACGAGCTGCTCGCCGAGATCGGGCGCCGGGCCGAGCTGATCCGGCTCGGGGGCGGGCTGGTGGAGGGCACCGAGAGCGGGCCGCTGGTCTCCGCCGCGCAGCGCGACAAGATCGAGCGGTTCGTGGCCGACGCCCTCGCCGACGGTGCGCGGCTCGTCGCGGGCGGGCGCCGACCCGACGAGCCGGAGCTGGCCGACGGGTTCTTCTACCGGCCCACCGTGCTCGCCGACGTCACCCGGGACATGCGCGTGATCCGCGAGGAGACGTTCGGGCCGATCCTCACCGTCGAGCGGTTCGGCACCGAGGCCGAGGCGATCGCGCTGGGCAACGACACCGAGTACGGGCTCGCCGGTGGGGTCTGGACCGCCGACATGGCCCGGGCGCACCGGGTCGCGGGAGCGCTGCGCCACGGCACGGTGTGGATCAACGACTTCCACCCCTACGTCCCGGGGGCGGAGTGGGGCGGGATGAAGTCCTCCGGCAACGGCCGGGAGCTGGGACCGACCGGGCTGGCCGAGTACCAGGAGCACAAGCACGTGTGGCACAACACCGCACCGGAGCCCGCGGGCTGGTTCACCGGCGGCAGGCGATGAGCGCCGCGTGGCCCGCGCGCGCGGCGAGGAACCCGGAGGCAGCCCCGTGACCGAGACAGTCGACTACGTCGTCGTCGGTGGCGGGTCGTCGGGCTGCGCGCTCGCGGCGCGGCTGTCCGAGGACCCGGGCGTCACCGTCGCGCTGCTCGAGGCGGGGCCGTCCGACGTCGGCGACCCGGCGATACTGCGGCTGACCGACTGGATGGGGCTGCTCGACTCCGGCTACGACTGGGACTACCCCGTCGAGCCGCAGGAACGCGGCAACTCCTTCCTGCGCCATGCCCGGGCGAAGGTGCTGGGCGGGTGCTCGTCGCACAACTCGTGCATCGCGTTCTGGACCCCGCGCGAGGACCTCGACGAGTGGGCGGCAGGCGGCTGCGAGGGCTGGTCGGCCGACGAGTGCCGGCCGCTGCTGGCGCGCCTGGAGACCAACGACGGGGAGTGGGAGGGCCACGGCCGGACCGGGCCGGTGAACCTCATGCAGATCCCGCCCGACGACCCGTGCGGCGTCGCCGTGCTGGAGGCCGCGGCCGCCGTCGGGATGCCCACCGTGCGGTTCAACGAGGGCACCACCGTCACCGACGGCGCCGGGTTCTTCCAGATCAACTCCTTCCCCGACGGCACGCGCGCGTCGGCGTCGGTGAGCTACCTGCACCCGATCCTCGGCACGCGCACCAACCTGACGGTGATCACCGGGGCGTGGGCGTCGCGGGTGCTCTTCGACGGCCTGCGGGCCACGGGCGTCGAGTACCAGCAGGACATCGGCCCGGGACGGCGCACGGTCACCGCGCGGCGCGAGGTGATCCTCTCGGCGGGCGCGATCGACACCCCGAAGCTGCTCATGCTCTCGGGCATCGGGCCGGGGGAACACCTGCGCGACTTCGGCATCGACGTGCTCGTCGACGCTCCGGGAGTCGGGGAGAACCTGGACGACCACGTCGAGGGCCTGGTCATGTGGGAGGCCGCGCGGCCGATGGTCACCCGCTCCACGCAGTGGTGGGAGATCGGGCTGTTCACCCGCACGCGGCCCGACCTCGACCGGCCGGACCTGATGATGCACTACGGCTCGGTGCCCTTCGACCTCAACACGGTGCGCTGGGGCTACCCGACCACCGACAACGGCTTCAGCCTCACCCCGAACGTGACGCGCGGCCGGTCGCGGGGCACGGTGCGGCTGCGGTCGCGCGACTTCCGCGACCGGGCGCGGGTCGATCCCCGGTACTTCACCGACGCGGAAGGCCACGACATGGCCGTGATGCTGCACGGCGTGAAGCTCGCGCGGCGCATCGCCGCGCAGCCCGCGCTGGAGGGCTGGATCGCCCGGGAACTGACACCGGGGCCCGACGCGGTCACCGACGACGACCTCGTCGACTACGTCACCCGGACCCACAACA
Source organism: Pseudonocardia sp. (assembly GCF_029263155.1). Lineage (GTDB taxonomy): Bacteria > Actinomycetota > Actinomycetes > Mycobacteriales > Pseudonocardiaceae > Pseudonocardia. The sequence goes on from NZ_JAJCYB010000121.1 coordinate 24,224, forward strand.
CCGTCTACCACCCGGCCTGCACGGCGAAGATGGGACCGGCGTCGGACCCGATGGCGGTGGTCGACCCGCAGCTGCGGGTGCGCGGGGTAGCGGGGCTGCGCGTCGCGGACGCGTCGATCCTGCCGTTCCTCCCGGCGATCAACCCCAACATCACCTGCATGATGGTGGGGGAGAAGGCGGCTGATCTGCTCCGTGCCTGACCTCCCCGGAACCGATCCGTGGTCCCGCCAGGACGCGCTCGCCCGCTCCACCACGGCGTGGGGGGCGGCGAGCGTCGTGGGCGGGCTCGGTCTCGCCGCGTGCCGGCGAGGCCCCTTCGCGACGGCGTTCGGGCTGCAGAACGCGGGCTGGGGCGCGGTGGACCTCGCCATCGTGGTGGTCGCCCAGCGGCTGAAGGCCGGCCGGATGGCTCGCCTGACCGATCCGTACGCACCTGCCGCCGTGGCCGCCGAGTCGCGCAAGCTCCGCCGGGCGCTGCTGGTGAACGTGCTGCTCGACGCCGGGTACGTGGTCGGCGGGGCCGCGCTGTGGCGGCGGCGGCGCGGGACACCGGGTCCGGCGGGGGCGAGCGCGGGGATCGTCGTGCAGGGGGCGTTCCTGCTGGCCCACGACGCCCACCACGCCTACTGGTCCGGTCGGCGCTGAGGCGATCGGTCGGAGCGGGACATGAGCGTCGCCGGTCGTGTCCCGGCCGTCGACCTCGCGGGCCCGGCGGTCCTCAGCGCCGTGACCCCGGCGTCGCCGCGGGGGACGAGCCGCGCGCCGGTGCGGCGGCGGAGCGCCGCGTGGACCGGCTGCGGGGGGCGCTGACCACCATGTCCTGCGCCCCGAGTTCCTCCGCCACCTGACACGGGTTGACCGGGGCGGCCCGCATCGCGATGCGCTGCAGCAGCTCGCGCAGTACCGTGCGCTCCCCGTCGGCCAGCGGCGCGAGCACGGCGTCCTCGGCGCCGCGCAGGGCGCGTTCCAGCGCGCACAACCGCGCGCCGCCGTCGGTGGTGAGCGCGATGCGCCGGGCCCGGCGGTCGGCCGGGTCGGGGCGGCGCTCGACGAGACCGGCCGACTCCAGGTCGTCGAGGAGGTAGGTCATCACCGTGCGGTCGACGCCCAGGTGCTGGGCGAGCGCGAGCTGGCTTCCGGCCTCACCGCGGCCCGCGGCGGCGAGCACCTGGTAGCCGCGTGGTCCACCCGGCACCTCCGCGACGACCTCGTCGATCGCGCGCAGGTAGGTGCGCATGACCGTACCCAGCGCCCAGCCCAGGTCGGACTCGAGCCGCGGCGGTGTGGTCATTCGTCCCAGTCTACGCGGAACGCGCGGCCGCATATTGTCTGTTTGGGCGATCGTCTGTTAGGCAGAGCATCGTCAGGAAAGAGTGAATGAGGAGATCGCGATGAGCATGTTCCGACTCGACGCCAGCATCCGCACCGAGGGCTCCGTCAGCCGCGAGGTCGCCGACACGGTGCAGCGCCACTACACCGAGCAGCACCCGAACGCCACCGTCACCCGCCGCGACCTGGTGGCCGACCCGCTGCCGGGCCTCTGGCCGGTGGCGGCCGGCGCCGGGTTCGTCCCGGAGGAGCAGCGCACCGACGAGCAGCGGGCGGCGCTCGCCGTCACCGCCGGGCTCGCCGACGAGGTGCTCCGGGCCGACGTCGTCGTCGTCGCCACCCCGCTGTACAACTTCGGCGTCCCGTCCCACCTGAAGGCCTGGATCGACCTGCTGATCACCGACCCGCGGTTCGGCCCGGGGACCTCCCCGCTGGCGGGGCGCCCGGTCACGCTCGTCGTCGCCCGCGGCGGCGGGTACGGCGCGGGCACCCCGCGCGAGGGCTGGGACCACGCCACCCCCTACCTGCGGCGCATCCTGGCCGACGTCTGGGGGGCCGACCTCACGGTGGTGGAGGCCGAGCTCACGCTGGCCCCGGTGACCCCGGCGATGGCCGAGCTGGTGCCGCTGGCCGAGGCGTCGCGGGCGCAGGCGCACGAGCACGCCGCGGCTGCGGGCAAGGCCGCCTGACGCCGCGCGCCCGCCCGTACGCATTGCAGCAAAGCCACCTTGCCGCAATCAGGCTGCAGCAAAGCCACCTTGCTGCAACTCGGTGTGGGGATGGGAAGCGTGCGCGGCGCGGCGGGGTTGTCCGGCGCGGGTCGCCGCCGGGCGGCGGAGCGAGGAGTGCACGCGCACCGGCTGGACGATCCCGTGCGGGCGTCGCTGACCGGGCCGCACCGCCGGACGTCTCGCCGTGGACCGCGCTCCCGCGCATCGCGGGCGCCTGGCGTGACCTCGCGGCCCTCGCCGGGCCGGGGTCGACGACGCTGGTGGCCGGCGCGTCCCGCCCGGGGCCTCGCCCACTCGTCCGGCCGGGCCGTCGGGATCACTCACATGTTGCGGCGGTACTGGCCGCCCACCTCGAAGAACGCCTCGGTGAGCTGGCCCAGCGAGCAGACGCGGGCCGCGCGCATGAGCTCGTCGAACACGTTGCCCTCGCCCGTGGCCACGTCCTGCAGCCGGCGGATCGCCTCGCTCGCCTCGGTCGCGTGCCGGCCCTGGAAGTCGGCGAGCCGCTTGAGCTGGCTCTCCTTCTCCGCCTCGGTGGCGCGCATCAGCTCGATCTCCACCGGGCCGGCGTCGGGGTCGTCGGGCTTGAGGAAGGTGTTGACGCCGACCAGGGGCAGCGTGCCGTCGTGCTTGCGGTGCTCGTAGAGCATCGACTCGTCCTGGATGCGACCGCGCTGGTACCCGGTCTCCATCGCGCCGAGCACGCCGCCGCGCTCGGAGATCCGGTCGAACTCGGCCAGGACGGCCTCCTCGACGAGGTCGGTGAGCTCGTCGACGACGTGCGAGCCCTGCAGCGGGTTCTCGTTGAGCGAGAGGCCCCACTCCTTGTTGATGATCATCTGGATGGCCATCGCGCGCCGCACCGACTCCTCGGTGGGGGTGGTGACCGCCTCGTCGTAGGCGTTGGTGTGCAACGAGTTCGCATTGTCGTAGAGCGCGCACAGGGCCTGCAGGGTGGTGCGGATGTCGTTGAAGTTCATCTCCTGCGCGTGCAGCGAGCGCCCGGAGGTCTGCACGTGGTACTTGAGCTTCTGGCTGCGCTCGCTCGCCCCGTACTTCTCCCGCATCGCCACGGCCCAGATCCGGCGCGCGACCCGCCCGATCACCGTGTACTCCGCGTCCATCCCGTTGGAGAAGAAGAACGACAGGTTGTGGGCGAAGTCGTCGATCGACATGCCGCGGGCGAGGTAGCTCTCGACGAAGGTGAACCCGTTGGACAGCGTGAACGCGAGCTGGCTGATCGGGTTGGCCCCGGCCTCGGCGATGTGGTAGCCGGAGATCGAGACCGAGTAGAAGTTGCGCACCTTGTGCTCGATGAACCAGGCCTGGATGTCGGCCATCATCCGCAGGGAGAACTCGGTGGAGAAGATGCAGGTGTTCTGGCCCTGGTCCTCCTTGAGGATGTCGGCCTGCACCGTGCCGCGGACGTTGGCGAGTGTGAACGCGGTGAGCTCCTCGCGCTCGGCCTCGTCGGGCTCGCGGCCCTCCTCCTCGCGGAACCGCTCCAGCGTCTGGTCGATCGCGGTGTTGAGGTAGAAGGCCAGGATCGTCGGCGCCGGGCCGTTGATCGTCATCGACACCGAGGTGGTCGGCGAGGTGAGGTCGAACCCGCCGTAGAGGACCTTCATGTCCTCGAGCGTGGCGATCGAGACGCCGGAGGTGCCGACCTTGCCGTAGACGTCGGGACGGGTGTCGGGGTCGCGCCCGTAGAGGGTGACGGAGTCGAACGCGGTGGACAGCCGCTTGGCGTCGGAGTCGTCGGAGAGGATCTTGAAGCGGCGGTTGGTGCGGAACGCGTCGCCCTCGCCGGCGAACATCCGGGCGGGGTCCTCGCCCTCGCGCTTGAACGGGAACACCCCGGCGGTGAACGGGAAGCGCCCGGGCAGGTTCTCCCGGCGCAGGAAGCGCAGCAGGTCGGCGTCCTCGGTGACGCTCGGCAGCGCCACCCGGCGCACCTTCGAGCCCGAGAGCGTCTCGCGGGTGAGCTGGGTGCGCAGCTCCTTGTCGCGGATCTTCACGACCATCTCGTCGCCCGAGTAGTCCTCGACGACCTGGGGCCACGTGTCGAGCAGCTCCGCGGCGTCGGCGGGCAGGGCCTTCTCGGCCTTGGCCAGCTCGGCGTCGACGGCCTCGCCGACCAGCTCGCGCGCGGTGCGCAGGTGCTGGCGGACGCGTGCGGCGTCGACGGCCTTCTCGGTGTCGGCGTGGTAGCCGCGCACGGTCTCGGCGATCTCGGAGAGGTAGCGGGTGCGCTGCGGGGGGATCACCGCGGCGTACTCCGAGGAGGTCTTGCGGTCGGTGTGCGGCAGGCGGCCCTCGCCCGCGGTGAGCCCGTTGTCGACGAGCAGCTCGACGAGGTGCTGGTAGAGCGCGGTGACGCCGTCGTCGTTGAAGGTGGCGGCGCTGGTGCCGTAGACCGGCATGTCCTCCCACGTGCTGCCGAACGCCTCGCGGTTGCGCACGAGCTGGCGGCCGACGTCGCGGCGGGCGTCCTCGGCGCCGCGGCGCTCGAACTTGTTGATCGCGACGGCGTCGGCGAAGTCCAGCATGTCGATCTTCTCCAGCTGCGACGCCGCGCCGAACTCGGGCGTCATCACGTACAGCGAGCGGTCGACGAGCCCGGCGATGCCGGCGTCGCCCTGGCCGATCCCCGGCGTCTCGACGATCACCAGGTCGAACTCGGCCGCACGCAGCACCGCGATGGCGTCGGTGAGGTGCTCGGGCAGGCTCGCGTCGGCCCCCCGCGTCGCCATCGAACGGAAGAACACCTGCTCGCCGGCCAGGGAGTTCATCCGGATCCGGTCGCCGAGCAGCGCGCCGCCCCCCTTGCGCCGGGTCGGGTCGACGGCGAGCACGGCGATGCGGAGCTTGTCCTCCTGGTCGAGGCGGAAGCGGCGCACGATCTCGTCGGTGAGGCTGGACTTGCCCGAGCCGCCGGTGCCGGTGATCCCCAGCACGGGGACGGGACGGCGGGGCTCCAGGTCGAGGTCGGCGGGGAGCTTCCCGGCCTCGGCGAGGGTGAGCACGCGGGCGAGCGTGGTGTGGTCGCCGGTGCGCAGGCCGTCGAGGGACGTCGGGGGCTGCGCGGCGAGATCGACGTCGCACTCGCGGATCATCAGGTTGATCATGCCGGGGAGGCCGAGCTGCTGGCCGTCCTCGGGGGAGAAGATGCGCGCCACCCCGCGGCCGTTCAGCAGCTCGATCTCGGCCGGGACGATGACGCCGCCGCCACCGCCGTAGACCCTGACGTGGCCGGCGCCGCGCTCGCGCAGCAGCTCCACGAGGTAGGAGAAGTACTCGACGTGCCCGCCCTGGTAGGAGCTGATGGCGATGCCGTGCGCGTCCTCCTGGATGGCGGCGGCCACGACCTCGTCGACCGAGCGGTTGTGTCCCAGGTGGACCACCTCGGCGCCCTGGCGCTGCAGGATCCGCCGCATGATGTTGATCGCGGCGTCGTGCCCGTCGAACAGGCTCGCCGCCGTGACGAACCGGACCGGGTGGGTGGGCACGTGCAGGTCGCTCGCCTGGGTGTTCGTCACTGGACGTCCTCTCGCCGGGAGCCTCCGGTGTTCGGGCGAACACCGTCCGACGGATTTAGTTTGACATCCGAGTATCGGACGTACAAGTGAAGCGGGAGTGATGTGGACCGCCGTGCGGCGACCTACGCGACCCGCTCCGGGTCCCGCTCCCGTTCCCGCGGATCGGCCACCGCAGGCGAGACCCGCCCGCCGACGGCCTCCAGGAGCGCGCCGAGCACGACCAGGACGAGCCCGGCGGAGGCGATCGACGCCGCCGCGACGTCCGGCGCGATCAGCACGAGGACGAAGGCGACACCGGGCCACCACGCCAGTGCGCGCACGGGCGCGGGGACGGTCCAGTCGGGTGAATCCGGCGCCATGCCGGTGCGGTACCCGAGGAGCGTGCATCCATGCGTCGCTACCGTTCGCCCATGGACCACTCCGCCGCCCTGCTGCGGGAGAACGACCGCCTCGTCACGCTCATCCGGGACGCGCCGTCCGACACCCCGGTGCCCACCTGCCCGGGTTGGACGCTGCGGAACCTGGTCACCCACGTCGGTCGGGGCGACCGCTGGGCCGCCACGATCGCTCGCGAGCGCTCGACCGGGCCCGTCGACATCCGCACCGTCGCGGACGGCAAGCCGCCCGCGGACGCGGCGCAGTGGCTGGCCGACGGCGCGCGGCTGCTGCTCGACGGCGTCGCGTCGGCGGGGCCGGACACGCCGGTGTGGACCTTCACCGGCCCGCAGCCCGCCTCCTGGTGGATCAGGCGGCGGCTGCACGAGTGTGCCGTGCACCGCGCCGACACCGCACTCGCGCTCGGCGAGCCCTACACGCCCGAGCCCGAGCAGGCCGCCGACGGCGTCTCCGAGTGGCTGACGCTCCTGGCCGCCCGCCCCGCCGCGGCCGGACCGCCGCCGCTCGAGGACGGGAGCACCCTGCACCTGCACGCCACCGACGACGGGCTCGGCGAGGCGGGGGAGTGGATGATCCGCACGGCGGACGGGCGGGTGTCCTGGGAGCACGGCCACGCCAAGGGCACCACGGCGGTCCGCGGCCCGGCCACCGACCTGCTGCTCGCCCTCACCCGCCGCATCCCGGCCGACCGGGTGCAGGTGCTCGGCGACGCGTCGGCGTTCGACACCTGGCTGGACCGCACCGGCTTCTAGCCCAACAGCTCGCCGGATCCGCACTTCGGAGCCGTACTGCTGTTGTGGCGTCGCGGAAACAGCGCTGTGGCTCCGGAGTGCGGTCAGAGGATCGGGTTCAGTGCAGGTCGTCGGGGAGCAGGTCCATCAGCAGGCCGTCGTGCCAGCTGCCGTCGAGCCGTCGCTCGTAGCTGCGCATGATCCCGACCGGCCGGAACCCGACGCGGGTGTAGCTGCGGATCGCGCGCTCGTTGTGGGCGGCGGGGTCGATGACGATGCGATGGTGGCCGCGCGCGTCGAACAGGTGCCGGGCCATCGTCCGCATCGCGTCGGCGCCCAGGCCCTGGCCGTGCGCGTCGGGGTGCAGGGCCAGGTCGATGCCGGCGTGGCGGTGGTCGGCGTCGTCCTCCTCGTAGTAGATGATCAGGCCGACGACCTCGCCGTGCAGCTCCACCGCGTAGCCCTGCGGGCCGAGCAGTTCGCGGCGCACGCGCTCGAGGTCGTAGCCGCCCCACCACTTGGCCACCTCGGGTTGGGAGAGGATGTCCAGGAACGCGGGGACGTGGGCCGCGGTGGTGGGCCGCAGCACGACGGTCTGCCCGGCGATGGCCGACGGGGTCACGGGACAACCTCCACGGGAGCGGGTGCGGTCAGGTCCAGGCGCGCGCGCCCGGCGAGCGAGGCGGCCGAGACGGGCTGCTCGAACAGCACCTGCGCGTGCCGCCCGTCGATCTCCAGCGTCGCGATGGTGTTGCCGAAGAACGGTCCGGCGAGCCGTTCCCAGTCGACGGCCTTGGGTGGCGCCCCGGCCCGTACCGACCAGCTCTCGGTGAGCCGGCGCATGGCCCGCGACCAGCCGAGCCGGAACCCGGGTTTCACGAACCAGTCGACCTTGTTGTGCACGGGCGAGCAGGTGAGCTGGTGGACCGCGGCCGGGGGCTGCGTGCGGTCCCCCCGACCGGGCCCGAGGTCGGCGCGCGCCGCGTAGCTGTGGTGGACGTCGCCGGAGAGCACGTTCACCGACGCCACGCCGCTGCGGGCGGCCCGATCGATCATGGCGGTGAGCCGGTCGAACGACTCGCGGAACGCGGCCCAGTGCTCCAGGTCGGCGGCCTGGCGGATCGCCTCGCCGAGCCGACCGCGCCATCCGGGCCGGGCCGCCGCGATCTCGTTGACGGTCTCCAGCTCGCCGATCGCGTGCGGCATCAGCCAGGGCAGCGACGTGCCCAGCACGAGGTGGTCGACCTCGCCCGGGGCGTGCACGGCGGCCTCGATCCAGTCGAACTCGGGGTCGCCGAGCATGAGGTGCTGTCCGTCGTCGAGGATCCGGCCGTTGCGGCAGTCCATCATGACGAAGCGGCTGCGGCCCAGGTCCCAGCGGAAGCTGAAGCGCACGCCCTTAGCCCCGTCGGTCTCGGCGTCGGCGCGGTCGGCCATGGCGACCAGCAGCGGCCAGGTGTCGCCGTCGGCAGCGATCACCTGCTGGTAGTCGGACTCGCCCGCCAGCTCCCCGGGCGGGAGGTTGCCGATGTGCTGGAACACCCAGTACGAGGCGAGGCCCGCGCGGATGCGGTCGCGCCACCACGTGGTCGCGCGCATCTCGTCGCGCCACGGCTCCGAGGTGTTCCAGTCGTCGCGGACGTCGTGGTCATCGAAGATCATCGCGGTGGGGACGGTGGACATCAGCCAGCGGATCTCCGGGTCGGACCAGGAGTCCCGGTAGAGGCCCACGTACTCGGTGAAGTCGACGATCTCGTCGTCGGGCCAGTCCGGACGCCGCGCGGAGTTGGCGGCGATGTGGCGCCGGTTCGCGGGCGTCAGCTCGTCGGCGTAGACCTGGTCACCGAGCAGCAGCAGCGCATCGGGCCACTCCTGCGGCGGCCGGGTCGCCATCCGCGCGGCGTAGGCGTCGAGGGCGTCCACACCCAACTTCGCGGCGAGCTTGCGGTCGGTCACCTTCGAGTAGCGGCAGGACCCGAAGATGATCCGGTTGTGCTCGTCGCAGCCGGGCCCGCGGGTGCGGATCAGGCTCGGCGGGAACGGGCTCGTCGGCAGCGGCCAGACCCGCTGGCCGTCGACGTGCACCTCGTAGGGGGTGCGGCTGTCCGGCGGCAGCCCGGTGACGGGCACCAGCGCGAAGTGGTGGCCCGCGACCTCGAACGTGCGGGTCTCGCAGCCCAGCACGCGGACGGTGGCGGAGCGGTCGGTCTGCACCCAGACCTGCGCGGTGGTCTCGCCGACGTGGCGCAGGACGGGTCCGAGTACGAGCACCCCATCACCCTACTGAGCGGGGTTGCCGTCCAGCGCGAGCAGCGCCGCACCGATCATCCCGGCGTCGCCCCGGTGGGTGGCGGGGACGATGGGCACGGTCGCGCGGGCCTGCGGGGCGTAGGCGAACTCGCGGGCCGCGATGCGTGCGGGCCCGAGCAGGAGCTCGCCGGTCTCGACCAGCCCGCCCCCGACGGCCACGGCCTCCAGCTCGAAGATGTTGGCCAGCGACGCGATCCCGACCCCGAGCCAGCGGCCGAGCCGCCCGAACAGCACCTCGGCGACCGCGTCGCCCTGCGCGGCCGCGGCCGTCACGGTCTGCCCGGTGACCTCGCCGTGCTCCGCCCCGAGTCGCGCGATCAGGCCGGTGGGGTCGTCGTCGGCGGCCTCGCGGCCCATCCGGGTGAGCGCGGTCCCCGAGGCGTAGGCCTCGAAGCAGCCGTGGTTGCCGCACCCGCACCGCGGGCCGTCCGGGTTGAGGACGATGTGGCCGAGCTCCGCACCGCGGCCGGTGGGCCCGCGGTAGATCTGCCCGTCCAGCACGAGACCGCCGCCGATCCCGGTGCCGACGGTGATGAGCACCAGCTCCCGGTAGCGCCGCTCGCCCAGCCGGGCCTCGGCGAGCGCGGCCACGTTGGCGTCGTTGTCGACCACGGTGGGGAGCCCGGTGGCGGCCTCCAGCTCCTCGCGCACGGCCCAGTCGCGGTAGGCGTTGTTGGGGGCCCACACCAGCCGGCCCGCGGGCCACTCGACGATCCCGGCCGCGCCGACCCCGATCGCCGCGACGTCGTCGTGCTCGGCCCGGAGCCGGGCGATGACGTCGAGCAGCACCGCGGTGACGGCGGGTGCGTCGGACTCCTCGGGGGTGGGCTCCACGATCTCGACCAGTACGGTGCCGTCGCCGTCGACGACCCCCCCGGCGATCTTGGTGCCGCCGATGTCCAGTCCGATCGCCCGCTGTGTGATCACCCGGGAATGATGGCACCGGACGGGGTTTCGTCGGCCGCAGGACGGGGAACTGCACGACATGCTCCTTCGACGAGTCGCACGACCGATGCTGGCCGCCCTGTTCATCCAGGGCGGGATCGCCGCGCTCAAGGCGCCGCAGGGACACGTGGAGGCGGCCAGGCCCGTCCTCGACGCGGTCTCACCCGCCGTCGACAAGGCCGTCGAGGTGGCCCCGATCGACCAGCGGCCCGACGACGAGATGCTGGTGAAGATCGACGCCGGGGTGAAGATCGTGGCCGGCTCGATGCTGGCGCTGGGCAAGTTCCCGCGCCTGGCCTCCACCGCCCTCGCGGCCTCGCTCGTCCCCACCACCCTCGCGGCGCACCGGTTCTGGGAGGAGACCGACGAGGCCAAGAAGGCCGAACAGCAGATCCACTTCCTCAAGAACGTCGGCATGCTGGGCGGGCTGCTCATCGCCGCGGCCGACACCCACGGCAAGCCGTCGGTCGCGTGGCGGGGCAGGCGCGCGGCCCGCCAGGCGTCCGCGACCCTCTCCGACCTCACCGGCACATCGGGCCCCGCCCTCGGCGAGCGGGTCAGCGGCGCCGCCCACGACGCCTCCGGTGCGGTCGGTGGTCTCGCGGCCGGTGTCGTCGGGATGGCGCCCGGCGCCGGTGCCGCGATCTCGGCCCGGGCCACGAAGGCCGCCGACCTGGCGTCGCGCAGGGGATCGGACCTGTCGGTGCGTGCAGGCGAGCTGTCCGAGGACTGGTCCGCGCGCGCCGCCAAGGCCGCCAAGAAGGCGGAGAAGCGGGGAGCGGTACTGCAGAAGCAGGCCGACAAGCGCCGCGCCGAACTGCTCAAGCGTACGGAGAAGCAGCGCAAGCGCCTCGCGAAGCAGGCGGCGAAGAAGGGCTCGGCGTGGGCCGACGCGGCCGCCGCGAGGCGCGCCGAGCTGGAGAAGAAGGCTCCCGGCGTCATCGACTCGGTCACCACGCAGGCTGCCCGGTTCGGCCACGACGTCGCGGTCCGCGCGACGGCCGCGGGCACCGAGGTCGCCCACCAGGCGGAGCTGGCGGCCAAGGACGCCCGCAAGCGGGCACACGCGCTCAGCAGCTGATCGTCCCGGGAGCCGGGCATCCGTAGCGGATGCCCGGCTCCTTCGTGCGTGGACCGGTTGCGCGAACGACCTCGCCCGACGGGTGCCGTGCGGGAACGGTTCTCCGATCAGGTGCGGCTCACCAGATGCGGACGCGGCGCTCCGGATCGGTGTAGAGGGCGTCCTCGGGGCGCACGTCGAACACCTCGTGGAAGGCGTCGAGGTTGGTCACCACCGCGTTGCAGCGCAGGTCCGGGGGCGAGTGCGGGTCGATCGCCAGCCGCCGGATCGCCTCGGCGTCGCGGGTCACGGCCCGCCACACCTGAGCCCAGCCGAACAGCACCCGCGCCTCACCGCTGAGCCCGTCGAGCTCCGGCGGTTCGGTGCCCTCGGTGGCGATCCGGTAGGCCTTGAGCGCGATGGTGAGGCCACCGAGGTCGCCGATGTTCTCCCCGACGGTCAGGGCACCGTTGACCTTGTGCTCGGGCAGCCCCATCGGGGAGAGCGCGTCGTACTGCGCGATCAGCGCCTGCGATCGGCGGTCGAACTCGGCGCGGTCCTGCGGGGTCCACCAGTCGGTCATGTTGCCGTCGCCGTCGTAGCGGGAGCCCTGGTCGTCGAAGCCGTGGCCGATCTCGTGACCGATGACGGCACCGATGCCGCCGTAGTTGGCGGCGTCGTCGGCCTCGGCGTCGAAGAACGGCGGCTGCAGGATCGCGGCCGGGAAGACGATCTCGTTCATCCGCGGGTGGTAGTAGGCGTTCACGGTCTGGGGCGTCATGAACCACTCGTCGTGGTCCACCGGTTGTCCGATCTTCGCCAGCTGGAAGTCGGTGCCCCACGCGCCGGCGCGCCGCACGTTGCCGAGCAGGTCGTCGGCGCGGATCTCCAGGTCGGAGTAGTCCTTCCAGGCGTCCGGGTAGCCGATCTTCGGCGTGAACCGCTCCAGCTTCTCCAGCGCGTGCCCGCGGGTGGCGGGGCTCATCCAGTCCAGGTCCGTGATCGACTCCCGGTAGGCCTCCACGAGGTTCGCGACGAGCTCGACCATCCGCTCCTTGGCCGCCGCCGGGAAGTGCCGCTCCACGTAGATCTGCCCGACCGCCTCGCCCAGCGCCCCCTCGACGAGCGACACGCCGCGCTTCCACCGCTCGCGCAGTGCGGGCGTGCCGGACAGGGTGCGGCCGTGGAACGCGAAGTCCTCCTCCACCACGGCGTCGTGCAGGTACTCCGCACACGCCGACGCGGTGTGGACCGCCAGCCACGCCTGCCACTGCGGAAGCGGACGCTCGGCCCAGAGCTTCGCCGCGGCCGCCACGAAGCTCGGCTGGCGCACGACGACCTCGTCGAACGCGCCCTCCGGCGCGCCGAGCGCGTCGAGGAACGGGTCCCAGTCGAACTCCGGCGCGTGCGCGCGTAGCTCGCCCAGCGTCATCAGCGTGTAGGTCTTCTCGGCGTCGCGGTTGGTGACGCGGTCCCACGACTCGGCGGCGAGCGCCGTCTCCAGCTCCATGACGGTGTCGGCGTGCGCCGCGGGCAGCCCGACCAGCTCGGCCAGCCGGCGCAGGTGCTCGACGTAGGCGGTGCGGATCTCGGCGTTCGCGTCGTCGCGGTAGTACGACTCGTCGGGCAGTCCGAGCCCGGACTGGCTCAGGTGCACGAGGTAGCGCGTGGAGTCCTTCGCGTCGGTGGAGACGAACGCACCCAGCAGCGACACCAGCCCCTCGCGCTGCCGCCGCCCCAGCACCGCGGCGAGCGTGGCCCGGTCGTCGGCCGCGGAGACCTCGTCGAGCAGCGGGCGCAGCGGCTGGGCACCGGCGGCCTCGATGCGGTCGACGTCCATGAACGAGGCGTAGAGGTCACCGATCTGCCCGGGACCCGCGTCCTCGACGATCGCGCGGACGTCGTCCTCGGCGCGGTCGCGCAGCACCCGGAACGCGCCGTCCTGCGCGCGGTCGTCGGGGATCTCGTGGGTGCGCAGCCACACGCCGTTGACGTGGGCGAACAGATCGTCCTGCGGTCGGACGGCGGGATCGACCCACCGCAGATCCAGACCGCTTCTCGTCGGGGTGCTCATGGGTCCATCCTGCACGATCCGCCCGCCGTCGCCCCGGCGAGCAACGTTCGTTCGGGCTCAGGACTCGTGGGCCTGGTCGTAGCCGAAGTCGCCGTCGTGGTCGGACTCCCGGCCCATGCGACCGGACGGCGCGAGCGGCGGGCGCCGGCGCAGGGGCATCGCGAGCACGGACCTCAACTCGTGCGCCAGGTCGTATCCATAGTCACCGCTGGCATCATCGTTGACCGGCATGGTCGTCTCCTCAGGTCCCGAACCCAGTTGACACGTTGACGCTCCGTGACCGATGAACTTCGGACGGTGCCCGGAAATGGTCGCCTGTCGGGGTGACGGAATGCAAGGGTCTTCCACCGCTCGGAGTCGGGACCACCCGATCAGGCCGGTTGGCTAGGGTCCGGCCCCATGGACATCAACGGTTCCGTCGCCCTGGTCACCGGCGGCGCCTCCGGCCTCGGGCTGGCCACCGCCACCGCTCTGCTCGACGCGGGCGCGAGCGTCGTGATCCTCGACCTGCCCGGCTCCGACGGCACGGCCGTCGCCGCGCAGCTCGGCGACCGCGTGGCGTACGCGGCGGGCGATGTCCGCAGCGCGGACGACGTCACCGCGGCCCTCGACGTCGCCGCCGGGATGGGCCCGATCCGTGCCGCGGTCAACTGCGCCGGTACCGGCAACGCGTTCCGCACCATCGGCAAGGACGGCCCGTACCCGCTCGACGAGTTCCGCCGGATCGTCGAGATCATCCTGATCGGCACGTTCAACGTGATCCGGCTGGCCGCCGAGCGCATCGCCGCCACCGACGAGATCGACGGCGAGCGCGGGGTCATCGTCAACACCGCGTCGGTGGCGGCGTTCGACGGCCAGATCGGCCAGGCCGCCTACTCCGCGTCCAAGGGCGGGGTGGTGGGCATGACGCTGCCGGTCGCCCGCGACCTGGCCCGTCACCAGATCCGCGTGGTCACCATCGCGCCGGGCCTGTTCGACACCCCGCTGCTCGCCGGCCTGCCGCAGGAGGCCCGTGACTCCCTCGGCGCGCAGGTCCCGCACCCCTCCCGCCTCGGCGCCCCGGCCGAGTTCGGCGCACTGGCCGCCCACATCGTCGCCAACCCGATGCTCAACGGCGAGACGATCCGCCTCGACGGCGCGATCCGCATGGCGCCGCGCTGATCGCCGCCGGTCCGCCGCAGGCCCACACCTGCTCGGGGCGCGTCGATGGTGACGGCCATCGTCGGGGAACGGCTGCCTCCCGGCCCGAGGTCGACGCCGGGGTGCGGCCCGCCCTCCCGGTCTGGTCGAGTGCTCCGCCACCTGTGTGGATGCAGGGCAGGTGAAGTACGAAGCCGACGCGGCCAGCGGGCTTGGTTGCTCCGGTAGGGTCCCGTGCTGCCCGGGGCGGTAGCTCAGCTGGTCAGAGCAGCGGACTCATAACCGGGACGTCCGTAGCGCTGGCGCCGGTCGCCCCCCCCTCTTCCCGCTGGTAGCGGCCCCGTAGAGCGATCATCCGCCCGTCGGTGGTGCGGTCCGCGTACCGGTCGCGTACCGGTGGGGCGCCTGACCGCTCGGCGACAGAGCGTGCAGGGCGACCACGGAGCGTGACGGCCGCCGGTAGCGTCCGGCGCATGATCAACTTTCTCAGGAGGTGGTTCCAGGCGCTCCGCCGTCGCGGACGCCACGGCCCCGACGCGGCGGGCAGCGTCGATCTCCGGGGCACCGCCCGGGGCGCGCGCTCGGGGAAGCGTCGGAAGCCGCGCGACTCGTGAGGGAGGGGGAGGTGGCGGCCCTGCTGCGGGAGGTCTGCGTGCTGATGCTCTTGCACGGCGAGCCCGGCCCGGAGTTGGCCGGCTGGTGCTTGCGAATGCTGACGGAGCCCGACGCGGTGGAGCGCGCGGTGGCGGCCGTGGGCGGTGTCCTCGCGCCACGACCCGAGTAACTGCCATCGCTGTCGAGCGGGCCGAATACCTTGCTGTCCATGTCAGTCGAAGCGGACCGGCCGTTCTGGCGACCGGGAGAGCCTGGGGGCGACTACACGCCCGGTTGGCAGGCGGCGACGGTGTGTCGACGCGGCCACGTCCAGGCGTACTCCCTCAAGGAGGAACCAGAGCCCGATGATCTCGGGAAGTGCTCGCGCTGCGGCGCGGACGTGCGCTCGCGGTGCACGAACTGCGGCCTTCGGATTCGGGGCCGGAAGTACCGACCGCGAGTGGTGTCGGCGTCCGGGTTCTCCCCGCCCCCGTTCTGCGACGGATGCGGCGCAGCGCACCCGTGGGCGACGCGAGATCAACGCCTCTACGAACTCCAGAACATCCTGGACCAGGAGGAGATCGACGACGTCGACCGGCTGTGGATCGATGAGCAGATGGACCGGCTCCGCGCCGACGACGGGACCATGACCGACAAGCAGCAGAAGGACATCTGGTTGGGCGTGAAGAAGCGCGCGCCGGGGCTGTTCGACGCGGCCGGTAAGGCGTTGCTCGGCGGAGTGATCTCGGCGGGCGTACGCGCGATGATCGGCGTGTAGGGCGACGCCGACGCGTGCCGACCCGAGACTGTCGGACCCCTGTGCTTCGATGATTCGCACACGAGCGACAGGAGGTCGTCTTGGCGATCGACGTGCCTAGCGGGTACTACGTCTGCGACAAGTGCTGCGGCTTGATGTATCCGATCGTGCGCCCTCCGAGCGCGAACGTCGAAGATCGAATGCATCAGTCGAATACCGTTCCGAAGCGTTGTAGCCGTTGCGCCGCCCACCGGGGCGACGACGACGAATCTCGTGTCCGCCGCGCTGAGGATCACGCGAAGTGGTTCTGGGAGTTCGCGGAGGAGAAGGACGAGCAGGCCAAATCGGCCCTGCGGCAGGTGGAGGAGATCAAGGTTCGAAACGGCGACGCCAAGGAGAAGATGATCGCGGCGTTCCGTTCCCGTGACGGGTACATCCGTGTTCTCGCGCAGATCGCCAAGCACCACGAACCGACCCGGAACGGGTGTTCTTGTCGTCGGCGGGACTGCGAAACGCTGCGCCTGGTCGATCAGCCGTGGGTCCGCCGCAAGATCAACGAAGTCGAGCGGAGCAACGGGTACGACGACTACGACACGGACACCGCGTAGGACTGCCGTAGACGCGCGAGAGCCCCGGTGACCGCCTTCTCGACGGGCCGGGGCTCTCGGGCCGGGAGCGGCATGCTCCGTGGGCGGGCGGGCGTCGGTAACGGGGTGCAGTCGGGCTGCGACTTCACGTGGCGCCCCGCCGTCAAACCCCCTCCGATGGCGGGGCGCCCCCGCTACCCCGCAGACCTCCGCCGGAACGCGATCACGTTCCCGTTCGGTGCGGCGGTCGGCGTGGGCGCCGGGGCGGACGGCCGGGCGAGCGGGACGGCCTTGCCGCCTTCGTCCTCGGGGATGTAGTCGCCGTAGATCGTCAGCGTCGTCACGAAGCTCTCGTGTCCGAGCCACTTCGACACCTGCATGTAGTGCGCCCCGGAGGTCAGGGAGAGCACGGCGAAGGTGTGGCGGAGGTCGTGGAGCCGGACGCCGCGCACGGCGGCTACCTCCGTTCCGTCCTCTTCGGACCGCGCGGGCGTCGAGACCGGGAGCCCGGCCGCCGCGAACGCAGGCATCAGGTAGTGGGCGTAGAACGTCCCCGGTTCGAGCGGCGCGGCCCAGTTGAACGTGTCGGGTGCCTCCGCCACCTTCCGCAGCATCCCGACCGCGTTGCGGCCGTAGCGCGCCGGGAACAGCGGGGCCGTCGGTTCGTCGGCGCGTGCGTGGGTGTCGAGGTACGCCCGGAGGTCGTCCGCCAACCATCCGTCGAGCGGCACCACCCGGCGACTCTTGCGGCTCTTCGGCGTCCCCGTCTCCCACCCGCCGCGCACCTTCCGCTTCGTGCGGCGGACGGAGATGGAGGGGGAGGGGGTCTCCAGAGTGACGTCCCTGATCTCCAAGCCGGCCAGCTCTGCGGCGCGGAGCCCGGTGTACGCGAGGAACAGCACCACGAGCCCGTAGAGCGGGACGCGCGCGCGGATGGACTCGGCGACGGCGCCGACCTGGTCGCCGGACAGCGGGTGCGGGGTGAACGGTTCGTCGTCGCCGGTGGCGGAGCGGCGGAGGTTCGGGACCGACGCGGCGGGGTTGGCCGGGATCGCGCCGTCGGTGAGCGCGACGTCGAGGACGCGCCGGAACACGTCGAACACCTGCTTCACGGTCGACCGGGCGAGCCCCCGCTTCACGAGCCCGGCGCGGAACCTCCGGGCGTCGGCGGTCGTGACGGAGCCGATCGGGCGCGTCCCGAACTCGGGGGCCACGTACGTCCGGTACAGCCGCCCGTACTCGGCGAGCGTCCGCGCCTTCACCATCCCCGTCAGCGAGTCCAGCCACGCCGCCGCGAACGTCCCGAACGGCTCCAACTTCGCCTCCCGCCCGACGACCGTGCCGGTGGCGGCGCGCTGGTTCTCGATCTCCCGGCGCCGGGCGTCGGCCGCGTCGAACGTCGGGTACGTCTCCGACCGGGAGCGCTTGCGTATGGCGCCGTCGGCGGTGCGCTCGGGCTGCCCCGTGTGCGGGTCGCGCAACGTCTCCTCCCACCGGAGCTTGAACGTCTTCAGCGGCTTCCCCTCGCGGCGGGCCGTCCTGTGGGTCGTGGTGTGGATCTTCATGCCGACGCCTTCCGGGTGCGAGGGGTGGGGGTGGTCTGTCGTGCCGACGTGTAGATGCGGCGGACCGTCGACTCCTGCCACGAGGGGCGGCCGGACGGGGAAAGCACGCCACGTTCGGTGAGGTCCCGGGCGATGGCGCCGAAGCTCTCGCCTGCGTCGCGGGCGCGGACGATCCGGCGGGCGACCGACGTCGGCACGAGCCGTGGCCGGCCAAGCTTCACGCCGCGCGCCTTCGCGGCGCCCATCGCTTCGCAGGTGCGGATCGAGATCAGCTCCCGCTCCAACTCCGCGAACACGGCCATCGTCTGTGCGAGGGCGCGGCCCTGCGGGGTCGAGAGGTCCATGCCCAGGTCGAGCACGACCAGGTTCCAGCCCTGCGCGCGGGCGGCTTCCATGATGTCGGCGGCGTGGACGACGGAGCGCGCGAGCCGGTCCAGCTTCGCAACCACGAGCCCGTCAGCGAGCCCGGCCGACAGGTCGTCGAGCGCGGACCGCAGCGCCGGGTTGACGCGCTTCCCGGACTTGCCCCGGTCGGCCACGATCTCCAGGTCCCAGCCCCGGCGGCTGGCTTCCTCGCGCAGCGCGGCCTCCTGCGCGTCGAGACCAAGCCCGGACTCCGCCTGCCCCGCCGTCGAGACGCGGACGTACCCGATCATCACCGGCCGGGCGGCCCCGTCCTGCGCCCCCTGCGTGCCGCTCCCTGCCGAACGGCGCCGGGAGGCGCCCCGGGTACCCCCGGGAAGGGAGCGAGCCGTACGGGCGGTCATCGAGCGTCCGCCGTCTCGATGCGGCGGGCGAACGTCGAGCCCGCGACGTAGCGGCGCGCGTCGGCTCCGGCGAACTCGACGCAGACGACCTCCCCGGGGAACTCGGGCACGGGGTAGGTGGCGACGGCGGTCACCTCGCACCACGCCGGGCCGGTCAGCCCGACCCGCAGCACGAGGTCCCCGGGACGGAGGTCTTCGGCTCGCACGGTCTCGGCATCCAATGTGGACTTCATCGGAGGTCTCCTCTGTCAGGCGTAAGGCGTAGCGGGCGGATTACGCCTACCGTAGTTGATCATGCTTGCTCCCGCTAGCATGGAGCAAGCGCAGCTAGGAGCCGCTGTAGAGGTCTCCCATGCGCGTCCCCGGCCACTCCGTCTTGCCATAGGCGAACTCGCCGTGGTCGGGGAACTCGCGTTGCCCCGGGGCCGGGCGCGGCACGAACCCGCCCCGGACGGCGTGTGCGTCGGGGTCGCGCGCGGCCTGCTCCCGGGAGGCGGCCGCGACCTGCTCCGCCCGGGACATCGCGCGCTGCTCCTGTTCCTCGCGGTACGCGGGCGGAGGTCCGGCCGGGAGCTTCGGGGTGCGTCCCTTCCGCGTCCTCTTCGGACTGTCGCCGTTGCCGGCCACGACGGAGTCAGCCCCGGCGGTGTTCTGGTACTCCCGGAAGGCGGCTTCCTCGGCGCGGCGCGCGGCGGCTTCCTCGGCTTCCCGTTGCTCGACGGCCGGGCGGCACGAGCCGCAGTGCCGGGGGTACCGGGGCAACTTGCGCTCGATCAGCACGGCCAGCTTCGGCAGGTACCCGTCGCACTCGGCGCAGTGGACGCGGCCGGTCTCCGGGTCGGGCGCGTTGTCGCGGTAGACCTCCGTGCACCAGGTGCACCACGTGGCCCGGGTACACGGCGCCCCGTCCTCGCACGCGCGGCACCGGCGCCCGCACGAGGCGCACGCATGGGGGGAGGGCGTACTCATGCCGTCCGCCCGTCGTCCCACTCGGCGAAGTCGGTGGAGACGATCTCCCCTTCCACGACCGTCGGGCCGTCGATCGCGCCACGGTCGATGCCGTCGAAGATCTGTTCGTACTTCTTCATGTCGTGGACCACGTCGAGCGCCTGGCGCGGGGACAGGCCCGCGCGGTCGAGCGCATCACGGATCGCTGCGAGGCGCGTCTCAGGCTTCATCGTCGTGTCCTCCGCGATACCCAAGAGCAGCGCCGCCATGCGGTCCGCCGCGTTCTCCAGTCGCGCCTTGGCGGCTCGTTTCACGTGTCCCGCCGCGCCGCCGTGGTGTCGACAGACCGTGGCGCCCAGGATCGACGGCCGCTGGCATCGGTCGCCGTTCTTCTTGTGTCCCCGGCACCTCCGCTCTTCCGGCATATTGGCGTGTTTGGGGTTGTTGATCGGTACCATTGTCCTTAGCTTTTCATCCACCGATGTGCTCCTTGTCGATTCGTCGCGGCGGGCGCAGGGGCTAGGTGCCCCGCTCTCTCAACCGAGGGGTTCTGGGGGAACTGGGGGTGCCTAGGCTGGTCGGACCCAGATTCCCCCAGAACCCCCTAGAACCCCCCACTTACCCCTAGATATACCTATTGAGGGAGGTAGGGAGTTCTACTTATGTCGCGCCGTCGTTGGCAACACCCACTCCCAGTAACTCGTGATCCCTTTCTCGCCATAGACCCGCTTGGTCTCGACCTTGGCGTGCAGTCGCGCCGCGTGAACCGTCTTGTCGCTGACGCCTGTCTCCTCGCGAACCTGCTTGATGGCCTTCGTGCTTGGCATCGGCCCATCGGCGAGAATCTCCAGTAGCACCCGCACAGCCTCATCGCGCTCCGGAGCGCGCTTCCGGGCGTCCGGTCGCGCTCGATCCGCTCCGACTACTTGGTCGGCCGATATCGTCACTGATCCGTGCCAGGCGACAACGGCCACGTCGTTGTTGGACGGCGCCGGTTCGAGCGAGTAGCTCACCGCATCCGGATCGGGACCAAGGTTGCCTTTCGTGCTCGCGAGAACGTGACGCGGGTACTCGTCTATGTCTTCTTCGTCCTGCATGCTCAGCGGCTGCCGTCCGGCCACGATTACCGACCGCGTCAGCGCAGTGAAGGCGATGGAGCCCCCGCCCCGACTCTTCGCGTCCATCCCGGCCGCCTTGTTCAAGTGGCGCACCAGCACGATCGCGGCGCCGGTCTCCGCCGCGACTTCGACGAGATAGCCCAGCGCCCGACGGTTGGAGCTGTCGCTGCCTGCTCGAACGCGCTCCGACATGAACGCTGCGATCGGGTCAATGATCACGAGCTTGGCTTGCGTCTCGCGGATCGCGTCGCGGAGCCTGTTGACGTCGTCAGGGACGATCCATGGAATCGTGATCCCGTCGTCATCCCGCTCGACACGCATCCGGTGGATGCGTTCAAGATCCGCACCGTTGGCGATCAGCCGCGGCACCACCGTGTCGGCCGCGTCATCTTCGATTCCAACGAGAATCACATCCGACGGCGGCAGGTGTTGATCCGATCTCGGGTCGTGGGTCCCTCGGATAGTCGTCGCGGGGAACGGCTCACCGAGCGTCGTGAAGCAGGTCCACTCCAACGTCATCGTCGACTTTCCTACGTCTGGTTCGCCTTCCAGGATCGTGAGTTTGCCTAGCGGGATCCACGGCCACCATAGAAACTGGACGGACTTTGGCTTGATGTTGGCGAACGACTCGGTGAGGCGCGGCTTCTTGCGATTAGTGGCGGCCCGGCGCCTTCGACGCGGAGTAGCGGCCGGTTGGTTTTCGGGGGTAGGATTCATGTTGAGGCGTCCTTCGGTCTCAGCTCTGCAGCGAGCAGCGGTTACGAGGGCCGCGCCACTTCTTCCGAAATGGTGGCGCGGCTCCCCGCACTACGGAACGCTTCCGATCGCCCCGTTCAGATCAGCTACCAACTATAGATTGTTCGTAGCTTTATGCGCTAATGCGCGTGAATGGTTTGAATGCATTCGCGCCCCGCTACCGGCGGTCGGCGGGCGGTTCCTCGGGAGCCCCGTAGACCCATCCCTGCTTGCCTCTCGCGGCCGTTGCGGCTGCGGCGGCCCGGAGGTCTGCCCTCGGGACGCGCACGAGGTCCCGGAGCCCGTAGCCCGCTGCGGCGTGGTCGGCGAGATCGGCCCCGATCCACTGCTTGGAGGGCGGCAGGCACGCCACGTCGCACTCGCACCGCACGTCGAGTCCACACCCTCCCCCTCCACCGAGCACGGCATCCGCCGCGCGCACGACGTGGAGCTGACTGGGGTTCAGGCCGACCGCGCGGAGCAGCCGGTACCGGCGCGCGGCGCACGCGAGTCCGGCGTCATCGCGGTCCGCCACGATCAGGACCCGCGTGCCCGCGCGGCGGGCCTTTCGAGTTGCGAGCGGCGCGAAGTGGGCGGCCTGTTCGTCGGTGGCCTTGCCCGCTCCGGCGAAGTGCGTTGTGGCCGGCACCCCGTAGGCGCGGCGGGCAGCGTCCGCGTCCTTCTCGCCCTCGGCCCAAACGATCACCGGGGGGAGGGTGTCGAGCGCGTAGCGCAGGGGACCGGCGTTGTAGAGGCAGTCCCGAAACGGCACGCCGAACTCGGACGGGTGGCCGCTGAGGTTGGCGCGGCGGTTGAACGGCTGTGCCGGGTTCGGCACCTCCCAGTAGAACGTCCGGCGCCGGTCCGGGTCGCCGGTGACGTCCGCGCGCACGACGTAGAAGCGGGGCGCGCGGCCGGAGGGGTTCCCGGCCGGGGAGTCGAAGGCGTATCGGCGGAAGTTGGTCAGCGTGCCGTTCATGCCGACTCGGTCAGCGAAGCGAGCCAGCGGTCAACTTCCGCGCGGTCGAAGTAGACCCGCCCGCGCTCGAAGCCGGACGGCCGTTCGCCGCGCAACTCGCCACGCTTGTAGGCGCCCTTGATAATGTCGCGTGTGTAGCCGGAGTATTCCTGGACTGCCTCTACGGGCAGCATCTCACGCCTGCGGGACATTGCTTCTCCTCGGAACACGGATAGCCACGAGCGCGACATATCCCAGCGGTGGGTTCTGTCGCTGCTCGGCCTGATCCGCGCCGGTGTAGTGGGGCGCGTTGCGCCTTGACCGGCTCACTCGGCCGCTTACGTCCCTCGCGCTCCGACAGGGCGAGAGAACAGCGGTAGGTCGCTCTCCGTCGAGCGACGCTCTCATTACCGTACGCGCCCCGATCGGCGGCGTAAAGAGCGGTGACGCTAGGTGAGCGGTGAATAGACGCGGAGCGCGGCATGCAATAGACGCTCTCCGCGGCATTAGCAAGTTCGCGCAGCTCAGAGACGGTCTAGTAAGTCGAGTAGCTACCGGAAGTTGACCGTTTCGGCGTAAACTTGATCATGCCGATGAACGCGACCGAGAGGTACCAAGATGGCTGAGCCGAAGCTCACGATCAAGGAGGCGAGCGCCTACACGGGGATGCCCACAGGGACGATCTCCTACGCAGCGAAGTGCGACCCGCCGCGTCTGCGCTCCTTCAAGGCTGGACAGTTCGGACCATTCTGGTTCGAGAAGGCGGACCTGGATCGGTGGTTGTCCGAGATGGAGACCGCCCCCGCTCCCTCACCCACCAAGAAGCGCCGTCGCCGTGCCACGGCCGGGCGCTGAGAGGAAGTACGCGATGCAGACGACAACGCTCCCCGAATCGGAGTTCAACGGCGACGGGCGTCCGACCCGTTCGCCCGCTCCGCGTCCTACGACTGCCGCTGACGGCCGTTTCCGTGTCCTCGGATACCTCCGGGACGGAACGCCGATCGTGCCCATCTACGGGGCGGAGGGCGGCTACCACACCGCCGGGGACATCGTCCGCGAGACGATCGACGGCCGCGACATCAACGGCCTCTGGGACGAGTTCCAGGCGGTCTTGCAGATCGTCAACTCGCAGCGGACGACCATCACCAACCTGCTGTCCTTCCGCACCACCCGCTCCGCCGATCTCGTCGCTCAGTCCACTGAGGACAGCGGCTTCGACCTTGCGTCCGAGTTCGGTGTCCCGACTGCGCTCCGTCCGGAGCACCCGCTGATCAAGGTCGGCTTCAGCTTCCGCGACTACGACAAGGCGTCGCGCGCCACGTGGAGGTTCTTACGTGACGCGACGACGGAGCAGGTCCAGGCGACGCACCGGGCGGCGCTCTCGGCCGACAACAAGCTCACCACAGAGGCGATCCTGGCGCGGGTGCTCAACCCGACGCCGGGCGAGAACGAAGACGGCGTGCCGGCGTTCGGGCTGTACAACGGCGATGACATGGCCCCGCCGCGCTCCGGGTTCCAGACGTTCACCGCCGGACACGACCACTACCTGACATCGGAGAGCGACACGCTGGACGGCAAGGATCTGGACGACCTGGCTCGGCACGTCTCGCACCACGGCTACGGCTCGCTGCCGGGGACGCGGCTGCTGCTGTTCGTGAACCCGGAGGATCTGCCCGCCGTGGCGTCGATCCGGGCCGGGGACAACGGGGCCACCTACGACTTCATCACGTCGGAAGGGGCGCCTGCCTACTTGGCGACGGACACGCTCGTGGGCGACCGGCCGCCCGGGGAGTTCAACGGCCTCCGCATCGCGGGCTCCTACGGGGACGTGTGGATCGCACCCGTCGAGATGCTGCCGCCGGGCTACCTGATCATGGCGGCGACGGACGGCCCGAACGGCTCGCTCAACGCCGTCGGGTTCAGGGAACACCCCACCCCCGCCTTCCAGGGGCTGCGCCTCATGCCGGGCAACCAGAACGGCTACCCGCTCGTGGAGAGCTTCTACGCACGGGCGTTCGGCGTCGGAGTGCGGCACCGGGGCGCGGCGGCCGTCCTCCAGATCACGCCGTCCGCGCTCTACACGCCGCCCGCCGAGTTGGCCGGCGTGGTGCTGTAGCCGTGGGTCGGCGGAGGTGGAGCCCCGGGAAGCACCCGCGTGACGCGCGGGGGCGGTTCCGGCCGAAGTACGTCCGGGGCTCCGTCGCACGGCACACGGTAGTCGGGCGCGGCGGCAACTACGTCGGGGTGAAGACGGGTGCGGAGTTCGACTTCCGGAACGGCTCGGGGGTGCTCGTGAAGGGCATCGTCGGATACAGGCCACCCCCTCCCCGCAAGATCGCGCGGTAGCGCGCACTGACCCCCGCTCCGACCGGTTCGCGCGTCGCCGGTCGGTGCGGCGGCCAACCGCTCCGGTCCGCCCGTCCTCGGCTACGGGCGGGCCGGGGCACCCCACCGATCGAACTTGGAGGAACCATGAACCCGCGCGAAGAGCAGTACGAGGCAGCGATCAGCGAGGCACGGTCCATCGTGCAGGCCGCAGGCGCGGAGTGGTCGGCTCTCGCGTTTACCGATGAGGAACCGGCGCCGGAGAGCGTCCAGCAGTGGCGGTTCCGGTACGCGATGGAGCGGGATTTTCTGCGGAAGTGTCCCCACGGCAACAACTCGCAAGTGTTGACGATCTTCGGGTGCGAGCCGAACCGGGCGCACTGCCATGCGTGCGCGCATCGCCGCGCGGCGGAACTCGGGCGCGGCGCGAAGCTGCCGACGGTGACCTGCGACTTCTGCGGCGTGCACTTCCAGCGCGCGGCCGTCGGGACCGTCGCGTTCAACGTCGCGGCCGTCGTCGTGTGTGCGTCGATCTGCGTCGGGTGCCTCTCGGTACGCCCGACCGTGAACACGTAGGGGGTGGGGGTCATGCGCGGCGTGCTTATCGCTCTTCTTGTGCGAATCGCTGATGTGGCGATTCGGCTTGCGGAGCGGCTGAAAGGTCTAGAACCGATGGGAGATCGGAATGCCTAGGGACAGCGGCAAGAAGTACGGCGGCAACCTGAAGGAATGCGCCGAGTGCGGCCACTTGTACCGGCAGTGCAAGTGCGGGAACGACTACGAGAAGGGCCGCGACGCGGGCCGTGCGCAGGGCCGCCACGAGGGCTACCAAAAGGGCAAGCGCGACGCGGAGATGGGAGAGGGGCGGCGCACGCTGACCCGGACCGGCGAGAAGACATGGCGCATCCGATGAGGTACCGAAGCCAGGGGCCCGGCAAGGTCGCGCTCGACGGCATGTCTGCGGGGTGACACGCCGGTGATGGTGTAGGGCGGACACGGCAGCACGGGTGATCATCGCGGGTTCCTACGCCTGCACGATCACCTGGAGCACTGCCGTGTCCGCCT
>NZ_JAJCYB010000122.1 GCF_029263155.1 Pseudonocardia sp.
ACGACCCGAACGCCCCGTCCCCGGTCACCTGGACCCCCGGCCTGGCGGCGGTCGGCGCGCTGGCGGGGGGCGTCGTGGTGCTGATGGCCCGCCGCCAGCGCAACCCGCCCGTGAGCCCGCCGACCAGGTAGGCCGGGCCCGGCCACCGGTGCGGTGACTCAGGCGGCCACCCGCTGCGCGCCCAGGCCCAGCCGCGCCACCAGCTCGGAGGTGGCCGTGGAGCGGTTGAGCGTGTAGAAGTGCAGCCCGCGCACCCCCTCCTCCAGCAGGCGCGCGCACAGCTCCGTGGTGACGTCCATGCCCGCCGCCCGGAACGCGGCGGGGTCGTCGGCGAAGCGCTCCAGGCGCGCCGCCAGCGCGGGAGGTGTCGGGGCGCCGGAGAGTTCCGGCCCGCGCACCAGGGTGCGCACCGTCGTCAGCGGCATGATCCCGGGCATCAGCGGGACGTCGCAGCCCACGGCCGCGAGCCGGTCGCGCAGCCGCAGGAAGCCCTCCGGCTCGAGGAACAGCTGGGTGATCGCGAAGTCGGCGCCCGCCCGGACCTTCGCCACGAGCCGCGCCACGTCGGCGTCGATGTCGGGCGAGCGCGGGTGGCCGTAGGGGAACGCGGCGACGCCGACGCAGAAGTCCCCCAGCCGCCGGGTGAGCGTGACCAGCTCGTCGGCGTAGTTCAGGCCGTCGGGGTGGGCGATCCAGTCGCCGAGCGGGTCACCGGGAGGGTCGCCGCGCACGGCGAGGACGTTGCGGATGCCCGCCGCCGCGTACGCGCCGATCACCTGTCGCAACTCGGACACCGAGTGCGACACGGCCGTGAGATGGGCCATCGGCACGAGCGTGGTGTCGGTGGCGATCCGGGCCGTGGTGCGGATGGTGCGGTCCCGGCTCGACCCGCCCGCGCCGTAGGTGACGGAGACGAACGCCGGGTCCAGTGGCTCCAGTCGGCGGATCGCCCGCCAGAGCTCGGCCTCGCCCGGCTCGTCCTTCGGGGGGAAGAACTCGACCGAGAACACCGGCCGGTCGCCCTCGATGCGGTCCGTGATCTTCATCGGATGATCTCCATGGGGTCGCTGCGCACGCGGTAGAGGGTACGGGCGTCTCGGTCGACGCGCCGGGTTGCGGTCTCCCGGTTACCCTCGGTCCGTGCCTCCCCGACCGTCACGTCCC
Organism: Pseudonocardia sp.; assembly: GCF_029263155.1. GTDB lineage: Bacteria > Actinomycetota > Actinomycetes > Mycobacteriales > Pseudonocardiaceae > Pseudonocardia. The sequence goes on from NZ_JAJCYB010000122.1 coordinate 1,165, forward strand.
CGGACGAGTACCCGGACATGTACGCGGCGGCAGCGGTGACCCGCGCCGACGCAGCCCCCGCGACCAGCCCCGACTCGGCCGCCGAGGACCGGCTGATCGAGTCCGTCGAGCGCGAGCTCGCCGCCTTCCTCGAGCAACGTGGCGTCGACACCGCGGCCATCGACCCCGCGTTCGCGCAGGCCACCACGGCGCTGACGGAGTTCGTGATGGGCGGCGGCAAGCGACTTCGACCCACGTTCGCCTGGTGGGGATGGCGCGGCGCCGGCGGGTCGCCCGACGACCCGCAGGCCCCGGCCGTGCTGCGGGCGATCAGCGCGCTCGAGCTGATCCAGGCCTGCGCGCTCGTCCACGACGACCTGATGGACGCCTCGGCCACCCGCCGCGGACGCCCGACGGTGCACGTCGAGTTCGCCCGCAGGCACGCCGAGGCGGGCTGGCGCGGCCGGCCCGCCCGGTTCGGCGCCGCCGCCGCGATCCTGCTCGGTGACCTCGCACTCGTCTGGGCCGACGACATGCTCCGCGGGTCGGGCCTGTCCGACGCCGCGCTGCGCCGGGCGGCCACACCGTGGCAGGCGATGCGCACCGAGGTGCTCGGCGGGCAGTACCTCGACGTACTGCACCAGGCCACCGGCGACGCGTCGCCGCGGGCCGCGCTGCAGGTCGACCGGTACAAGACCGCCGCCTACACCGTGGAGCGGCCGCTGCACCTGGGCGCCGCGATCGCCGACGCCGGACCGGAGCTGACGACCTGTTACCGCCGCTTCGGCGCGGACCTGGGCATCGCCTTCCAGCTGCGCGACGACCTGCTCGGCGTCTTCGGGGACCCGGCGGTCACCGGCAAGCCCGCCGGCGACGATCTGCGCGAGGGCAAGCGGACACTGCTGCTGGCGCTGGCGCTGGAGCGGGCGGACGAGCAGGGCCGGGAGTCCGCGACGCGGGCCATCGAGGCCGCGCTCGGCGATCCCGACCTCGACGCCGACGGGGTCGACCGGATCCGCGGCCTGCTCGCCGAGCTGGGCGCGGCGCAGGCCGTGGAACAGCGCATCGCGGCGCTGACCGGCTCCGCCCTCGACGCGCTCAGCGCCGCCGACCTCGACGAGCCCGCCGCGGACCGGCTCGCCGACCTCGCCGTCGCGGCCACGAGGCGGCGCAGTTGAGCGAGCCTGCGCGACAGGACCGTCCGCGGGACGGGCGGTGAGCCCGTGGACGGTGCCCGGGCGCACCGAGCACGTCGTGATCGTCGGCGCCGGGTTCTCCGGGCTCGCCGCGGCGCTGCACCTGCTGGGTGCGGGCCGCCGGGTGACCGTGCTGGAGCGCGGCGAGCACCCCGGCGGGCGGGCCGGGCGGCTGGACCTGGAGACCGAGCACGGCACCTACCGCCTCGACACCGGGCCGACGGTGCTCACGATGCCCTCGCTGCTCGACGAGGCGCTCGGGGCCGTCGGCGAGAAGCTCGCCGAACGCCTGGACCTCGTGGAGCTCGACCCCGCCTACCGCACCCACTTCGCCGACGGCTCCACCATCGACGTGCACACCGACGCCGCGGCGATGGAGCAGGAGGTCCGCTCGGTCTGCGGGCCGGACTCGGCCGCGGGCTACCGCCGGATGCGCGAGTGGCTGACCCGGCTGTACCGCACCGAGATCGACACGTTCATCGGAGCCAACTTCGACTCCCCGCTGGACCTGCTGGGCCGCGACCTCGCCCGGCTGGCCGCGCTGGGCGGGTTCGGCCGGCTCGGACCGGCGATCGAGCGGTTCCTGCCCGACGAGCGGCTGCGCCGCATCTTCTCCTTCCAGGCCCTGTACGCGGGTGTGCCCCCGCAGACGGCGCTGGGCGCCTACGGCGTGATCGCCTACATGGACACGATCGCCGGCGTGTACTTCCCCCGGGGCGGGATGCGCGCGGTGGGCCAGGCGCTGGCCGACGCGGCCGTCGCCGCCGGCGCGGAGATCCACTACGGCCGCACGGCCACCGGGCTGGAGCGCAGCGGCAGCCGGGTCACCGCGGTGCGCCACCGGCCCACCGACGACCCGACCGCCGCCGCCGAGCGCGTCACCTCCGACGCCGTCGTCCTCACCCCCGACCTGCCGGTCGTGCACGACCTGGTCGGTCGCGTGCCGCGCCGACCGGTGCCGCTGCGCTACTCCCCCAGCGCCGTCGTGCTGCACCTCGGGCTCGCACGCGCCCGCCCCGAGGCCGCCCACCACACGATCTCCTTCGGGGCGGCGTGGCGCGAGACCTTCCGCGAGATCATCGACGACGGCCGGCCGATGAGCGACCCGTCCCTGCTGATCACCCGCCCGACCGCGACCGACCCCGCGCTCGCCCCTGCCGGGCACGACCAGCTGTTCGTGCTCGCCCCCTGCCCCAACCTCGCGGCCGGACCGATCGACTGGGCGCGCGTCGGGCCGGCCTACCGCGACGAGGTCCTCGGTGTCCTGGAGGCCCGCGGGCATCCCGGGCTGACCGGCATCGCGGGCGACGTCACCGTGTCGCGCCTGGTCACCCCGGCCGACTGGGCCGCGCAGGGCATGGCCGCGGGCACCCCGTTCTCCGCCGCGCACACCTTCGCCCAGACCGGCCCGTTCCGTCCCCGCAACCGGGTGCGCGGGCTGGAGAACGCCGTGCTGGCCGGCTGCGGCACCACGCCGGGCGTCGGGATCCCCCCGGTACTGATCTCCGGCCGGCTCGCTGCGCAGCGGATCACCGGCGCCACGGCCGCGCGGGTCCCGACCGACCCCTGACACGGCCATGGAAACATGGTCGCCGCCATGACCGCCCAGCCCGCCTCTCCCGTCGACCCCGACCCGGAGCCGCAGGCGCCCGCCTCCGGCGGCACGCCGCCGCGACCCGCGTCCGGGGAGGCGCCGCCGCGGCGGTCCCGGCTCGGCGACCCACCGCGCGCCACCCTGCTGATCGGTGTCGCGGCGTCGGTGCTGATGCTGGTGGGCGGGTTCGGCGCGGGCGGCGTACTGGTGCGGGACCCGCTGCTCACGAACTCGCCGCTGGGCTTCTGGCGCTACGGCCACGGTCACGAGATGGCCACCGCCATGGTCTACCTCGGTGTGCTGCTGCTGATCTGGGCGTGGATCCGGCTCGGACGCGACGTCGTCGCACGCCGGGCGGGCGGGCGGGCGGTGCTCACCTGCGCCGCCGCGTGGATCGTGCCGATGCTGTTCACCCCGCCGCTGTTCACCCGCGACGTGTTCAGCTACCTCGCGCAGGGTGCCCTGCCGCTGGCCGGGCTCGACCCGTACGCGGTGGGACCCGAGGCGCTGCCCGGCACCGTCACCGACAACGTCCACCCGCTGTGGCTGGACACCCCCGCCCCGTACGGGCCGCTGTTCATCCTGCTCGCCAAGGCGGTCGCGGCGGTGGCGGGCGACAACGTCATCCTCGGGGTCGTCCTCATGCGGGTCGCGCTGCTGCCCGGCCTCGCCATGTTCGTCTGGGCGCTGCCCGAGCTCACCCGGCGCCTCGGCGGCCGGATCCCCGTCGCCCTCTGGATCGCGGTGGCCAACCCGGTGGTCGTGGTGCACCTGGTCGGCGGGATCCACAACGAGCTGCTGCTCATGGGCCTGCTCGCGACCGGCGCCGTGCTCGTGCTGCGCGGCAGGCACGCCGGCGGGATCGCCGTCGCGACCGCCGCGGTCGCGGTGAAGGCCAGCGCCGGACTCGCCCTGCCCTTCCTGGTGCTGGTGTGGGCAGGGCGGCTCAGCGGCCCGTGGCTCTCGCGCGTCGCCCGGGCGACCGGCGGCGGTCTCGTGGTCTTCGTCGCGGTCTTCGGGGTCATCACCCTGGTCGCGGGGGTCGGACTGGGCTGGGTGTCCTCGGTGGGCGCGGCGGGCGCGATCGTCCACTGGTACTCGGCCTCCACGGCACTCGGCCTGCTCGGGCACGCGGTCGTCGGGCTGCTGGTGACCGATCTCGCGCTCGAGCCGTTCCTCGTCGTCACCCGGGCGCTGGGCATGCTCGCCCTGCTCGTGGTCGCGGTCCACCAGTGGTGGCAGGCCCGACACGGCGGCCCGGACGCGGTCCGGCGGGCCGGCATCGTCCTGCTCGCCGGCGCGGTGCTGGGCCCGACGCTGCTGTCGTGGTACCCGAGCTGGGGCTTCGCCCTGCTCGCCGCGGCGGCCTGGACCACGAGCCGGCTGGGCGCCGTGGCGTTCGGCTCCGTGCTGCTGATGTTCCTCAGCTACCCCGACGGCGACACCGCCCACCGCGACCTGGTGCTGCTCGGTCTGGCCGCCGTCGTGGCGCTGTTCGCGGCACGGGCGCTGTGCCGCGCCCCCCGGAACCCGCCCGCGCGGTCGGCCGCCGCGTCCGTGGCGCGGTGAGCGCCGACATGGCCGTGCCCTCCGGTCCGGGGCAGGCCGAGCAGGGACCCGCCGGGCAGGGACCCACCGGGCAGGGGCCCACCGAGCGGGGACCCACCGGATCCGGCCGCCGCGGGGGCCCGCCGCGGGTGCCGCTGCTGGTCGGGCTCGCCGGCTCGGTCCTCATGGCCGTCGGCGGGTTCGGCGCGGCCGGGGTCCTGCTCCACGACCCGCTGCTCACCAACTCCCCGCTCGGCTTCTGGCGCTACGGCCACGGGCGCGACATCGCGCTCGCCACGATCTACGCCGGCCTGCTGTTGCTGGCGTACGGATGGATGCGCCTGGGCCGCGACGCGCTCGCCGGCCGGGTGGGCGGCCGCGCGGTGCTCGCCGCCGCCGCGGTGTGGACGCTGCCGATGCTGGTGGCGCCGCCGATGTACACGCGCGACCCCTTCTACTACCTGGCCCAGGGCGCGCTGCCGCTCGCCGGGATCGACCCCTACGGCGCGGGCCCGGGCTCCCTGGCCGGGCCGCTGGCGGACAACGTCGCCTCGGTCTGGCTCGACACCCCGGCCCCGTACGGGCCGCTGTTCATGATGATCGCCACGGGGATCACCTGGCTCACCGGCGACTACCTGATCGCCGGCGTGCTGGTGACGCGGCTGGTCCTGCTGCTCGGGCTGGCCCTGGTCGTGTGGGCGCTGCCGGAGCTCACCCGGCGGCTGGGCGGGCGTGTCCCGGTCGCCATGTGGATGGTCGTGGCGAACCCGGTCATGATCGTCCACGTCGTCGGCGGCGCGCACAACGACCTGCTCGTCGCGGGCCTGCTGACCGCCGGTGCCCTGCTCGTGCTGCGCGGGCAGCACGTCGGTGGCGTCGCGCTGGCCACGGCGGCGACCGCGATCAAGATCACTGCCGGCTTCGCGCTGCCGTTCCTGGTGCTCGTGTGGGCGGCCCACCTGACCGGCTCGCGGCCGAGCCGGATCGTGCGTGCGGGTGCGGCCGGACTCGGGGTGTTCGCGGTGGTGTTCGGGGCGTGCTCGTTCCCGGTCGGTGGCCCCCTCGGCTGGCTGCCCGGGCTCGGCGCCCCGGCCACCACCATCCACTGGTACTCGCCGCCGACCGGCGCCGGGCAGCTCGTGCACGCACTCGTGGGGCTGGTCGCGGACGTCCCCGTCGAACCGTTCATCGCCGCCACCCGGCTGCTCGGCGGCGCCGTCCTGCTGGTCGTCACCGGGTGGATGTGGTGGGCGGCCCGCGACGGTGGCCCGGACGCGATCCGCCGCGCCGGGATCGTGCTGCTCGCGGCGGCGTTCCTCGGGCCCACGCTGCAGTCCTGGTACCCGAGCTGGGGGATCGTGCTGGTCGCCGCGGCGGCGTGGAGCGCCCGCGGCATCGCGGTGTTCACCGTCGGATCGCTGTTCCTCATGGTCGTCACCTACCCGGACGGCACCACCGCCCAGCACAACGTCGTCCTGCTCGCCGTCGCCACCGCGTTGTGGGTGCTGGCCGCGGTGTCGCTGCGCCGGGTCGATCCGCTGGGGCTGCGCACCCGGCCCGTCCCGTCGCCCGAGCCGAGGGGGGCCCGTGCCGGTCAGCGGAGCGGCTGAGCTCGACGCGGCCGGCATCCGCGACCCCGGCCTGCGGGCGGCCTACGGTGTCTGCCGCGACCTCAACGCCGCCCACGGCCGCAGCTACTTCCTGGCGACGCGCCTGCTCCCGGTGGAGCGCCGCCCCGCGGTGCACGCCCTCTACGGCTTCGCCCGCTACGCCGACGACATCGTCGACGACCTCGCGGACACGACCCCGGTCCCGGAGCGCGCGGCCCGGCTCGACCGGCTCGCGGCCGACATGGCCGCCGCGCTCGACGGGCACCCGCCCACGCACCCGGTCCTGGCCGCGCTCGCCGACACCGCACACCGCCACGACATCGACCACCGCCACTTCGCCGACTTCATGGCCTCCATGCGGATGGACACCCACGTCACCGCCTACGCGACGTTCGACGACCTCGCGGTGTACGTGCACGGCTCGGCCGCCGTCATCGGGCTGCAGATGCTGCCGGTGCTCGGCACCGTGGTGCCGCGCGCGGAGGCGGAGCCGTCGGCGGCCGCGCTGGGGGTGGCGTTCCAGCTCACGAACTTCCTGCGCGACGTCGGCGAGGACCTCGACCGCGGCCGCGTCTACCTCCCCGCCGACGAGCTCGCCGCGTTCGGCGTGGACCGGGATCTGCTCGACCGGTGCCGGCGCACCCGCCTCCCCGATCCCCGGGTGCGGCGCGCGCTCGCGCACCTGGTGGCCAGGACCCGGGCGACCTACCGACGGGCCGAACCGGGCATCGAGCTGCTGGAACCGGTGTCGCGGGCCTGCGTGCGCTGCGCCTTCGCGCTCTACCAGGGGATCCTCGACGAGATCGAGGCAGCGGACTACGACGTCCTGCACCGCCGCGTGGCGGTGCCGACCCGGCGCCGGCTCGCGGTGGCGCTGCCCGGCATGGCCCGGGCCGTGGCGGTGCGGGCCGCCCGGCGGCGCCGCTAGACCCGCGTGTGCTCACCCGCCGCGGCTCGGGCCCGGCGGCGGGTGAGGGCCAGCACCACCAGCAGGGTCGTGGTGAACCAGACGAAGGTGGCCCCGACGAACTGCTGCCCGGCCGACCACCCCAGCTCCACGCCGTTGTCGCGGGGCAGCCCCCACGTGTGCGGCGCCGTCGTGTAGACGACGGCCATCGCGGCGGCCGCGAGCCACCACCCGGTGGACGCGCTCCGCCACGCGGTGGCCGCGACGACCAGCACCGCCGGGACGACCCACACCCAGTGGTGCGACCACGACGTCGGCGAGGCGAGCAGCGCGAGGGCCGCGGTGGTGACCAGGGCCAGCGGGGCGGGGGCGCGGCGGATCACCGGCACCAGCACGGCGAGCAGCGCGGCGGCCAGCACCAGCCACAGCACCGTGCGCAGCGGGCCGTCGACACCGGCCCGCACGAGCACCACGTAGAAGGTCTGGTTGGTGTAGAAGGGCGCGCCGCTCATGACGGACGTGGGGTTGTCGCGCCAGAACCGCAGCGACGCCTCCGGCAGGATCGCGAACGCGAGCAGCGTGGCCCCGACGCCGGTGGCCGCCGCCACCCCGGCGGCCTTGCGGTCCCCCCGCAGCAGGAAGAACAGCACGAACGCGGCCGGCGTCAGCTTGATCGCCGCGGCGATGCCGATGAGCATCCCCCGCGGCAGCCGGGTGCGCCGCGGCAGGCAGTCGGCGGCCACCAGCGCCATGAGCAGCAGGTTGATCTGGCCGTAGTCGATCGTCGAGTAGACCGGCTCCAGCAGGAACGCGAGCGGGAGGGCCGCCGAGGTGACCGAGACCGCACCCGCGGTGCCACCGGAGGGCCACAGCGCCCGCGCGGTGACGAACAGCGTGACGGCGATCGCCCCGGTGGACAGGGCCAGCAGCGCCGGCCACGCGACCATCCACGGGACGAGCGCGAAGGGCATCAGCAGCAGCGCCGCGAACGGCGGGTACAGGAACGGCAGGGAGATGTCGTTCTTGGTGAGCGGCAGCGTGCCGTAGAGGTCGCCACCACCGAGCAGCGCGTCGACCCCGAACCGGTAGACCTCGAGATCGATGTGCCACCCGCCGACGCGGTCGACGACCAGCCACAGCGCGACCACGAGCGCCGGGATCGTGACCGGCAGCACCAGGAGGGGGCGGCGCAGCACATCGAGCGCACGTGCCCCGAGGCCGCCGGACACGACGTCGGACAACCCGCTGCTCCTCTGGCTCCGGACCGGTGACGACAGCCGCGGCGGCGCGCCCGGGACCGCGGGCCGGGAGCCCGATGGGCCCCGGCGCGATGCTGCTGTCAGGATCGCCGCCATCCTAGCGGGCCGCGCGGGGGCGGCCCCGCTCGCGGCCGGCGCCGCCGGCGTGCCGCTCAGAACGCCATCGCCTGCGCGCGGCGCTTGACCTCGCGGTGGCGGCCGGCGCAGATGGAGGCCATCGGCGTGCCGGGCAGGGAGTCGTCCTCGGTGAACAGCCAGCGCAGGATCTCGGGGTCGGTGTAGCCGCCGTCGCGCAGCACGGTGATCGTGCCGGGCAGCCCCTTCACGACCTCGGCGCGCTCCGCACCGGTGACGAGGAAGTCGGCGGGCACCACGACCTCCCCACCGCGACGCAGCGAGAGGAGCTGCCCGTCACGCACCAGTTGGTGCACCCGGGACACGGGCTGGTTCAGCAGGGTTGCGACCTCGGCGACGGGTAGCGTGACCACGTCGTCGGCCAGAACGGACACCTCACTCACGCTGCGACACGATGCCATACTTCCGGTCGCCCGTCCGCCGCTTCCGCGCCCTCTCCGGGCATCCGGGCCGCCCCCGGTACCGTCACGGTCGTGAACGCCCCGCCCGCCGCGCTGCTCGACGCGCGCTACCGGCTCGGTCCGGTGATCGCGCGCGGCGGCATGTCCACGGTCTACCGGGGCACCGACACGCGGCTGGAGCGGCCCGTGGCGATCAAGGTGATGGACCCCCGGCTGGCCGGGGACCCGGCCTTCCGCACCCGGTTCGAACGCGAGGCCCGGTCGGCGGCGCGGATCGACCACCCGGCGGTCGTCGACGTCCACGACCAGGGCGACGACACCCACGGCGCCGAGCCCGTCCTGTTCCTGGTGATGGAGCTGGTCGAGGGCGGCACCCTGCGGGACGTGATCCGGCTGCGCGGCCAGCTGGGGGTGCCGGGCGCGATCGCCGTGCTGGAGCCGGTCCTCGCCGGGCTCGCCGAGGCCCACCGGCTCGGGCTGGTGCACCGCGACGTCAAGCCCGAGAACGTGCTGATCAGCTACACCGGCGATGTGAAGGTCGCCGACTTCGGGCTGGTCGTCGCCGCCGCCCAGGCCGGCGCCAGCCACGTCGGCACCATCATGGGCACGGTCGCCTACCTCTCCCCCGAGCAGGTGGCCACCGGCGCGGCCGATCCCCGCAGCGACGTCTACGCCGCGGGCGTCCTGCTCTACGAACTGCTCACCGGCACCCCGCCCTACGTGGGCGACACCGCGATCTCCGTGGCGTTCCGGCACGTCAACGACCGGGTACCGGCCCCCTCGCTGATCGCCGGGGACGTGCCCCCCGAGCTCGACGCGCTCGTGCTGCGCGCCACCGACCGCGATCCGGCCCGCCGCCCCGCCGACGCGGGCGCGCTGCTCGCCGAGCTCCGCCAGGTCGCCCACCACCTCGAGGTGCCGCGCGTCCCGGCGCCCGCTCCGCCACCACCGCCGGTGGAGCGGCAGGACACGATCCCGCACCCGCCGCCGATCCCCGGCCCGCGCGGCACCCGGGCGCTGCCCTCCCCGGCGGCGCCGCCGTCCCCGTCCGACGACGACGGTCCCGCCCCGCACGTCCGCGAGCGCCGTCGCAGCAGGCGGATGTTCGGCGCCGGGATCGCGGTGGTGCTCGTCCTCGCCCTGCTGGCGGCCACCGCCGCGTGGTGGCTGGGCACCGGTCGCTGGACCGAGGTACCACCGCTGGTGGGCGTGCAGCAGACGGCGGCCCAGCAGCTGCTCACCGAGGCCGACCTGGTGGTCGGCGGCGTCACCCGGGTCTTCGACGACGCCGCGCCCGCCGGGCAGGTCACCCGCACCGACCCGCCGGGGGGCCGCCTGCTGCGCGGCTCCTCGGTGTCGCTCACCGTCTCCACCGGCCGCCCCACCGTTCCCGCGATCGAGGCCGGGACCGCGATCGCCGACGCCGAGCAGCGGATCCGCGACGCGGGACTCAACCCGGTGCAGAGCACCGCCGCCCGCGAGTTCGACGACACCGTCCCCGAGGGCGCGGTCATCCGCACCGAGCCCGCGGCCGGGGAGGCGGTGGCGATCGGGGCGGCCGTCACCCTCGTGGTCAGCCGCGGGGTGGAGCCACCGCCCGAGCCGCAGGTCGCCACCGTGCCCCTGCTGCTGGGCCGGGAGCTGTCCGAGGCGCGCGAGCTGCTCGAGGGCGCCGGTCTCGGCGTCGAGGTGCGCTCCGCGCTGCCCTTCGGCGTGCGCGAGAACCCGCAGGTGATCGGCCAGAACCCGCAGCCCGGCACCATCGTCGACGCCGGAACGACGGTCGTCCTCGACACGCTGTAGGGCCCCGACCCGCAGGATCCGCGACCGGACGGGGTGGTCAGCCGCGCAGCATCTCCGCCACCAGGAACGCCAGCTCCAGCGACTGCTGGGTGTTCAGGCGCGGGTCGCACGCCGTCTCGTACCGGCCGCCCAGGTCGGCATCCGAGATCTCCTGCGCCCCGCCCAGGCACTCCGTGACGTCCTCGCCGGTGACCTCGACGTGGATGCCGCCCGGGTGGGTGCCCAGGCCGTGGTGCACCTCGAAGAAGCCCTGCACCTCGTCGACGATGCGGTCGAAGTGGCGGGTCTTGTAGCCGGAGGTGGACTCGACGGTGTTGCCGTGCATCGGGTCGCACTGCCAGATGACCTTGTGCCCGGAGGCCTCGACCTTCTCCACGATCGACGGCAGCACGTCGCGGACCTTGCCGTTGCCCATCCGGGAGATCAGCGTGAGCCGGCCCGGGGTGCCGCGCGGGTCGAGCCGCTCGACGTACTCCACGGCCTGCTCGGGCGTGGTGGTCGGGCCGATCTTGAGGCCGATCGGGTTGGACAGCAGCTCGGCGAAGGCGATGTGCGCGCCGTCGAGCTGTCGGGTGCGCTCCCCGATCCACAGGAAGTGCGCCGACAGGTCGTAGAGGCGGGCCTCCCCTCGGGTGTCGTCCAGGCGCAGCAGTGCGCGCTCGTAGTCGAGCAGCAGCGCCTCGTGCGAGGCGTAGAACTCCACGCTGTGCAGGTTGTGGTCCTCGACCCCGCAGGCGTCCATGAACCGGACGGCCCGCTCGATCTCCGCGGCGATCGCCTCGTACCGCTCCCCCGCCGCCGACGTGCGGACGAAGTCCTTGTTCCAGTCGTGCACCGTGGTCAGATCGGCCATGCCGGTGGCGGTCAGCGCGCGCACCAGGTTCATCGCCGCGCTCGCGTTGGCGTAGGCGCGCACCATGCGCGACGGGTCCGCCCGACGCGCCTCGGGATGCGCGACGATCGAGTGCACGATGTCGCCGCGGTAGGACGGCAGGCCCAGCGCGTCCACCGGCGAGCTGCGCGGCTTCGCGTACTGCCCGGCGATCCGGCCGACCTTCACCACCGGCGTGGAGGCGCCGTAGGTCAGCACGATCGCCATCTGCAGCAGCGTGCGGATCGTGGCGCGGATGTGGGGCTCGGTGTTGTCGACGAAGGTCTCCGCGCAGTCCCCGCCCTGGAGCAGGAACGCCTTGCCGTTCGCGACGTCGGCCAGCCGCTGCTGCAGCCGGTCGACCTCGGGGGGCAGGGTCACCGGCGGCACGCTCTCCAGGACCGTGCGGACGTGCGCGACCTCGGCGGCCTCGGGCCAGTCCGGTTGCTGCGCCGCGGGGCGCGCCAGCGCGTCGTCCAGGCGGCCGCGCAGGTCGGCGGGCAGCGGGGGGAGCTCGGGAAGCACTTCGACCGGGGCGTCGACGGTCCAGTTCACGCCGACCAGCCTAAGCCGTCGGCGCGGCGACGCGCCGACCGGGACGGATCCACCCGGACGCCGCGTTTGGCCACCGGATCGCGCCGGTCGGCCGTCACCCGAACGGCCCGATTCCACTGAGGACGGTTGCGGCTACCCCGTCCCATGACAACTCTGCTCTACATCCTGGGCGTCGTGCTCGTCGTCGCCGGCATCGTCGCCATCGTTCGCAAGCAGCTGCTCTGGGGCATCGTGCTCATCGTCGTGGGCCTCATCGTGGGGCCCGGGCTGGGGGTCGCCGGCATCGGCGCGTGACCGGCGGATGGCCGCCCGTCACGAGCGGGCGGCCACCGCCGACTCGATGGCCTCCCAGCGGCGCAGGTTGAGGCGGGCGTCGGCCAGGGCGTCGTGCGCGTCGGACGTGGGGGTGGGCAGCGGCGGACGGCCTGCCTCCTCCCAGCGCTGGCGCAGCTCGCGGGTGAACCGCGGCAACGCCCGGGGCAGCGCCGTCATCGAACCCCACAGCTGGCACAGCGCCACGTGGTCGTAGGCCGCGATCCAGGCCCACAGCTCCACCTCGCCGCCCGGGGCGGTGACGAACTCCAGCAGGTCGGCGCGCAGGCGGCTGCGCGAGCGCCACGCCGGGTCGGCGGGCGAGGGCAGCTTGGGCAGCACGTTGCGACGCACCCAGTCCCCCGCCCGCGATCCGTCGAACTCCGTGGACACCGCGTAGAACTCGCTGCCGTCCTCACCGACCACACCGATCGACACCAGATCGATGGTGGTGCCGTCCTCGATGAACTCGCAGTCGTAGAAGAAGCGCACGTGGCGAGGCTAGTCGCCGGCCCGACGCAGACCCAATCGGCGGCTGTTAACACCGGAGTCACCGGAGCCGATAACCGGTGCAGGGCCCCAGGTGCCAGACCCGCACGTGGCCCGTCGCGGACTTCGGGGGGCCGATGACCGTCCAGGCGTACGAGCCCGCACCGACGCGCGTCCGCGCCGTGCTGGGGCCCCCGGTCGCGGTCGGGATCGTCGTGTTCGCGCTGGGCACGGCCGCGGTCCTGCTCGCCCCGAGGGGCACCGAGGTGGCCGCGTGGTGGCCCGCGGCCGGGGTCGCGGTCGCCGCCGTCGCCCTGAACACCGGGCGCTCGCGGCTGCTGATCCTGCTCACGGTCGCGCTGGCCGGCTTCGCCGCGAACCTCGCGGGCGGTCGGGGACCGGTGACGGCGGCGGCGTTCGCCCTCGCCAACACGGCCGAGGCGGCCGTCGCGGGCGCGCTGCTCACCCGCTCGGGCCCGCCGGTGCTGCGTACGCTGCCCGATCTCGCCCGGTTGTTCGCGGCTGCCGCGGCAGGCGCCGTGCTGGCCGCCGGCATCGCCGCCGGGGCGGTCGGGCTGCAGTCCGGCGGCGTGCCGTGGACGGTGTGGTGGTCGGTCGCCGCCGGACACGGTGCCGCGGTCGTGGTGCTGGTGCCGCTGGTCATGATCGTGCCCGCCCGGCCGGCCACGGTGCGGGCCCCCGAGGCGTTCGCGCTGTGGGCCGGCGTGATCGTCACGACGGTCGCGGTCTTCACCCTCCCGCTGCCGCTGACGTTCGTCCCGGTGGCGGTGCTGGTCGGCACCGGCCTGCGGCTCGGCGTCCGCACCGCGGCGGCGCAGCTCGTCGTGGTCGGCGTGCTGGTCGCGGGGCTCAGCGCGCTCGGATCCGGCCCCTTCGCCCAGGCGGGCCGGCTGCTCGGGCCCGGCACCACCGGGGCACTCGTCGCCGGGTTCCTGGCCGCGTGCGCCCTGGTCGTGCTCGCGCTGGCCGTCTCCGCCTCCCTGCGGGAGCGCGCCACCCGCGCGCTCGCCGACCAGCGGCTGTTCGAGCGGGCCGTGCTCGCCGCGAGCCCGGACGTCATCTTCGTCATCGATGTCCGGACGCGGTCCACCCTGTGGCTGTCCCGGACCCTGACCGAGCTGCTCGGTCACCGGCCCGAGGACGTCGTCGCGCTCGGCGGCGACGTGGCCGACGCGCTGGTGCACCCCGAGGACGTCGACCGGATGCGCGCCGTCGACGCCGCGGCGTGCCTGGTGGGCGACGGCGAGGTCCGCAAGCTGCGCCTGCGGACCCGGCACGGCGACGGCGGCTACCGCTGGATCTCGCGGCGTGTCACGCCGTTCGCCCGCGACACCGACGGGACCGTCACCCAGCTGCTGGGTGTGGCGCGGGACGTGACCGAGAACGTGGCGCTGGAGGAGCGCCTGGCCGCCGCCGCCCTGCACGACCCGCTCACCGGGCTGCCCAACCGCCGGTTGCTCACCGATCGTCTCGCCATCGCGCTGCATCGCAGCGCCCGCGGCCACTCCCCCGTGGCCGTGCTGTTCTGCGACCTCGACGGCTTCAAGCACGTCAACGACACGGCGGGGCACGTGGCGGGGGATGCGGTGCTGCGCGCGACCGCGAAGCGGCTGCGCGCCGTCCTGCGCCCCCAGGACACCGTCGCGCGGGTGGGCGGCGACGAGTTCGTGTGCGTGCTCGACGCGGCCCGGCGTACGGCGCCACCCGATCTCGCCGCCGCCGAGGCCCGCAGGCAGGCGCGGACGGTCGCGTGGCGCATCGTCGCCGCGGTGGCCCAGCCGGTCGATGTCGACGGCACCACCGTGCGCGTGTCGGTGAGCGTGGGGATCACGCTCGCCCGCGCGGGCGACGACCCCGGGTCCGCGCTGCGCGACGCGGACCGCGCGATGTACCGGGCGAAGGGGCGGGGCAAGGGCCGCCACGAGGAGTTCGACGAGCAGGCCCCGTGGCCGGTCGGCACGGTGGCGGGATAGTCGCTCACGGCCGGAGGCCGGTGTCGCGGGCGACGCGGCTCAGCTGGCGCGACTGTCCGGGATCGTCGGGGGGGAGGCGGGCGGGGGCGGCATCACGGCCGGATCACCGCCCGCCTTCGCGGCCTTGGCCGCACGTTCCTTCACCGACGCCGCGTACATGTCGACGTAGGTCTGACCGGACAGCTCCATCAGCGCGTACATGATCTCGTCGGTCATCGACCGCTCGATGAACCGGTCGCCCTCCATCCCGGCGTAGCGGGTGAAGTCCAGCGGCTCCCCCACGACGATCCGCACCTTGCGGGGGCGCCACATCCGCGACCCGATCGGGTTGACCCGGTCGGTGCCGATCATCGCGACCGGCACCACCGGCACCCCGGCCTCCAGGGTCATCCGGGCCACCCCGGTCTTGCCCTTGTAGAGCCGCCCGTCGGGCGAGCGGGTGCCCTCCGGGTAGATGCCGAGCAGCTTGCCGTCACGCAGCACCCGCACGGCGGTGTCCATCGCGTCGCGGGCGGCGGATCCGCCGGAGCGGTCGATCGGGATCTGCCCGACCCCGGTGAAGAAGGCCTTCTTGAGCCGCCCGACCAGGCCGGGCTGGGTGAAGTACTCCGCCTTCGCCGGGAACGTGATCCGGCGCGGCACCACGAGCGGCAGGACGAAGGAGTCGACGACGGCGAGGTGGTTGCTGGCGAGGATCGCTCCACCGGTCTCGGGGATGTTGTCCAGTCCGGTGATCGTGGGGCGGCAGAACAGCCGCAGCAGCGGACCGAGCAGCACGAACTTGGACCACCAGTACAGCACCTTGGCGTGCCCCCTTCACCGCGACGAGGCCAGCCTACGGACGGGCGGCGCGGCACGACAACGGGCCGCGCCGTCCACCGGTTCCGCACGGCGGCGGGGCGTGTCAGGATGGTCCCGACCCGCCGCGCACGCTCCCCGGCGGCGGGTGACGCGGTGAGGAGGTGCGGTGGACCGGGATCCCGACGAGCGACCGCACTCCGGCGAGGGTGTCGACGGCTTCGAGGCGATCGTGTCCGGGCTCCGCGGCGAGGGCGGGCTGCCCGAGTGGCCCGACGACGGCGTCGTGCGCCCCTACGCCCCCGCCCCCGCCCCCGCCGACGACGACCACTTCGTGCCCCCGGAGCCGCCACCCCTGCCGCGCATCGGGCCGCCGGCCGCGGTGGGCCTCGGACTGCTCCTGCTCGGCTTCGTCCTGGTCGCCGCACCGGGATGGGTGGGCGTGTCGGCCTCCTACGGCCTCCCGCTGGGCCTGCTGACCCTCGCCGCCGGACTGGGCTGGCTGGTGCTGCGTCTCTGGCCGTCCCCGCCGGGACCGGGCGACCGCGACGACGGTGCGGTGCTCTGACTCAGGGAGCCACCGCCCCGGGCACGCCGACCGGCGGGGTCCACCGCGCCTCGGCCCGCTGCACCGTCAGCACCACGGCGGCCCCGACGACGCACAGCGCGATCCCGGTCAGCACGGCGAGGTTCCACCCGGCGACCAGTCCGGCGGGTGACCCGGCGAGCGCCGTCACGACCGTCACCCCGAACGCCGCGCCGATGTAGCGGCTGGCGTTGTTGATCCCGCTGCCGGCACCGGCGCTGGCCGGCGGCACGCTCGCCACGGCCTCGCGGGCCAGCGTGGCGTTCATCAGGCCCGTCCCGACCCCCGCGACCATCAGCCCGGCGACGAGCTGCCCCACCGGGGTGGCCGTGGTCAGCACGGCGAGCGGGACGAGGCCCGCCGCGGTCACCAGCATCCCCGTGGCCAGCCGGGCCGCGCCGGAGAACCGCAGGGGGATCCGGCGGGCGAGCAGGGAGGTACCGGCGCTCACGACCGACCAGGCCAGCACGATCACCGCGGCGACGACCGCGGAGTGCTCCAGCCCGCTCTCCAGCACCGTCGACACGAACGACATCAGCGCGATGATCCCGGCCCCGGTCACGAACGCGGCGAACGTGGCCGAGACCAGCGCGGGCCGCCGGAACAGGCCCAGCTCCAGCATCGGCTCGCGCACCCGCGCCTGGTGGGCGAAGAAGGCGACCAGCCCGACCACGGCCCCGGCGAGCAGCACCGGCA
Organism: Pseudonocardia sp.; assembly: GCF_029263155.1. Classification (GTDB taxonomy): domain Bacteria; phylum Actinomycetota; class Actinomycetes; order Mycobacteriales; family Pseudonocardiaceae; genus Pseudonocardia. The sequence continues at coordinate 17,898 of NZ_JAJCYB010000122.1, forward strand.
CCGCGCCGCTCCAGCCCTGCCTGCTCCCGGTGAGCGCCGCCAGCAGGCACCCCGTACCGGCCGCCAGCAGCAGCGCACCCGTGGCGTCGACGCGCCGGCCGCGACCGGACCGGGACTCGACCAGCAGCGCGCCCGCCGCGACGGCCAGCGCCCCGGCCAGCACGGTGAGCGCGACGTAGGCCCAGCGCCAGCTCGCGGCGGCGTCGAGCACCGAGCCGAGCAGCGGCCCGAGCGCCGGTCCGGCGCCCATGCAGGCCCCCCAGACACCGGTGGCGCGGGCCCGGTCCGCCGTCGCGGGGAAGGTGTAGCCGATGATCCCCAGGCCGCAGGAGATCACCGCGGCGGCGCCGACCCCCTGCAGCACGCGGCCCGCGACGAACGTCCAGGCCTCGGGGGCCGCCGCGCAGGCCGCCGAGCCGACCGCGAGCAGTGCGGCCCCGGCGACGAACACCCGGCGGCGCCCGATCTCGTCGCCGACCGCGCCCGAGACGAGCAGCGCGACGGCCAGCCCGAGGCTCATCGAGCTGAGCACCCAGGAGGCGGCCACCGGCGTCGCGCCGAGATGCCGCGTCAGCGACGGCACGATCGACAGCGGCGCGGTGAACGCCGTCATGGCGAGCAGCGTGCCGCCCGCGGTGACGGCGAGGGTGGCTCCCGGCCGCGAGGTGACCGTGCTGTTCATGCGGCGGACCGTAACACGGTGGTTCGGTCATTGAACTGTTGTGACACGATGGCCACATGGTGCTGCCCCGCGACTACACCGGCCAGCGCTGCTCGATGGCTCGGGCACTCGAGGTCGTGGGCGAGCGCTGGTCGCTGCTCGTCGTCCGCGACGCGTTCTTCGGGGTGCGCCGGTTCAGCGACTTCGCCCGCCATCTCGGGATCCCGCGCGCCGTGCTCGCCGAGCGGCTGGCACTGCTGGTCACCGAGGGGGTGCTGGCGCCGGTGCCGGGCCCGGGCCGCCGCTCGGAGTACGCCCTGACCGACAAGGGCCTCGCCCTGTGGCCGGTGCTCCGGGCGCTCGTCGAGTGGGGCGATGCCCACTACGCCCCCGGTGGCCCACCGCGCGTGTTCACCCACGTGGGGTGCGGGGGCGGCGTCGACCCGGCGGGCGGGTGTACGCGCTGCGGTGCGCCGGTGCCGGTGACGGAGACCGTGACCGCGCCCGGGCCGGGGTACGGCGGGCCCGGTCCCGACCCGGTCGGCGCGGCGCTGAGCGAGCCCCGCCCGCTGCTGCGCCCGCTGCCGGGCCACGAGCGGCGCTCGGACACCGCCTAGCGGCAGGCCCCGCGTGCCAGCCGCGCGGCCCCCACCACCGCGGCGGCGTCGCCGAGCTGGGCGGTGCGGATGCGGGCCAGCGGGCGGCGCCCGGCCCCGGTCAGGCACGCGGCGTAGTGCTCGCGGGCGTCGTCGAGGAACAGCGGCGCCGAGCCGGACACGCCGCCGCCGATCACCACGAGCTCCGGGTCGAACACGTCGGCCACCAGCGAGAGCCCCTCACCCAGCCAGTGGGCGAGCTCGGCCACCGCCGCGCAGGCGATCGGGTCGCCGTCCCGGGCGGCGGCGGCGCCCCGCCGGCCGGTGAGCTGGCCGGGGTCGTCCGCGACGAACCGCCGCAGCACCGGGGACCGGCCGGGATCGCGGGCCAGCAGCTCGACGGCCGTGGTGGCCAGTGCGGTGCCGCTGCAGTAGCGCTCCCAGCAGCCGGCCTTGCCGCACGGGCAGGGCCGCCCGCCGGGCACGACCCGCAGATGCCCCAGCTCCGGGGCCACCCCGTGCGCGCCCCGGTACAGCTCGCCGTCGAGCAGCAGCGCCGAGCCGATGCCGGTGCCCAGCGCGAGGAACACCACCGTCGACGGGCCCGCGGCGGCACCGTGGTGCCGCTCGGCCAGCGCGGCGGCGTTGGCGTCGTGCTCGACGACGACCGGCAGCCCGGTGCGCTCGGCGATCCGCTCGGCGACGGGCGCGTCGCGCCATGACAGGTGGGGTGCGAAGCGGACGCCGCGCCGGTCCGGGGTGACGAACCCGGCTAGCGCGAGGCCCGCGGCGGCCACCCGGTGCCGCGCGGCGACCTCACCGATCACGCGGGCGACGGTGGCCTCCAGCGCGGCCTCACCGCGCGGGGTGAGCGCACGGGCGGTGTCGAGGACCGCGCCGTCGGCGTCGACCACCCCCGCCCGGATGCTGGTGCCGCCGACGTCGACACCGACGGTCAGCACCTCGCGGCGCCCGTTCCGGCACCCGGCATCAGCACGACACCGGCCGCTCGATGCGGATGTGCTGGACGCGTCGCGGTGGCCGAGCCGGGTCCGGCCGGGCGGGCGGGGTCGGCGCGGGCGGTGGTGGCCACGCCGCGGGATCGCCCTCGTGCAGCGCGGCCTGGAGCACCGCCAGCAGGCCCGACGCGTGCTCGGCGAGCCGCACGGCCAGCTCCGGACGTTCCCCGCGCAGCAGCGCCACGAGCGCGCAGATCGGGCACACCGCGCAGGCCTCGGCGGACTGCGGCGCGCCCGGCTCGCTCCGGACCCGGTCGAGCACGGGACCGAGCCGGTCGAGCGCGAGTACGGCGACGGCGCGCAGCTCGGTGCCCAGCCCCGCGTGCGTGCCGCAGCCGGGGCCGGTCATCGCCGTCCCCCGCCGGGCCCGGCCGACCGCGCCGGGGTGCCGCACCGGCGGGCCCGGGCCTGCGCGGCGACGCCGGTGACGGGACGGGTCACGGCCCGCCTCATCGGGTCCACACCGCGCGGTCGGGGGTGAACACGATGCACAGGTCGTCCCCGACGAGCCGGGCGCCGGTCACCTCGCAGCGCTGCAGCACCGACGGGAGCGCCACCATGCGCCGCGTGCCGCCCGCGGTGACGGCCAGCTCGTCGCCGACGCGGGACAGGTCCAGCGGTGCGTCGGCCGCCCCGGGCAGGTGCAGGACCAGCTCGAACTCCGACTCGGCCGAGGTGCCGGTGCCCGCGGTGCGCCGCACCTGCAGCAGCGGCGCGCCGTCGGCGCCGGGAGCGGCGGGGTCGGTGTCGCCGTAGAGGCCGTGGGCGATGTCGAGCAGCGCGGGGACGCCGGTGGGCTCGGCGGCGGTGTAGCGCGCCATCCGGATCGGCAGCGCCATGCCGCCGAGGTCGGACAGGACGGCCTGCTGCTCGGTGTGCCGCTCCCGCAGCCAGCGCGCGGCGGGCCCGCGCAGCGATGGCGGCGGCCCGGGCATGATCCGGTTGACCACCAGGTCGTCGACGCGCAGGCCGTGCAGCGCGAGCGCGGTGATGGTGCGGCGGGTCTCCGCGGCCACCACCCGTTCCGGGGTGAGCACCAGCCGGATCGAGGTGCGCGTGTGGTCGCCGAGCATGGTGCGCAGGCCGGTGAGGTCCTCGGCGAGCTCGTCCAGGGCCGTGATCGTGGCCTCCCACGCGGGCAGCGCCTCCTTGCCGCCCGGCGCGAGCCCGGCCAGCATCCCGCGCACGGCCCGGCGGTGGGCGGGGAACAGCCGCTCCAGGTAGCCGGACACCGCCTCGGGCAGGCCGAGCAGGCGCAGCGTCTCCGCGGTGGGCCCGCAGTCGACGACGACGACGTCCCAGCCCCCGGTGTCGGCGGCGCGGCGCACCTCGCCGAGCGCGAGCAGGTCCTCCACCCCCGGCAGCACCGTCAGCTCGTCGGCCACCAGCTCGTCGACACCCGCACCCGCGAGGACGGTGCGCAGGTGGCCCTGCAGCGTGCCCCAGCTCCTGTCGAGCAGCGCGCGGGTGTCGATGTGCTGTGCCGACAGCCGTTCGCCGATCTCCACGGGCTCGCCCCCGAGATCGGCTTCGAGCGCGTCACCGAGGGAGTGGGCGGGGTCGGTGGAGACCACGAGCGCGCTGCGGCCCGACCGCGCCAGGTGGGCGGCCGTCGCGGCGGCGAGGGTGGTCTTGCCGACGCCACCCTTGCCGGTGAACAGGACGACGCGCACGAGCCGCAGGGTATCTGCCTGCTCAGCCGGCGCTCTCGACCCGTCGCTTCAGGCCCTTCAGCGCCGTGTCGATGATCACTTTCTCGGCCTTCCGGCGCAGCATGCCGATCATCGGGATGTTCAGGTCGACGGCCAGCGAGTACGTGACCGTGGTGCCCGCGGCGCCGCCGGTGAGCGTGTACGAGCCGTCCTGCGCCTTCTGCATCTGGCCCTTGACCAGCGTCCAGCGCACCGCGCGGCCGTCGTCGGCCCACGTGTAGTCCAGCGTGTAGGAGTCCTTGATCGGGCCGGCGTCCATGGTGAAGCGGACGCGGGCGGGCGGGCCGCCTGCTCCGGGTTCGAGCACCTCGACGCTCTTCACCTGCTCGGCCCACTCGGGGTAGGACTCGAAGTCGGCGATCACGGCCATCACCTGCTCCGGCGGGGCGGCGATGTCGATCGATGAGGTGGTCGCGGCGGCCATGGGCGAAGGTTACCGAAGGGTCGCTTGCGGGCCCGTCGACGGCACGGCCGGTGTCACCACCGCAGCACGTAGGGCGCGCCGGTGCGCCGGAAGTGTCCGACGTTGACGCATTCGGTGGGCCCGACCCGCACCCGCGCGGCCAGCGGCTGGTGCACGTGACCGAACAGCGCGGCCCGGGGCCGGTGCTCGGCGACGGCCCGCAGCAGTGCGGGGGACCCGGACTCCGCGTGTCGCGACACCACGTCGTAGGCGAGGTCGGGCACGGCGGGGGGCGCGTGGCTGCACAGCACGTCGTAGCCGGTCAGCGCGGCGACGGAGGCCTCGAACTCGGGCAGGCGCAGCAGGTTGGGCCGCCACGGCCCGCCCACCCGCGGCTCGACGCCCGCGGGCAGTGGCACCCCGCCGACGAACCCGAACCGCAGCCCGCCGATCGTCACCACCCGCCCGTCGACCGCGGTGACCGGGTCGCGGACGAACTCCGGCCACAGCTCGGGCAGGTCGACGTTGCCGGGGATGGCGTAGGTCGGGAGCCCCACCGTCTCCAGGGCCCCGAACAGCTGCGCGTACTGCTCGCGCACCGCGTCGGCGACGACCGCGGGCGGGTCCGGGACGTGCGACCAGGCCTCCCGGGCGAACGCCATCAGCTCGCCGGGCCGCCCGTTCGACCGGATGGCGGCGAACCGGGCCCCGACCTCCGCCCCCAGCACCCGTCCGATGATGCCGCGCTCGGGGTGCTGGTAGTCGGCGAACTCGATGAGGTCGCCCAGCACGATCAGGGCGTCGGCGCCGTCCCCGGCCCGCGCGAGCGCCTCGGCGTTGCCGTGCACGTCGGAGACCACGTGCACGCGCATGCGGTCACCATAGTGCGGCCGCCGCGGGCCCCACGGATCACTCCCGCGCGACACCGACGCCGGGCCCCTCCGGTCGTCGTGATCAGCGGTTCCGGGACACGGCCTGCGGATACACAGCTCATGTCCCGGATGTGGCGATCATGCGGGCGGCTCCCCCGGCGCCCGCCCCGCCTCCAGCCGGTCCTTGCAGGCGAACGCGACGGCCTTCGCGGCGCGCTGGCGCCTGCGTGCCTCGGCGGCCCCGCGCCGCGGTGGAGCGGGATCGGGGCGGCCGTCGCGGCCGGGCGGGTCGGCGCGCAGGAAGTAGTGCAGCACCGTGCCGTCCAGCACCGGTTCCAGCCACACCTCCATGCTGCCGACGAGCGCGCCGCGCACGGTCCAGCGCACGCCCTGCGCGCCGCGGTCGGTGTCGATCTCCAACCGCAGGTCGGGCCACCATCTGCGCCACTGCGCGGGCGTCGCGAACTCCGCGGCCACCACGGCGGGAGGCACGGCCAGGAACGTCTCGTCCACCACGTCGACCGACGGCACCGGACCAGCGTCCCCGACGTTCGCGAAACGGGCGAAACCGGATCGACGGGGACCTCCCCTTTCGGGGGACCGGACGGTAGGTTGCGGCGAGCGACAGTCGAGGAGGTCTGGTCACGTGCGCGAGTACAGCGTTCCCGCCACCATCACCGTGGGTGACGAGGAGAATCTCGTCGACGCGGTGTTCGACACCGCGACGAACCACCCCGAGACGGTGTCCTACCGGCGGCGGGGAGAGGACGGCACGTGGTCGGAGGTCTCGGCGACGCAGTTCGCCGCCGAGGTCACCGCAGTGGCGCAGGGGCTGATCGCAGCGGGCGTCGCGGCAGGCGACCGGGTGGCGCTGCTCTCGCGCACCCGCTACGAGTGGACGCTGATCGACTACGCGATCCTGGCCGCGGGCGGGATCACCGTCCCGATCTACGAGACGTCCTCGGCCGAGCAGATCGGCTGGATCCTCTCCGACTCCGGCGCGAAGGTCATCGTCGTCGAGAACGCCAAGCACGTGGCGCTCGTGACCGAGACCGGCGCCGACGTCGCGGTGCACGTGATCGAGCCCGACTCCGGCGACGGCGCGATCGCCGCCCTCACCGCGCAGGGCGCCGACGTGCCCGCCGACGAGGTGCACGCGCGGCGGCGGGCCGTCCGGTCCGACGACCTGGCCACGCTCATCTACACCTCGGGCACCACCGGTCGCCCCAAGGGCTGCGAGCTCACCCACCGCAACCTGCTCACCGAGTGCCGGGCCGCGGGAGAGGCGTTCCCCGAGCTGCTGACCGCGGGCGGCTCGGTGCTGCTGTTCCTGCCGATGGCGCACGTGTTCGGCAAGGTCATCCAGTGCGGCGCCACCTACACGCGCACCACCGTCGGGCACACCGCGAACATCGCGAACCTGGTGCCCGACCTGGGCTCGTTCCAACCCACGTTCCTGCTCGCCGCGCCCCGGGTGTTCGAGAAGGTCTACAACTCGGCGCGCCAGCGGGCCCACGACGACGGCAAGGGCCGGATCTTCGACCTCGCCGCGGACACCGCCATCGCGTGGTCGAAGGCGCATGACGCCGGTGGCCCCGGCATCGCGCTGCGCGCCAAGCACGCCCTGTTCGACAAGCTGGTCTACGGCAAGCTCCGCGCCGTCGTCGGCGGGCAGGTGCGGGCCGCGGTCTCCGGCAGCGCCCCGCTCGGCGCCCGGCTGGGCCACTTCTTCCGCGGTGTCGGCATCCCGATCCTGGAGGGCTACGGCCTCACCGAGACCTCCGCGGGCATCACCGTCAACACGCTGGGGGCCACCCGTATCGGTTCGGTCGGCCGCCCGATGCCCGGCCACGCCGTTCGCATCGCCGACGACGGCGAGATCATGCTCTCCGGACCGATCGTCTTCCGCGGCTACTGGCACAACGAGCAGGCCACGAAGGAGGCGCTCGAGGACGGCTGGTTCCACTCGGGCGACATCGGCGAGCTCGACGACGCCGGCTTCCTCACGATCACCGGGCGCAAGAAGGAGATCATCGTAACGGCGGGGGGCAAGAACGTCGCCCCCGCGGTGCTCGAGGACCGGCTGCGCGCGCACCCGCTGATCAGCCAGTGCATGGTCGTCGGCGACGCCCAGCCGTTCATCGCGGCGCTGGTCACCGTCGACCCCGAGGCCCTGCCCGGCTGGCGCGAGCGCAACGGGAAGCCGGCGGGCGACGGCGCCGCCGACCTCGTGGACGACCCCGACCTGCGCGCCGAGATCGCGGCCGCGGTCGAGGAGGCCAACAAGGCGGTGTCGCGTGCCGAGCAGATCCGGGAGTTCCGGATCCTGCCCGTCGACTTCACCGAGGCCGGCGGCGAGATGACGCCGACGCTGAAGGTCAAGCGCCAGGTCGTGGCCACGATCTACGCCGACGACATCGCGGCGATCTACGCGAAGACCTCGGCGAACGCCTGACCACGTCCCGCTCGCCGCGGCCGGCCGGCTAGCAAGCTAGCCGACACCGGTCCGGCCCGGGCTCGGTCCGTGCAGGAGGCCGGACAGCTGGGCCACCCGGGCCGACCAGCTCCACTGCTCGCGCATCCACGCCCGGCCCGCCGCACCCATGGCGGCGGCGCGGTGCGGGTCGGTGAGCAGCCCGGCCAGAGCCTCGTCGACGGCCCGGGGGTCCCGGCCGTCGACGACGCGGCCGGTGGTGCCGTCGCGCACGGTCTCCGGGGCGCCGCCGGAGGTGCCGACGACGACCGGCAGCCCGCACGCCGCGGCCTCCAGCGCCACGATGCCCAGCCCCTCGATGTCCAGCCCGCCCGCCCGCGTGCGGCACGGGAGAGCGAACACGTCGCCCGCGGCGTAGTACGCGGGCAGGTCGGCGCCGGGCACCGCCCCGGCGAACACCACCGCACCCGGCGCGGCGGGGGCGACGGCCCGGGCAGCGAGGCCCCGGAGCCGCGGCGCGTCCGGGCCGTCGCCGACGATGAGCAGGCGGACCCCGGGCACCCGCTCGCGCAGCCGCGGCACAGCCCGGACGAGCACGTCCTGACCCTTGCGCGGCACCAGCCGGGACACGCACACCACCACGGGGGCCGCCCCGAGCCCGAACCGGTGCCGGACCCGGGCGCGCCCGTCCGGGTCGGGCGCGAAGCGTCGCGTGTCGATCCCGCTCGGCAGGTGCTCCAGTGCGGCGAGGGGGCCGAACGCCGCCGCCACCCGGCCCCGGGTGTGCCGGGAGATCGTCGTGAGGGCGTCCGCGTCGGCACCGATGCGGCGCAGGACGTGCCGGGCACCGGGCAGCATCGACCAGCCCACCTCGTGCCCGTGGGTGCTCGCCACCACCCGCTCGACGCCGGCGTGGCGTCGCAGCCACGGCCCGAGCAGCGCCAGCGGTGCCGAGGCGCCGAACCACACGGTGCGGGCGCGGTGTTCCCGGACGAGCCCGGCCGCCCGGCGGGCGACGGAGGGGCCGGGCAGCATCAGCGACGTCGGGTGCCGGACCACCGGATGCGGGAACGCGGCGTCGAACTCCCGGTCGCCGGGCCAGGCCGGCGCGTACACCACGAGCTCACCCGGGGCCAGCCGCTCGGTGAGGGCGTGCAGGTAGGTCTGGATGCCGCCGGTACGGGGTGGGAAGTCGTTGGTGACCAGCAGCGTGCGCGGCACCGGTCGACGGTAGCCGGGACGGCCCCGTGGCACTCCGAAGGGTCGAACCGTCCGGTGGGAGATCGGGCGGCGGCCGGCGTCTCCGTCCGGCCGCCGCCCATTCCCGGGGAGCGGACGTGGTCTGGGCTACAGGCGGCGGGCGCCCGCGAAGTCCCGCCCGGAGATGGAGGCGTACTTCACGACGTCCCCCGTCTGCGGCGAGTTGATCATGGTGTCGTTGTCGACGGCGATGCCGACGTGGCTGACCGGGCTGTAGAAGAACACCAGGTCCCCGGCGCGGACGTCGTCGCGCGACACGGCCTGGCCGACCCTGGCCTGCTGGCTCGACGAGCGCGGCAGCGTGATGCCGGCCTCGGCGAACGCCCAGGACGTGAGCCCGGAGCAGTCGAAGCTGCCGGGACCCTCCGCGCCCCACTTGTAGGGCATCCCGAGCCGCGTGATCGCGGCGTTGAGCGCCTCGACCCCGGCCCCGCTCCCGGCGACCGGCCCGTCCGGGCCGCCCGCGCCGGGTCCGGCCCGGTCCGCACGCTGCTGCGGGCTGAGCCGCTCCAGCAGGCGCTCGGCCTCGTCGATGCGGATCTCCGCCTCGCGCTTGCGGGCCTCGAGGTCCTGCGCGGCGAGCGCGGCCGCCTCGACGGCCGCCGCGGCGCGGGCCGCGGCCGCGTCGGCCTCACCCTGGGCGGCGTCGGTGTCGTTCACCACGGCCAGCAGCTGGTCGAGCACGATCTCCTGATCGGAGGCCAGCAACTCCAACGCCGACATCTGGTCCAGGAAGTCCTGGGGCGACCCGCTGCCGAGCAGGGCGTTGAACTGGTCGAGGTTGCCGCCCTCGAAGGTGGACATCGCGAACACGTCGATCTGCCGGCGGAACTGCTCCTCCGCGTCCCGGGCGGACTCGACCGCCAGCCGGGCCGGTTCGACGGCGGCCTGCATCTCGGCGGCCTCGGACTCGCGGGCGGTCAGCTCGTCCTTCGCGGCGTGCCACTGCTCGGTGAGCACCTCCGCGTCGCGCTGCACCTGCTCGAGCGCGGCGGCGGCGTCCTCGGCGTTGTCGGCGGGCGGGGCGGGTTGGGCGAGCGCCGGGACGGCTCCGAGGCCGAGGCCGAGCAGCCCGGCCAGCAGCACCGCCACCACCACGGACGGGCCCGAACGACCCACTCGAGGCGAGACCACGCGAACGCTTCTCCTTCGTCTCCCACCCGACTGTCCCGATCGGCGCAACGCGCAGGACCGAACGGACTAACGGGCAGTGACCTTGCGTCGCCAATCGCGGTCGAATGGCTGACGTTGCCGCAAGGCCTCGCGGAGATTACGGAGACCGGCCCGACCCGTAAAGCCACCCGCGCGGCCGGCACGCCGGATCCCTGGCGTCGCGTCCACGGCGTCCCGACCAGCGACAACCGTACGATAACACCGTCATGTCACACAGCGTCACGCTCGTGATGCGCTGCGTCGCCGGGGGCGGCAGCTCGTCGCGGGACGGCGGCCACCAGCCGCAATCTCGGCACGAGGCCTTGATCCGCCAGCACATCGAGCGCGCGGCGCTCCGGTGCGTCGAGCTGCACCGTGGACGCGCCGGGCGGTCCGCCGGGAGCCGGTTCGTCCGGGGCCGACGGGCGCTGCGGCACCCCCGGCACGCCGAGCAGCACCCCGATCACGCACTCCCCGCAGGCGTTCCCGCGGACCTCGCAGCTGTCGCAGTCGACGATCATGTTCTACTCCCGGCGGGCATCGGTGGTCCCATCACCGCGAGACGTTAGGACCGACCCCCGACATTCTCGGGTCGTCGTCGTCGTCGCCGCCGCCGCGGCGGTCGGTCATCCGCGCGCGATCCGGGTCAGCAACGCCGCCGACGGCAGCGTGTACGCGCCGCGTCGCTGCACCGACCGGACCACCGCCACGTCCGAGGTGGCCACCAGGACCGGGCGGCCCTCGGGCTCCGCGGCCACGAGCGAGCGGATCACGTCGTCGGCGATGACGCCCGGGTCGCTGAACAGCACGCGCAGCCCCCGGGAACCGCGGATCGGCGCGGCCACCACGCCGGCGCCGTCGAAGACGACGGTGACCTCGACCCCGGTGCGCGCGGCCAGTGCGGCCAGCTGGCCGACCAGCCGCGTGCGCTGGTCGGCCAGCGTCAGCTCCGGATCGCCGGTCTTGCTGACGTTGTAGCCGTCGACGATCAGGTGGACGGTCGGCACGGCGAGCAGCGCGTCCAGGGCGGCGGGCCCGTCGACCGGGCCGCCGCCCGCCGCGGCCGCGGCCCCGGTGACCAGGTCACCGGGCCGCGGGCCGCCCCCACCGAGCGCGAGCTCGCGCCGCAGCCCCGCCACGGCGCCACCGAGCGTGTCGACGAGCAGCCCGAGGCGCACCTCGTCGGACCGGCGGGCCTCGCGGGCCGCCTGTCGCGCCGCCGCGACCTCGGTGCCCGCCCGGTCTGCGCGCCGCCGCTCGGCCTCCGCCCGCTCGCGCTCCCGGTCGCGCTCGGCGTGCGCGTCGGCGAGATCCGCCGCGGCCGCGCGGCGCTGGTCGGCCAGCTCCTCCTCGGCGGCCGCCCGCCCGTCCAGCGCAGCCCGCAGCGTGGCGCCCTGCTCGGACACCCGGCGGCGCAGCTGCTGGTACTCCGCGTCGCGGTGCTCGACCGCCGTGCGCGCCTGCTCGCGCACCTCGCCGAGCTCGCCGCGCAGCCGCTCCAGCTCGGCGGTCAGCTTGTCCACCCGCGACAGCGCCGCGTCCCGCTCGGCGCGCAGCTCCACGACGTCACCGCGGCGGGCCGCCGCCTCGACCGCCTCGGCGGCCGCCGGGTCCCCGGCGAGGACCGCGGCGGCGGCCACGGTGAGCGGGTCGTCCGCCGTGGGGGTCAGCTCGCCGGGGCGGTGCTCCTCCCACCAGGCGACGACCGCGGCCCGGAACGCCGCCGACGACGCCAGCTCGGCGATCAGCGCGGGCCCCCCGAGCCGGGCACGCTTGGCCGGGGTGAACCGGGCCAGGCGGCGCAGCGGGACCGGCACCTCCTTCTCCGCCATCCCACCGACCGCCGTGGCCGCAGCGTCGGCGAGACGCGAGCGCACCGCGTCGGGCAGCCGGTCCCATTCGACGGCCGGACCCGCGGTCGGGTCGGGGTCGCCCGGGGTGGGGGGCGAGCCGTCGGACGTCGCGGACATCGCACCAGGCTATCGGCGTCGCGGGCGGGCGTACCGGCGGCGCGGTGACCGGATCGCCGGATCGGCCCCACCCCGGGGTACCGCGCCGGCGAGTGGGCGAACTGATGTTCGACCGACCCTGTCGGGGGTCGCCCCTAGCGTGACGCCCGTGACCGCTCCCCCGGCCCAGCTCTCGTTCGACGAGCTGGGCACCCCGCTGCGCGAGGTGACGTTCGTCGTGCTCGACCTGGAGACCACCGGCGGCTCCGCGCAGCGCGACTCGATCACCGAGATCGGGGCGTTCAAGGTGCGCGGCGGCGAGCGGATCGGCGAGCTGTCGACCCTGGTCGACCCGGGCGTCGGCATCCCGCCGGGGATCGTGGCGCTGACCGGCATCACCACCGCCATGGTGCAGAGCGCACCGCCGCTGCCCGCGGTGCTCCCCGCGCTGCTGGAGTTCCTGCGCGGGTCGGTGCTGGTGGCCCACAACGCCCCGTTCGACTCCGGGTTCCTGCGCGCGGCGTGCGAGCGCCACGGGCACGCCTGGCCCCGCCCGCCCGTGCTGTGCACCGCCCGGCTGGCCCGTGCCGTGCTCACCCGCGACGAGGCACCGAGCGTGCGGCTGGGCGCGCTCGCCCGGCACTTCGGCACCGCCACCACGCCCGACCACCGCGCGCCCGCCGACGCGGCCGCCACCGTCGAGGTGCTCCACCACCTGCTGGAGCGCATCGGCAACCTCGGGGTCCAGAGCCTCGAGGAGCTGCTGGCCATGGCCCGCGACTCCGCGCCGCACCGGCCCACCACCGCGCAGCGGCGCAAGCGGGTCCTCGCCCGCGGGGTGCCCTCGGCGCCGGGGGTGTACCTGTTCCGCGGGGCGCGCGACGAGGTGCTCTACGTCGGCACCAGCGGTGACCTGGCCCGCCGGGTCCGCAGCTACTTCACCGCGGGCGAGCGCCGTCGCCGGGTGCGCGACATGGTCACGCTCGCCGAGCGGGTCGAGACCGTCGTCTGCGCCCACGCGCTGGAGGCGTCCGTGCGCGAGCTGCGCCTGATCGCCGCGCACCGGCCGCGCTACAACCGCCGCTCCCGCAACCCGCACCGCGGCTGGTGGGTCGCCACCACGGTCGAGCCGTTCCCCCGGCTCACCGTCGTCACCACGCCGCGCGAGGGGGCGCTGGGCCCGTTCGGCTCCCGGCGCGCCGCGACCACGGCGGCCGAGACCCTGCTCGACGCCGTGCCGCTGCGCGGCTGCACCCTGCGCATCCCTGCCCGGGGCGGCACGGCCGGCCCGTGCGTGCTGCACGGGCTGGGCCGCTGCGGCGCGCCGTGCGCGGGCCTGCAGTCCGTGGACGAGTACGCGCCCGCCGTCCACGCGCTGACGCGGCTGGTGGAGGGGCGCGACGCCACGGCGATCGGGCGGCTCGCCGACGTTGTGGACGCCCTCGCCGCGCGGGAGCGCTTCGAGGACGCCGCCCGCCGCCGGGACCGGCTGGCGGGGCTGATCACCGCGCTGGCCCGCACCCAGCGCCTCGCCGCGCTGGCCGCCGTCGAGGAGCTGGTGGGCGCGCGACCGGACGGCCGGGGCGGCTGGGAGGTGGCGGTGCTGCGCCACGGCCGCCTCGCCGCCGCCGGTGTCGCCCCGCGCGGCACCCCTCCGATGCCGGTCATCGACGCCCTGCGGCTGGGCGCCACCACCGTCCTCACCGGTCCCGGCCCGCTGCACGGCGCACCGCCCGAGGAGGTACGACTGCTGCACCGCTGGCTGGCCACCGGCGGCACCCGCCTCGTGCACGGGCACTGGGCCGAACCCGCCCGGGGAGCCCCGTCCTGGGAGGCGTGGGCCGCCCGCGCCCGGCCGCTGGAGGTGGTGCACGACCGACTATGAGGATGCGGGCCGGCCGGGCCGGGCGACACCGCGGTCGCAGATCCTCCCGCCCGTCGCAGACCAACCGGCCCGTCGCAGGTCCTCCCGTCCGTCGCAGGTCCTCCCGTCCGTCGCAGGGGCTGCACCCGCTGCGACGAGCAGGTGGGTCTGCGACCACCACCGGGCGGTGGCCACACCGGCCGCCGCCGTTCCCCCCGCCCCCGCGCGCCCCGGGCACCGCGCCCGGTCGGGTCCGGGCATGATCGGGCCGCGGCCGAGGGGATACCGTCACGTCTCGTCCGGAGCGCCCGCCGTCCCGCCACCCCACAGGAGTCCCCCGTGATCACCGCGATCGTCCTGGTGCGTACCGCCGCCGACCGCATCCCCGAGACGGCGCAGGCCATCGCCGACCTCGACGGGGTCAGCGAGGTCTACTCCTGCGCCGGCGACGTCGACCTGATCGCCATGGTCCGGGTCGCCGAGCACGACCAGCTCGCCGACGTGATCGCCGGGCGGATGAGCAAGGTCGACGGGGTCGTGCACACCGACACCCACATCGCCTTCCGCTCCTACTCCCGGGCGGACACCGAAGCGACCTTCTCCGCCGGCCTGGACTGAACCGCACCGAGCCCAACGTGCGTCCGGCCCGGTCACACCCGACCGGTGTGGGCGGCGGGCACGGGCCGACGACCGCCTCGGGCCGGCTGCCTACCCTCGTTCGGCCGGCGATGATCGGCGGTTCGGAACACGCAGCGCGCTCGGCCACGTCTCCGGGTTCCCCTCCGTCGATCATGGGTCGCCGGTCCACAGCCACCGGCGCCCACCGTGCCCGCCGGCGCGGGCCCGCGACACAGGGGACCGCGACACACAGGGACCCGCCACCCACCGGGACCCGCCACCCGCACGTGATCGCCGGACCGGGTGCGCGCCCGACCGAACCGCGCCAACCGCGCCGGCTCACGACCGGCCGCGCGGGCCGGGCTCGGTCAGCCGGCCCGCAACCCCGAGGACACCTCGGCCCACCGTGCCAGCAGCCGCTCCCCGGCCCCGGAGTCGATCGCCTCGGCCACCCGGGGCAGCGCGGCGGCCAGGTCGTCGGCCAGCGACGGCCCGGGACCGTCGAACGCCACCATGGCGGCGGCCGCGTTGAGCAGCACCGCGTCGCGGACCGGCCCGCGCTCACCGGCGAGCACGGCGCGGAACACCGCGGCGTTGACGGCCGCGTCCCCGCCGCGCAGGTCCTCGCGGGTGGCCGGGGGCAGGCCGAGAACGGCGGGATCCACCGTCTCCACCCGCACCCGACCGCCTGTGACGACCCGCACCGTCGACGTCCCGGCGGTGGTGAGCTCGTCGAGACCGTCGTCGCCGCGCACGACCAGTGCGGAGGTGCCGCGAGCGGCGAGCACGTCGGCCACCACCGGCAGCATGGTGGGGAACGCGCAGCCGATCAGCGCGGCCGCGGGCTGGGCCGGGTTGTTCAGCGGGCCCAGCACGTTCATCGCCGTGGGCACCCCGAGCTCGCGCCGCGGCCCCGCGGTGTGACGCATCGCCGGGTGGAACACCGGCGCGAAGCAGAACCCGATGCCGGTCTCGGCGACGCAGGCGGCCACCCCGGCGGCGGGCAGGTCGATGGCGATCCCGAGCGCCTCCAGCACGTCGGCCGTGCCGCTGGCCGAGGAGGCCGCGCGGCCGCCGTGCTTGACCACCGGCGCACCCGCCGCGGCCACCACCACGGCGGCCATCGACGAGATGTTGACGGTGTGCGCCTGGTCGCCCCCCGTTCCGACGACGTCCACGGCGCGCACCGGGACCGTGAACCGGCTCGCGTGCGCGAGCATCGTCTCGGAGAGCCCGGTGATCTCGGCCGCCGTCTCCCCCTTCGCCCGCAGCGCCACGAGGAACCCGGCGAGCTGTGCGGGGGTGGCCTCCGCGGAGAGCACACGCTCCATCACCCAGGCGGTCTCCGGTGCGGCGAGGTCCTCGCCGCGGATCAGCCTGCCCAGCAGAGCCGGCCAGGTGATCGGCGCGGGCCCGGGGGCCGGGTCAGCCACGGACGGCGGGGAGATCCGCCTGCGTCCGGCGCAGGACCTCGGCCACGGTCTCGGCGGCGGTCAGCGGGTCGAGCGGGTGCACCAGCACCGCGTCGGCCTGCGACCAGGTGGCGAGCCAGCGGTCGTCGCGGCGGCGGACCGTCACGACGATCGGCGGGCAGTCGACGATCTCGTTCTTCAGCTGGCGGGAGACGCCCATGCCGCCGGTGGGCTGGGCCTCCCCGTCGAGGATCGCGAGGTCGACCGAGCCGGAGTCGGCGGCCACGAGCACCTCGGCGATCCCGCCGCACTCGACGAACGTGATGCGGCCGAGATCGGGCGCGGGCCGCCGTCCGACGGCCATCGTGATGGCCTCGCGGACCTCGGGCCGGTGGCTGAACACCAGCACGGTCAGGGACGCCTTCTGGGCCTCGGGCACGGCGGGGCTGTTCACGACGCGAACTCTAGAGGAGGGCCGTGGCGAGCCCGACACGAACCGCCGGGGTCCCCGACAGGCTGTAGAAGTTGGTCTGGGGTCATAATGCTCGGTGTGACGACAGCGGCTCCCAACATCAGCGCGCGCATCCACTCGCTGAACCGGCCCAACCTGGTCAGCGTCGGCACGATCGTCTGGCTGTCCAGCGAGCTGATGTTCTTCGCCGGGCTGTTCGCGATCTACTTCACCGCGCGCGCCCAGGCACAGGGTGAGTGGCCCCCGCCGCCCACCGAACTCAATGTCCCGTACGCGCTGGCGGTGACGATCGTCCTCGTGGCGTCGTCGTTCACCTGCCAGTTCGGGGTGTTCGCCGCCGAGCGGGGTGACGTGTTCGGCCTGCGCCGGTGGTACCTGCTCACCCTGGTCATGGGGGCGGCGTTCGTGATCGGCCAGGCCTACGAGTACAGCGTGCTCGTGCTCGACCACGACACCACGCTCGCCTCGAGCGCCTACGGCACCGTCTTCTACATGGCCACGGGGTTCCACGCCCTGCACGTGATCGGCGGCCTGGTCGCGTTCGTGTACCTGCTCATCCGGACGAAGCTGAGCAAGTTCACCCCGCAGCAGGCCACCGCCGCGATCGTCGTGTCGTACTACTGGCACTTCGTCGACGTGGTGTGGGTCGGCCTGTTCGCCGTCATCTACTTCATCCGCTGACATGCCACATCCCGAGATGCCAGGCCATGCCGAACGATCCGAAGGCGCGACGATGACCACCACACCGAAGAAGCGCGGCGCGCGGACCAGGTTCCGCCGCCGCATCGCCGGGGCGATGGCCCTCGGCGTCGGCCTCGTCGCGGCGGGCGGGCTCTACACCGCCCTGGCACCTGCGCCGCAGGTCGCGCACGCGCAGGACGACGCCGCGCTGATCGCCCAGGGCCAGGAGCTCTACAACAACGCGTGCATCACCTGCCACGGCGCGAACCTGCAGGGGGTCACCGACCGCGGGCCGAGCCTGATCGGCGTCGGCGACGCCGCCACGTACTTCCAGGTCGCCACGGGGCGCATGCCGCTCGCGCGCCAGGAGGCGCAGGCCATCCGCAAGCCCCCCCGGCCCGAGTTCGACCCCGACACCGAGGTCGGTCGCGCCAACCTCGACGCGCTCGGCGCCTTCATCCAGGCCAACGGCGGCGGCCCGGTCACGCCGGCCGAGGAGGGCACCGCGCTCCGCGGTGAGGACCTCGCACGCGGCGGGGAGCTGTTCCGGCTCAACTGCGCCTCGTGCCACAACTTCACCGGTCGCGGCGGGGCGCTGTCGTCGGGCAAGTTCGCCCCGCACCTCGACGCCGCGTCCGAGACCGAGATCTACACCGCGATGCTCTCCGGACCGCAGAACATGCCCAAGTTCTCCGACCGGCAGCTCACGCCGGAGGAGAAGCGGGACATCATCGCCTACGTCACGTCGGTGTCGGGCGACGTCGCAGGTCCGGGCGGCAACGCGCTGGGCGGCATCGGCCCGACCGCCGAAGGTCTGATCGTGTTCATCGTGGGCCTCACCGGCCTGATCGGCGTCGCCCTGTGGCTGGGAGCCAAGTCATGACCCTCTCGCACTCCGACCAGGCCCACGGGGACGCCCCCCGGCGCCCCACCGCGGCCGAGCTCGACGAGATGACGACCGACGAGCTCGCCACCCTGGCCGCGAACCTCGACGACGTCGAGATCGTGCACAACCAGCCGAAGTTCCCGATCCCGGGTACGCGCGCGGAGAAGCGCGCCGAGCGTGCCGTCGCGCTGTGGTTCGTCATCTCCGCGGTCTCGGGGCTGGCGTTCCTGCTGGCCTTCGTGTTCTGGCCCTACGAGTACGTCCCGCCGACCGATCCCGGCTACGGCGTCTACGTGCTCTACACGCCGGTCATCGGCGGCACCTTCGGCCTCGCCGTGCTGGCGCTGGGCGTCGGCGTGATCGCCTACGTCAAGAAGTTCTTCCCCGACGAGGTGTCGGTCCAGCAGCGCCACGACGGCGCCTCGGACGAGCTGGCCCGCCGCACCGTGACGGCCCAGCTCGTCAAGGCCGGGCAGGACACCACGATCGGCCGCCGCAAGCTGATCACCCGCGCCGCGGGTGGCGCGGCGGGCGTGTTCGGGCTCGGCCTGACCGTCGCCGCGATCGCGCCGCTGGTGCGCGACCCGTGGGAGGGCGGCGACCAGGCCGCGCTGTGGACGACCGGCTGGCGCCCCGTCGACGGGGAGACCGTCTACCTGCGCCGCGACACCGGCAACCCCGAGGAGATCTCCCTGGTCCGTCCCGAGGACCAGGATCCGGGATCGATGGAGACGGTGTTCCCGTTCCGGGAGTCCGAGCGCGGCGACGAGGAGGCACTGCTGCACGCCCTGCGCCGCTCGGACAACCCGGTCATGCTCATCCGCCTGCGGCCGGGCACGCCGGTGGTCCAGCGTGCCGGCCGGGAGGGCTTCAACTACGGCGACTACTGGGCCTACTCCAAGCTCTGCACCCACCTGGGCTGCCCGACCTCGCTCTACGAGGCGCAGAGCCAGCGGATCCTGTGCCCGTGCCACCAGTCGCAGTTCCTGGCCACGGAGTACGCGCGGCCCATCTTCGGTCCGGCCACCAGGTCGTTGCCGCAACTTCGGATTACAGTGAACGAGGAGGGCTACTTCGTCGCCCTCCAGGACATGGACCCCGTCGGACCGGCCTTCTGGGAGCGGAGATCATGAGTTCGATCACCACACCGACCAGCTCCGGCGGCAACGCCGCACTGGCGGGCGCCCTGAACGGCGTCGACGAGCGGTACCACCCCGCAGCGGGGATGCGCAAGCAGTTCAACAAGGTGTTCCCCACCCACTGGTCGTTCATGCTGGGCGAGATCGCGCTGTACTCGTTCATCATCCTGCTGCTGTCGGGCACCTACCTGGCGCTGTTCTTCGACCCCTCGATGGCCGAGGTCACCTACGACGGGTCCTACGACGCGCTGCGCGGGCTGCACATGACCCGGGCCTACGAGTCGACCCTCGACATCTCCTTCGAGGTGCGCGGCGGCCTGTTCGTCCGGCAGGTCCACCACTGGGCGGCCCTGCTGTTCATGGCCGCGATGGTCGCCCACATGCTGCGCACGTTCTTCACCGGGGCGTTCCGCAAGCCCCGCGAGGCCAACTGGGTCATCGGTGTGCTGCTGCTGTTCATCGGCACGTTCGCCGGGTTCACCGGCTACTCGCTGCCCGACGACCTGCTCTCCGGCGTGGGCCTGCGGATCGCCTCGGGCATCACGCTGACGGTCCCGGTGATCGGCACGTGGACCCACTGGGCGCTGTTCGGCGGGGAGTTCCCGGGCACCGAGATCATCCCGCGGCTCTACATCGTGCACGTGCTGCTGATCCCGGGCATCCTGCTCGCCCTCATCGCCGTGCACGTCGGGCTGGTCTGGTACCAGAAGCACACCCAGTTCCCGGGGGCCGGGCGCACCGAGAAGAACGTCGTCGGCGTGCGGATCCTGCCGGCCTTCGCGGCCAAGGGCGGCGCCTTCTTCGCCGTCACCGTCGGCGTCACCGGCCTGATGGGCGGTCTGCTGCAGATCAACCCGGTGTGGAACCTGGGGCCCTACAACCCGTCGCAGATCTCCGCGGGGTCCCAGCCCGACTGGTACATGCTGTTCAGCGAGGGGATGGGCCGCATCTTCCCGCCGTGGGAGATCTACCTGGGCGACTACACGATCCCGGCGGCGTTCTGGGCCACCGCGGCGTTCCTGCCGGTGCTGTTCGTCATCGCGGGGGCCTACCCCTGGATCGAGCGACGCTTCACCAAGGACACCGCGCTGCACAACCTGCTGCAGCGGCCCCGCGACACCCCGGTACGCACCTCGCTGGGCGCGATGGCGGTCACCACCTACGTGTGGCTGGTGCTGTGCAGCATCAACGACTGGATCGCGCTGTTCTTCAACGTCTCGCTCAACGCCACCACCTGGGCGGGCCGGATCGGCCTGCTGATCCTGCCGCCGATCGCGTACTGGGTGACCTACCGGATCTGCCTGGGCCTGCAGAAGGGCGACCGCGCGGTGCTCGAGCACGGCATCGAGACCGGCATCATCAAGCGCCTGCCGCACGGCGAGTTCATCGAGGTGCACCAGCCCCTCGCCGGGGTGGACGCCCACGGGCACCCGATCCCGCTCGCCTACCAGGGTGCCCCGGTGCCCAAGCGGATGAACCAGCTCGGCATGGGCGGGCAGCCGGTGCCCGGCTCGCTGCTCACCCCCGACCCCCGCGAGGAGACCCTCGCACTGGAGAAGGCGCGGCACGACGGTGCCGCCGCCGAGGAGGCGCAGCGACACGGCACGCGGGAGCTGGCCGGCACGCCGAAGGACGTCGAGGACTGATCACCGCCCGTTGACCCGAAAGGGCCACGCCGATGATCGGCGGGGCCCTTTCGCGCGTCCGGGCCGACCCGCTAGAGTGCTACTCATGCGTAACGCAGCCCTCGCCCTCGACGCGGCCGTACGGCCGCGCGTCGGCTGAGCCAGGCTGCCGGCGCGCGTCCCCGCCTCACCCCCGTCACCGAGGCCTGGCTCGGTTCCCCGTCACCCGCGGAACCCCGGAGCCGATCATGACCGTTCTCGACCCTGCCACCCGCCCGTCCTGGGCCCCCCGCACCACCTGGACCCCTCGCGTCGCCCGCCGCCACGAGATCGTCACCACCGGCGGCATGGAGGGCATCCTGCGCGTCGGCGACGCGTTGCGCGCCAGCGGCTACCCGGTCCGGGACTTCACCGCCGACGTGCGCGACGGCGTCCCCTACAGCTCGGTCACCTGCACGGTCTCACTGACCAGCACCGAGTCCGCCACGTTCGCCGAGCGCATGGGCACGCTGCCCGCGGTGATCTCGGTCGAACCCTGCTGAGCACCGGCAAGCCCGCGCTCGCACGCGTTTCGGCCGATCGCACACGCTGCTGCCTGTGCGACCGACCGCAGCGTGTGCGACAGCGGCGGGCTGCACGCACTCAGAGCCATTCCGGGCGGACGTCGAGGGTGGTGCGGTCCAGGCTCTCCAGCAGCACGAACTGCGGGCCGGTGCGGGCCAGCTCGTGGCGCAGGAAGTACGCCGCGGCGGCGCGCTTGCCGTCGAAGAAGTCGCCCGTCCGGTCGCCCACCGCCACCAGCTGCTCCAACCAGATCCACGCCACGACGACGTGCCCGACGGCCTCCAGGTAGACCGAGGAGTTGGCCAGCGTGACGGCGGGGTCGCCCGCGGCCCACAGCGCGGCGGTGACCTCGGCGGTGCGGGAGGCGGCCGCGTCCACCGCGTCGGCCTCGGTGGTGAGACCGACCGCGCGGGCCGTGGTCACGGTGGCCGAGATCGTGTCCAGCAGCAGCCGCAGCCCCGCGCCACCGTCCATCACGACCTTGCGGCCGAGCAGGTCGAGGCCCTGGATGCCGTGGGTGCCCTCGTGGATCGCGTTGAGCCGGTTGTCGCGCCAGAACTGCTCGACGGCGTACTCGCGCGTGTAGCCGTAGCCGCCGTGCACCTGGATCGCGAGGTCGTTGCCGTGCAGGCACCACTGCGACGGCCAGCTCTTGGCGATCGGGGTCAGGACGTCGAGCAGCAGCAGTGCGCGGCCGCGGTCCTCCGCGGTGGCCGCGGTGCGCTGCTCGTCGAGCAGGCGGGCGCAGTAGAGCACCAGCGCCACCGCACCCTCGGCGTAGGCCTTCTGGGCCAGCAGCATCCGGGCGACGTCGGGGTGCTCGACGATCGCCACCGGCTGCCCCTCGCGGCGGCCCTGCACCCGGCTGCGGGCGTAGTCCAGGGCGTGCAGGTAGCCGGTGTAGCCCAGGGCCGCCGCTCCCCCACCGACACCGACGCGCGCCTCGTTCATCATGTGGAACATGTAGGCCAGCCCACGGTGCTCCTCCCCGACCAGGTGGCCGACGGCTCCCGGCTCGTCGCCGGGCCGGTACCTCCCCTCGCCGAAGTTGAGCAGCGTGTTGACGGTGCCGCGATAGCCCATCTTGTGGTTCACACCGGCGAGCACCACATCGTTGCGCCGCCCGTCGGCGAGGATCTTCGGCACCAGGAACAGCGAGATGCCCTTCACCCCCGCCGGGCCGCCGGGGATCTTCGCCAGCACCAGATGCACGATGTTCTCGCTCAGGTCGTGGTCCCCGCCGGAGATCCACATCTTGTTGCCGAACAGGCGGTACGTGCCGTCGCCGCGGGGCTCGGCGCGGGTGGTGATGTCGGCCAGCGACGAACCGGCCTGCGGCTCGGACAGGCACATCGTGCCGAAGAACCGGCCCTCCAGCATCGGGCCCACCCAGGTGTCGATCTGCTCCGGCGAGCCGTGCGCGAGCAGCAGGTTGGCGTTGGCGATCGTGAGGAACGGGTAGGCCGCCGTGCCGACGTTGGCGGCCTGGAACCACAGGAAGCACGCCTGCGCCACGGCCTGCGGCAGTTGCATCCCGCCCACCGACTCGTCCATGGCCGCGCTGAGGATCCCGGTGCCGGCGAACACCTCCAGCGCCTTGGCCACCTCCGGGATCATCTGCACCCGCTCGCCGTCGAACTCCGGCTCGCGGGTGTCGGCGGCCCGGTTGTGCGGGGCGAAGTGCTCGGCGGCCACGCGCTCGGAGAGGTCGAGGACGGCGTCGAAGGTCTCCCGGGAGTGCTCGGCGTAGCGCTCCCGGGAGGTCAGCGCGCCGACGTCGAGCCAGTCGTGGAGCAGGAAGTCGAGGTCACGGCGGGACAGCAGCAGCGAGCGCACGGCCCAGGCTAACCCGTGACCGGCGCGTGAGACCGGCGTTCAGGTGGCCTGCGCACCGTGCGCCGCATCCAACATCTCCGCGAGCTCGGCGACCTTCACCCGCTCCGCGCCGCGCTGCCCGCCGCGGCGGACCTCCTCGGCGTCCAGGCGCAGCCACGCCGTCCAGTCCACCGGACGGATGCCGTGCGCGGTCAGCGCCGACCGCAGGGCCGTCGGTTCCGGGTGGGCGGGCGCCGGGAGCGTCGGCAGGTCCTCCAGCACGGCCTTGACCGTCTCACCTGCGTCGCCCTTGTTCGTCCCGATGACGCCGGTGGGGCCGCGCTTGATCCAGCCGGTGACGTAGGCGCCGGGCACCGGCACGCCCCCGTCGACGACGCGGCCCGCCTCGTTGGGCACGGTGCCGGTGGCCGCGTCGAACGGCAGGCCGGGGATCGGCTCGCCCGCGTAGCCGATCGCGCGCACGACGAGGCCGACGTCGAGGGTCTCCAGGACCCCGGTCCCGCGCACGCGGCCGTCCTCGGTGATCTCGTTGCGCTCGACGACCACCCCGGACACCCGCCCGTCCTCGCCGAGCAGCCGTACCGGGGTGCGCAGGAACCGCAGGTGGACCCGCCGCGGCGCATCGCCCGCGGCGTTCCCGGTCCACTCGGTGAGCATCGCGAGGTTCTGCTTCTGCCGCCGCTCCGCGGGTTCCTCGACGCCCGCAGCGAGCAGGCCGTCGTCGTGCACGAGCACGTCGGCGTGGGCGAGGTCGCCGATCTGGTTCAGCTCGGCCGGCGTGAACCGGACGTGCTGCGGGCCGCGGCGGATCAGCACGTGCACGTCGCGGACGGCGCTGTCGCGCAGCGCGTCGAGCACCGGGCCGGGGACGTCAGTCTCCGCCATCTCGTCGGCGGTCTTGGCCAGCACGCGGGCGACGTCGAGCGCCACGTTCCCGGCCCCGACGACGGCCACGCCGGGGTGGTCCAGCGGCGGGTCCACCTGGGTGAAATCGGGGTGCCCGCAGTACCAGCTCACGAACGCGCCCGAGCCCAGCGAGCCCGCCAGGCCCTCCCCCGGCACGCCGAGCTCGCGGTCCACCGACGACCCCGTGGCGTGCACGATCGCGTGGAAGTGCTCACGCAGCTCGTCGAGACCGATGCCGCCCTCACCCACCCGCACACCGCCCAGGAACTCGACGTGGGCCGGGTCGAACGGGCGCTGCAGCACCCGGATCACCGACTTCATCTTCACGTGGTCGGGCGCCACCCCGTACCGGACGAGCCCGTACGGTGCGGGCAGCCGGTCGAGTACCTCGACGCTCACCGGCTCACCGGACGCCAGCAGGGCCGCCGCGGCGTAGAGCCCCGAGGGCCCGGCGCCGATGACCGCGACCCGGAACTGTCCGTGCTCCATTGCTCGTGCCTCCGAGGTGTCGGATCGGGGGTGGGAGGGGGGTCAGCTTTCCAGTGGCAGGAAGTGCGGCGCCCGCTTCTCCCGGAACGAGGCCACGCCTTCGCGCAGGTCCGGCCCCCCGATGAAGCGGTCGACGTGGAAGTAGGAGCGCTCCAGCGCCTCGCCGAACGGGGCGTCGAGCTCGTCGAGCACCTGCGCCGCGATGACGGCCATCGCCCGTGGCGCGCAGTGCACGGCGAGGTCCGCGGCGTAGGTCTGGGCGGCGGTGAGCACGTCGTCCCGGGGCAGCACGCGGCTGACCAGGCCCAGCTCCCGCGCCTCACGGCCGTCGAAGACCCGGGCCGAGAGCAGCAGGTCGAGGGCGTTCTCGACGCCGACCAACCGCGGCAGGGTCCAGGCGATGCCGTACTCGGCGACGAGTCCGCGGCGGGCGAACGCGGTGGAGAACCGGGCGGTGTCGGCGGCGAAACGGACATGGCAGAACAGCGCCTGCACCAGCCCGACGCCCGCGCACGCTCCGTTGATCGCGGCGATCAGCGGCTTCGGGAACCGCCGCGGCACGTCCACCGACCGGTGCGGCAGCGTCGCGCCCTCCGACCCGAGGCCGCCCAGCCGGGACATGTCGGCGCCGGGGCAGAACGTGGACCCGGCCCCGGTGACGACGACGGCGCGCACCCCCGGGTCGCCTGCCGCCTCGGTGAGCCGCGCGTAGTAGGCGGCCTCGATGTCGTCGGCCCAGCCGTTGCGCCGCTCGGGGCGGTTGAAGGTGAGGGTGCGGACGCCGAAGCCGTCCTGCTCGACGAGCACGGGCTCGGTCATCACGCCTCCACGACGGTCGGGGCGCGCAGCGCGCGGACGGCGGTAAGCCCGCTCCCCGTCTCCGGATGGTCGACCTCCCCGGTGCCGCGCGGCCGCACCTCGGCGGCGCCGTCCTCGATCGTGCCGGCCGCGCGGTCCCCCATGCCCGCACCCTAGCCGCCGCGCCCCCGAACGGACGTAGACCCGATCGGCCGAGTGGTGAGGCGTAGTCGAGGGGCTACTGTCCGACGTCATGTCCGCTTCCGACGGCGCCACGTTCGGCAAGCGCGTGCTCGTCGAGCTCTCCCACGCGATCGAGCGGTTCGCCCTGGCCGCCGACCCGGGCAGCCCACTCGTCGTCATCGCGATGTTCCAGCGCCTGTCCTACTTCCAGCGCGAGTCCGAGGTCTACCGCCAGATCGCCGCGCGCAGCACCGTCACGCTCGTCGCGCTGGTCGAGGACTTCCCGCCGCAGCTGCCGCCGGGGGTCCGGCACGTCCTGCTGCCCGAGGACGACGAGCTGGCCCGGGAGTGGAGCGTCACCGTGCTGGGCCCGGGCGGCGGCGCCACCCTGGTGGCCGTCGACCAGGAGACCGTCGACGAGGGCGCGCACACCCTGGAGGACGGCCGCCGCTTCGTCGGGAACTGGTCGTTCCGCCGCGCCGACGCCTACCGCGAGGTGCTGCGGATGCGGGCACAGCTGCGCCTGCCCGCGGAGACGGTCACGGCGATCGACGAGGTCCTGCACGCCGTGCTCGCGGCGTCGGAGCCCAGGGAGCAGAGGTGGTGGAACGTCCCGCTGGCGTTCCTCGCCGAGCGCGTCGACGTCGCCGTGCGGGAGCGCGCCGGGCTGCAGGCACGCCTGGACGCCTCGACCGCGCACGTCGCCTCGGAGCACCCGGGCGACGCCGCCGAGCGCGACCCCCGCACGGGCCTGTTCACCGCCGCGTTCCTGCAGCGGTGGACGACCGGGCTCGGCGCCGGGCTCCCGGTCGGGCTGGTGCTGCTGCGGGTACCCGGTGTCGCCGACCTGCGCGGCCGGTACGGGCTGCGCGCCGAGCTCGCGGCGCTGCAGGGCGTCACGCGGGCGGTGGCGGAGCTGCTCGACCCCGTCGACCGCCTGGTGCGGCTGGGCCGCGAGGACTTCCTGCTGGTGCTCCCGTCGTGGTCCGAGCAGCGGGTGCTGGCCCTGTGCGACGAGGTGTGCGCGCGGGTGGCCCGGCTCGACCAGCAGTTCCCGTTCGTCGCGCTGCCCGCGGTGGCGGCGGCCACCGTCACCCGGGACCGGCCGCTGCCGATCGAGCGCCTGGTCCGGCAGGTCAACGGCAGCGAGCGGCGGGTCAGCCAGGTCGCCGGGTAGCGCCCACCTCGTCCGGTCCGTACAGCTCGGCGCCGAGACGCTCGGCCTCGGCGTCGACCTCGGCACGGGCGGCCGGCCGCAGTTCGTCGAAGGCCTCCCAGCTCACCCGCCCGTCGGTGTGGCGCCAGGTGCCCGCCACCTGGCCGTCGACGAGGAACGTGGGCACCGACTGGGGCATGCTCGTGGCGAACACCCGCGGTCGGTGGGCCTCGGGCAGGATCCGGGCCCGCCGCGCGTGCACCAGCAGCGTGGCGTCCCACGGGCCGAGGAACCGCACCGGCGCCGGGGTGGCGGCGGGTGGCAGCGGCGCCCGCGGCACGTCGACCAGCAGGCCGCCCGCCTCGTCGCGGAACCGGCGCAGCTCCAGCCGCGCGAGCACCTCGCGCACCTCGGTGAGGTTCCATCCGCAGAACGACCCGATGTCCTTGGCCGACGCCGGCCCGAAACCGCGCAGGTAGCGCGCCGCGAGCAGCTCGCGCCCGGCCTCCTCGGTGACGGGTGCGGCACGCCGCAGCCAGGTGTCGGCGAGGCCGTAGACGTGGGCCCGCGGTCGCTCCCAGGTGCCCGCGGGCGGCACCCGGACCAGGTCGACGAACAGCTGCACCCCCCGCCAGGTGTCGCGCGGGAACCCGTCGGCGGCCAGTGACCGCTGCAGCTCGGCCTGGGTGAGCGGGCCGGCGGCCAGGTACCCGCGGACCGCGTCGACGACGCGCGCCATGTCCAGCCCGGCCGGCGGGACCCACAGCCGACGCCGGGGCCGCCGCACGGCCTCGGTCATCGGCCGGTACTCGGCCGCCGAGACCATGTGGATGGTGCAGCGCATGACCCAGGCCTGCACGACCCGCCCCGCCAGCAGGGCGTCGGTCAGGTCGGCCCGCCGGAACCCGGCCAGCCGCGACCACAGACCCACGTAACCCGAGGGGGCGTACTGCGTCTGGAGCCCGGCCACCCGCTCCACCGCCCGCGCCGGGGTGAGCGGCGAGCGCTCCAGGAGCAGTTGGCGCGCGAGCACGGCCCGGTTGAGCTCCGGGGCGGTCAGGACACGTTCGGCCACGGGGAGCAGTGTGCCCGGCGGGCCGGCACCCGAGTTGCAGCATGGCCACCTTCACGCAACGAGACTGCATGAAGGTGGCCTTGCTGCAACGTCGGCGTGCCGGTCCGCATGACGTCTGTCATCCCGCAGCGCTGACCGGGCGCACTGCCGGGCCGGGGCACGGCGCGGCAGGCTGTGGCCATGACCGACGTGCTGGCGATCCGCGGCGCCCACCACCGCTACGGGGCGCAGACCGCGCTGGACGGGGTGGACCTCACGGTGGCGGCGGGCGAGTGCGTCGCGCTGCTGGGCCCCAACGGCGCGGGCAAGACGACGCTGGTGGGGCTGGCCACGGGGCTGCTCGCGCGGCAGGCGGGCGAGGTGGCCGTGTGCGGCACCGATCCGCGCCGGGCGGCGACCCGGCGGCGGCTGGGCGTCGTCCAGCAGGAGATGGGCTTCCCGCGCACCGAGACGGTCGGGGAGCTGGTGCGGGGTGCGGCGGTCCGGGCCGGGCGGCCCGCGGCGGCCGCGGGTCCCGTGCTGGCCGAGGTCGGGATCTCCGAGCTGCGGCCCCGCCGGGCGGGGAAGCTGTCGGGCGGGCAGCAGCAGCGGGTGGCGCTCGCGATGGCGCTGGTCGGCGACCCCGCGCTGCTGCTGCTCGACGAGCCCACCGTCGGGCTGGACGTCGCCGCCCGCCGCGCGTTCTGGCGCAACCTCGCCCAACGCCGCGACGCGGGCGTCGGCATCGTGCTGACCACGCACATCGTGGAGGAGGCCGCGGCCGTGGCCGATCGGGTCGTGGTCCTGCACCGCGGTCGCGTCGTCGCTTCCGACACCCCGGCCGGGCTCACCGCGCTGCTCACCGACCGCACCATCACCGCCCGCACGGCGCTCGACGACGCCACGCTGCGCGCCCTGCCCGGTGTCGCCTCCGTACGCCGGGACGGCGACCGCGTCCGCCTGGGCACCACCGAGCCCGAGCAGGTCCTGCGCGCCTGGCTCCCCACCGACCACACCGTCGCGGACCTGCGGGTCGAGGGGGCCGGGCTGGAACAGGCCCTGGTCGCGCTGACCGGCGAGCCCACCGTGCACGAGGAGGTTCCGGCGTGAGCACCACCGCGGTGCTGCGCGTCGAGGTCGGCGAGGGCCTGCGCGCGATCCTGCGCGAACCGGCGGCGCTGTTCTTCTCCGTACTGATGCCCGTCGGCTTCTACGCGCTGTTCACCTCCATCTTCGGCCGCGGGCAGGACCCCGGCGCGGGCCTGCCGTTCGCGGCGACCTCACTGGCCACCTACGGCACGTTCGGCGTCGTGTCGGTGATGCTGCTCAACCCCGGCATCGGGGTGGCCGACGACCGCAACCGCGGCTGGCTGCGCGTCAAGATGGTCTCCGCGACGCCGCTGCCGGTCACGCTGGCGGCCCGCGTGCTGGCGGCGCTGCCCTACGCGCTGGGGGTGGTGCTCGCGATCAGCGCCGTGTCGCTGCTGCTCGCCGGACCGGTGCTCGACCTCGACACCTGGCTGCGGCTCGTGGCCGTGCTGCTGGTCGGCGCGCTGCCGTTCGCGCTGTTCGGGGTGGCCGTCGGGTTCGTGGCGACCTCGGGCGCGACGGCGGCGATCCTCAACGCGGTGCTCTTCCCGATGGTGCTCGCGTCGGGGCTGTGGGTGCCGCTGGAGCTGATGCCCGGGTTCATCCGAACGATCGCACCGTTCCTGCCGACGTTCCACCTGGCCCGGCTCGCGGAGGCCCAGCTGACCGGTGCGCCGGCGATCGGGCACCTGGTGGCGGTGCTCGCCACCACCGCCGTCGGCGCCGCCGCGGCCGGGTTCGCCTACCGTAAACTGCGGGTATGAGCCGGGAGCGGCGGTGGCGGGGGGCGTCGCTGTGGTACCTGCTGTTCCTCGGCTACCTGTTCCTGCAACCGGCCTTCGACCCCGATGCCGGGGCGCTGCACTGGGCGGTGGCCGCGGGGTCGGCGGTGCTGTTCCTCGCGTTCACCGTGCGCAACGGGCTGCGGCCGCCGCTGCCCGGCCACTGGAGCCCCGCGCTGATCGCCGCGCTCGGGGTGCTCGTCGTCACCGTCAACTCCGGCGGCACGGTGTTCTTCGTCTACGCCGCGGCGGCGGCCGGGACGCTGCTCACCCGGCGGGCGGCCACGGCCTGGCTGGGCGGCCTCACCGCGCTGGTGGGATTCGCCGCGCTGGTCTCCACCGCGCCGCCGCCGTACCTGCTGCTGAGCATCGCGCCGCCCCTGGTCACGCTCTGGATCGTCGGGCTGGCCTGCATGGACGAGGCCGACCAGCAGCGCGAGGCGGCCGGCCTGCGCGTCGAGAACGCCCGCGTCGAGCACCTGGCCACGCTCACCGAGCGGGAGCGGATCTCCCGCGACCTGCACGACGTGCTCGGCCAGACCCTCACCGGCATCGTCGTGCGCGCCCAGCTCGCCCAGCGCCTCGGCGGCGACGAGGGGGTGGCCGAGATGGCGGTGGTGGAGACGATGGCCCGCGACGCGCTCGCCGAGGTCCGGACCACCGTCTCGGGCTGGCGCCGGCTCTCCGTCGACGACGAGCTGGCCGTCGCCCGTGACGCGCTCGCCGCCGGCGGGGTGGAGCTGGTGATCACCCGTGACGACGGGCTGGTGCTCACGCCGTCCGCGGAGACCGCGCTCGCGCTGGCGCTGCGCGAGGCCGTCACCAACGTCGTGCGCCACGCCCACGCCCGCCGCTGCACGGTGGCGCTGCGCTTCACCGATGGGCAGGTGGAGCTGGAGGTCGCCGACGACGGTGTGGGGGGCGGCGGCCGGGAGGGCAACGGCCTCACCGGCATGCGGGAGCGGATCGCCGCGCTCGGCGGCTCGGTGCAGCGACTGGCCCGGGACGGCACCGCGGTCGTCGTCGCGCTGCCGGCAGCGGTGGCGACGTGAGCGGGGACGCGATCCGGCT
Organism: Pseudonocardia sp.; assembly: GCF_029263155.1. Taxonomy (GTDB): domain Bacteria; phylum Actinomycetota; class Actinomycetes; order Mycobacteriales; family Pseudonocardiaceae; genus Pseudonocardia. Next base: position 48,581 of record NZ_JAJCYB010000122.1, read on the forward strand.
GGTCCTCGCCGAGGACCAGGCCATGGTCCTCGGCGCGTTCGCCCGGCTGCTCGCCCTGGAGCCCGACCTCGACGTGGTCGCCACCGCCGCCGACGGCGCGCAGGCGCTGGCCGCGGTGCGCGAGCACGACCCGGACGTGCTGGTCACCGACGTCGAGATGCCCGGCGCCACCGGCCTCGACGTGGCCGCCGAGCTCCGCGGAGGGCGCACCAGGTTCGTCATCGTCACGACGTTCGCGCGCTCGGGCTACCTGCGCCGGGCGATGGACAGCGGCGTCTCCGGCTACGTGCTCAAGGACGCGCCGATCGACCGGCTCGTCGACACGATCCGGCGCGTGCACGCGGGCGAGCGGGTGGTCGACCCGGCCCTGGCCGTGGCGGCGTGGGATGCCGCGGACCCGATGACCGACCGCGAGCGCGACGTCCTGCGCCTGGCTGCCGACGGCCTGCCCAACACCGAGATCGCCGCCACCCTGTTCCTCGCGGAGGGCACGGTGCGCAACTACCTGAGCACGGCGATCACGAAGCTCGGCGTGCGCAACCGCATCGAGGCCGCGCGGGTGGCCCGCGACCGCGGCTGGCTGTAGCCGCCGCCCAGCGGCCCCACCCCGCAACGATCGGCACGTGCGTGCACCCCGGGTGGACGGGCGTGCCGTTCGTTGCGCGAGGTCGACCCGCTCACCGGGGAGCGGTCAGGCCCAGGTGGTCGCGCAGCGTCGGGCCGGTGTACTCCGTGCGGTAGGCGCCCCGGTCCTGCAGCTCCGGCACCACCTTCGCCACGAACTCGTCGAGGCCGCCGGGCACCAGGTGCGGCACCAGGATGAAGCCGTCGGAGGCGCCGGCCTGCACGTAGTCGTCCATCTGCTGCGCCACCTGCTTCGGCGTGCCGACGAACGACTGCCGCGCCGTGGTCTCGATGATCAGCTCCCGGATCGAGAGCCCGCCCTTGGCCCGCGCCAGCTCGCGCCAGCGCCGCGCCACGGCGAGCGGGTCCCTCTCGTGCCGCACCCGCCCGCGGGTGATCTCCGCGCCCGGGTCGGGGTCGATGTCGGGCAGCGGGCCGTCCGGGTCGTAGGCCGACAGGTCGCGGCCCCACACCTGCTCCAGGAACGCGATCGCCGTCTGCGGGCCGACCTGCGCGGTGCGGATCCGGTGGCCGTTCTCCGCGGCCTCGGCGGGGGTGTCGCCGAGGGCGAACGTGGTGGCCGGCAGGATCGCGATCTCGCTCTCCGCGCGGCCGTAGGCCGCCATCCGGCCCTTCAGATCGCGGTAGAACTCCTGCCCGGACTCGAGCGTGCCGTGCCGGGAGAAGATCGCGTCGGCGGTCTTGGCGCCGAACTCGCGCCCGGCGTCGGAGTCCCCGGACTGGATCAGCACCGGGTGCCCCTGCGGCGACGGCGGCAGCCCGAAGCGGCCGACGACGTCGAACTGGTCGCTGTGGTGGTCCACGGGGCGCCCGTCGGAGAGCCAGAGCTCGCGGGTGGCGTCGAGGATCTGCTGGGCCCGGTCGTAGCGCTGCTCGGGCCCCAGGAACCCGCCGCGGCGGAAGTTCTCGCCGGTGAACGCGTCCGACGACGTCACCAGGTTCCACGCCGCGCGCCCGCCGGAGAGGTGGTCGAGACTCGCGAACTGCCGGGCGAGCTCCCACGGCTCGTTGAACGTGGTGTTGATCGTGCCGCCGAGCCCGAGGTGCGTGGTGACGGCGGCGATCGCGTTCAGCACGGTGAGCGTGTCCGGGCGCCCGACGACGTCCAGGTCGTGGATCTTCCCCTGGTGCTCGCGCAGGCGCAGGCCCTCGGCGAGGAACAGGAAGTCGAACAGCCCGCGCTCGGCGGTCCGGGCGAAGTGCACGAACGAGGCGAAGTCGGTCTGGCTGCCCGACTCCGGGTCGCTCCACACGGTGGTGTTGTTGACGCCCGGGAAGTGCGCCGCGAGGTGCATCTGCCTGCTGGTCACCGGTCGACCCCCGCGAAGACGTTGGCCGGGCGGGCGAGCCCGAACCGGTCGCGCAGCGTCGCCGCCGGATCGGGCGGCGTCCGCAGCCCGGCGGCGAGCAGTCGCGGCGCCACCTCGTCGGCGAGCACGCGCAGCCCCGACGGCAGGGCCAGGGGTACGGCCGTGACACCGTCGACGGCACCTTGGGCGAGCACGTCGACCAGTGCGTCGGGCGCGCCCACGATCCGCAGCGTCTGCGGCGGGTGCTCGCCCAGCTCGTCCAGCTCGCGGCGGGCCGCGCTCTCGTCGACGGAGAGGAGGAACTCGACGTCCAGCAGCACGGCCACGGCGTCGGGATCGCGCCCCGCCGCCGACACCGCGTCCCGGACGCGCTCGCGGGCGGCGTGGGCGGCGTTCAGGTCGGGGGCCGCGACGCGCACGACGTCGGCCCGGCGGGCGGCGACGGCGAGCGAGTCCGGCTCCTCCCGGACCACGACCAGCGGGTGCGCCTGCGGGCTGCGCGGGGTGATCGAGGGGCCCTTGACGGAGAAGAACTCGCCGCGGAAGTCGATGTAGTGCAGCCGGTCCCGGTCGACGTAGCGGCCGGTGGCGGCGTCCCGGATGACCGCGTCGTCCTCCCAGGAGTCCCACAGCCGGACCACGACCTCCACCGCCTCGGCGGCTTCGCGCCACAGGTCGGCGGGCGGGGCGGCGGGCTTGCGCCCGAACTGCGCGGCCTCGGCCCCGGTGCGGGACACGGCGGGCTCCCAGCCCGCGCGTCCGGCCGAGACGATGTCGAGCGTGGCGATCGCCTTGGAGATGTGGAACGGCTCGGTGTGCGTGGTGGTCACGGTGGGCACGAACCCGACAGCGGGTACGGCGGGCGCCACCCGCGCCGCCACCGCCACCGCGTCGAGCAGGTGATCGGGTCCGAAGGAGTCGGGCAGGGCGACGAAGTCGGCACCGGCCTGCGCGGCGAGCTGGGCCATCGCGATGTGGTGCGCCGGGGTGAGCAGGGCCTCCCGGGGGACGCCCGCGTGCCGCCACGCCTGCGGGTGCCGGCCGAAGCCGGACACCTCCACCGCCAGATGTGCCGTCCGCATCGTGCCTCCTCGCATCCGGGTGTCCTCCCGTCCGGCAACGGGTGCCCGCCGAGGTGCATTCCCCGGCCGAGCCCGGCAGCCCGCACACAGGCCGGCGGGTCCGCACACAGGCCACACCATGTGTGCGGACCCCGGAACCTGTGTGCGAGCCGTAGGGCACTGTGTCAGCGGCCGTGCAGCGCGCTGCCCTCCGTCCCGGGCAGCGAGTAGCCGCGGTCGGCGTAGGGGAAACCGTCGAGCTCCGTGGTCTCCGGACGCTGCTGGTAGTAGGAGCGGATCTCGCGGATGCGGCCGTCGGTGGCGAAGGTGAACCACTCCGCCCCGCGGGTGGCCACCCGCTCGGGGGCGCCGTCCGGGCGCCAGAACATCGTCCACTCGATCACCGCCTCCCCCGCACCGACCAGGGCGTGGTCCACGACCCAGCGGGCCGCGATCATCCCGGCGACCTTGCGCCAGTACCGCGCGAGGTGGTCCGCGCCGTGGACCGGCGCCGACCCGACGTTCGGCGCGAGGAACCAGTGCACCACCGCCGGATCGAGCGTGGTGAGCATCAGGTCGACATCGCCCGCCGAGCAGCCGTCGTAGTAGCGGATGATCGTGTCCAGCGCGGTTCCCGCGCGTGCGGGCTCGTTCGTCGCCGCCGGTCCGCCCGCAAGCTCGCTCATGGCCGCAGTCTGCCGGACCCGTATCCTGGACCGCATGGCCGCTGGGAAGCCCGACAAGGCAGCGAAGAAGGCAGCACGGCAGCAGAAGCGTGCTGCGGCGAAGGCACGGCGCGGCCAGATCTGGCAGGCGTTCACGATGCAGCGCAAGGAGGACAAGGCGCTCATCCCGTGGATGCTCGGCGCCTTCCTCGGCGCCGTCGCGCTCGCCGTCGGCATCGGGGCGATCTTCGGCATCTGGCTGATCCTGCTCCCCATCGGCATCGCCGTCGGCGCGCTCGCGGCGATCAGCATCTTCGGCCGCCGGGTGCAGCGCAACGTCTACAGCAAGGCCGACGGGCAGCCCGGCGCCGCGGGCTGGGCGCTGGACAACCTCCGCGGCCAGTGGCGGGTCACCCAGGCCGTCGCCGGCACCACCCACCTCGACGCCGTGCACCGGGTGATCGGCCGCCCCGGCATCGTCTTCGTCGCCGAGGGCGCCCCGCACCGGGTCAAGGGCCTGCTGGCACAGGAGAAGAAGCGCACCGCACGCGTGGCGGGCACCACCCCGATCTACGACGTCGTCGTCGGCAACGAGGAGGGGCAGGTGCCGCTCAAGCGCCTGCAGCGCCACCTCATGAAGCTGCCGCGCAACATCTCCCCGGCCCAGATGGAATCGCTGGAGGCCCGCCTGTCCGCCCTCGGGTCCCGCGCGGCCGCGATGCCGAAGGGCCCCATGCCGGCCGGCGCGAAGCTGCGCAGCGTGCAGCGCACGGCCCGCCGCCGCTGACGGCCCGGCCCCGCAACCAACGGCACTTCCGTCCACTTTTGGTGGACGGGGGTGCCGTTCGTCGCGTCCGCGCCGGACAGGCGCGCGAACGCCCCGATCGGCATCAGCCCGTCCATACGGGGACACTCAGGACGGCGCGGTTGTCCCCGGGCGCCGTGGTGCCCGGGTCGGTCAGGTAGACCTCGGTGTGCGGTCCGGCCGGGCGCAGTCCACGCCCGGCGACGTGGGCGTACAGCGCGGCCAGCGACGGCTTCTCGTCGGCGTAGGGGCCCCGGTGCACGAGCTGGGCCACCCGCTGCTCCGGGTGCGCGCGCAGCTCGACCGGGGCGCCGAACCGGGCGGCCGCGGTGCTCACGGCGTCGGCGGTGCGGCCGGGCGGGGCCGGCACGGCGAGGGTCCAGTGCCAGCCGCCGGGGGCGTCGAGGTCGAACCGCAGGGCGTCCCCGTCCTGGGCGTAGGTGCCCTCCAGCGGCACGTCGTCGGTGGCCCCGAGGGCGGCGCGGACCGCGAACAGGGCCCGCACGGCGGCGGTGAACGCCGGATCCTCGGGGGCGCCGCGGCCGTCGACGACGAGCAGGGCGCGGGCGGGCACGGTGGCGAGTGAGATGTCCATGGCCAGCAGGTTCCGATCTCCCGCACGGGGAGGGTCAAGCCGGTGTGCGCTCCGCTCACGCCCGGGTGCGGACGACGACGGTGGAGGTGGCGCGGTCGTGCCAGCCGCGGCCGTCGGGGTCGCGGACCAGCGGCGGCACGACGACCGCGATCAGCGCCGTGCGCAGCACCGCGCGCGGCACCCCCACGACCGCCGCCCCGCCCAGCGACGCGACGCGGATGCCCACGGCCGTCATCCCGGCGCTCGCGCCGAACACCGCGACCGGCGCGGCCGTCAGCAGGAACCAGATGCCGAGCACGGTGAACGGCGCCGACGCGACCTCCGGGCCGGTGAACAGGGTGGCGATGAGGTAGCCCAGCAACCAGTCGACGGTCAGCGCGGCGAGCCTGCGCCCGAACCCGGCCACGGAGCTGACACCATCGGCGGGCAACCCCAGCCGCTCCCCGGGGTAGGCACCCGCCGCAGGGTGTGACGAGCTCGATCCGGGAAGCCAGGTGTCGATCCAGCGGGCCATGTGACCAGCCTATGCGGCACGGGACCCGCCACATCCCGGGTGACCCCGTTAACCTCTGCGAAACGAGCGAGTGACCGACGGGCAACACCGCCGTCCTAGCGTCGCCCGCAACTACGGTCGTTCGAAGGAGACATCGAGGGTGTTCAGCAACTCCGAAGAGGTCCTGAAGTTCATCAGTGACGAGAAGGTCGCGTACGTCGACATCCGCTTCTGCGACCTTCCCGGCGTGATGCAGCACCTCACCGTCCCCGCCACCACAGCCGCCGACATCCTGGAGGACGGCGCCGCGTTCGACGGCTCCTCGGTCCGCGGCTTCCAGGCGATCAACGAGTCCGACATGGCCCTGTTCCCGGACCCGGCCACCGCGCGCATCGACCCGTTCCGCAAGCACAAGACGCTCAACATCAACTTCTTCGTCCACGACCCGGTCACCGGCGAGCCCTACAGCCGCGACCCCCGCAACGTCGCCCGCAAGGCCGAGCAGTACCTGGCGGCGTCCGGCGTGGCCGACACCGCGTTCATGGCTCCCGAGGCCGAGTTCTACGTGTTCGACTCGATCCGCTTCGGCTCCGACCCGCACCAGACCTACCACCACATCGACTCGGCCGAGGGCTGGTGGAACACCGGCCGCGAGGAGGCCGGCGGCAACCTCGGCTACAAGGTCAACTACAAGGGTGGGTACTTCCCCGTGCCGCCGGTGGACCACTACGCCGACCTGCGCGGCGACATCGTCGCCCACATGATCAACAGCGGCTTCGAGGTGGAGCGCGAGCACCACGAGGTCGGCACCGCGGGCCAGGCGGAGATCAACTACAAGTTCAACACGCTGCTGCACGCGGCCGACGACATCATGCTGTTCAAGTACCTGGTGAAGAACACCGCATGGCACGCCGGCAAGACCGCCACCTTCATGCCCAAGCCGCTGTTCGGCGACAACGGTTCGGGCATGCACGTGCACCAGTCGCTGTGGAAGGACGGCTCGCCGCTGTTCCACGACGAGGCCGGCTACGGCGGGCTCTCCGACACCGCGCGCTACTACATCGGCGGCCTGCTGCACCACGCCCCGAGCCTGCTGGCGTTCACCAACCCCACGGTGAACTCCTACCACCGCCTGGTGCCCGGCTTCGAGGCCCCGGTCAACCTGGTCTACTCGGCGCGCAACCGCTCGGCCTGCATCCGCATCCCGCTCTCGGGCAACAACCCGAAGGCCAAGCGCATCGAGTTCCGCTGCCCCGACTCGTCGGGCAACCCCTACCTCGCGTTCTCGGCGATGCTGATGGCCGGCCTGGACGGGATCAAGAACAAGATCGAGCCGGCGGCGCCGATCGACAAGGACCTCTACGAGCTCCCGCCCGAGGAGGCCAAGGACATCGCGCAGGTGCCCTCGAGCCTGCCCGCGGTCATGGACCGGCTGGAGGCCGACCACGAGTACCTGCTCGAGGGCGGCGTGTTCACCCCGGACCTGATCGAGACCTGGATCGCCTACAAGCGGGAGAACGAGATCGACCCACTGCGGCTGCGCCCGCACCCGTACGAGTTCGCGCTGTACTACGACGTCTGATCCCAGCGGGTTCGTGACCTGCTGAGCAGCCCCGGAAACGGTGGTTGACCTGCGCAGATGCCTTCCGGCGTCGGCCGGCGTCAACCACCGTTCCTCGTTCCACCCTGGTCGAGGTCAACGGCGGGGACCTGCCGGCGGGAGCGGGTCTGGCGCCGAGGATCTCGAAAGGGACCCGTATCGGGCACCAGCTCGGCGGCCGGGTGACCGCGACGCCGTACCCGTTGTCCGGCGGCGGCGATCCGGCGGATCTCAGGCCGGCGGGTACGGCGAGCCGCGCAGCAGGGAGGCCAGGTGCACGGCGTTCGTCGTCATCGTCGCGATCGTGCTGCGGACCGCCTCGGGCGTCTGGTCGAGATCCTTGAAGTCGGTGCCGGTCATCGCCTCGCCGTTCCAGTACACGGCGCCCTGCGCGGGCACGGTGAAGCCCGCGTCGCCGAGGCCCTGGAACAGGTCCGCGGTGATCTTGTGAGCGCCGTCCTCGTTGCCGACGACGGTGGTCAGCGCGACCTTGCCGAACACCAGCGGGCGTCCCTCGCCGTCCATCTCGGACAGCTCGGCGTCGAGCCGCTCCAGCACGCGGTTGGCGACGCTGCTCATCTGCCCCACCCACGTCGGAGTGGCGACGACGAGGATGTCGGCGGCCAGCATCTGCTCGCGGACGGCGGGCCACTCGTCACCCTCCCCCATGTCCTTGTCCACGCCGGGCCGGATGTCGAGGTCGACGAGCCGGACGCTCGGCCCGGTGACACCCCGCTCGTTCAGCGCGGCCAGCACCTGGTCGACCATGAGCTGGGTGCTCGACTCGGCCGGCGACGGGGTGAGGGTGCAGGTGAGGGCGAGCGCGGTCAGCGGTGTCGAGGCCGTCATGACCCGTGCTGTACCCGCCGTCGGCGTGTCCATTCGGGTGTTTGATCCCGCCCGCGCGGGCAACTCCGGATCCATGGGTCTCTCGGAAGCACTGACAGTCGTCGAGCGGGCACGGGCGCTGGACCGGCCGGCGGCGGCGGCCCGGACGGCAGTGCAGCGGGTACTGCGCAACCAGGCGGTCAAGGACGCCCTGCACGGGGTGTGGCTGGGCCATCCGCTGCATCCCTCGCTGGCCCAGTTCACGCTCGGGTCGCTCGTGTCGGCGTCGCTGCTCGATGCGGTGGGCGGGCGGCAGCGCGAGTCCAGCACCCTGATCGCGGCCGGGCTCGCCACCACCGTGCCCACGGTCGCCGCGGGCTGGGCCGACTACGCCGACAGCCACGAGGAGCAGCAGCGGGTCGGCATCGTGCACGCGGCGCTGAACACCACCGCGGTCGCCTGCTACTCCGCGGCGCTCGTGACGCGCACGCGGGGCGGCACCGGCCGAACCGCGTCGCTGACCGGCGGCGTGCTCGCGGGGCTCGGCGCCTACCTGGGCGGGCACCTGTCCTTCCGCCGCGGGCTCGGGCCCAACCAGGCCGAGTCGGTGCCGCACACCGCGTCCGAGGAGTGGCAGCCGCTCGGCCCGCTCGCCGACATCCCCGACGGGGAGCCGGTGGCGCGCGACGCCGCCGGCACCGCGGTGCTCGTGGTGCGCCGGGGCGAGCACGTCGACGTGTGGTCCGACCGCTGCCCGCACCTGTCCGCCCCGCTGCACGAGGGCGAGCTGGACTGCACCACCGGCGCGATCACCTGCCCCTGGCACGGCAGCGCCTTCCGCGTGGACGACGGCTCGGTGCTGCACGGACCGGCCACGGCCCCGATGCCCGGTTTCGACTCCCGCGTCGTCGACGGGGTGCTGCAGGCGCGCGTGCGCACCTTCCCCGGCGTACCGGCCGGCTGAGCCGGGCACACCGTCCGGGAGCCGGATCGCACCACGGGCGGACGACCGCGCGGGTTCAGCCCGGCTCCCCCCGGTACTTGCGGTACAGGATCCACAGCAGGTCGACCAGCGCGACGACGCCGACCACGGCCAGCGCGACGGCGAACCAGACCAGGTCGGCCCGTACGGCCAGCACCGCGCCGACCACGCAGAACACCAGCCCGAACGCGGCGAGAACGGCCCGCAGGGTCAGCGCGCTCAACCCTGGCGTCGAGCCGCCGACGCCCGCCGTCGGATCGTGGTAGCCGGGGAGGCCACGCTCGTAGTCGGCGCGGGTCCGGCGTCGAGCAGCCATCGTCGTCTCCTCTCGGTGCTGCGGATGCTGACGGCAATCGACTACCCGATCCCCGTACCGCCAACCCGGTCCGGCGGGAGGCCCCACGCACCCGCGATGCGGTCCGGGTCCTGGCCGATCAGGCCTCCGGCCCATCGAGCTCCGCCGCGAGCTCGTCGTCGAGGGCGATCCGGACCAGGCCGGCGGCGAGCCGCGCGAGGTCGCCCGCCGGCACCAGCCCGGCGAGCCCGTCGCCGTCGTCGGGCAGGCCGATGCGGCGTGCTCCGTCGAGCACCTTGCCGTCGAGGGACGGTCGCAGCTGTGGCCACACCGCCTGCGCCTCGCGGCAGAAGATGTCGGCACCGACCGGTCCGATGCGCGGGATCTCGCCGAGCAGCCCCCGGATGCGTCCCGGATCGCCCCCGGCGTGGTCGCGCAGCATGCGCAGGTCACCCCGGTAGCGGTCCAGGACGAGGGTCGCCCCGTCGCCGAGCGCCGTCGCGGTGCTCTCGTCGTAGCGGCGGTAGTGAGCCCGACCGAGCGCGTCGACCCGCTGCTGCCAGGTCGCGTCGCGCATCCGGCGCGCGGTACCCATGCCGGCGCGGGTCAGCTCGGCCGCCGCGTCCACCGCGAGGCCGCTGGAGATCCGGGTCGACAGCAGGACCGCGAGCACCAGCAGCCGGTAGAGCGGGGCGGGCTTGTCGGCGAGCCGGATCCCCGCCTCGTCGGCGAAGGTCCGGCCCGCACGTCGGAGCACGGCGTCGGCGGTCTGCGACCGGTGGCTTCCCATGGTCGGCCTGTACCCGGACCGGGCGCGGCCATGCAGCGGACGAAGGGCTCTCCCGTCCGTCCCGGCCGCGGCTAGGTGAGGATCTCCGCGCCGTCGGCGGTGATGGCGATCGTGTGCTCGCTGTGCGCGGTCCGGCAACCCGTCGCGCTGCGGAGTGTCCAGCCGTCCACGTCGGTGACGAGTTCGGTCGTGTCCGCCATGACCCACGGCTCCAGGGCCAGCAGCAGCCCCGGACGCAGCGTGTATCCGCGACCGGGCCGTCCGGTGTTCGCGATGTGCGGGTCCTGGTGCATCGTGGCGCCGACGCCGTGCCCGCCGAACTCGGTGCTGATCGGGTACCCGGCCTCACCGAGGACCGTGCCGATGGCATGGGAGATGTCGCCGACACGCGCTCCCGGGCCTGCCGCGGCGATACCCGCGTGCAGCGCACGTTCGGTCGCGCTGATCATCGCGACGCTCTCCGGGGGCTGCGCGTCGCCCACGACGAAGCTGATGGCGGAGTCCGCGACGACCCCGCCCGTGGACACCGCGAGATCGAGGGACAGCAGGTCACCGTCGACGAGCGCGTAGTCGTGGGGACGGCCGTGGAGCACCGCGTCGTTGACCGACGTGCAGATGTGGTGGCCGAACGGCCCACGCCCGAACGGCGGCTCGTAGTCGACATAGCAGGACACCGCCCCGTTCTCGACGATCATGGACCGCGCCCACCGGTCGATGTCCAGGAGATTCGTGCCCACCGAAATGCGGCTCTTCAGCGTCCGCAGGACGTGGGCGACCAGAGCGCCGGTCCGCCTGGCCCGGGGCAGGTCGGTCGGTGCCAAGATTTCGATCATGTGCGCCTCCGCGTGCCGATAACTATCCCGGCAATACTATCCCGGTACTAGAATCGGGAGCATGGTCAGGTTGCCGCTCACGGCCGCGGAGGTCGAGCGAGGACAGCGCCTCGGTGCCCTGCTGCGTCGAGCCAGGGGGGAACGTCCGATGCTCGGGGTCGCCCTCGACGCACGCGTCTCGCCGGAGACCCTGCGGAAGATCGAGTCCGGCCGCGTGGCGACCCCCGCCTTCCCGACAGTCGCGGCGATCGCCGGTGTCCTCGGGATATCCCTGGACGCCGTGTGGGCCGAGATCAGCGGGCCCGAACGCGGTGTCGAACCGGCCGGCTCCGGTCACGGACTCCCCGTCGGCACATCAGGGGCCGGGTCCGGGCGTCCGACAGAGCACTGACCACACGGACGGAGCGAGGACGGTCGCCGACCCGGCGAGTGGTCGGCGGGTCCGCAGACCTGGACACGACGTTCGCGAGGGGGCGCTCCCGCGGCGTGCGTGGGGGACGCCGGTGCGCCGCGTCGAGGACCCGCAGGCCGACCTTCGAGCAATGGTGCCACTCGTCGCCGGTCAGCGACATCTCGTCGACCACTCCCGCTGAGCTGCGGAAATCGTCGGTGGTCGAACGTATGATCGAGCCATGCAGGCAGTGGCACAGCTCCCCGACGACCTGGCGGCGATGCCGCCCGGTCCGGAGCTGGCCGCCGTGCTCGGCGCCGTCGACCTGTCGGTCGTGCCCAACGACCGGATGCTCGAGGTCCTCACCGCCCAGCACCGCCAACTGTGCCACGACCAGGCCCGGATGGCGGCCACGCTCGCCGAGCTCGGCCGCTGCACCGGCGGCACACAGCCCGGCCAGGTCGCCCGGCTCGCCGCACTCGACCGCTACGCCCCCGACGAGACCCGCGCCGCCCTGCGCTGGACCCGCACCGCCGCCGAGTTCGAGCACGACCTCGCCGACACCGTCGTGCACACCATGCCCGCACTGTTCACCGCCTGGCTCGACGGCGCACTCGACCGCCCCCGCGTCCTGGTCTTCCACCGCTACCTCACCGACCTCGCCGCCGAGCAGATCACCGCGATCTGCCGCACCGCCGTGCCCCGGGCACCGAGGCTCACCACCGGACAACTCGCGGTGCTGTTGCGCCGCATGGTCCTCGCCGTCGATCCCGCCGCGGCCGAGCGCTGGTACCGCAAGGGCGTGCGCGAACGCAACGTCGTCGCCGTGATGGACCCCGACGGCACCGTCACCCTCAGCGGCAACGGCCTGCCGGCCGACGAGGCCGAGGCCGCCTGCGGGCGCCTGCAGGACCTCGCCGACGCCGCCAAACGCGCCGGCCATCCCGGACTGATCGGCCAGATCCGCTGCGACCTGTACCTCGGCATGCTCGACGGCCGCTTCCACGGCATGGACACCGACCGGCTCATCACCACCCTGATCACCCAGTACCGCCCCGACGGGCCCGGCACCGCCACGGCGGCACGAACCGCCGCCACGTCCACGGCCACCGGCGCCCCGTCCACCGACCCGTCCCTCGCGGATGCCACCGTCGTGCCGGCCGCCCCGAGCGGACCCGCGGCACCGGCCACGGGGCGCACCCCCACCGGACCGGCGACAATCGGACCCGCGGCTGCCGGACCCGCGGCTGCCGGACCCGCGGCTGCCGGACCCGCGGCCGCCGGACCCGCGGCCGCCGGACCCGCGGCCGCCGGACCCGCGGCCGCCGGACCCGCGGCTGCCGGATCGCCGACGGGCGGATCACCGGCTGCCGGACCACCGACGACCGCATCGCCGACGGCCGGATCAGCGACGGCCGGATCCCCGGCTGCCCATCCCGGCGACAACCCCACGGCCGGGCCCACCGCTGCACCGACCGGCATCGAGATCCGGGTGGCGCTGTCCACCCTGCTGGGCCACGACGAACACCCCGGCGAGATCCCCGGCCTCGGCTTGCTCACCGCCCCCGCCACCCGCGCCCGCGTCGCGCAACAGCGCCGGGCACAGTGGCGCTTCGCGGTCACCGACACCACAGGCCGGCTGCTGTCCGAGGGCCTCACCCGCCGCCGCCCCGGGTCCGTCGGCGACCACCCGGTCCGCCGCGACGGACCGGCCGGGGGCATCGTGGAGATCCACGTCCCGGCCACACTGCTCCACCAGCTGCAGAGCGACGGGGTCGGCGAGTGGGCCGGGGTCGTCGCCGACATCGCCGCCCGGCACGCCCGCCGCGACGACCACCTCGCCGATCTCGACGCCCACCCCGCCCGCCGCTTCCCCACCGCCGCGCTGCGCCGCCACACCGAGATCCGCGACCGCACCTGCACCTTCCCCGGCTGCCGCCGCCGCGCCCACACCAGCCACACCGACCACACCCGCGACCACGCCCGCGGCGGCGCCACCATCGCCGCCAACACCGGCCCCGCCTGCGGACACGACCACGACGTCAAACACCGCGGCGGCTGGCAACTCCACCAGCCCGAACCCGGCCGGTTCGTCTGGCGCAGCCCGCTGGGCGGGCAGTACCGCACCGGCGGCGGGTTCCTGCTCCCCGAACTACCCGAAGCCCACCCCGTCGACCTCGGACCCCACTTCGACCAGCCCACCCGCCGCGCCGAGGGCCCGATCCTGCAGCCCCTCCGCCGGGTCGAACCACCCCGCCCACCACCACGGGCGGACCTTCCCGACGAGCCACCCTTCTGACGGGAGTGGCAACGTGCGCGACTCGACGACTCCCGTGTCCCCGGCGGGGTGCCGGACGGAGCCACCACGCCCGCTCGGTTGCGCGGATCGGCTAGCGCTGCGAAGCCGGGTGGCGCACCGTGCCGTGCGGATGCCGGACCGGCGGGCCCGACCCCGGCGGTCGGATCAGGGCGCCGCGGGACCGCGCCGATCCCGGGCGATGGCGGCGATGCGCGCGGGCCGGGCCCGGTCGTCGGGGGTGGCGGGGCGCCACAGCCGCTCGACGCGCCCGTCCACGACCAGGGCGTCCCCGCCCATCTGCCGGGTGTCCTCGACCGGCTTGTGCAGCGTCGCGCCCCGGAGCTTGAGCAGGCCGTAGCGGGCGAGCGTGCCGGGTGAGTAGACCCGCCAGACCGGGGCCCGGCGCAGGCCCAGCCGGTGGTAGAGCACCCGCTCGGGATCGGAGAGGACCGGCCCGGCCAGGCCGAGGTACTCCCCCAGCGGCGCCAGCGCGTCGGCCGGGCTGAAGCCGACGACGAGCAGCGGTACGGCGCCGTCGAGCGCGTCCTGCACCTGGACCAGGTGCTCCTGGCAGGGCAGTCAAAAGCGGTGCCGGATCAGCGTCACGACGTGTACCCCGGGGAGCCCGCGCAGGGGCGCCGGGTCCCCCGAGGCGACGTCGGTCAGCACGACGTCGTCGAGCGGGATGTCGACGGTGAGCTCACGCACGGGCGTCCTCGTTCTCGGTGGTGGGGACGGCGGGCCGCGCGGGTCCGGGCAGGACGCGGCAGGCCGTCGGGGGGAGCTGGAGGTGGATCTCGTCGCCCGGCTCGACCGGGACGGCGGGGGCGACGGACGCGGTGAGCGTCGTCGCACCCGCCACCGCCACCACGGTGCGGTGGGTCCCGCGGAACCGGGTCTCGCGCACGGTGGCGGTGACGGTGTTCGGCGGACCGGTGGCCCCGAGCAGGCGCAGCGCCTCGGGGCGGACGACGAGCACCCCGGGACCGTCGGCGGCGGGCCCGGCCAGGCGCAGCTCGCCGAGCGGGCAGGCGAACGTCGCCCCGGTGACGGTGCCGGGTACCTCGTTGGTCGCGCCGAAGAATCGGGCGGCGGCCAGCGTGGGCGGGTCGGTGTAGAAGCGGTCCGGCGGGCCGGCGCCCTCGACGCGCCCGCCGAGCAGCAGCACCACGGCGTCGGCGAGGTCGACGGCCTCCTGCTGGTCGTGGGTCACGAACAGCATGGTGATCGACAGCTCCCGCTGCACCCGCCGGACCAGCTCTCGCATCCGGTGGCGCAGCTCCGCGTCGAGCGCCGAGAACGGCTCGTCGAGCAGCAGCACCCGCGGGTCGAGCACCAGCGCCCTGGCCAGCGCCACCCGCTGCTCCTGACCGCCGGAGAGCTCGCCGACCCGGCGCCCGGCCAGGTCGGGTAGGCCCACCAGGTCGAGCATCTCGGCGGTGCGCCGCCGACGCGCCGCCCGGGGCACCCCACGCATGCGCAGGCCGAAGGCGACGTTGTCGCCGACGGACAGGTGGCCGAACAGCAGCGGCTTCTGGAAGACCATGCCGACGGGGCGCCGCTCGGCGGGGACCCCGGTGAGCGGCACCCCGTCCACGGCGACCTCGCCCGCGCCCGCCGTGAGCAGACCGGCGACGACCTTGAGCACGGTCGTCTTCCCGCAGCCCGACGGGCCGAGCAACGCGGTCAGCGTCCCGGCCGGCACGGCCAGGTCGAGCCCGTCGACGACGGGGATCCCCGGCTCGTAGGCGACCGCCAGACCGGTGACCGTGAGCTCCCCGCCGGTCACAGCCGACCGAACCCGACGGCCGCGGCGCGGTGGCCGGTGAGGAACCGCGCGGTGAGCCCGACCAGCAGCACCGGCGGTGCGGCGATCACCAGCGACAGTGCGGCGGCGGCGGTGAGGTCGGCCGAGCCGATCGAGGCGAACAGCAGCAGCGGCAGCGTCCGTACGGTGCCGCCGCCGATGAGCAGGGTGAGCACGTACTCGCTCCAGGAGATGAGGAACGCGAACAGGGCCGCGACGGCCAACCCCGGTGCGACGGCGGGCAGCGTGAGACGGCGCAGCCGGGCCAGCGGGCCGGCGCCGAGCACCCGCCCGGCGTCCTCGATGCCGATGTCGAAGGACGCGAACGACGCCGCCATCACCAGGCTCGCGTACGGGACGGTGGGGATCAGCTGCACCAGCACCACCCCGGCGACGGTGTCGGCGAGGCCGTAGCGGATGAAGAAGACCTGGATGCCCAGCGCCACGGCGAGGGTCGGGACGAGCACCGGGGCCAGCAGCAGCAGCTGGACCGCGCGCCGCCCGCGGAAGGTGTGCAGGCCGAGCGCGCGGCCCGCGGCCGCCCCGGCGAGCGTGGCGAGTGCCGCCACGCTCAGCGCGATCAGCACCGACGTGCCGAGCGCGGCGAGCACCGCCTCGTCGCCGAGCAGGGCGAGCCCGCGGCCGGAGGGTTCGGGCAGCAGGGCCGGGTAGCGGAACTCCCCCGCCACGGCCCAGAGCAGCAGCGGGACGAGCGGCGCCAGCACGCCGACGGCGAGCAGCCCGGCACCCAGGCGACGGCCGAAGGGCACCGCTGTGGGGCTCACCGGCGCAGCCGTTCGCTCAGCGACAGGTACGCGACCGCGCACGCCCCGGCGAGCACCGCGACGAGGACGGCGATCGCCGCCGCGAGCGGCCGGGCGGCCAGGTCGGGATCGCGGAACTGCTGGTAGGCCACCACCGGCAGGGTCGCCGGGAACGGCCGGCCGAGCAGGAACGGCACCTCGTAGGAACCGAGGGTGAACGCCAGCACCAGCACCGAGGCGGCCGCGACCGCCGGGGCCAGCACCGGGACCAACACGTGCCGCAGCCGCTGGGCCGCGCTCGCGCCGAGCGCGCGGGCGGCGTCCTCCAGCTCGGCCACCCCGGACGACAGCGCGGCCAGCACCACGACGGCCACGAACGGCGTCTCCTTCCAGACGTAGGAGGCGATGATCCCCCAGCCGAACGCGTCCTGGGTCAGCGCCGGGAAGCCCGCCGGGTCGTCGACGAGCCCGAGCGTGGCGGCGATCCGCGAGAGCGCGCCGCTCTGCCCGAGCACCAGGATCGTCGCGAGGGCGGCGACGGCGTGCGGCAGCGGCAGCGTCACCTGCAGCAGCGCCGCGAACGCCGGGCGGGAACGGCCGAGCGAGCGGACGAGCAGCGCCGCGGCCGTGCCGAGCACCGCGGCGGCGACCGTGGAGAGCAGCGCGACCCGCAGCGTGATCCCGATCGAGGCGCGGACGGCCGGGTCGGACCACAGCTCGCCGTAGGCGTCGAGGGACAGGGGCGCGCCGGGCAGGAACGGCCGGTACCCGACGCTCTGCAGGACCGCCTGCACCAGCCCCCCGCCGAAGAGCCCGACGACCACCAGCAGCGCGGGCGCCAGCAGCAGCGCGAGGCGCAGCGGGCGCGGCAGCCGGGCGGGGCGACCGGCCGGGCGACCGGTCACCGCTGCAGCACCCGCGCGGTCCACCCGTCGTCCACCTCCCCGGCGAGCGCGGCGTCGAGTTCGGGGACCGACCGGGCGGTCAGCTCGCTCAGCGGCAGCACCGACGGGCCCAGGTCGACGGCCTCGAACGCCGTGCGCACGTCGGCGGGCACCCGGTCGAGGTCGACGACCGGGTAGATCCCGCCGTCGGCGTAGAACCGCAGCTGGGTCTGCGGGTCCTGCAGCAGGTTCGCCAGGACCAGCGCGGCGGCCCGGTCGGCGGAGTCGGCCGGGATCGCCAGGTAGCTGGTGTTGGCGATGTTGCCGACGTCGGGGACCGCGGTGCGGGTGGTGGCCGGGAAGACCCCGTCGGCGACCTTCGTCGACACCGTGCCCGGACCGTAGGTGAGGAAGGCGGAGATCTCGCCGGTGGCGTAGAGCTGCTCGACCGCGTCCTGGCTGGTCGGATAGGTCTCCCCGGCCCGCCACAGCGCCGGTTCCAGCGCCTGCAGGCGGGCCCACAGCGCGTCGGTCAGCCCCGGGTCGAGCGGCGCTGAGAGCGACGCACCGCCCGCGGTGTCGTAGAGGAACGTGCGCACCGCCATCGAGCCGGTGAAGTCCGGCGGGGCCGGGTAGGTCAGGCGCCCGGGGTTCGCGCGCGCCCACCCGGTCAGCGCGGTGAGCGAGGCGACGTCGGCGGGGCCGAGCGCGGCGCTGTCGTAGACCAGGGCCGAGTTGGCCCGCTGCCACGCCGCCTCGCACCCGTCGACCGGCACCCCGAAGTCGGTGGCCAGCGTCGGGTCGGTGAGATCGAGGAAACGCGCGTTGGGCAGCGCCTCGGGATACCCGCACGCCCACAGGTCGGCTTGGCGGCCGGTGGCGAAGTTCTCGCCGTTGATCCAGATGGCGTCGACGGTGCCGGACCCGGCCCGGCCCGCCTGGCGCTCGGCCAGCACCTTGTTCACCGCGTCGCCGGTGTCGGCGACCGACACCACGTTCAGCGTCACCCCGAACTCCGTCGCCAGCCGGGGCGCGACGTAGCCGTCCACGACACCGTTGACCGCCTCGTCGCCGGTGAACATGTACCAGTCCAGGGTCTGTCCCCGGGCCGCGTCGAGCACGGCGGGCCAGTCGGCGGGGTCGGGCGGGGCGGCGCCGGAGGGGGATCCGGCGGGCGGGGGTGCGGCGCAGGCCGCCAACACCGCGACGGCGACACCGAGCAGCGCGACGAGTCGGGGCACGTGGACATCCTCCGTGAGACGCGGGTCGGCCGCGCGACGGCGCGGGTCGGCACGGGAACCCGCGCTGCGCGCGGATGCTTCCGCCGTTCGGCGGAAGAGATCGGCCGCGACGCGGGTTCCCCCGGGCGTGGACGAGGACACGGCTGCCGGCCCGCGACCCGACCGGTGGTGGATCCGCCCGGCGATCCTGCTGGTCGTGCTGGGAATCGGGATCGCCGTCGCGGTGCGGGTCGGGGTCCCGCCGGTCGAGGACGTCCGCGCCTGGGTCGGCGCGGCGGGCTGGGCCGGTCCGGTCGCGTACGCGGCCCTCTACGGGGTGCTGACGCTCACGCCGGTCCCCGCCACGGTGCTCAGCATCGCCGCCGGGCTGCTGTTCGGCATGGCCGGCGGGCTCGGCGTCGTCATGACCGGCGCGCTGCTCGGCGCGGTCGGCGCGTTCGCCCTGGCCCGGGTCCTGGGCCGGCGCGCCGTCGAACGGGTCGACAGCGACCGGCTGCGCCGCCTCGACGCCCTGCTGCGCCGCCGCGGGGTGCTGGCCGTCATCGGGGTCCGGCTGGTCCCGGTGCTGCCGTTCGCGGCGCTGAACTACCTGAGCGGGCTCACCGCCGTGCGCACGCGCGACTACGTGGTCGGCACCGCGGTCGGCATCCTCCCCGGGGCCACCGCGTACGTCGCGATCGGGGCGTTCGGCTCCGAGCCGGGCTCGCTGCCGTTCCTGCTCGCCGTCGGCGGGCTCGCCGTCCTCGTGGTCGGCGGGCTGGTCGTCGCCCGACGTCGCCGTGCCGCGGGTCCGCCGGTCGACGAACCGGCCCGCGACCGCCCCGTCGATCCGGCGGTCTGATGTTCGACGCTCCCGCCCGCCGGCTGCTGGCGCGCCCGCTCGACCGCGCGGCCGCCGCCCTCGACGTCCCGGCGGTCACACCGGACCGGCTCACCGTGCTCGGCCTGCTGCTGGGCCTGGGCAGCGCCGCGGCGGCGGCGCTGGGCTGGTGGGCGGCGGCGGTGCTGCTGTGGTGGGCCTCCCGGCTCGCCGACGGGCTCGACGGGCCGCTCGCCCGCAGGCGCGGCCGGCCCGACGCGGGGGCGGGCGGCTTCCTCGACATCACCGCCGACTTCACCGTCTACGGCGCCACCGTCGTCGGCGTCGCGCTGGGCAGCAGCGCCGCGCTCGGCGACGGGCCGCTGTGGCCGTTCCTGCTGGTCCTGCTCGCCTACTACGTCAACGGCGCGGCGTTCCTGGCGTTCTCCTCGATCGCGGAGCGCACCGGGCGCACCATCGACGACGGCCGGTCACTGTCGTTCCTCGGCGGGCTCGCCGAGGGCGTCGAGACCGTGGTGGTGCACACGCTGTGGCTGGTGCTGCCGCTCTGGGCCCCGCAGATCGCGCTGGTCTGGGCGGTGGTGGTCGGGGTGAGCGCGGCGCACCGGATCGTCGCCGGGTACCGGGCCCTGCGCTGAGCCGTCGGGCGTTCAGGCCTCGAGGATCGACGTGAGCGCGGCGAGGTCCTTGCGGTTGGCCCGGCGCATCGCGGCCGCCATCAGCGGGGCGGTGAGCGCGCCGAACCCGGAGGGCGCTCCGCTGTTGCGCAGCGTCATCCGGGTCCCGCCCTCGGCCGCCTCCCAGGTGTAGGTGGTCCGCATCGGGAACGGCCCCTCCGCGGTGCCCATCACCAGCCGCTCGCCGGGCACCAGCTCGGCGATCTCGTAGGTGTAGGCGATCCGCCTGCCGAGGAACTGGGCGACGAACGCGACCCGCGTGCCCACCGCCAACGGCCGCGGGGTGCACCACTCGACGGAGGAGATGTTGACGTACCAGTCGGGCGCGTGGTCGGGGTCGGCGGCGTAGGCGGCGACCTCGGCCACCGGGCGCCGGATGAGGACCTCGGTGCGGACGTCGACGTTCACGACGCCGCCCTCGCCCGCAGCCCGCGGTGGGCCTCGATCCGTCCCGAGGCGCGGGCGGGCGGGTCGAGGCGCAGCCCGGCGACGATCGCCCGACGCACCCGGTTGGGCAGGGCGTGGAAGCTGCGGTCGAGGTCGAGCACACCATCGGTGTCGCGCACGCCCGGCAGCCTAGCGACGATCCCGGGTGCCTGACCGCGCCCCCGGGAGGCCGCGCCGGTCCGGCCCGCGGCGCCGCACCGCGGCCAGCCCTCGCGTGGCAGCTCGCACGACCGGTCGCGCGAGCTGCGCGCGCACCTCCGCGAGCGCCGCGTTCCACGGCCCGTCGCCCCAGGTCGGGTAGGGGTGCATCACGCCGGCCAGGTCGCGGGCGCGCAGCCCGCGGCGCACGGCCAGGGTCAGCTCGGCCAGGGTCTCCCCCGCCCGCGGACCGACGACCGTGGCCCCGACGACCCGGCCGCGGCGGTCGAGGACCAGCCGGGTGAAGCCGGCCGTGCGGCCCTCGGCGACAGCGCGGTCGACCTCGTCGTGCCCCCGGGTCCGGGTGGTCGTGCCCGCCGTCCCCGGCGGCACGCCGACCGATGCCACCTCCGGGGAGGTGAAGGTGACCCGCGGGATCGCCGTGACCTGCGCCGCCCGCCGCAGGCCCAGCACCGCGTTGGACGCCGCGGTGGACCCGTGCAGCCCGGCGACGTGGGTGAACTGCGGGTGCCCGGTGACGTCGCCTGCCGCCCAGATCCGCGGGTTCGTGGTGCGCAGGTGCGCGTCGACCGTGACGAACCCGCCGCCGGAGGCCACCCCGGCCGCGTCGAGGCCCAGGCCGCGCGTGTCGGGACGGCGGCCGGTGGCGACGAGCACCCGGTCGGTGGCGACCCGGCGCCCGTCGCCGAGCACGACGGTGATCCCGGACCGCGCCCCACCACCCTCGACACCACCAGCCTCGACACCACCAGCCTCGACCGCCTCGACCGCGGCCCCGGTGAGCACCGTCGCGCCGTCACCCTGCAGGGCCTCGGTGACCAGCCGTGCGGCGTCGGGATCCTCGCCGCCCAGCAGCCGGTCCGCCATCTCCACCACCGTGACGGCGCTACCCAGCCGGGCGAACGCCTGCCCCAGCTCGCACCCGACCGTGCCGCCGCCCAGGACGACCAGCCGCTCCGGCAGCGCGGTCAGGTCCCAGACCGTGTCACTGGTGAGCACCGCGCCGCCCGCCGCGGCGAGCCCCGGGATCGGAGGGACGGCGGGGTCGGATCCGGTGGCGATCAGGGCCTGCCGGAACCGCACGGCGACCCCGTCGACCTCGGCGCTCGCCTGCCCGGTGAACGTCGCCGTCCCTGCCGCGTAGGCCGCCCCGGCGGCGCGCATCGCGTTGGCCGAGTCGACGGGCTCGATCGCCGCGATCGCGGTCCGCACGTGCGCCATGACCGCCGCGAAGTCCACCCGGACCCGGTCGGCGTGCACCCCGAGCCGCGCGGCGGCCCGGGCGTCGGCAGCCGCCGATGCCGCCGCGAGCAGCGCCTTGCTGGGGACGCAACCCGTCCACAGGCAGTCCCCGCCGGGTCGCTCGCGCTCGACCATCAGCACCGACGCGCCGAACGAGGCGGCCGTGCGGGCCCCGACCAGCCCGGCGGAACCCGCGCCGACGACGAGCAGGTCCCAGGCCTCCCCGTCGGGCGGTCGCGGAACCGACGTCACCGGGACCGCCGGACGGTGGGCATCGGGAGCAGCACGGCCAGCTCGGCGTTCTCGGCCGGGTCCAGGACGCCGTGCTGCACGCAGGCCGGCACCAGCGCCCCGTCGTCGGGGTGCGCCATCGCGTAGTGGCAGGCGGCCAGCCGCTCCTGGGTCTCGCGCAGCCGGGCGTCCTCGCTCACCACGCCCCGCTGCGAGAGCTCCCAGGCGGGCGCGACGTCGGCGGCGTCCATGAACCGGTGCATCACGAACGTCACCGGGCGCACCCCGTGGCGCAGCAGCGCCCGGACCCCGACCCGGCGCACCGTGCGCGTCGCCCAGCCGAGCGCGAGCGGCACCAGGCCCGGGTCCGTGGCGGCGAGGCGTAGCAGCTTCACCGCCAGCAGCGGCCGCGGCGTCGACGCGAACCCGATCCCGGACAGCCGGTGCAGCACCGCGTCGCGGACCCGCAGGTCGCGGGCGTCGTCCCCGTCGAGCACCAGGTGCCAGCGCGACCCGACGAAGAACCCGTAGGCGGTGCGGTTGCAGCGCACGTCACCGTTCTCGAACACCCGGAAGTCGAGCCGTGCGCCCGCGCCGCGCTCGAGCTGCGCCCACACCGCGTCGGGGCCCACGTCGCCGCCGCGGAACCCCGCGCGCCAACGCCGTTCGTCGCCCACGTAGGCGGCGGGCTGGAACGACAGCAGCCCGAACCCCATCGCCCCCGCCTCCCGCACCACGTCGGCCACCTCGCCCACGTTCGCGGGGGTGACCGTCATGTTGTGGGCCAGGAACGTGCGCACGCCGTGCTCGCGGCGCAGCCGCGCGAACTGTGCGACCAGCCGCCGCCGGTAGGGGTGCAGCGAGGCCTCGTCGGGCGGACGCGGGATGCCGCGCCTGCCGAACATCAGCGAGTCGACGTGCACGGCGAACGACAGCCGGTCCAGCCGCCTGCGCCCGTCCGGGCCGAGGACGAGCCGGTCGAGGTAGCCGTCGTCGACGTCACCGTGGGACATGCTCATCGGCTCCCGGCCATGCCGCCGCATGATCGCCAGCGCCTCGGCGTGGTCGTCCGGGGGCAGCAGCGTGACCTCCCCGCCGATCAGCTGGGCGTGCGCCCGCGGGCCGCGCAGCCGCTCCAGCGTGGCCATCTGCGCCCCCACCTGCGCGCGCGTGTGCGCGCCGTCGACACGCACCCGGTTCGCGTCCCGGGAGTGATAGCACGGCGTGCACGCCAGGTCGCAGGCCGGGAACACGCCGTGCGTGCCCTCGCACCCCGTCCCGAACCGGCCCAGGACCTGGCCCGGGGTCCGCACCCCCTCGGGCAGCTCCGCCCAGCGCCGGGCCAGCGCCGCGGTGAAGGCGCGATCGGTGGGGCGGGTCCGCCGCTCCCATGCCCGCAACCGGTCGAGCATGTCGCGATCCCTTCCCACGCCGTCGTTCCACGATCGGTCGGGGAACCCTCACCGACACCCCGATCTTCCCTCCGCGCCCGATCCGGCGCCGTACGGGAATCGCCGCGGTCCCCTGCGTTCCGGCTCCCCGACGTCGACGACCTCGCCCTGCACCGGCTGCGCGCCTTCAGCCGCTCCCTGCGCGACTGCGGTCCTCCCCCGGTACATCCATCCCCGCCCGGAGGTTGATCCGCGCGCTCCTCGCACGGCAGGACCGGGCAGCGCCGAGCGGTGGCCCGGCGCGCACGCCGGGCCACCGGAGCCGGGTCGGTCAGGCGGTGGCGTCCGCGGCGGCGCCCCGCTCGGTGCTCGCGCCCGCGGAGCTCAGCGAGCCGTCGGAGTTCTCCAGGTGCGCGCGGACGAACCACTGGTACTGCTCCAGCTCGCCGGACTGCGCGATCAGCATGTCCTGGGTCACCTGGTCGAGCTCATCGGTGCGCACGATGGCCTCGCGGTGGTCACCGACGACACCGGTGTAGACGAGGTCGAGCGCGCCCAGATGGGCGATCGCGTCGGCCCGGCCGACCGAGTAGTCGTCCCAGCTGCGCTCCGCGACCAGCACACCGGGCGTGCCTGCCGGGGAGCCGCCGAGCGTCGCGATGCGCTCGGCCACGTCGTCGACCATGCCGCGCACGCCGTCGACCTGCGGGTCGAGCATCGTGTGCACCGCGATGAAGTGCGGTCCGACGACGTTCCAGTGCACGTGCTTGAGCGTGAGCGCCAGGTCGTTGAGAGCGTGGAGGCGCTTCTGCAGGAGTTCGACGACCTCGAGGGCGTCCTTCTCCGCCATCCCGGGAACGGTGTATCCGACAGTGGACGAATCGTGGGTCATGGTGGCGGGTTACCCGCTGCCGCGCCGGTCAATCCGGCCCGCGTGCCGGTGTGAGGACCCGCACCGCGGGATCGGGCGGGCTACCGGCCGGGGTGCGGGAAGACGAGCGTCCACGCCTCCGCGCGCCCTCGCGGGGCGCGGCTGGGGGCGTGCACCAGCCCGTCCCGGGCCACCGTGCGGTACGGCACGGGGCGGGTGGCGAGGGCACGCAGGCGCCGGGTGGCGGAGCGGTAGAAGCGCAGCTGGTTGGCGCGTCCGAACACCGAGAAGCCCAGCCGCAGCACCGGGTTCGCGATGGGGGCCTGCCGGGAGTACGCGTCGATCCGGAACGTGACGCGGCCGGTGTCGATCTCCTTCACGATCTCGTAGGTGAGCCGGCCCTGCTCCAGGTGGCCCTGCAGCGTCTGGTAGGACCATCCGACGACGCGTTCGGGGCCGTTCGGCCCGGCGCGCAGGTCGTCGTGGCTCTCGGTGATGCGCACTCCCAGCAGGAACCGCATGCGCAGGAACCGACCCTCCAGCAGCAGGTCGCGGCCGACCAGGTCCGATCCGCGACGGTAGATCGCGCGCAGCAGGTGTGGAGTGGTGAACTCGTAGCCCTCCACCAGCGCGTGGGCACGCTCGGCCACGCCGTCGGGCACCGGTTCGCCGGGTTCCTCCCGGCCCAGGTCGACGGCCCGGTGGTCCTGGTGCCAGCCGTCGGTGACGGCGGGGGGTGCGCCGTGCTCGTCGTAGTTGACGGCACGGCCGCGCAGGTCCTCCAGGGCGGCGGCGACGTCGGGCGTCGCCGTCACGATTGCGGCGGGCGGTCGGGGTGCACGGCACGGGGTACCCGAGGGCGCTGATCCCACTCGCCGTGCGCGTCGCGCGGCACCCGCAGGTCGGCCGGATCGCGCTCCGGCCGGGCCGGGCACCGGGGTCGGTCGTCTCAGGTGGGGCGGCGCGCGCCGAACCAGCCCAGCCCCGCGGCCACCAGGTCCTCGGTGATCGCCCCGGGAAGGTCGGAGCCGAAGCGGCGCTCCGCGGCCGCCCGGGCACGCACGCCCAGCACCGCGGCCCCCAGCGCGGACAGCAGGCCCACGACCGCGGCCAGCCGGCCGTCGTCGCCGTCCCGGCCGGCGACCCCGGCGGCGGTGGCCGCCCCGAACGCGGCCCGCGGGACGAGACCGGGCGGGGCGGTCCGCGGCGGCGCCGCGGGGCTCTTGTCCATCGCGAACTCGGTGGCCGCCGCGACCGCCGTCGACACCGTGCCGGCCCGGGAGCCCAGCCGGGACGCGACCACGCCGCGGTCGGCGGCGGTCGAGGTGAGGGCGACCGCCGCGAGGCCCGCCGTGCTGCGCGACCCGCTGGCCGCGCCGATGGCGGCGGCACGCAGGAGGGTGCGGGCGGGCGGGCGGGCCTCGCGGGCCTCGGCCGCGGGGATCGTGGCGGCCAGCGCGGCGTGGGTGGTGACGCCGTAGACGAGATGGGGTACGACGTCGGCCGCCCAGTCGGTGGCGCTCCACCGCCGCGGGTCGGTGAGCCCCAGCAGCGTCATCGGTCCGTCGCTCGCGAGCATGGCGGCCGCGCCGAGCAGCGGCCCCCCGACCGCGGCGGGCAGCCGGACCCCCGCCGCGCGCAGCAGCCCGGCGACGCCCCCGACCGCCACCCCGGTCAGCGTGCCGCCCAGCGGCCCGAGCCCGGCGGCGCGCCCGTCCGACACGGGCCGCCCGGCAGGGTCGGCGAGACGCGCGACGAGTTGCTGCGGCGCGTCGCCGGGAGCGCGGCCGCGCAGCGCGACGTCGAGCTGGGTGGCGGCGTTCAGCGCCGTCGTGCCCGCCGCCCCGGCCATCGCGCCACGCCGCAGGCCCTTCCAGGAGTTCGTGATGGATGTCGACGTACCCCCCGAAGGGGCGGTGCATTCGCGGGCGGCCGGCGGCTCCGCCGGCCGCGCTACCGGTCGATCGTCCACGTGCCGCCCTCGGCGACGGCGTCCACCACGACGTTGTCGCGGTAGTGCCCGATCGCCGGGTCGAACGTGCCACCGCAGGTCACCAGCCGCAGCTCCGGTCCCGGGGTCGGGGCGTAGACGTCGTCGGTGGGGAAGGCGGCCTTCGGGGTCTGCACGATCGCGGTGACGACGAACGCGGCCGTGCTGCCGTCGGCGCGGTCCACCTCGACCCTGGCGCCGACGGGAACCTCGCGCAGCCGGTAGAGCACGGCCGGTCCGGAGCGGGAGTCGACGTGCCCGGCGAGCAGGGCCGGGCCCGCGGCGCCCGGGGCGGGCCCGGCGGTGTACCAGCCGGTGACCTCGGTGCCGTCCGGCGGCACCAGGGCGCCGCTGCCGTCCACCCCGATGCCGACGACCGGGCTGTCGACGCCGATCGCGGGGATCCGCAGCCGCGACGGCGCCGCCACCACGGAGGCCCCGGGTCCTCGGTCCGGGGTCGCCGGGCCGTGGGCGGTCGCGGGGGCGGTCGCGGGGACGGGCGCGGGCTCCACGGGTGAACCCGCGACCGGAGCCACCCCGCATCCCGTCGCTGCGGCGGCCAGCGCCGCGAGTGCGGCGTGCCGGCACCGGTTCATCGACGGGCGCGCGTGCGTGCCACGGCCCCCGCCCCGATCAGCACGAGCACCACGCCCGCGAGCGCCCACCCGGTGACCGGCGCCGTCGCCGCGCCGCCGAGCCCGGTGTCGATGCCGCCGAGCGGCACCGCACCCGGGCCCGCCGCGTCCGTCGTGACCTGCGCGGCGAGCCTTCCGTCGCGCTGCACCACGATCACGCTGTACACGGTGCGGGTTCCAGGCGCTGCTCGACCCGGACGGGATCGCCGGTGCCCGCCACCAGGTCGAACGATCCGTCCCCCGCGGGCACCGTGACGTAGTCGGTGGCCGTACCGAACTCGACCGCGTCGAACGCGGGCGCGCCCGCCCACCGCACCTCGACCGGGCCGGCCGTCTCGGCGCCCTGCACCACCCGGACCCGGGAGCTGTCCGGCCCGGGCGGGGTGAGGTCGTCGGTCAGCACGCGGACCGCCAGCTCCGCCCGGGGCCCGAGCGCCGCCGCGGTGTAGGCCGCTCCCTCCTGCGCCTCGAGGGTGCCGGTCACCACCGGCGGCGTGCCCTCGGGCGCGCCGGCGGGGAGCATCTGCAGCGTGTAGGCCCCCGGCTCGACCTGTGCGTAGGTCGACACGTCCCCGTAGGCCACCCCGTCGAGTCGGGTGGTCTGCCCGCCGAACGAGGTGACGAGCACGTCGACCGTGGGGGTGTCGGGCGAGAGGTGCGTCAGCCGGAGGTAGGTGCCCGTCTGCGCCGACGCGGGCCCGGCGACCAGCACCGAGAGCACCAGGCCCACCAGCGTCACCAGCGCGGTGATCGCGAACCGTCGTGTCATCGTCTCTCCTCAGCCGCTCGTCCGGGCCGGCACCGGCCAGGACAGCGTCGTCTCGGCGCCGCTCGTGTCGATCACGGGCGCGTAGGGGCCCCGCTGGGCGCGCAGCCAGTCCTGCGTGGCGGTGTCCAGGCCCTCCAGCACCACCGTGTGCCGGGGCAGCGCCGAGGTCTCCCCGGGCAGCGCGGGCACCGCGCTCACCGTGACCGGGCCACGGCCGGCGAGGCCGGCCAGCACCGCCATGGCGCGCTCGTCGAGTGTGCCCGCGCGGATCACCTCGCGCACCTCGGGAGCGGCGACGAGCCGTGGGTTGTCCGCGAGGCCGGAGTCCGGGCGCGGCGCGGTGGCACCGTCGCGGTCCCGGACGGAGAGGTCGCCGAACCGTGCCAGATCGGTGGGGCCCGGGGCCGCGGCGACCACGACCAGCCTGCCGTCCTCGGCGAGGCGCGCGGCCGGGACGCCCACGCCCAGCAGCTCCGCCCGCAGCGCCGGATCGGCGACGGCGATCGTCGTGGCGGGATCCGTCGCCACCTGCAGCCAGCCGGCCAGCGCGACGGACCCCCCGTCGGCGACCGTGGCCGGGGCGGGTCCGGCGCGCACCACCACGCCCACCGCCAGCGTGGCGACCACCGCGACCGCGGCCACCAGCGCCGCCCGCGCGATCCGGTGCGCGACCGCCGACGGCCTGCCCACCACGGGCCCGCCGACCTCCTCGGACACCTCCACGGCCGGGTTGCCCCGCCGGCGCGACTCGACCACCGGACCGGATCCCTTCATCAGGAGCTGTGGGCGTCGACCGGCACGCGGCCCCGGCGACGTGGCGTGGCGTGGCGTGGCGTGGCGTGGCGTGGCGTGGCGTGCGACGCTGTCGGCGCCCGGCTCCCCGAGGCCCGTCGACACCGCGTCGGAGGTGAACGTACCGTCCACCGGTGGGTGACACCGGATGATCACGCCCTGGTCGCCGCCACCCGGAGCCGAGCAGCCCGGGAGAGTCGCCTCACACCCGCATCGTGTGTGGCTGCGCGGGGTTCGGGCACCCACCAGGCATGGTGGACACCCCCATTCCCCAGTCCGTGCACACCGCGACCCTGATCACCCAGCTGAGGACGCTGGAACGTCTGACCCGCACCGAGGTCCAGATCGCGCGCATCCGCGTGACGCAGGCCCGGACCGAGGCGGTACGCCGCGAGCTCGCCCAGAACGCCGCCAACGGCGTGCGCCGCGCGGACCGGATCTCCGCTCAGCTGCGTGACCTCGACGCCGTGCCCGACGTGGTGTCCCCCGCCGCGGCCCGGGTGCTGGCGCTGGTCACCGGGACCCTGGAGCAGGTGCAGCCGGTCGAGGAGGCCCTGCTGAGCGACCTGACGCTGGAGCACCAGCTGCTCGACCGGTCCCGCTACGTCCGCACCGTCGCCGACCAGGCCGGCCTGCGCGACGTGCAGCGCCTGGCCGACGACCTCGTGACCGCGCACACGGCCACCGTCGACTGGCTCACCACCGTGCTCGCGGAGGAGGCACTGGGCGGGCCGTCCGCCCTGCGGGCGACACCGCTGCAGCGGGTCGCCGGTGGGGTCTCGCGGGCCGCGACCCTTCCCACCCGCGTGGCCGTGGCCGGCTTCAACCGCGCGGTGCACACCGTGCTGCGCACCGGCGAGAGCGCCCGGGATGCGGCCGGGGACGTGGCCGGCACCGTCGTGCGGATCGGCGAGGGCACCCGCGACGTGGCGACCGCGGGCCGCGACGCCGCCTTGCGCCGTGCCGAGCAGGTCGCCGCGCGCGACGGCGCCGACGAGGTCGCCGGTGCCGTGCACCGCACGCGCCGCGACCTCGGCACGCTCTCGGTCGCCGAGCTGCCGATCCCCGGGTACGACACGCTGACCGCCCAGAACGCCATCTCCGCCGTGCGCGAGCTGACCTCCGCGGCCGACCTCGCCGCCGTGCTCACCTACGAGGAGGAGCACAAGAACCGCAGCGGTGTGGTGTCGGCGACCCAGGTGCGCTACGCCGATGTCGCCAAGGAGGCGGCGGGCGTCGAGCGCTGAGCGCCCGGCGTCGGAGAGCACCACCGCGAGGCGCGGGGCCCGGTCCGGGTCCCGCGCCTCGCGCGCGCGGCGGTGGGGCCCACCCGGCGCCGGACCCGGTGAACCGTGGCGTTGCCCGCCTGCCCTCGCCGTTTGGCCCGGTCCGGCCCGGGCACCCGACGGTCGTGATGCTGCTGAGCCCGCCCGGGGCCCACCGGGTGTCGTTCCGTCCGGTACCCGCCGTCGCCCCCGGGCGGTCACGTGCGGCTCGTACACTCCACCGGAGAGCGCCGGCGTGTGCTGCAGCACCGCTGCGCACTCACCGGCGCGGGAGGTGAGCCGTGACCGACCTGGTGTTCACCGACGACGGCCCGCTGCTGGTGCGCGGCCCGGGGACCGTGGAGCTGCCCGACGGCAGGCGGATCCGGCTCGACCGGCCGGTCTCGGCGCTGTGCCTGTGCCGCCGTACCCGGCGCCCGCCGTTCTGCGACACCAGCCATCGCCGCAAGGTGCGCACCCCCGAGGAGGCCGACGGTGCCTGAGCTCCCCACCCCGCGCGGCCCGCTGTCCGCGTCGGTGCTCGCGCTGCTGCGAGCCGATCCGGCCGACCGGGCGGACCCGGACGTCGCCGACCCCTACGGCGACGACCTCCAGCTCGCGCTGTACTGCTGCTACGAGCTGCACTACCGCGGCTTCGACGACGTGCCCGACGACCGGGAGTGGGACCCGGTGCTGCTGGACCTGCGCGCCGGGCTGGAACGCCGTTTCCTGGGCGCGCTGCGCGCCGACGTGCCCGCGGGCGGCGGGCTCGACGAGACGGTCGCGGAGCTGCTCGTCGAGCCCGTCGACGCCCGCGGTGTGTCGCACCACCTGCGCCGCGACGGCACCGCGGAGCAGGTGCGCGAGTACGTCGCCCTGCGCTCCCTCTACCACCTCAAGGAGGCCGATCCGCAGGCCTGGGTGATCGCCCGTCTCGACGGACCGGCCAAGGCCGCGCTGGTGACCGTGGAACACGACGAGTACGGCGGCGGCGACCCCACCCGCATGCACTCCCACCTGTTCGCCGAGATGATGCGCGCTCTCGACCTCGACGCCCGCTACGGCGCCTACCTCGACGCCGCGCCCGCGCAGGTGCTGGCCGAGGTCAACCTGATGTCGCTGTGCGGGTTGCACCGCGGTCTGCGGGGCGCGCTCGTCGGCCAGTTCGCCGCCGTGGAGCTGACCTCCTCGCCCGGCTCGGACCGCATCGTCCGCGCCATGCGGCGCCTGGGCCTGCCCGAGGCCGCGGTCCGCTTCTACGACGAGCACGTGGAGGCCGACGCCGTGCACGAGCAGCTGGTGCGTCGCGGCGTCATCGCCCCGCTGGTCGCCGCGGAACCGGACCTGGCCGCCGACATCGTGTTCGGCATCCGGGCGAGCGGCCTGCTCGCCGAGCGCACCGACTCGTTGCTGCTGACCCGCTGGGCGCAGGGTCGCGGCGCGTTGCGGCCGCCGCTCGCCGCCACGCCGGCTGCGCACGGATCCTGACAGGTGGACCACGACTGGGCATCCGCCCGAGTTCTGGACATGATGATCGCCGAACCCACCCTCGAGGAGGACCAGTGACGCTGTCCAGCGGCGACCGCATTCCCGACGCGACCCTGATGACGATGACCCCGGACGGACCCAAGCCCGTCACCACCGCCGAGGCGCTCGGCCAGGGCACCGTCGTGCTGTTCGCCGTACCCGGCGCGTTCACCCCGGCCTGTTCGGACCATCACCTCCCCGGGTACGTCCTGCGCGCCGACGAGCTGCGCGCCAAGGGCGTCGACACGGTCGCCTGCATCGCGGTGAACGACGCCTTCGTGCTGGGTGCGTGGGGCGAGTCGGTCGGCACCGACGGCAAGGTGCTCATGCTCGGGGACGGCAACGGCGAGTTCGCCGCCGCTGCCGGCCTGGAGCTCGACGGCAGCGCCTTCGGCCTGGGCACCCGGTCGCAGCGCTACGCCGCGATCATCCGCGACGGTGTCGTCACCGACGTGATGGTCGAGGCCAGCCCTCTCGACGTCGACGTCAGCTCGGTCGAGTCGGTGCTCGCCCGGCTCTGACCGCGGCCCCGACCCGGGCGGCCGCCAGGCTCAGCGCCTCCGCAGCAGGCTGTCGGCCGCGGCGAGCACGTCGGGCACCGACACGCCGAGCAGCGCGGGATCGGGATCGTCGGCGAGCGGGTCGCCGCGGCGCGCTCCGGCGTCGGACAGCACCACGTGCGACCCTCCCGCGGGTGGTCCCGAGCGCTCGGGCGGCACCGGCCCGAACAGCACGACCGAGGGCACCCGCAGGGCCGTGGCGAGGTGGGCGACGCCGGTGTCCCCGCTCACCACGAGCGCGGCGCGGGCGACGAGGTCGCACAGCTCGGCCACGGTGGTCCGGCCGGCCAGCACCCGGACCAGTGACAGGCCGGCGGCCCGGGCCACGTCCAGCGCGAGCGGGCGCTCGTCCGCCGACCCGGTCAGCAGCACCTGCCGGCCCTGCCCGTGCAGGTCCGCGACCACGTCGGCGAAGCGGGCCACCGGCCAGCGCTTCGCCCCGGTCTCCGCCCCCGGGTGCACGACCACCGGGGCGGGGCCCGGCTCCGGCACGGGCCGGTCGAGGTACAGGTCGTCCGGGTCGGCCGGGATGCCGTGGTCGGCGAGCATCGCGCACCAGCGCACCCGCTCGTGGACCTCCTCGGCGTCGACCCACGGCGGGCCGGGCCAACCGGACGCGGCGAACCCGATCCGGGCCCGCGCACCGATCGAGTCGAGCACCCGGTGGCTCTGCGGGCCACCGTCGTGCAGGTTCACCGCGATGTCGGGCGCCGGGCCGGGCCAGCGCAGCCATCCCGGGTAGGGGGTGTCGAGCACCTCGTCGACCGCGCCGGTCCGCATCGCCAGCGGCGCGAGCAGCGCCGGGGTCGCGAGCACGAGCCGGTGGTCGGGGCGGGCGCGGCGCAGGGCCCGCAGCGCGGGCACCGCGACCAGCAGGTCCCCGAGGTCCAGGGCGCGCAGGACGAGCAGGATCGGTCGGTCGTCGGGCACGGCTCAGGCTACCCAGCGGCGAGGGCAACCCGGCGGCCCGCTCAGGCCACGGCCTGCGCCTGCTCGACCGCGAGGGCGTCGACGAGATCGTTCATCGGGTCGCCGGAGTGGCCCTTCACCCAGCGGAAGGAGACGTTGCCGCGCTCGTCGACGAGCGTGACCAGCGGCTCCCACAGGTCGCGGCTCACGACCGGCTTGCGCGCGCTGGTGACCCACCCGCGGGCGAGCCAGCCCTTCCACCAGCCGTCCCGGAAGCAGTTCACGACGTAGGTCGAGTCGCTGACCACGACCAGCGGGCCGTCCAGCGCACGGACGGCCTCCAGCGCGGCCCGGATCTCCATGCGCTGGTTGGTCGTGGGCGATTCCCCACCGCTGTCCTGCCGACCGTCCTTCGTCGCCCACGCCCACCCGCCGGGGCCGGGGTTACCCGAGCACGCGCCGTCGGTCCACACCTCCAGCGCGCCGTCGGCGGCGGGCATGTCGGGGCGGGCCGGCGCCTTGCCGCGCGGCTTCGGCGCCGGCGTCGGCCCGTCCCCGGCGCAGCCGGCGTGCCCCCAGGTGCTCCCGGACCGGGCGATCTCCTCGCCGGGCTGGATGCGGGACCCACACACCCCGCAGGTGGTGGCGAACTTCGCGGTCATCGGCACCCGGACACCCTATGCAGGCACGGCGCGCGGCCGGGCGGTGCACCCGGCCGCCCGGCCGTCCGCGGTGCGGGCCGCGCGCACCTGCCGATCTTCGGGTGTGCGGTGGCATCCTTGGCCCCCCGCTCCCGAGAGGTGCACCCATGGCCCACAGCACGGATCCCGCGCCCCGTACCGGCAGCACCGACCGCGCGCTCGGCCGCGGGATGGCCGCACTGCGGATCCTGTTCGGACTGATCTACCTGAGCAACGCGTTCGCCAAGCTGATCGACGTCGCGGACTACCGGATCGGGCCCATCGGATTCAACCTCATCGCCCGCGACGCCACCCGCGCGATCCTGGAGAACGCCGCGCAGGACACGTGGATCGCGCCGCTCGGCGCGTTCTACCAGGCCGTCGTGCTGCCCAACTTCGGGTTCTTCGAGCCGTTCCTGATCGTCGCCGAGTTCGCGATCGGGCTCGGGCTGCTGTTCGGGGTGGCCAGCCGCGCGGCGGCGCTCGGCGGGCTCGCGCTGATCGGGCCGATCTGGCTGATGCTGCTCGACGACGGGCTCTACCTGTGGGCCTACCCCGTGGAGCTGGCGCCGCTGGTGATCCTGGCGCTCGTCCCGGCCGGGCGGGTGTGGGGCCTGGACGGCAGGCCGGCCGGGCGCTTCGGGGGCCGTTGGCCGTTCTGAGGCCGGACATGCAGCGGCCCCGGGTCGTGGTGACCCGGGGCCGCGCATCGTGGCGCGTCCGCTCCCCAGCGACGCGCAGGCGGTTGCCGAAGGTGACTTCGGCGACCGTTGCCCGAGCGTTACACCACGACCCAGACTGTGCGGTATGCCGACATCCATCCCCGTCCTCCGGCTCGACGAGGCGCGCGACGCCACGGGCGGTTTCGCCGCCGGCTTCCTCGACCGGCTGCGCGCCGCCCTGCACGAGGTCGGCTTCCTCCAGCTCACGCACTTCGGGGCGGCGCCGGGGCAGGTCGAGCAGTTGCAGGAGACCGTGGGGCGCTTCTTCGACCTGCCGATCGCCGACCGCCTCGCCCTCGACAACCGGCGGTCCCCGCACTTCCGCGGGTACACCCGGCTCGGCCACGAGATCACCGCGGGCCGTCCCGACGCGCGCGAGCAGCTGGACTTCGCCCCGGAGCTCGAACCGGTTCCCCGCGCCCGGTGGGACGCGCCGTACCGGCTGCTGGAGGGACCCAACCAGTGGCCCGACGACTCGCTGCCCGAGCTGCGGACCACCGTGCTCGCGTGGGCGGAGCTGCTCGGCGGCGTCGGCGCGGAGCTGACGCGGGCCGTCGCGGCGTCGCTGGGCCTGCCCGAGGACCACTTCGAGCCGGTGTTCGCCGGGCGGCCGCACTGGTTCGGCAAGCTCATCCGCTACGTGGGCGGTCCGGACGACGGCGCGGACGCCCAGGGCGTCGGACCGCACGCCGACTGGGGCTTCCTCACCCTGTTGCTGCAGGACGGCACCGGCGGGTTGCAGGCCCGTCCGAGCTACTCCCGAGCGGGGCCG
Organism: Pseudonocardia sp.; assembly: GCF_029263155.1. Taxonomy (GTDB): domain Bacteria; phylum Actinomycetota; class Actinomycetes; order Mycobacteriales; family Pseudonocardiaceae; genus Pseudonocardia. The sequence continues at coordinate 83,328 of NZ_JAJCYB010000122.1, forward strand.
TCGCGCGCCGAGGAGTGGGTGGACGTGCCGCCGGTCGACGGTGCGCTCGTCGTCAACATCGGGGAGATGCTGGAGGTGGCCACCCACGGCTACCTGGCGGCCACCGTGCACCGGGTGCTGCCGTGCGCTCCGGGCGCCACGCGGCAGTCGATCGGCATGTTCTGGTCGCCCCGGCTGGACGCCAGTCTCGATCCCGTGCCGCTCCCCCCGGAGCTGGCCGCACAGGCACCGGGAGTCACCGAGACCGACCAGAACGTCATGCTCCCGCGCTTCGGCGACAACGCCCTCAAGGGCTGGTTCCGCTCGCATCCCGAGGTGGCCGCCCGCCATCACGCCGACCTGCGACACCTCGCCGGACGGTGACGCCCGACGGGCCCGGCCCTACGCGCTCCCGATGCTCCGGGTGACGAACCCGGAGGCGGTGGGACCGGGGCCGCCGTCGGGAGGCCCGCTGCGCCGGCCGGTGGTGGTCGCCTCGGAACCGTTCGTGGTGTCCGGGTCGCCCTGAGGTGGCAGGACCACGTACCCCAGGCTCCCCAGCTCGCTCGCCGCGGCGTCGGGATGGTCGCGCACCAGCTCGGCGAGTTCCACGGTGGACTCGCCCCGGACGGTCGCGACCCGCTCCGGCTGCGCACGTCCCCAACGCCGCAGCGTCGTCGGCCACACGGCCTGCACAGCCGCGTTGAGGTGGGCCCCGACGATGATCGAGAAGGCGACGAAGAACGTGGCCAGCAGGAACGCGATCGGCGCGGCCAGCGCCCCGTAGGTGTAGCCGGTGCTGGTGATCCAGTCGAGGTACAGGCGCAGGCCGGTGACGCAGGCGACGAACACGACCGCCGCCAGCAGCGCCCCCGGCAGCACGCGCCGCCACGGCGGCTTGAACGGCAGCGCGACGCGGTACAGCGTGGTGAGTGCGAGGACGAGCACGAGCGCCACCACCGGGCCGGAGGCGGCGGCCAGCACGGCGGCGGAGCCCGGCTCCCAGGCGCGCGGCACGAACGGTTCGAGCCGGGTGGGGTCCAGCGTGACCAGCGGCAGCAGCACGATCGCCATCGCCAGGAACATCACGTACAGCAGGACCGACAGCGTCCGCTGCCAGAGGAATCCGCGCACCGGGTACTGGTCGTGCGCCCGCGTGATCGAGTCGACGAACGCCGACATCGCCGAGGATCCCGACCAGAAGCTGAGCAGGAACCCCACCGACACGACCTCGCCGCGCACGGTCGTCAGCACGTCCGCGACGGTCGGGACGATGATCTCCTCGACGGCGTTGGGGCTGAAGACCCCGCTGGTGGCCTCGATGATCCACTGTTGCGCGGCGGTGACGGTGTCGGCGCCGAACCAGCCCTCGACGTAGCCGAGGATGCCGAACACGCCCAACAGCAGCGGCGGCAGCGACAGCGTCTGCCAGAACGCGGCCGACGCCGACGCACTGAGGATGTCGTCGTCCCAGGCCCGCCGGGCCACGCGGACCGTGAGCCGCCGGGCGGCGGACGGCGGCGCGGAGGGCACGGACGGCATCGGTACAGGATGCGGCATCGCAGCGCCGCCCGCGTGATCGGCGCGAATTCGGGTGACGCCCCGGACACCCGCGCGGCGCCGCACCGCCGGCACCGTGGTGCGCGTCGGGTCGCGGCGTGGCGCGTGACGTGATGCCGCTCCGGAAGGTCGTCGCCTCGAGCAGGTGTCCGGCTGCTCCTTGAGCGCGCGAGCCACCGCCACCGGATCGCCTGCCGGACCGTCGAGTTCTGCTGCCACGGGTCGGTCATCGTCGAGGACACGACGTACTTCTGCACGCAACGAGGCGATCACCGATTCCATCGAGACGGCATCGCCGGCTCCTGCAGCCCGACGGCCCCGGGCCCGGCTGTGGGGCACGCCGTGAACCTGCTCCGCCGTCGGCCCGCCACCCCGGGATCAACCCCACGCCGGTCTGCGAGTCCGTGCCGACGCGGTGGGGTCCGCCGAGCGCGGGCCGACGTGCCCCCGGTGCTGGACGCTCTTCGACCCGCACCGGGTATCCGATCTGCTGGCTCGCGCGCACAGGAACTGCCTGGCCGACGGCGGGCGCGACGACGTGTTCGACCTGACCGCGGGCCCGCCGCACGAGCTCGGACCGGCGGTGCGCGCTCGGTCCGACCGCGGCCGGCGACTGCTGCGACGGAGCGGTTCGCCGGTCACCGAGCCCTCCCTTCCGCGACAGCTTCACCCTCAACGTCGACGGCAGGGCGGGGCGGTACGGCGCCGTGCACCAGGTGTGGGCCCGCAACCTCATCCGGCGAGGTGGGTGAGCGGCTTCCGCCGGGGTGCCCGCGACATGTCCACCCATCCCCGGTCCCGCACGGCGACCGCGCGACGCAGTCCGTCCGGGATCGACCGGTTCACCCGACCCACGTCCACCGTGCCTTGACGTGGTTGAGCTCCATGCCCTCCGCACGCACGAACGCCGCGAGCGCGCCCACCTGGTAGAGCACGGCCGCGGTGAGCTCGGCGCGGTCCATCGTCATCTCGCGGCGCCCGAAGCCCTCACGGTCCGGAAGCGACGGGTGCGCACCGACCCGGACCCCGTCCCCTCTCCCCGGTCGGCCCGACGCCATCGCCCCGGGCGGCCCCGGCCAGGTCAGTCCCGGTGCGCGGCGTCGAGGTCGAAGGCCGGGAGGCACACGGCCACGTACTCGGCTCCGCCGGGGCCGGGCGAGCTGTAGCGCACCCACTCCCCGGACGCGGTGTGCACGGCCTGCCCGGCGGTGACGGTGAGTTCACCGGCCTCGTGCTCCACACGCAGCGCGCCCCGCAGCACGAGCGTGTACTCGGCGAACTCGGGCCGCTGGCCGGGCTCGGCCCACCCCGACGGGCTGCGCATGTGCGCGACGGACAGCCCGGTGTCGCCGGTGTTGACCCGGCCCACGTACTCGTCGATGGTCTTCGGCGGCTCGCCCGCGGCCGTGACGCGGCTGGCGTTCTCGATGAGGCGTGGCATGGGCCGGATCGTGCCACTACCGTCGAGGTGGTGTTCGACCACACGCGCGACGAGTCGGCGGTGGACCGGGCCATCCGGGAGGCCGCCGAGCGCGGCGCGTTCGACAACCTGCCGGGTCGGGGCAAGCCGCTCCCCCAGCTCGACGACGACTCCGAGGACTGGTGGTTGCGCGGGTACCTGCGCCGCGAGGGGATCTCCCCGGACCTGCTGCTGCCGCCGTCGGTGCAGCTGCGCAAGGAGATCGACCGACTGCCGGAGACGGTGCGCGCGCTGCGGTCCGAGCGGGAGGTGCGCGACGCCGTCGCCGAGCTGAACCTGCGCGTCGTCGAGCACCTGCGGTTCCCCAGCGGGCCGCGCATCCCGATCCGGGTGGTGGACGCCGACGCCACCGTCGCCCGCTGGCGGGCCGGACGTGAGCCGGCCACCGCTCCGTCCCCGGCACGCCCCGAGCCGCCCGCCCGCACCCGCTGGTGGCGCCGCCGGAGCAGCTGACAGCACCCGCGGCGCGGTTGTCGCAGACCGTGCTGCTCGTCGCAGGCGCCCCAGCCTCTGCGACCGTACCGATGCTCTGCGACGACTGCCCGGCGCCGGTCAGCCCGGTTCGGCCAGCGTGGCGGGGCGGGCCGTGTTCGTCAGCGCCAGGCCGGCCAGGATCAGTGCCCCACCCAGCGCCTGGACGGGCGTGAGCACCTGGCCCAGCAGCAGCCACGACGCCACGGCCGAGACCAGCACCTCCAGCAGCGCGATCAGCGAGCCGCGGGTGGCGCCGATCCGGGCCAGCGCGGCCACCCCGGTCAAGTAGGCGATCACGGTGGACACCACGATGAGCAGCGTCGCCGCCACCGGCCACCCGACGTCCACACCGGCCAGTACGACGCCGGTGACGTCGGTGCCGACGACGATGGGCAGCGCGCCGAGGAGCCCGAGCAGGGCCACGACCACCGTGCCGATCGTCATGCCGACACCCGCGAGGACCAGCGGTGGGGTCGTGCTGCCCGCGCGGTCGGCCACGAGGAAGTAGGACGCCTGGCACACCGCCGCGACCAGCCCCCACACGACACCCTCGACGCGCAGACCCAGACCCGACCACACCTGCACCACGAGCGACAGCCCCACCAGGGCGATCACGGCACCGAGCACGGTGCGCGCCGACGGCGGCTGCCCACGCACGAGCCACACCCAGCCGATCACCAGGATCGGGCCGAGGTACTCCAGCAGCAGCGCGATGGCGACGGGCAGGTACTGCAGCGCGTTGAAGAACGCCACCTGCACGCCGGCCGCGGCGAGCACACCGTAGAGCAGCAGCGCCGGGCCGTCGGCGCGCAGCGCGGCGAGCACGCCGGGCCGGGTCACCGCGATGACGACGAGCAGGATCGCCGCGGCCCCGCCGAGGCGCACCAGCACCGCCCCGGTGGCCGACCACCCCGCGGCGATCAGGGCCCCGGCGAAGGGCCCCGAGAGCCCGAACGCGACGGCCGAGACGAGCGCGAGGCCGAGCCCTGCGCCGGTCCGGCCGGGTGCGGCGAGGTCAGCCACCGCGACGGCCGGCGGGCCGGTGGCGCGCCCCGGTGGCACCGCTCGCCGCACGTCGGGCGCACCGGGTCGGCGCCCCGGCGGTCAGCGCCCGCGCCGACGCCACGGCGAGCAGGGCCCGCGCCGACGCCACAGCGGGCAGGGCCCGCGCCGACGCCACAGCGGGCCGGACCCACGCCGCCGACACCCACGCCGACGACACCACAGCGAGCCGGACCGGGCGGACGTCACGGCGGGCAGGGCCGGCCCCGACGGCCCGGGCCGTCGGGGCCGACGTCACCGTGGTGTGCCCGTGCCTCAGCCTTCCGCCCCGGTCTGCGCGACGAGCCCGGCGGCGGCGATCCCGGCCAGCGCGGCGGCCTCGTCGTTCAGCGAGGCGTCGCCGGTGACCCCGACGGCACCCAGCAGCGCGCCCCCGCCGTCGCGCACGAACACCCCGCCCGGCACCGAGAGGATCTTGCCACCGGCCAGGGCGGCGACGGAGGTGAAGAACTCCGGGGAGTCGGCGGCGCGGGCGGCGATGGCCCGGTTGGTCATGCCCAGTGCGAGCACCCCGGACGCCTTGGCCGTGGCCAGGTCGGGGCGCAGGAAACCGGAGCCGTCCTGGCGGCCCAGCGCGACGAGGGCTCCGCCGGGGTCGAGGACCGCCACCGTCAGCGGGTTGAAGCCCTCGGCGGTGCCGTGCGCCAGTGCGGCGTCCACGATGGTCTGGGCCTGCTGGAGAGTGATCGTCACGCCGACGATCCTAGGCAGCGCGGGACAGCACGAGGACGGGGATCGTCCGGGTGGTCTTCTCCTGGTACTCCCCGAAGCCGGGCTTCGCGGCCACCACACGGCTCCAGATCTCCTCCCGTTCGGCCCCCTCGGCCTCGGTCACGCGCACCGGGAACGTCTCGGTGCCCACCTCGACCTCGATCTCCGGGTGCGCCTTGAGGTTGTGGTACCAGTCCGGGTTGGTCGGCGCGCCCGCCTTCGAGGCGATGATCACGATCCGGCCGTCGTCCTGGGGGAAGGACACCAGCGGCGTCACGCGCTCGGTGCCCGACCGCGCCCCGACATGGTGGATGAGGATCATCGGGTCGCCCTCGAACGGTCCCCCGACCCGGCCCTCGTTGGCCCGGAACTCCTCGATGATCTTCGTGTTCCAGTCGCTCATCGCACTCCCAACAGCAGCCACGCCGTGCCGATCACGGCCACACCGGCGATCAACCAGAACAGGCCCGCCCACATTCCGGCCGGGACACGGGTGAGCCGGGCCAGCATCTCGACGTCGGACGCCCCGCGCAGCCCACGGCGCCGTCCGCGCTGCAGCTCGCGCACCGCCCGCAGGCCGCCGAACACCAGGAACCAGCTCAGCGCGGCCGCGAACCCGTCCTGCAGACCCGGCGTGCCCCACCAGGCGACGGCGGCGACCAGCCCGCCGGTGCCGACCACCGCGACGATCCCGAACAGGTTGCGGACGAGGATCAGCGTGGCCACCAGCAGCCCGAGCGCGATCCAGATCATCGCCTGCGCCTGGTCGGCCGCCACCAGCAGCGCGCCGCCGAGCCCGAGCAGCGACGGCGCCGGGTACCCGCCGAGGAACGTGAACACCAGGCCCGGCCCGGCGGGCGCGCCGGTGGAGACGGTCAGCCCGGACGTGTCGGGGTGCAGCCGGATGCCCGTCAGCCCCCGGCCGGCCAGCACGGCGGTGAGCGCGTGCCCGCCCTCGTGGGCGATCGTCACGACCGTGCGGGTCCAGCGCCACGAGACCGACCACAGGACCGCGACCAGGGCCAGCGCCGCGGCGAGGAGCACGCTCGGGCGCTGCCCGAGCAGCGTGGTGAGCGCGTCGACGACGGACTCGGCCACCACCGCGAGTTCCCCCACGCCGTCCACTCTGCCTCATCGCGGAATCGCGTTGACCTTCCACCGGGTGGAGGGTTCACGATGGCCGGCATGACGATGCTGACCATCGGGCAGCTCGCCCACCGGTCGGGCGTGCCCGTGCGCACGATCCGGTTCTGGTCCGACGAGGGCGTGCTGCCCGAGACCGACCGCTCCCGCGGCAACTACCGCCGCTACGACGCGCGGGCGGTCGCCCGCCTCGACCTGGTCCGCACGCTGCGCGAGCTCGGCCTCGGCCTCGACGAGGTGCGGCTGGTCCTGGAGCGCCGCCGCAGCGTCGAGGACGTCGCCGCCGCGCACGTGCGGGCCATCGACAGCCGTATCCGCACCCTGCGGACGCAGCGCGCGGTGTGCACGCTGCTCGCCCGCGGGGCTCCCTCCCCCCGGAAGGCCGCCCTCATGAACGACCTCGCCCGGCTCTCCGCCGCGCAACGCCAGGCGATGATCGACGAGTTCGTCGACGCCACGTTCGCCGGCACCGACCCGGATGCCCCGGGCGCCGGGATCGCCCACGCCATGCGCACGCTGCCGACCGAACTGCCCGACGATCCGACCACCGAGCAGGTCGAGGCCTGGATCGAGCTCGCCGAGCTGGTCGGCGACCCGGCGTTCCGGGCCCGCGCCCGCGAGATGGCGGTCGCCGGTGCGGCCGCCGACGCGCCCGCCGGGTTCGATCCCGGGCCGATCGCCGAGCACGCGGGCGACGCCCTGGCCGCCGGGATCGCCCCCGACTCCCCGGAGGCCGTGGCGGTGGTCGACCGCCTCGCGCCGCCCGGCTCCGGCGACCGCACGGAGCTGGCCGACACGATCACCCTGTTCAGCGACCGGCGCGTGGAGCGCTACTGGGCGCTGCTCGGGATCCTCAACGGCATGCCCGCGTTCCCGCCGAAGATCCCGGCGTTCGAGTGGTTCGCCGCCGCCCTGCGCGCCCACCCCTGATCCCACCCCGCGAGTCGGGCCCTGCGTGCGCGCGAGTCGGGCCCTGCGTGCGCGCGAGTCGGGCCCTGCGTGCGCGCGAGTCGGGCCCTGCGTGCGCGCGAGTCGGGCCCTGCGTGCGCGCGAGTCGGGCCCTGCGTGCGCGCGAGTCGGG
>NZ_JAJCYB010000123.1 GCF_029263155.1 Pseudonocardia sp.
ACCCCCGAGCCCTGGAACTCCGCCCACCCGGACGCGACATCCGGGCCCTCGACCTGCGCGCCGACTCCTCAACCGCCCACGAAGATCAACGGTCACCACTGGAGATCATCCCATGAACTACCTGCGGAACCGGGTCTGACCTGCCGCTACCGCACCAGCCGCGACAGCCTGCGGTCGGCCAGCGGCCTGCCCCCGGTCTGGCAGCCGGGGCAGTACTGGAACGACTTCGTGGCGAACGAGACCTCCCGCACGGTGTCGCCGCAGACCGGGCAGGGCAGCCCGGTACGGGCGTGCACGCGCAGCCCCGAGCGCTTCTCGCCCTTGAGCTCCGCGGCCTTCTGGCCGACCGACCGCTCGACCGCGTCGGTCAGGATCGTGTGCAGGGCCGCGTACAGGGCGTCCACCTGCTCGGCGGACAGGCGCGCGGCGGAGGCGTAGGGCGAGAGCCTCGCGGTGTGCAGGATCTCGTCGCTGTAGGCGTTGCCGACGCCCGCCAGCACCGTCTGCTCCACCAGCAGCGTCTTGATCCGCTCGGTCCGCCCCGCGAGCAGCGCGCCGAACTCGTCCCGGGTCAGTGCCAGCGCGTCGGGACCCAGCCGCGCGATGCCGGGCACCTGCCGCGGATCGGGCACCAGGTACACCGCCAGCCGCTTCTGGGTGCCGGCCTCGGTCAGGTCGAAACCCGGGCCGCCGACGTGGTCGAGGTGCACCCGCAGCTCCAGCGGCCCGCGACCGGGCCTCGGCGGCGTGGCCGAGGCCGTGTCGTGCCAGCGCAGCCAGCCGGCGCGCGACAGGTGCGTGATCAGGTGCAGGGGGTCGTCGGGCCGGTCGAGGAACTCGACGGACAGGAACTTCCCGTAGCGCGCCGCGCCCGTGACCACCCGCCCGGTCAGCTCCGTGACCGGTGGCCGGACGGTCTTGACCGCGCTCATCGAGGCGACGTCGACGCGCGCCACCGGCCGGTAGATCGCGTGCTCGCGCAGGTGGTGGGCGAGGGCCTCGACCTCGGGCAGCTCCGGCACCGGTACGCCTAGTTCACCGGCTGCAGCGGGCTGTCGGCGTGGCCGGGTGTGCCCTGGGTGCGCAGCCTGCGGACGACGATGCGGATCTCCTCACGGGCCTTCGTGCCGCCGCGCACCAGCCCGGTCCAGCGCTCCGCGGGCTGGTCGTAGCTGCCCGCCGTCTCCGCGACGACCGTCCACGGCCGGCGCAGCCACCAGCGGAACGGGAAGAACAGCACGGCGACGGCCGCGATCAGCCAGAAGAACCAGGGGACGTGCACCAGGGCAGGCGTCCAGACGATGAGGATCACCCAGAACAGGAACAGCGCGGAGAGGATCAGGACCGCGGCGCCGCGCCCGCCGTCGACGTCGTGCTCGAAGTCGTCGCCCGTGGCGGGCACGGACCACTCGATGTTGCGGCGCACCGACCAGGTGCGTCCGTCGACGCCGGCGACCGTCTTCGCTGCCATGCTCCCTGCCGAGGTGCCCGGGCCCCGGGCGGGGCCGTACCCGTTCCACTGTCCCACATCGGGGGCGGTACGGGAGGGGTCTACGCGGCGCAGGCGGGTGGCGCGTCGTAGCGGTCGGGGGCGCCGGGGGCGAGCAGGTAGTCCGAGAGCAGCTCGACCGGCCCGGGGCCGTCGTTGCGGGCGAGGTGCGGCACGGCGTCGGCGACGAACAGGGCGTCGCCCGCGTTGTAGCGGACCGGGTCGCACCCGCCCTGCGCGACGATCGTGACCGCGCCGGCGGTGACGATCGTGGCCTCAGTCCCCGGGTGCGCGTGCCAGCCCGTCGTGCCGCCCGGCGGCAGGGTCGAGGTGCGCACGGAGTACATCGCGGGCCCGGGTGTACGGATCTCGACCGGGTAGTCGACGAGCCCGGCCCCGAGCAGGGCGGGCAACTGGGGGACGGCGAGCGCGGCCGACGCCGGTGCCGCAGCCGGGTTGACCGGCGCAGGTGGCACCTGGTCGGGGGTCGACCGCTCGGACCCGAGCTGCCCCGGTTGCGCACAGCCGGCGAGTGCGGTCGCGATCGCGATCGTCGCGATCATCCGGCCGATGCTGCCCACGCGTACCTCCCGCGGTCGGTCGAGTACGCACGGTAGTACCTGTGGATCGGGTCCCGGCCGCCCGCCCCGCGCTACGACCGCACGGGGAGGCCGACGGCGCCGTTGACGAAGTCGGACGTCAGCCGACGACGTTCAGCCGAGGTCCAGGGCGGGGGTGAGCACGCCCTCCAGCGCCAGCAGCCACTCCTTGGTGGCGCGACCGCCGCCGAAACCGCCCAGGCCGTCGGCGGCCAGGACGCGGTGACACGGCACGACGACCGGGATCGGGTTGGATCCCATGACCGCGCCGACGCCGCGGGCCGCCGTGTGCCCACCGCCCAGCGCGGCGCGCAGAGCCAGCTCGCCGTAGGTCACGGTGGCACCGAACGGCACGCTGTCGCGCAGCGCCTGCAGCACGCGACGCTGCGAGCCGGCCGTGAGGCTCCAGTCGAGCGGCAGCGTGAACCTGCGCCGCTCGCCCGCCAGGTATCCGGCGAGCTGCGCCTCCGCTTCGGCCGTGGCGCCCGCGTCGTCGACGACCGGCACGCCGAGGCGGGCGGCGGCCCGCCGGGTGAGCTCGGGCACCGCACCGAAGCCGACCAGCGCGAGACCCGCGGCGGTCACGCCCACCGTGAGCGCACCGATCGGGCCGGGCGCGGGGACGACGGTGACGGCGAGGGACATGCAACGCAGTGTGCCCCCGCGGCCCTATCCGCCGCAGACCTCCTCCGTCGGTCCTACTCTCTCCGTCTGCCCCGACGACCCCGGGTAGAGATCGACCGCGAGATGCCGGGTGGCCCAGTCCACCCAGTCCGGGACCGTCCAGCCCTGGTCGGCGACGAGCAGCCCGTAGGTCTCGGGGGACAGCAGGGCCGCGGCCATCTCGGTGGCCCGCTGCAGCGAGACGAGCACCGTGAAGCCCGGCCGCTCGGCCAGCTCGTCGACGGCGCGTGCGTGGGCGGCCAGGGCGTCGCGACGGGAACGCGCGAGCAGCGCGGCCGGTTCGGGATCGGCCGCAGCGGCGCGCAGGACCGCCGCGAGCGGGTGCTGCCGGGCGACGGCGGCCGCCGTCGCGCTCACGTGGGCCGCGAGGAGGGTCGGTCCGTCGGCGTCCGGGACCCACCCGGACGGATGGTTCTCGGCCTGCGCGGCCAGCGCGGCCTCCAGTACCGCGGCCTTCCCGTCGAAGGAGAGGTAGAGCGTCTGCACCGCCACCCCGGCGGCCCCGGCCAGGCCGGACATGGTGGTCTCGAGATAGCCCCGCTCGACGAACAGCCGGGTGGCCGCCTCCACGATCCGGCGGCGGGTGTCGGCCGACCTGTTCCGCCCGGCCGCCCGTCGCGCACCGTTCACGTGACCACCGCCCGGCCCCTCGTTCTGGAATTACGTTCCATAACTCTAGTCCATACTTCAATTCCACCGCCACCTGGCGTCCGCATCCCTTCGCACGCACAGCCCGACTCGCGCGCACGGAAACCCCGACTCGCGCGTGTCGGGGCCTGCGTGCGCGCGAGTCGGGGCCTGCGTGCGCGCGAGTCGGGGCCTGCGTGCGCGCGAGTCGGGGCCTGCGTGCGCGCGAGTCGGG
>NZ_JAJCYB010000124.1 GCF_029263155.1 Pseudonocardia sp.
CCGCGAGCTGATCATCCGGCCTGCCCCCACCCACCACGGCATCCTCGCCGCCGTCCTGGCCCGACTCCGCGCACTGCCCACGACCACCTGACCACCCCACCCGCCACCACGGCCCCGACCAGCACCCCCGAGCCCTGGAACCCCGCCCACCCGGACGCGACATCCGGGCCCTCGACCTGCGCGCCGACTCCTCAACCGCCCACGAAGATCAACGGTCACCACTGGAGATCATCCCATGAACTACCTGCGGAACCGGGTCTGAGCCACGACGGCTCCTACCCTCGGACCCATGACGCGCATCGAGATGGACGTGGACGACGAGCTGCTGGGCCGGGCCGCCCAGGCGCTGGGCACCCGCGGTGGCGAGGACACGGTCCGGGCCGCACTGGAGGCCGCGGCCCACGGCCTGCGCACCCCGCCGCCCCGGCACCGGCCCGAACCCGGCCGCGAGGACCCGTTCGGCCCCGCCGACCCGACGCTGCCACCGCCGTCCCGCCGGCCACCGCCCGACTTCCCGCGCCCGCCCGAGGTGCACTGACCGCGGCCCGGCCGCCACCCGGCCCGCCGGTGCGTCGCACACCGTCGTTCGCAGGGCCGCGGATCCGAGGTCGATCCCGGCCGCTCCCACCGCCCGGGCCGGTGCCCGTGCCATGCTGCGCCCGTGGGTGCAGAGACGCTGATCGCGGCCGTGCTGATCGTCGTGGGGATCGCCGGGATCATCCTGCCGGTGCTGCCGGGGCTGATACTGGTGCTGGCCGGGATCGCGGTGTGGGCGGTGCCGCGCGGCGACGCGCTGGGATGGTCGGTGCTCGGGATCGCGGTGGCGATCGTCGTGCTGGGCAGCGTCGCGAAGTACCTGCTGCCCGGACGGCGGCTGCGCGACTCCGGGGTGCCGGGGCGCACGATCGCCGCCGGTGCGGTGCTGGGCGTCGTCGGGTTCTTCGTGATCCCGGTGGTCGGGCTGTTCCTGGGCTTCGTGCTGGGCGTCTACCTGGCCGAACGGGGGCGGCTGCGCACCCACGAGCTCGCCTGGCCGTCGACGAGGGGCGCGCTCGTGGCCGTCGGCTGGAGCGTGGTCATCGAGCTGCTCACCGGCCTGCTGGCCGCCGGGGTGTGGATCGGCGCGCTCGTCCTGGGCTGACCGTCCGCCGTCGCACCCCCTCCTGCCCGTCGCACAGGGTGCGACCTGTGCGACGCGCCGGTGTCCGTGCGACGGGGAACAGGTCCGCACCTAGGCTTCCCCCATGGCGATCAGGGTGGGTGTGCTGGGCGCGCGAGGGCGCATGGGCGCCGAGGTGTGCCGGGCGGTGACCTCGGCCGAAGGGCTGGATCTGGTCGCCGAGGTCGACGAGGGCGACCCGATCTCCGCGCTCGTCGACGCGGCGGCGGACGTGGCCGTCGACTTCACCCACCCGGGCGCGGCCCTGGACAACGTGGCGTTCTGCCTGGAGCACGGCGTCGCGGCGGTCGTGGGCACCAGCGGCTTCGACGACGCGAAGCTCGCCGCCGTGCAGGAGCTGCTCGACACCCACCCGGGGCACGTGCTCGTGGCCCCCAACTTCGGGGTCGGGGCGGTGCTGATGATGCGGTTCGCGGCGCAGGCGGCCCGGTTCTTCGACTCCGTCGAGGTGATCGAGCTGCACCACGCGGGCAAGGTCGACGCCCCGTCGGGCACGGCTGTGCGCACCGCGTCGCTCATCGCGGGGGCGCGCGCGGGCATGGGGCCGTTCCCCGACGCCACCACCAGCGAGCTGGACGGCGCGCGCGGCGCGAGCGTCGACGGCGTGCGCGTGCACTCGGTGCGGATGCCGGGTCTCGTCGCGCACCAGGAGGTGATCCTCGGCACGGCGGGGGAGACGCTGACGATCCGGCACGACTCGCTGGACCGGGCGAGCTTCATGCCCGGGGTGCTGCTCGCCGTGCGCGGCGTCGGTGACCGCCCCGGCCTCACCGTGGGCCTGGAGCCCCTGCTCGGGCTGTAGGCCCGCCGTCGCGCCGCGGTCCGCAGTCGCGGCAACTGGCGGCGGGGCGGGGCCGGGTTCAGGCCTGGAGTTTCAGGTCCAGCGAGCCGGTCAGGCGCACCTCGCGCAGCGTGCCGGACCCCGTGTCCAGGGCCCGGACGGTGCCGTCGGGCTCCCAGCCCGCGCGGGCGTAGAAGCGGCGCGAGGCCTCGTCGGGCTCCGGCACCCAGGCCAGGCCGTAGATCGCGCCGGCGGCCCGGAGCGCCTCGGCCGCGGCGGCGAGCAGCCGGCCACCGTGCCCGCGACGTCCCCACCGGGGCTCGACCAGCAGCGCCCCGATCTCGCCCCACGCCTGCTCCGGCGTGGCGGAGGGCGGCACGGCGGGCGCCGCGGCGCAGAACCCGACCGTCCACTCGCCCTCCGTGGCCACGAGCACGTGGCCCGGCCCGCCCTCGACGGCCGCGGACCACGCCTCCCGCGCGTCGGCGCCGCGGAGCTGTGCCACCGCGTGGGCGGGCACGAGCGAGGAGTAGGCCGCCTCCCAGGTGTCGGCCTGGATGCGGACGATCTCCCCGACGTCGGGCGGGGCGGCGGTGCGGACCGCGGCGATGGCCATGCCGCATGGATACCCCACCGGCGGCACCCGGGGCGACACGGGGTAGTTCGCCATGGCAACGTCTGCGGGGTGCCGAGACGAGTGTCCGACCTGCCCCCGGGCCTTCCCCCCGCGGGCACGCCGGCGATCAGACCAGCCGTCCCACGTGCCGCGTGGGTCGCCCTGGGCGTCGTCTACGTCCTGTGGGGCTCGACCTACCTGGCCAACCGCCTGATCATCGTCGACGTCCGACCCCTGCTGCTCAGCGGCGTGCGCTTCCTCGTCGGCGGCACGTTGCTCGCTCTCGTCGTGGTCGTCGTCGCCCGGCGCCGCGCGTTCCGGATGACGCGGGCGCAGCTCGCCACCACGGTGCTCTCCGGGCTGCTGCTCCCGGCGTGGGGCAACGGCATCGTGACGCTCGGGCAGCAGCAGGTCTCCTCCGGACTCGCCGCGTTGCTGATCGCGGTCGTCCCGCTCTACATCGTGGTGCTGCGGGCCCTGACCGGGGACCGGCCGCGCGCGGCCACCCTGGTCGGCGTCGCGGTCGGGGTGGCGGGGCTCGCACTGCTCCTGCTGTCCGGCGGCACGGGCGGGTCGGGCGGCACCGTCGGGAGCGAGTGGTGGGGGCCCTGGCTGACCCTGCTGGCGGGCATCGGCTGGGCGAGCGGCACGTTCGCGACGACGCGGCTGCCCGTCCCGGCCAACCCGTTCGCGCTGGCCGCGGTGCAGATGCTGGTCGGCGGCGCGGTGCTGCTGGCGATCAGCCTCGGCACCGGCGACCGGCTCGAGGTCGCCGCGGTGTCGTCGGTGGCCTGGTGGGCGTGGGCCTACCTGTCGGTGGTGGTGACGCTGGGCGCGTTCAGCGCCTACGCCTACGCGCTCGCGGCGCTGCCGGTGTCGACCGTCGCCACCTACGCGTACGTCAACCCGGTGATCGCGGTGCTGCTCGGGGTGCTGGTGGTCGGGGAGCGGTTCTCGCTGCTGCAGCTCGTCGGCGGGGCCGTGGTGCTGGCGGCGGTGGTCATGGTGATGGCGGCCGAGCGCCGCACGTCCCGGGAACGTCAGGGGCCGCTGGCACCATCCACCCCATGACCTCCGAGACGATCGGCGCGCCCGCCGCTCGCCGGGCGGTGCTGGCCGCGCAGGGCTTCGCGGATCCGCTCCCGTCCGGCCCGGTCACCCGCCGGCATCTGCAGCGGGTGCTCGACCGCGTGCGGCTGCTGCAGCTCGATTCGGTCAACGTCGCCGTGCGCGCGCACTACATGCCGGTGTTCAGTCGGCTGGGCCCCTACGCGCGGGGGCTGCTCGACGAGGCCGCGTGGGCGCACTCGGCGCGGCGGCCACGGCTGCTGGTGGAGCACTGGGCGCACGAGGCGAGCCTGCTGCCGGTGGCCGACTGGCCGCTGCTGGCCTCCGGCGCCAAACGGGCCGGGTGGTGGCGGCACTACGGGCCGTTGATCGAGGCGAACCCCGGGCTGGTCGACGACGTGCTGGCCGCCGTGAAGGAGATCGGCCCGGTCGGGGCGGGGGAGCTGGAAGCGGTGCTCGGCGGCGCGTCGCGCACGCGCCCGCCCGGCGCCACCTGGTGGGAGCGCAGCGATGTCAAGCGGATCTGCGAGTACCTGTTCGGCACCGGTCTGCTCACCACCGGCGCCCGCCGGCACTTCCAGCGCCTCTACGACCTGCCCGAGCGCGTGCTGCCGCCGGAGGTGCTGGCGGCCGTCCCGGCCGATCCGGAGCAGTCGGCTCGCACCCTCGTGCTGCGCTCGGCATCGGCGCTGGGGGTGGCCACCGAGCCCGACCTGCGCGACTACTACCGCCTCGGCCCCGCCCGCAGCCGGCAGGCCGTGACCGAGCTGGTCGACGCCGGCGCGCTCGAGGCCGTCACGGTGCGCGGCTGGCGGCACCCGGCCTACCGGCTGCCCGGGGCGCGCACGCCGCGCCGGATCACCGGCCGCGCCCTGCTGTGCCCGTTCGACCCCCTGATCTGGGAGCGTCACCGCACCGAGCGGCTCTTCGGTTTCCGCTACCGCATCGAGATCTACGTGCCCGAGGCCAGGCGCGAGTACGGCTACTACGTGTTCCCGTTCCTGCTCGACGGCGAGCTCGTGGCGCGGGTCGATCTCAAGGCCGACCGCGCGGCGGGGGTGCTGCGGGTGCCCGGGGCGTTCGCCGAGCCCGGCGTCGACATCGTGCGGGTCTCGGGTGAACTGGCCGTCGCGCTGCGCGAGATGGCCGGGTGGCTGGAGCTCGACGCGGTGGTGGTCGGCGACCGTGGCGACCTGGCCGCGCCGCTGGCCGTGGCCGTGCGCTGAGCGGCGGGCGCCCGGGTCGGCGGGCGGTCACCTCCGGTGCCCACCCCCGAGCGCGCGCGCCCCGCGACGACCTCGCGATCGCCGATTCGGAACGGCGGGCGGATCCGGGCATGCTCGGCCGTTCCGAGACGATCACCTGACGCTCCGGAGGAGCGGAAACCGCCCGTCCGCGACCGCGGGTGGCCCTGGTGCCTCCGCCTGTTCCGGTCCGGTGGGCGGGTGGCGGTGGTCGTCGCTGCGTCCGCCGGGTCGGAGGAGCGCTGTGGCGGGGGAGATCTTCGGTTCGGAACGTGGAGCGGCACAGGGCACGTCCGAGCGTTCCCTCCTGCTGATCATGGGTGGCCCGTGGTGACGGCGGCGACCGGGTGGTGATCCGTGCTCGGCATCGATCCGTCGCGATCGGGGCCGGACCTGCAGGCAGCGGAGCGGGGGCCCCCGGCCGCCCGCCGTCGCCGGCCGGGTGTCGCCGGCCGGGTGCCCCCGGTCTGGTGTCGCCGGTCGGGTGTCGGGGCGGGTCCGCGGGCCGAGCGCCGATCCGGCGGGCGTCCCCGGCGGAGATCGGCGTTTCGGAACCTCGAGCGGGTCCGGGCACGCCCTCGGGTTCCGAGTCGCCGATCGTCGCCGCGTCGCGGCGTGGAGATCGCCGGACGGGAACCAGGAGCCGTCCATCACACGCCTGCCGGTTCCCGGACGACGATCATGGCCGCTGCCGCTGCCGCTGCCGCTGCCGCTGCCGCTGCCGCTGCCGCTGCCGCTGCCGCTGCCGCTGCCGCTGCCGCTGCCGCTGCCGCTGCCGCTGCCGCTGCCGGCACCCTCGCCCCACCGGACCGGGCGGGGGTGCCGTGCGGCCGGACACGGCTGTCAGGCCGGGACCGTCGCCGCCCGGGTCACCACGACGTCGCCGCTGCCGGTGCGGCCCTTGATCACGAGCGTGGTGGGGCCCTCGGGAGGCACCGACCCCACGTCGAGCTCGCTGCGGGCGCGGCCCGAGCCCGACGACAGGTCCAGCTCCGCGGCGACGCCGGGGTGCACGGCCAGGCGCAGGTCGCCGGAGCCGGTGGACAGGTCGATGCGGCCCGATCGCGCGTCGTGCACCAGCACCTCGCCCGATCCGGTGCGCACGCCCAGATCGGCGGACACCTCGGTGACCGTGACGTCGCCGCTGCTGGCCCGCACCTCCGTGGTGCCCCGCACGGCGGCGAGCCGGACGCCGCCGGAACCGGTGCGCACCCGGGCGCGCCCGGCGACCGGGCCGAGGTCGATGTCGCCCGAGCCGGTGGTGACGTCGGCGTCTCCGTCCACGGCGCCCATGTCCACACGCCCGGAGCCGGTGCGCACCGCGGCCCATCCCGCCGCGCCGCTCACGCTGACGTCACCCGACCCGGCGCGGGCGGCGACGCGGGACCCGGCGGGGGCGGTGACCGTCACCGCGAGGGGCACCACGCGCAGCGGCAGCTCCTCCGACGAGCGCACCACCAGCCGCCTTCCGCTCTCGGACCAGCTGATCTCGGCCGCCCGCACGGCGGCCTTGGCGAGCTGCTCGGGATCGGCGTCGAACCCCGGGCCGGCGAAACCGCTGCTGCCGATCCAGCTGATCAGGCCGCTGACGCCCTGCGCGAAGGCGCCGCCGGACGCCGGGTCGTGGCGCACCTCCACCCGCACCTCGTCGCCGCCCGGCACCAGGTCGACCCGGATGCGGCCGACGTCGATCGTGACCTCCAGCTCCGCGGCCCCGTCGCAGGTCCAGCCCTGCTGGCGGACCAGCCCGTTCCCGCCCGGCTCGTCGTCGGGGGAACCGCCCTTGGAGAAGTCGATGTCGCTCATCGCACTCCCTCGCAGCGCTCGGTCGGCAATCCCCGCCCGCGCTGTGTCGATGATTGGCTCGCGAGCTCGCTCATCCCTGCACCCACCCTCGGATCCGGTTGTTCTCGACACCCGGGCCGCGGCGGTGCCCGCCCGGCCCCCCGGCGCCGGACAGCGCACCCTGCACGGCCTGCGCCACCCACGAGTTGAGCGACACCCCCTGCGAGGACGCGGCCTGCTCGGCCTGGTTCTTGATCTGCTCGACGAGGCGCAGCGTGATGCGGCTGATGTCACCCGCGTCGGCGCCGGCGAACCCGCGCGCGGGCGGCGGGGTGGGCTCGGCGTCGGGTGTGCCGTCGGGCGAGACGACGACGCGGACGTCGCGGCCGTCCAGGCGGACGTCCACGGTGCGGTCGCCCAGCGCCGCCGTGACCTCGGCGGCCAGGTCGGCGAGCGCGTTCATGACGGCGAGGCGGGCGGCGGGCTCGACCGCGGCCCCGAGCAGGGCGGCGGTGCGCTGCGTCTGCTCGTCACCGGCCGCTGCGGCGGACGCGAGGTCCTCGCGGAGCCGGGAGACGTATTGGCTGATGTCCATGACACCACCATGGCGTCACACTTGACGCCAGTCAAGGAATCCGTGATGTCATCCGAGGTCCTGCGAGCGCCCGGTTACGCTGCCGCCATGCCCGAGACCGTGCCGCTCACCGTCCAGCTCGTGGCCAAGACGGAGTTCGCGGTCCCCGAGGGCGTGCCGTGGAGCACCGATGCCGACGGCGGGCAGGCGCTGGCCGAGTTCGCCGGGCGCGCCTGCTACCAGTCGTGGGGCAAGCCCAACCCGGCCACCGCCACCAACGCCGGCTACCTGCGCCACATCCTCGAGGTCGGGCACCTGTCGGTGCTCGAGCACGGATCGGTGAGCTTCTACCTCACCGGCATCTCGCGCAGCCTCACCCACGAGCTGATCCGGCACCGGCACTTCTCCTACAGCCAGCTCTCGCAGCGCTACGTGCCCGAGCGCGACGCCGCGATGGTCGAGCCCGACGTCATCGCCGACGACCCGGAGCTGCACGCGATGTTCGCCGACGCCGCGGCGGCCTCGGTGCGGGCGTACGAGGAGCTGCTGGAGGGCCTGGAGAAGCGGTTCGCCGACGTCGGGAACGCCACCCTGCGGCGCAAGCAGGCCCGCCAGGCGGCCCGCTCGATCCTGCCGAACGCCACGGAGACGCGCATCGTGGTCACCGGCAACTACCGCGCGTGGCGGCACTTCGTCGCGATGCGGGCCACCGAGCACGCCGACGTCGAGATCCGGGCGCTGGCCATCGAGTGCCTGCGCCAGCTCCGGGCGGCGGTACCCAATGTCTTCTCCGATTTCGACATCGCGTCGCTCGGCGACGGAACCGAGATCGCGTCCAGCCCGTTCGTCACGGAGGGATGACGCCGCCGGCATCCGCCCGTCGGGCGAGGGGGGCAGAACGTGGTCGGGCACGAGGAGGCGACGTCGGACGCACCGCCGGCCGGCCGCAGGTGGTGGGTGCTCGCGGGCACGCTCGCGGCGGCCGCGCTGCCCTGGCTGTGGTTCGCGGTTCGTGACCGGTTCGGCGCGGTCACCGACGTCGTCGCGATCGGGATCCCGCTGCTGGTCGCCGGGGCCGTGCTGGGCTCGGTGCTCGTCGCGGTGCGTCGGCGCCCGTCCGCGCTGCTGGTCGGGGTCTCCGCGCTGCTCGCGGGAGCGCTCGCCGTCGTCGGCCCGTGGGTCCCGGCCGACCTGGGGGCCGTCGACGGCCCGGGGGTGCGGGTGGCGGGGGCCAACGTCGACGACCGCCGCTCGACCACCCCGACGCTGACCGCCCTCGCGCCCGACGTGCTCTCGGTCGCGGAGCTGTCCCCCGGGCTCCGCGACGCGCTGACCGAGCAGTACCCGCACGAGCTGTTCACCGACGGCGACCGCCCGCGGCTGGGCGTGTTCAGCCGGTACCCGCTGCGGCTGCTGGAGCCGGCCGGGCCGGACCTGCCCGGTCTGCGCGTCCGGGTCGACGCCCCCACCGGCCCGTTCGTGCTCTACGCGCTGCACATCCCGCGACCGTGGTTCACCAGCGAGGGCGAGTACCAGACCACCGTGGTGGGGCACCACGCGCTCGTCGAGCGGGTCGCCGAGCGGGTGCGCGGCGAGACCCTGCCCGCGGTGGTCGTCGGCGACCTCAACAGCACCGACCGCGGCCGGGACTACCGGGCGCTGGTGCGGCCCGGTGTCCTCGGCGACGCGATGCTCGACACGTGGGGGGCGCCGACCTCGGTGGGCAAGTGGCTGCCGCTCCTGGGCCGTATCGACCACGTACTGGTCACCGGCGGCTGGTGCGGCGACGACGCCGGGCACGCGGCGCTGCCGGGGTCGTCGCACCGGGCGGTCCTGGCCACCGTCGGGCCGTGCGCGGGCGGCGGTGGGTAACGTCGCCGCCATGAGCCTGGCCACCGAGGAACGTGCGGCGATCTGCGACGAGTTCGACCGCGCGGGGCCGGACCGGCCCACCCTGTGCGGCGGGTGGAACACCCGCGACCTGCTGGCCCACCTGCTGGTCCGCGAGCGCAAGCCGTGGGCGGCGCCCGGGATCCTGCTGGCCGCGCTGGCCCCGGTCACCGAGCACGCCATGGCCTCCTACGCCGGCACCGACTGGGGGGTCATGGTCGACGAGCTGCGGGCGGGGGCGCCGGTGTGGTCGCCGTACCGCATCGGGGCGGTCGACGACCTGGCGAACGGCGCGGAGTTCTTCGTCCATCACGAGGACGTGCGGCGCGGCGAGCCGGGGTGGGCGCCGCGACCGCCGGACGCCGCCCGGGACGCGCAGCTCTGGGCGCTGCTGCGACGGATGGGGCGGGTGCTGCACCGCGCCAGCCCGGTGGGGATCGTGGTCCGCACGCCCGGTGGCGAGCAGCACGTCCTGCGCACCGGGCCGGGCCTGGTCACCGTGGTCGGGGAACCCGGGGAGCTGGTGCTGCACGCGTTCGGGCGCGACGCGGTCGAGGTCGAGCTGGAGGGATCGGCCGCCGACGTGGCCGCGCTGGCCTCGGCGTCGCGCGGTCTCTGAGCGCGCGCGGACGGCGTCGCGTCCGGGCGGGGCGGTACCGTCACCCCCATGAGCCCCCACTCCGCGCGCACGCCGGGTCGTCCCTTCGGCCGGGTGCTCACCGCCATGCTCACCCCGTTCGACGCCGACGGACGCCTCGACCTGGCCACCGCCGAGGAGCTGGCCACGAAGCTGGTCGACCTGGGCAACGACGGTCTCGTCGTCAACGGCACCACGGGCGAGGGCCCGACCACCACCGACACGGAGAAGGCCGAGCTGGTGCGCGCGGTGGTGGGTGCGGTCGGCGACCGGGCCACGGTCGTGGCCGGGGCGGGCACCTACGACACCGCGCACAGCGTCCACCTGGCGCGGGAGGCCGAGAAGGCGGGCGCGCACGGGCTGCTGTCGGTCACGCCGTACTACTCGCGGCCGCCGCAGTCGGGCCTGGTGCTGCACTTCACCGCCATCGCCGACGCCACCGAGTTGCCGGTGATGCTCTACGACATCCCGCCGCGCAGCGTCATCCCGATCGACCTGGAGACGCTGCAGCGCCTGGCCGAGCACCCGCGGGTCGTCGCGGTGAAGGACGCCCGCAACGACCTGCGGGTCGGCACGGAGATCATCGCCACCACCTCGCTCGCCTACTACTCCGGTGACGACCCGGTGAACCTGCCGTGGCTGTCGGTGGGCGCCGTCGGGTTCGTCAGCGTCACCGGGCACGTCGTGGCGGATCGCCTGCGCGCCATGCTCGACGCGTACGAGGCCGGGCAGACCGACCGCGCCCGCAACCTCAACGCCTCGATGCTGCCGGTGATCCGCGCCATGGGCCGCGTCGGCGGGGCGGTGTTCGCGAAGACGGCGCTGCGTCTGCGGGGTCTCGACGTCGGTGATCCCCGCCTGCCGCTCCCGCCCGCCACCGACGCCGAGGTGGCGGCGATCGTCGCCGACCTCGATGCCGCCGGGGTGGCGCTCGATGCCGAGGCCCGCTCCGGGCGCCGGCCCCGCGGCCAGGGCGCGCTCGGCGCCCGGGCCGCCGTCGACCTCGGGGCCGAGGTCGCCTACCGCTGAAGCAGTGTCACTTTCCACCTTGAACTGAGGAGTTCGTTGAGTCGTCCCCCCGCACGGTCCGACCGGAACCGGTCCGACCGTCGATCCCGCCCCAACCGGCGCGATCAGCCCCGTCCCTCCGCCGCGCCGGAGGCGGCGCTCCCGGCCCTGCCCACACAACCGCCCGGACCGCTCCCGGCCGGTGGCCTGCGCGTGCTCACGCTCGGCGGGATCGGTGAGATCGGTCGCAACATGACCGTCTTCGAGCACGAGGGCCGGCTGCTGATCGTCGACGCCGGAGTGCTGTTCCCCGACGCCGACGCCCCCGGCGTCGACCTGATCCTGCCCGACTTCCGCCCCATCCTCGACCGCCTCGACGACATCGACGCGCTCGTGCTCACCCACGGCCACGAGGACCACATCGGCGCGGTGCCCTTCCTGCTGCGCCAGCGGCCCGACCTGAAGATCGTCGGTACGCCGTTCACGCTGGCCCTGGTGGCGGCCAAGTGCAAGGAGCACCGGCTCACCCCGCAGCTGGTCACGGTCAACGAGGGTGACCGGACCCGGCACGGCCCGTTCGAGTGCGAGTACTTCGCGGTCTCGCACTCGATCCCGCAGGCGGTCGCCATCGCGATCCGCACGCCCGCGGGCGTGGTGCTGCACACCGGTGACATCAAGCTCGACCAGCGCCCGCTCGACGGCCGGCTCACCGACCTGCCCGGCTTCTCCCGGCTCGGCGACGAGGGCGTCGACCTGTTCCTGTGCGACTCCACCAGCGCCGACACCCCCGGTGTCTCGGCGTCGGAGGCCACCCTGGGCCCGAACCTGGCCGCGGCCATCGGGCGGGCGCAGGGCCGGGCGTTCGTGGCCTGCTTCGCCAGCAACGTCTACCGGGTGCAGCAGATCGTCGACGGCGCGGTGGCCCACGGCCGCCGCATCTGCCTGATCGGGCGATCGATGCTGCGCAACATGGAGATCGCCACCGATCTCGGGCTGCTGCACGTGCCCGAGGGCACCATGGTCTCCCTCGACGACGCCGACGACCTGCCCGACGAGAAGCTGCTGGTCATCTGCACCGGGTCGCAGGGCGAGCCGATGGCGGCGCTGTCGCGGATCGCCCGCGGTGAGCACCGCACGTTCCAGATGCGTTCCACCGACACGGTGATCCTGTCCAGCTCGCTCATCCCGGGCAACGAGCACGCCGTCTTCGGCGTGATCAACCGGATGCGCCGTGCCGGCATCCAGGTGATCGACAACCGCAACGCCAACGTGCACGTGTCCGGGCACGCCGCATCGGGGGAGCTGCTGTTCCTCTACAACGCGGTGCGGCCCAGCAACGTCATGCCGGTGCACGGCGAATGGCGGCACCTGCGGGCCAACGCGGAGCTGGCCGAGCAGACCGGCGTGGCGCACGACGCCGTCGTCGTCACCGAGAACGGGGTCACCGTCGACCTGGTCGACGGCCGCGCCACCATCTCCGGGCGGGTCGAGGTGGGCCGGGCCTACGTCGACGGGGTGTCCACCGGCGACATCGAGCAGCCCACGCTGGCCGACCGGATCGTGCTGGGCGAGGGCGGGTTCATCTCGATCGCGGTGGCCATCGACGCCACCACCGGTCGCACCGTGGCCACCCCCACGTTGTCCGGGCGCGGGTTCTCCGAGGACCCCAAGGCCCTGGAGGGCGTGCTGCCGCTGGTGGAGGCGGAGCTGGCCCGCACCGAGAGCGACGGCATCGTCGACACCCACCGGGTCGCCCAGCAGGTGCGGCGGGTCGTCGGCAAGTGGGTGGGGGAGACCTACCGCCGCCGCCCGATGATCGTGCCCACGGTGATCGCCGTCTAGCCGACCCGCGGCCCGCCCCGCCGGTCACAGCAGGGTGGCTGTGCTCCGACCGGACCGGAGCAGAGCCACCCCGCGTGACCCCGGAGGCGGGTCAGGCCGCGGCCTCGCCGACAGCTGTCGCGGTCGCGGCCACCGCGCGGGCCACGGCGTCCACCGCCTCGTCCAGCTCCTGCGCCGTCACCGTCAGCGCCGGGCGGAAGCGGATCGAACGCTCCCCGCCGCCGAGGATCAGCACGCGCTCGACCTCGTGCAGGTGCCGGAGGGCGGCCGCGCGGGCGGCGGGCGAGGGCAGGTCAACGGCGACGAACAACCCGCGGCCGCGCACGTCGACGACGCCCGGGACGGTGCGCAGGCGGTCGAGCAGGTGGGCGCCGAGCTCTGCGGCCCGCGGGATCAGCCCGTCGGACTCGATCACCTCCAGGTAGCGGCGCGAGCGCACCATGTCGGTGAGGTTGCCGCCCCACGTCGAGTTGATCCGGCCGGACACGGCGAACACGTTGTCTGCCACCTCGTCCACCCGACCGCCCGCCATCACGCCGCAGACCTGCAGCTTCTTGCCGAACGCGACGACGTCGGGCGCCACCCCGAGCTGCTGGTACGCCCACGCGGTGCCGGTCGTGCCGCCTCCGGTCTGCACCTCGTCGAGGACGAACAGCGCGTCGTGCTCGACGCACAGCGCCTGCATCGCGCGCAGGAACTCCGGGCGCATGTGGTTGTCGCCGCCCTCGCCCTGGATCGGCTCGGCGAGGAAGCAGGCGATGTCGTGGGGGTGGGCGGCGAACGCGGCCCGGGCCTGGGCCAGCGCGGCGCGCTCGGCGGCGGCCACGTCCCCGTGGTGGATCGCCGGCACGTCGATCCGGGGCCAGTCGAACGTGGGGAACAGCGCGGTCTTCAGCGGGTCGGTGTTGGTCAGCGAGAGCGTGTAGCCGCTGCGGCCGTGGAACGCGTTGCGGAGATGGAGCACGCGGGTGCCGAGATCGCCGTCGCGGCCGTGCATCGCGTTGTGGCGACGCTTCCAGTCGAACGCCACCTTCAGCGCGTTCTCGACGGCCGGGGCCCCGCCCTCGACGAGGAACAGGTGCGGCAGCGCCGGATCCCCGACGACGCGGGAGAACGTCTCGACGAACCGCGCCATCGCCACGGTGTAGACGTCGGAGTTCGACGGCTTGTTCACCGCCACCTCGGTCAGCTCGGCGAGGAACGCCGGGTCCTCGGTCAGCGCCGGGTGGTTCACCCCCAGCGGCGCGGAGGCGAAGAAGCTGAACATGTCCAGGTATCCGCGGCCGTCGCGGGCGTCGACGAGCCGGGACCCGAGGCTGGCCCGGGTGTCGAGCACGAGGTCGAACCCGTCCACCAGCAGGTGCCGGCGCAGGGTGTCGTGCACGAGATCCGCGGTGATGGTCGTCATGGATCCAGTGTCGCGACGCGGCGTCCGCGGGACACGACTCCGACCGTCGGCAGGACCCGGCGAAGTGCCACGATGTGGCCCGTGCCGCCGACGGATCGTCAGCCCGACGAGCTGGACCGCAGGCTGCTGGCGCTGCTGGCGGCCGACGCGCGGCTGACCATGGCCGACCTCGGTCGCACCGTCGGCCTGTCCCGCACCGCCGTGCTGGCCCGCGTGCAGCGCCTCGAACGCGACGGTGTGCTGCGCGGCTACCACGCCGAGGTCGCGCTGCCGGCGTCGTCGGCCGCGCACCGAGCCCGGGTGGGCATCGTGATCCGCACGGCCGACGTGGCCGGGTACGTGCGCCGTCTCGTCGCCCAGGAGGGGATCTCCGACGTGGAGACCGTCACCGGCGACTACGACCTGATGGTGCTGGTCACGGCCCCGACGGCGGGGGAGCTGGACGCGCTGCTGGACCGGGTGCACGCCTGGCGCGAGACCGTGCGCACCACGACGTGGGTGGTGCTGACCCGCTACGGCTGAGCCGCCCCGGACCGCGAGACCCCGAGCCATGGAGGGGAGCGCGGGACGCCGGTGTGACGGCGTCAGCGTCGGACGGGGTGCGTCGGTCACCGGATCGGTCGGTGCGGCCCGATACCGTGGTCCCATGGCGGGACGGACGACCGGTGGCGGCAGCAGGGGTGCCGCGACGCGGTCGACGGGCAGCCCGGCGCGCAAGCCGCCGCCGCGACGTCGCTCCTCCGGCGGCAGCCGCCCCCCGGCCCGCAAGGCCCCGCCCCGCCGTGACCTGCTCGACAAGGCGATCGACGGCGTCGGCCGCGGGATCGCCGCGCTGGGCCGGTCGACCGGTCGTGCGGTCGGGCGGGCCCGCGACATCGACCCGGAACACCGCCGCGACGGGCTCGGGGTCGTCTTCGTCGTGCTCGCGCTGGTCACCGCGGCCGGCGTGTGGTGGGGCGCGGGCGGACCGGTCGGGCAGTGGCTCTCCGGCGCGGTCGCCGCCGTCGTCGGGAAGGGCGCGGTCGTGCTGCCCGTCGTGCTGCTCGCCGTCGGCCTGCTGCTCGCGTTCGCCCCCGCCGACCCGCAGTCGCGGCCCCGCAAGGCCGTCGGCTCCCTGCTGCTGGCCCTCGGCGCGCTCGGGCTGGTGCACCTCGCCTCCGGCGGCCCTCTCGAACCCGCCACCTGGGGGAGCGGGGGCGGCGCGGTCGGCTACCTGGCCGCCACACCGCTCGCCACGGGGTTGACGGTGTGGGTCGCGGTGCCGGTCCTGGTCCTGCTCTCGGCGTACGCGCTCCTGCTGCTCACCGGTACGCCGGTGCGAGCGGTGCCCGAACGGCTGCGCCGCCTCGCGGGTCGCGGCACCGAGCCCGGCCCCCGCGACGATCACTGCGACGATCCCGCCGCCGACCCGGTCCTCGCCGCCGAGCCGGCGCCGCTGCGCCGCCCGTCGCGGCGCCGCCAGGCCTCCCGCACCGCCGACGCCCAGCGGGACGAGCCGGAGGGGGAGGTGCCCGAGCCCACCGCCGAGGAGCCCGCGCCCCCCGCTCCCCCGGCGCGTCGCCGCCCCGCCGCAGCGGTGGCCGCCACCCCCCCGGCCGAGCCCGAGCCGGAGGCCGCGGTCGGCGAGCAGCTGCGCCTCACCGTCCCCGACCGCGACGGGGAGCCGCCCTACCTGCTCCCACCCAGCGACCTGCTCCCCACCGGCCCGGCGCCCAAGACCCGCAGCAGCGCTAACGACGCGATGATCGAGCGGATCACCGGCGTGCTGGAGCAGTTCTCCATCGACGCGCAGGTCACCGGCTTCACCCGCGGCCCGACCGTCACCCGCTACGAGATCGAGCTGGGCCCGGCCGTGAAGGTCGAGAAGATCACCCAGCTGACGAAGAACATCTCCTACGCCGTGGCCACCGACAACGTGCGGATCCTGGCGCCGATCCCGGGCAAGTCGGCCGTCGGCATCGAGGTGCCCAACACCGACCGCGAGATGGTCCGCCTGGGCGACGTGCTGCGCTCGGGCAACGCGCGCGCCGAGCAGCACCCGCTCGTCGTCGGGCTGGGCAAGGACATCGAGGGCCACTTCCTCACCGCGAACCTGGCGAAGATGCCGCACCTGCTGGTCGCGGGCTCCACCGGCTCGGGCAAGTCGAGCTTCGTCAACTCCATGCTCGTCTCGCTGCTCTCCCGGGCCACGCCGGACGAGGTCCGGATGATCCTCATCGACCCGAAGATGGTCGAGCTCACCCCGTACGAGGGCATCCCGCACCTCATCACGCCCATCATCACCCAGCCGAAGAAGGCGGCCTCCGCGCTGGCGTGGCTGGTGGAGGAGATGGAGCAGCGCTACCAGGACATGCAGGTCAACAAGGTCCGCCACGTCGACGAGTTCAACCGCAAGGTGCGCACCGGCGAGATCACCGCGCCGCTGGGTTCCGAGCGCGTCTACCGGCCCTACCCCTACATCCTGTGCATCGTCGACGAGCTGGCCGACCTGATGATGACCGCGCCCCGCGACGTCGAGGACGCGGTCGTACGGATCACGCAGAAGGCCCGCGCCGCCGGCATCCACCTGGTGCTCGCCACGCAGCGCCCGTCCGTCGACGTCGTCACCGGCCTGATCAAGACCAACGTGCCGTCGCGCCTGGCCTTCGCCACGTCGTCGCTCACCGACTCGCGGGTCATCCTCGACCAGCCCGGCGCCGAGAAGCTGATCGGCATGGGCGACGCGCTGTACCTGCCGATGGGGGCCGGCAAGCCGGTCCGCATGCAGGGGGCGTTCGTCGACGACGACGAGATCACCTCGGTGGTCGCGTTCACCAAGGACCAGGCCGAGCCGACCTACACCGAGGGCGTCACGGTGCAGAAGGCCGGGGAGGCCAAGGAGGTCGACCCCGAGATCGGCGACGACCTCGACATCCTGCTCCAGGCCACGGAGCTGATCGTCACCTCGCAGTTCGGGTCCACCTCGATGCTGCAGCGCAAGCTGCGGGTCGGGTTCGCGAAGGCGGGGCGGCTGATGGACCTGCTGGAGACGCGCGGTGTCGTCGGACCGTCGGAGGGGTCGAAGGCCCGGGAGGTGCTGATCAAACCGGACGAACTCGACGGAGTCCTCTGGTTGATGCGTGGCGGCGGGGCCGACCCCGATGAGACGGACGAGTGACGTCTTCGGCAACTCTTGTCACCGATAGTTACCGAATCCGTCGACCTGTTAGGTTCATGACCATGTTCTGGAGCAAGCGCCGTCGGGGTGGCCGGGACCGGGCGACCGGCGGGCGGCAGGCCCTCATGCCGATCCCGTTGACCGGCGGCCTGCTCTCCGGGGAGGTCCGCGACGCCGACGGCAGGCCGCTGCCCGGTGCGGAGATCTCGGTGTTCGACCGCTCCAGCAAGCGCGTCGCCCACTCCGACACCGACGCCTACGGCTTCTTCGCCGCCGCCGTGCAGCCCGGCGACTACCGCATCCGCGCCGAGGCCGGCGGGTACCAGAGCCTCCACGAGCGCGCCAACGTCGAGTGGGGCAGCCACAACGCCGTCGGCCAGCTCACCCTCGTGCCCGACGAGACGCTCACCACCCCCACCCCGGGCGTCTACGAGATCGACCCGGACCACTCGGCGATCCGGTTCGTGGCGCGCCACATCGCGATGTCGCGGGTGTACGGGCAGTTCCAGCAGTTCTCCGGGCAGATCCGCATCGCCGAGGACTTCGAGGAGTCCCACGCCGAGGTCCTCATCGACGCGGCCAGCGTGTTCACCAACACCGAGAAGCGCGACGAGCACCTGCGCTCGGCCGACTTCCTCGACGTCGCCAACTTCCCGAAGCTGCACTACACCAGCCACCGCTTCGCCCGCGCGGGCGGCAACCGCTGGCTCGTCGACGGCGAGCTCACGCTGCACGGCATGACCAGCGACGTCCAGCTCGACGCCACCTACCTGGGCATGCAGGAGTGGAACGGGATGCGCGCGGGCTGCATCGCCACCACGCAGTTGCACCGGGAGCACTTCACCGTCAACTGGCAGCAGATGCTCGCCCGCGGCGTGCCCGTGGTCGGCTCCACCATCGAGATCACCCTCGACGTGCAGGGCATCCTGCAGCAGTAGCTCGCTCGTACCCGGGCTCACTCGTACCAGGTGCCCGCGCTCCAGGTGTGGCCCTCGGGATCGCGGACGACGAACTGTCTGCTGCCGTAGGCGGTGTCCCCGGGCTTGCGCACCACGGTCGCCGTGGACGGTGCCGGGTCCATGATCGGCAGAATCGGGACCTGGCGTGCACATGTGCAGCCCATGTCCCGGATGTGTCGATCACGACGGCCGGGGTCGTCGCCGCCGACCCACGATCGGTCATGGCTGCACCACCGCGGCTCGTTCCGCCCTCCACGGTCGCCCGCACGGCGTCCCGTGATCGGCGGGATCGGGACCGAGGCTGCACCACCGCAGCTCATGTCCCGCAGCCGGCGATCATGAGGTCCGCCATCAGCGATGCCGGGTCCGGGCTGTACCTCCGCAACCCGAGTCCCGCAGGTGCCCGTCGGGTCTGCTCGGGCCGAGCATCGGCACGCCGCGTCCCGATCCTGCCGGTCACGCGTCGGTCATCGCCAGCGTGTCGGTGATCTCCCGGAGGGTCTGTGCCGGCCGGCCGTCGAGGTCGTGCCAGGTGAAGCGGAGCAGGTCCCAGGTAGCGCGGGTGATGGCGTTGCCCTTGCGGCGGTCGTTGCGGAAACGCTCGGCGTCGACGTGCCAGGCCCACCCGTCGACCTCGATCGCCAGCCTGCGGGCGGGGAACGCCAGGTCGATGCGGTACTGCCCGAACGGGAATCCGAGCACCCAGCCGCCGATCCCGGCCTGCCGCAGCAGTTTCACGAGCAGCCGCTCGGCCGCGGAGTCGGCCCGGTCGGCGGCCGCGGTGATCAGCCGGCCGGCCTCCGACGAGCCGTCGCGGCCCATGTTGCGGCAGAAGCTGCGGTACAGCGCGGGGAAGCGCACGTGCTGCTGGAGGGCCCGGTCGAGGAACGTCGGGCCGTCCCACACGGCGGCTGCGGTCTCCAGCGCGGCGAACGGCTTCTCCGCCACCCGGACGTCCCTGGCCACGACGAGATCGGCTCCGGAGAGGTCGCGCCGCCGCAGTCGCACCCCGGGCTGCGGGCGCGGCTTCGCGGCCGCCGGAACGGTGAGTTCGACGTCCTCGGGCAGCCGGTCCCGCATGCCGTGCCACCAGGCGGCCGTGCACCCGGTGACGGCAGCGGCCGGCCCGGCCCACAGCCACGCCGCCCGTACCCGGACCTCGTCGGTGAAGCGGTGCCCGCCGATGAGGTATACCCCCGGGTGCAACCGCAGCCATGCGCCGCTGCGCGCCCGGCGGTGCACTGTGGCCGCCGTCATCCCGTGCTCCACCGCCTGCCACAGGGCGACCACCCCGCCCTGCCGCGCGACCAGCTGATCGAACGTCGACATGCGGCGGGATGATGCCGACCGGCGGCCGCCGGTGGGCCCGAACGACAGAACCCGCTGCCGTGATCGCTCGAATCGGGGCATGACCTGCACATGTGCATCCCATGTCCCGAGCCCGACGATCACATCCGTCGAGGTCGGACGTGACCCGGCCGGTCCGACCCCGTCTCACACCATGATCGCTGGACCCGGGACATGGGCGGCACATCCGCACCCCATGTCCCGCAACGGCCGATCACGCCTCGGCCGGGCGCTCGGCCAGCCACTGCGTGGCCGTGAGGCCGGCGAGGTCGCGGAAGTCGCGCGAGAGGTGCGCCTGGTCGACGTACCCGCAGTCGGCGGCCACCGCCGCCAGCGGGGGACGGGTGCGCGAGCGCAGGCGGTCGCAGGCCCGCTCGAAACGCATCACCCGGGCGGCGGCCTTGGGGGCCAGGCCCGTCTCGCGGCGGAACAGGTCGGCCAGGTGGCGGCGGCTCCAGCCCACCTCGGCGGCCAGCTCGGCGATGCGCAGCGTG
This sequence comes from Pseudonocardia sp., assembly GCF_029263155.1. Classification (GTDB taxonomy): domain Bacteria; phylum Actinomycetota; class Actinomycetes; order Mycobacteriales; family Pseudonocardiaceae; genus Pseudonocardia. Next base: position 19,991 of record NZ_JAJCYB010000124.1, read on the forward strand.
CCGCCGCTGTCCTCCAGCCGGTCCCACGCGTAGCCGACCTCCGGTCGCACCCCCCGGTCGGCACGTCCCCGGGCGGCCAGCGCCGCGAGCGCGTCGTCGAGACGCGCGAAGCGCTCCGGCCAGGTGCCCGGCTCGGCGACGTACTCCATCAGCCGTCCAGCGCGGCGGCCGAGCAGGGCGGAGAGGTCGACGGTGTCGCCGGCCAGCTCCCCGGCCGGCACGCCCAGCAGCGCGCGGGCGCCGCGCCAGGTCAACCGCAGCTGCAGCCCGGTCTGGGGGGCTCCCAGGGCGATCCGCGCGGGCCCGTCGTGCAGCCCGCCGACCATCGCGGCGAATGTGCCGGGCGGGCGCGTCGGGTCGGGGTTCGCCAGGACCTCGACCTCGCCGTCGAGGCAGAGCACCACCGTGAGGTGCGCGCCCGGGACGCCCTGGTGCACGCCCGGCGGGCCGGCCTCCATGCGGTATCCGGTGTACGCGCCCACGTAGGGCGCCACGGCGGGCGCGGGACGGCCCCAGCACATGGACCCCTCGGAACCCATGCCCGCAGGCTACAGCCGCAGCATCATCCGCACGTTGCCCAGCGTGTTCGGCTTGACGTGCGCGAGATCCAGGAACTCGGCCACGCCGGCGTCGTAGGAGCGCAGCATCGCGGCGAACACGTCGGGCTCCACGGGGGTGCCGTCGATCTCGGCGAACCCGTGGCGGGAGAAGAACTGCTTCTCGAACGTCAGGACGAACAGCCGCGTCAACCCCAGGTCGCGCGCCACCTCGATCAGGCCGTCGACCAGGGCGTGCCCGACGCCGCGGCCGACGACCCGGGGGTCCACCGCGACGGTGCGGATCTCCCCGAGGTCCTCCCACAGCACGTGCAGCGCCCCGCAGCCGACCACCTGGCGTCCTGCGGGGCCGTCCTCCTCCGCGACGAGGAACTCCGGCACCGACTCGTAGAGCGTGACGATCTCCTTGGCCAGCAGGACGCGCCCGGCGTAGTGATCCACCAGGTGCTTGATCGTCATGACGTCGGCGGTCCGGGCCCGCCGTACGATGGTCGCCGACACGGCGGGTCAGGGTAGATCACGGCCCGGACGTACCCTGTGGCGTGTGTCCTCCCCACGTCGTGCCGCACTGCTGACCCTGGGCTGCGCCCGCAACGAGGTCGACTCCGAGGAACTGGCCGGGCGGCTCACCGACAGCGGATGGGAGCTGGCCGACGCCGACGCCGGGGTCGACGTGATCCTGGTCAACACCTGCGGGTTCGTCGAGCAGGCGAAGAAGGACTCGATCGACACCCTGCTCGCGGCGTCCGACGCGGCGAACGGGGCGAAGGTCGTCGCGGTCGGCTGCCTCGCCGAGCGCTACGGCGCGGAGCTGGCCGAGAGCCTGCCCGAGGCCGACGCCGTGCTCGGCTTCGACGCCTACCCCGAGCTCGCCGACCGGCTCGGTGACCTGCTGGGCGGGCACGCGCCCGCGCCGCACGTGCCGGTCGACCGCCGCACCCTGCTGCCGATCTCGCCGGTGCAGCGCCCGGCCGCCGCCGCCGACGTCGCCGTGCCCGGCCACGCGTGGGTGCCGAACCTCGCGCGCACCCGGCTCACCGACGGTCCCGTGGCCAACCTCAAGCTGGCGTCGGGCTGTGACCGCCGGTGCACGTTCTGCGCCATCCCGTCGTTCCGCGGCTCGTTCGTGTCCCGCACGCCCGACGACGTCGTCGCCGAGGCGGCGTGGCTGGGCATGGAGGGTGTGCGCGAGCTCTACCTCGTCAGCGAGAACTCCACCTCCTACGGCAAGGACCTGCCCGGCGGCACCCGCGCCCTGGTCCGGCTGCTGCCCCGCCTGACTCACGTGCCCGGCATCGACCGCGTCCGCGTCAGCTACCTGCAACCCGCCGAGATGCGTCCCGACCTGATCGAGGTCGTCGCCTCGACGCCGGGCGTGGCGCCCTACTTCGACCTGTCCTTCCAGCACGCGGCGCCGTCGCTGCTGCGCCGGATGCGCCGGTTCGGCTCGCGCGCGGACTTCCTCGACCTCTGCGCCCGCATCCGCGCGCTCGCCCCGGAGGCCGGCATCCGCAGCAACTTCATCGTCGGCTTCCCCGGGGAGACCGACGCGGAGTTCGCCGAGCTGGAGGCGTTCCTGTCCGAGGCGCGCCTGGACGCGATCGGGATCTTCGGCTACTCCGACGAGGACGGCACCGAGGCCGCCGACCACGACGCCAAGGTGCCCGCCGAGGTGATCGCCGAGCGCGTCTCGCGGATCGCGTCCCTGGCCGACGAGCTGATCGACCAGCGGGCCGAGGAGCGGATCGGCACCGAGGTCGAGGTGCTCGTCGAGGTGGCCGAGGACGAGGACTTCGAGTGCACCGGGCGGGCCGCGCACCAGGCGCCCGACGTCGACGGCGAGTGCGTGTTCGAGCGGGGGTCGGGGCTCGCGGTCGGGGACCTCGTGCGGGCCGTCGTCGTCGGGACCGAGGGCGCCGACCTCGTGGTGTCCCCGCGGGAGCCGATCCCGCGCAGCACGCTCGCCCCGGCCCGCACCGGGAGCGCGGGATGAGTTCGACACCGGCTGGTCCGCCGCCGGTGCTGAACATCGCCAACGTCCTCACCGGGATCCGGCTGCTGCTGGTGCCGGTGTTCGTGGCCGCGCTGGTCGCCGAGGACGGCCTGGACCCGGGGTGGCGGCTCGCCGCGTTCGGGATCTTCGCGCTCGCGTCGTTCACCGACAGCCTCGACGGCGACATCGCCCGCCGCCGCGGCCTCGTCACCACGTTCGGCACCATCGCCGACCCGATCGCGGACAAGGCCCTCACCGGATCCGCGCTGATCGGGCTCTCCGCGCTCGGGTTCGTCCCGTGGTGGGTCACCATCGTGATCATGGGTCGGGAGCTGGGGGTCACGCTGCTGCGGCTGCTGGTGCTGCGCCACGGCGTCATCCCGGCCAGCCGCGGGGGCAAGGCGAAGACGGCCCTGCAGACCCTCGCCATCGGGCTCTACCTGCTGCCGCTGACCGAGCTGCTCGGCCCGGGCGCGGTGGTGGACGTCGTGCGCTGGTCCGTGCTCGGCGCGGCGGTGGTGCTGACGGTGCTCACCGGCCTGGACTACGTGCTCCGGGCCCTGCGCCTGCGCGCGACGTCCACCGCCACGGGTGCCTGACCGGGTGCCTGTTCGCCGTGGGCGGACGGGCCCGGCCGCGCGCGCCGCGACGCCCCGGCGCGGAACTGGGTACGGTTGCCTGCATGGTCGGGCAGGACATCGGGAGGACGCCGTGCTGATGCGGGAGGCGATCGGCAGCAGCCTGCGTCGCGTGCGGACGGCCCGGCGCCGCACGCTGCGCGAGGTGTCGCGGCGGGCGAGGGTGAGCCTCGGGTACCTCTCCGAGGTCGAGCGCGGGCGCAAGGAGGCCTCCAGCGAACTGCTGGCCTCGATCTGCGAGGCGCTCGACATCGCGCTGCCCGAGCTGCTGACCGAGGCGGCGCAGGAGCTCGCCACCGCGGCGCTGGAGGTCGTCGGCCGGTCCCGCCGTCCCGTCGGGCTGCGGCACACGGATCTGCGCCTCGCCGGCGAGGCGGAGCCGCTGTCCACCGCGGCGCCGGTCGCGATGCCGCCGGTCCCGCAGCCCGGCACCCGCCCCCAGCCGGTGGCCCGCGTCGCGGCCTGACCGCTGGTGATCTCGGGGGTCGCCCCGACATCGCGATCGGGATCATCCCCGATATCGTCACCTCGCGGTGGATGCCGGGTGGTGTGCAGTGCCACGATGGGTGGGAGTGCGCACCGGCGGCCGGATCGGACAGCGCGTAGACGGCACCCGGAGGTGGGCAGATGGCGAACCCGTTCGTGAAGTCGTGGAAGTACCTGATGGCGCTGTTCTCGTCCAAGGTCGACGAGTACGCGGACCCGAAGGTGCAGATCCAGCAGGCGATCGAGGAGGCGCAGCGCCAGCACCAGGCGCTCTCGCAGCAGGCGGCCGCGGTGATCGGCAACCAGCGGCAGCTGGAGATGAAGCTCAACCGCCAGCTCGGGGAGATCGAGAAGCTGCAGTCCTCGGCACGGCAGGCGCTCGTGCTCGCCGACCAGGCCCGGGCGGCGGGCGACGAGGCCACCGCGGTGAAGCGCGAGCAGGCGGCGCAGGCCTTCGCCACGCAGCTCGTCACCGCGGAGCAGTCCGTCGAGGACATGAAGACGTTGCACGACCAGTCGATCCAGGCGGCCGGGCAGGCCAAGCAGGCCGTGGAGCGCAACGCGATGATGCTGCAGCAGAAGGTCGCCGAGCGCACCAAGCTGCTCAGCCAGCTGGAGCAGGCCAAGATGCAGGAGCAGGCCGCGGCGTCGCTGCGGCAGATGAGCGAGCTCTCCGCGCCGGGCAACACCCCCTCGCTCGAGGAGGTGCGCGACAAGATCGAGCGTCGCTACGCCAACGCGCTCGGGGCCGGGGAGCTGGCCCAGAACTCGGTGCAGGGCCAGATGATGGAGGTCGAGGCGTCCACCGCGGACATGGCGGGCGCCAGCCGCCTGGAGCAGATCCGGGCCTCGCTGCACGGCACGCCGGTGGCCGGGGAGGTCACCGCGGGCGGCACGGCCCCGCAGCCGGCCACCACCCCCCAGCTCGACAAGCAGCAGCAGCCCGGCACCGCCTGACCCGCCGCCCGGCCGCACCCACGTTGCAGTGGGGGGGGGGGGGGGGAGACCCCCGGCCGGGAGGAAAACCCCCCCCCCGGGGGGGG
>NZ_JAJCYB010000125.1 GCF_029263155.1 Pseudonocardia sp.
GGGTGGGGGCACCGGCCTGCCGTGCTCGTCGTCGACCTGGTGCGGGCCTACACCGAACCGGGCGGGCCGTTCCTGGTGCCGGACCCGGCGCCCGCCGTCGCCGCCACGACGGCGCTGGTCGACGCCGCGCGCGCCGTCGCGCTCCCGGTGGTCTGGACCGTCGTGCGCTACGCGCCCGGCCTCGCCGACGGCGGGCTGTTCGTGCGCAAGGTGCCGGCGCTGGCCGCGTTCGCCGACGGCGCCGAGGGCGGCTGGGGCGAGCTGGTGCTCGCCCCCGCGCCGGGTGAGCCGGTGGTGGCCAAGCAGTACGCCAGCGCGTTCTTCGGGACCTCGCTCGCACCCACGCTGCACGCGGCCGGGGTGGACACGGTGGTGATCGCCGGCGTCTCGACATCGGGCTGCATCCGGGCCACCGCGACCGACGCGCTGGGCCACGGCTTCCGCCCCCAGGTCGTGGCCGGCGCCTGCGCCGACCGCACCCGGGACCTGCACGAGCAGAACCTGCGCGACCTGGACGCGAAGTACGCCGACGTGACCGACCTGCCCGACGCCCTCACCCACCTCCGCTGACGCACGTCGGAGCCGTACTGCTGTCTCCGCCGCCCGGGAGCAGCACTGCGGCTCCGAAGTGCGGGCGAGTTCCCCGAAACGCCCACGCGATCGCTCGCCGCCCGGTCACCCTGCCCGCATGACGATCCCGAACCCGACCGACGCCCCCGTCCTGCTCACCGACGCCGACGTGCTCGACCGCGTCCGCGCGCTCGTCGGCCGCGCCTGCACCGACCGCCAGCTCTGGATCATGTTCGTCGACGGCGACGGGCGGCAGGCACCCGTCGTGATGCCGATCGCCGACCTGCCCCGGCATCCCGAGCCCGGCGGCCTGGCCGGCCTGGCGGGAGTGCTCGGTGGCCTGCGGGACGAGCTGGCCACCGATCTCGGCCCGGGGTCGGTGATCCTCACGCTGGAGCGCCTCGGCCCGGACCGGACGCTGCCCCAGGACCGCGACTGGGCCCAGGCGCTCACCGACGCGTGCATCGCCGCGGCGGTCGAGCTGCGCGGGATCTTCCTGAGCACCCGCGGCGGGGCCCGCCGGCTGTTGTAGCGTCACGGCACAACCACCGCCGTGACGGCATCAGCGGGGAGGGTCCGTGACCGTCGATCTCGCCGGCGTTCGCGCCGTCGTGGCCCGGGACAGCGGGCTCGCGAGCGTCAGCGTCGTGCGTGCGGACGGCACGCCGCACACGTCGCTGGTCAACGCGGGCGTGCTCGACCACCCGCTCACGGGACAGCCCGTCCCGCTCACGGGACAGCCCGTCGTCGGCTACGTGACCTACGGCCCGGTGAAGCTGCGCACGCTGCGCGCCCGCCCGGCCACCTCGCTGCTGTGGCGCGCGGGGTGGCGGTGGGTCGGGGTCGACGGGCACAGCGAGCTGCTCGGGCCCGACGACCCCGGCCTCGACGCCGAGCCGCTGCGCCTGCTCCTGCGGGCGGTGTTCGCCGCGGCGGGTGGCACGCACGACGACTGGGACGCCTACGACCGCGCCATGCGCGACGAGCGCCGGGTCGCGGTGCTCGTCACGCCGCGCAGGGTCTACGGCAACGCCTGACCACCCGGGCACGGCGGGCTGCCGTGCGGCCGCCCGCCGGGGTCAGCTCCGGGTGAGCAGGGACCGGGCGAAGAACGCGAGATTCGCGGGTCGCTCGGCGAGGCGCCGGACGAAGTAGCCGTACCACTCGGTGCCGTAGGGCAGGTAGACCCGCACGGTCTCCCCCGCCGCGGCCAGTGCGCGCTGCTCGTGTGGGCGCACGCCGTGCAGCATCTGCAGCTCGTAGGCCCGGCCGCGCCCGAGGTGTCGGGTGATGTCGATCAGCACGGGGTCGTGGGTGGCCACCATCGGCAGGCCCCCGCCGGCCATGAGGACGGTGAGACAGCGCACGAAGGAGCGGTCCACCTCGGAGCGCCCGCGGAACGCCACCGACTCCGGCTCGTCGTAGGCGCCCTTGCACAGCCGCACCCGCGACCCCGGCCCGGCCAGCTCACGGCAGTCGGCCTCGGTGCGGCGCAGCTGCGCCTGCAGCACCGCACCGACCCACGGGTGGTCCATCCGCAGGTCGCGCACGATGCCCAGCGTCGAGTCGGTGGTGGTGTGGCCCTCCATGTCGACGGTGACGGTGGTGCCGGCGGCGCGGGCCGCCTCGCAGACCTGCCGCGCGTGGTCGAGCGCGATCTTCTCGGCGTCACGGGGCAGGCTCTGACCCAGCGCGGACAGCTTCACCGACACCTCGACGCGGTCGGCGAGCCCGCCGTCGGCGAGGCGCTGCAGCAGCGCGCGGTACGCGTCGACGGTGGCGCCCGCGCGCTCCCGGTCGGTGGTGTCCTCGCCGAGATGGTCGATGGTGACGAGCCGGTCGACGGCGAGCTCCCGCGCGACGGCCAGCACGTCGTCGGTGGTGGTCCCCGCCACGAACCGGTCGACGACCGGGCGCAGCAGCGGGGTGTTCTCGGCGAACGTGCGCAGCGCTCCCGATCGGGACGCGGCGAGCATCGCGGTCCTCAGCATGGGTGGGACGCTAGGCGGCCGCGCGCACCCTCCGGTTCATCCGAACCGACAACGAATCCCGCCGCTGCTCGTACGATCCACCGATGGAGGCCACCCTCGCCCAGATCCTCGCCGCGATCGGGGAACCGCTGGTGGACGTGCTGGTGGCCCCGTCCGGCCTGGACGCCCCGGTGTCGGGCACCGCGATCGTCGACCCCGACGACGACCCGGCCGAGCAGCCGGGGCGTCTCGTGCTGCTGATCGGCGCGCGGGGCCGCGACGCCGTGCGCCCACTGCGCGCGGCCGCCCGCCACGGGGCCGTCGCGGTGGCCGTCAAGACCGACCGCAGCGCCGAGCCCGAGCTGCGCGACGCGGCCGCCGACGCCGGGGTGGCCCTGCTGGCCGTGCGCCCGGACGCCCGCTGGGACCAGCTCGAGCAGCTCGTCCACGGCGTGCTCGACGGCGGCGCGGGCGGGGATGGCGCCGACGACGATCCGGGCGACCTGTACTCCCTCGCCCAGACGATCGGGCTGCTCACCGGCGGGCTGGTCAGCATCGAGGACACCGGGAACCGGGTCCTCGCCTACTCCCGCTCCGACTCGACCGCCCCCGACGAGCTGCGCAGGCTCTCCATCCTCGGCTGGCAAGGCCCGGCGGGCTACCTCGCCACGCTGCGCGGCTGGGGCGTGTTCGACCGGCTGCGCGCGGGCGAGGAGGTCGTGCGCATCGACGAGCACGCGGAGCTGGGCATCCGCAGGCGTCTGGCCGTCGGCATCCACGCCGGGCACCGGCAGCTCGGCACGATCTGGGTGCAGGAGGGCGCCTCGCCGCTGGCCGAGCGCGCGGAGGGCGTCCTGGTCGGGGCGGCGCGGGTCGCGGCGGGCCACCTGGTCCGGCGGCGGTCGCGGCACCGGGACGCGTGGAGCCGCGACGTCGTGGTCGGGCTGCTCGACGGGCGCGTGGGCGCGGACCTCGTCGCGGGCACGTTCGGGCTCGACGTGGACGCGCCCGCGGTCGTGGTGGCGTTCGCGGTGCGCGGCGGCGCGGCCCACGAGCTGGGCGCCGCGGAGCTGGCCGAGGTGGTGTCCGTGCACGCCGCCACCTTCCGTCGCGGTGCGCTGACCGCGCCGGTGGGCGCTCGGGTGTACGCGGTGCTGCCCGGCGTCGCGCCCGGTGCGGTGCCGCCCGCGCTGGCGGCGATGTGTGCCGACGTCGTGGCGGTCACCCGCCGACGCGCGGCGGTGCGGGTGCAGGCCGGGATCGGCTCGGGGGTGCCGGCTCTCGGGGGCGTGCCCGCGTCGCGGGTCGACGCCGACCGCGTACTCGACGCGATGGCGTCCGGCGCCGACGTCGCGGCCATCGGCGACCTGCGCGCGGAGATCCTGCTCGACCAGGCGCTGGGCCTGCTCGCCGACCTGCACGACCCCACTGCCGCGGCCCTGCTCGCCCACGACGCCGAGCAGGGCAGCGAGCTGGCCCGCTCGGTGCGCGCCTACCTCGACGCCCTGGGCGACGTCCGCGTCGCGGCCCGCCGGCTCACCGTGCACCCCAACACGCTGCGCTACCGCCTGCGCCGGGCCGCCGAGGTCGCGGGGGTCGCGCTCGACGACCCCACCGCCCGGCTCGTGCTGCACCTGCACCTGCTGCGCGCCACCCGCGCGTGAGCGGCTTCCACGTCGCAGCGCCGGTCGTGCCGTCATCGGATCGGACCACTCCGGCCCGCCGCTGTCGTCCGATCCGACATACCGCCGCGCCCGTCCCGGTTCCTAGGGTGCTCACCATGGACGCGCTCACCCGCACACCGGTCCCACACAACGAGCCGGTCCGCAGCTACGCCCCCGGCACCCCGGAGCGGGCCTCCCTGCAGGCCGCACTGGCCGAGGTCGGCGGCCGCCACCACGAGCTGACCGTCACCGTCGACGGTGCCCAGCACCTGGCCGGGGGCGCGCGGTTCGACGTGGTCGCCCCGCACGACCACGCCCACGTCCTGGGCACCGGGGCCAACGCCACCCGCGAGGACGCCAAGGGGGCGGTCGAGGCCGCCCTGCGCGCCGCCCCGGCCTGGCGCGAGCTCCCCTACGACGAGCGCGCCGCCGTGCTGCTGCGCGCCGCCGACCTGCTCACCGGCCCCTGGCGCGACCGCATCAACGCCGCCACGATGCTGGGCCAGTCCAAGACCTGCTTCCAGGCCGAGATCGACTCCGCCTGCGAGCTGGCCGACTTCTGGCGCTTCAACGTCGCCTTCGGCCGCCGGATCCACGAGGACCAGCCGCAGAGCGGCCCCGGTGTCTGGAACCGGATGGACTACCGCCCCCTCGAAGGCTTCGTCTACGCGATCACGCCGTTCAACTTCACCGCGATCGCCGGCAACCTCCCCACCGCCCCCGCGCTGATGGGCAACACCGTCATCTGGAAGCCCTCGCCCACCCAGTCCCTCGCCGCACACCTGACGATGCGGCTGCTGGAGGAGGCGGGCATGCCGCCCGGCGTGATCAACCTGCTCACCGGGGACGGCCGCGACGTCTCCGAGGTGCTCCTCGCCGATCCCGCACTGGCCGGCATCCACTTCACCGGAAGTGCCGCCACCTTCGGGCACCTGTGGGGCCAGGTGGGCGCGCACATCGGGCGCTACGCGACCTATCCGCGACTGGTCGGCGAGACCGGCGGCAAGGACTTCGTGCTCGCCCACCCCAGCGCGGACGTCGACGTCCTGCGCACCGCGCTGGTCCGCGGCGCCTTCGAGTACCAGGGCCAGAAGTGCTCGGCGGCGAGCCGCGCGTTCGTGCCCCGCAGCGTGTGGTCGGTGCTGCGCGACGACCTGGCCTCGGAGGTGGACGCGCTCGCGATGGGTGACGTCGCCGACTTCTCGAACTTCCTGGGCGCGGTCATCGACCGGCGCAGCTTCGACAAGGTCACCGCCGCCCAGGCGATCGCCCGCAGCGAACTCGACGTGATCGCCGGGGGCACCGCGGACGACTCCGTCGGGTACTTCGTGCGCCCGACCGTCGCCGTCGGTGACGACCCGACCCACGAGGTCTTCCGCACCGAGTACTTCGGACCGCTGCTCGCCGTGCACGTCTACGACGACGGCGACTTCGAGACCGTGCTGAAGCGGGTGGACGCGGGCGCCCCCCACGGCCTGACCGGCGCGGTGATCGCCCGCGACCGGGCGGCCGTGGCCCGGGCGAGCGAGGCCCTGCGGTTCGCCGCGGGCAACTTCTACGTCAACGACAAGCCCACCGGCGCCGTCGTCGGCCAGCAGCCCTTCGGCGGCGGACGGGCGAGCGGCACCAACGACAAGGCGGGCTCGATCTACAACCTGCTGCGCTGGGTGAGCCCCCGCACGATCAAGGAGACGTTCGTGCCGCCCACGGTGTCGGGCTACCCGCACCAGGGCTGATGATCGTCACTTGCGGTGCGGGAGCGACAGCCGTGTCGTGCCTGCACCACCGACCGCGATCACGACGGGGACCACCGCCCCGGCGGCCCGCGGCCCGCCGGACCCGACCCGCAGTACCCTACGAACGGGCCAGCGCCCGCTCGAACGCCGCGTACGCGTCGTCGCCGAACAGCCAGAACCGCGCCTGCACCACCGACGGATGGTCGGCGAGCGCGGCCGCCGTCGTGGCGATCGCGATCGGCGCGGCCAGATCGAGCGGGTAACCGTAGATCCCGCAGCTGATCGCCGGGAACGCCACGCGGGCGCAACCGTGCGCGGCCGCCAGCTCGATGCTGCGCCGGTGGCAGGACGCCAGCAGCTCCGGCTCGCCGTCGGTGCCCCCGCGCCACACCGGGCCGACGGTGTGGATGACGTGGCGGACCGGGAGGTCACCTGCACCGGTGATCTTCGCGTCGCCAGTGTCGCAGCCACCGAGCGAGCGGCACTCGTGCAGCAGCGCGGGCCCGGCGCCGCGGTGGATCGCCCCGTCGACGCCCCCGCCACCGAGCAGGCTCGAGTTGGCGGCGTTGACGATGGCGTCCGCCGCGGCGTCGGTGGTGATGTCACCGCGATGGAGGGTGATGGCCATCTCGCGAGGCTAGATCCACCCGCCCCGGGCCTCCCGCCCGCCCTGCATCCACGGCGGCGCCGCCACCACCGCCAGCGCGTGGAGGAGGTCCGCGCGTTGCGGCCCCGCGTAGCCCAGCACGATCCCCGCGGTCGACGGAGGTCCGGCGTGGTGGCGGGCCAGGCCGTCGAGCAGCACCCCGCGCCGCGCCGCGCCCTCGATCGCCGTCTGCTCGGCGGCGCCGTCGGAGAGCTCGACGACGACGTGCGCGCCGGCCTCGTCGCCGCGCACCGGCACGCCGGCCGCGCCGAGAGCCGCCACCACCGCGGCGCGACGCCCGGACAGCTCACGCCGCAACCGGCGCAGGTGCCGCGGCAGGTCGCCGTGGGCGGCCAGCGCGGCGAACACGCGCTGCCCGGCCGTCGCCGGGCGGCAGCCGGTGGCCGCGCGGTTCGCGAGCACCGCCTCCCGGACGGCCGGGGGCGCGACGAGCCAGCCGACGCCGAGGGTCGGGGTGAGCAGCTTGCTGGCCGTGCCGAGATGGACCACCACGTCCGGGCCCAGCGCGGCCAGCAGCGGCAGCGGGGCCACGTCGTAGCGCAGCTCGCCGTCGTAGTCGTCCTCGACGACGACGAACCCCTCCGCGCGGGCCCGCTCCACCAGCGCCACCCGCCGCGCGGCCGAGAGCCGCGCGCCGAGCGGGTACTGGTGCGCCGGCGTGCAGTAGACGGCCGCGAGGCCGGGCGGGACGGCGTCCACGACGAGGCCCGCGGCGTCCACCGGCAACGGCACCACCGCGCAGCCCGCGGCGCGCAGCGCCGACACGGCCCGCTGGTAGCCCGGCTCCTCCACCCCGACCCGCGCCCCGGCCGGGAACGTGCGGGCGAGCTCGGCCACCGCCGCGGTGCTGCCCGCGGTGGCGAGGACGGTGTCCGGATCGGCGGGCAGCCCCCGGTGCCGCAACAGGTGCTCGACCACCGCCCCGCGGAACGCCGGAAGCCCGACGGGATCGGGCGCGAGGTCCGGCGGCGGGTCGGCCGCGGCGCGCCACGCCCGCCGCCACGCCGCGCGGTCGAGGGCGTCCAGGCACGGCGTGCCGGCCCGCAGATCGACGCCGGCGGGCCGGTCCGGTTGCCGCACGGCCACCGGGCCGGCATCCGGCTGCGGCGAGGTGGCCGTGCTGCACCGGGCACGTGGCGGGGTGTGCTGCACGTAGGTCCCGGCGCCACGGCGCGCCGCCACCCAGCCCTCGGCCAGCAGCTGGTCGTATGCCGCCGCCGTCACGGTGCGGCTGATTCCGAGCGTGGCCGCCAGTGCCCGGGTCGACGGCAGGCGGTCCCCGGCCCGCAGCGCCCCGCCCGCCGTGGCGGCCCGCAGCGCGTCGGCCAGCTGGACGGCGAGCGGGCGCTCGGCGGTGCGGTCGAGCGTCAGCGGCGGCAGCTCCATGAGTGGCCTTCCGAACTCGGACAGGATTGGCTCTCCCACAATGCCACTTCTGCCCGCAGGCTCATCCCATGAGCGACCTCTCGCCCACCGACCGCAGCACGATCCGCCGCCTGCCCGACCGCGCCCGCAGCGACCGCGCAGACCTCCACGCCGTGCTCGACGCCGGGATCGTCTGCCACCTGGGCATCGTGCTCGACGACGCACCGCTGGTGCTCCCCACCGGCTACGGCCGCATCGGCGACGTGCTCTACCTGCACGGATCCACCGGCGCCTGCTCGCTGCGCGCCGCGGCGGAGGGGCGACCGGTGTGCGTCACCGTGACCCACGTCGACGGGGTGGTGCACGCCCGCTCGGTGTTCCACTTCTCGATGAACTACCGCAGCGCCGTGGTGCACGGCGTCCCCCGCCTGGTCACCGACGACGCCGAGCGCCTCGCCGGGCTGCGTGCCGTCACCGAGAACATCGCGCCCGGCGCCTGGGACCACGCCCGCCCGCCGAGCCGCAAGGAGCTCGCCGCCACCTCGGTGCTCGCCCTGGACCTCACCGAGGCCAGCGTCAAGGTGCGCACCGCCCCACCCGGCGACGACGAGTCCGACGACACCGCGGGCGACGGCCGGTGGGCGGGAGTCCTGCCGATGCGCACCGTGGTGGACACCCCGGTGCCGTGCCCGCTCCTGCCGGGCGACACGCCCGTGCCGGCGCACGTGTCGGAGGGGAGGACCCCCGGCGGCGGCCGCCCGCGGTGAGCCCACCGGCCCGGCTTCCGCGCGCCGGACGGTGTCCCGCGCGCGGTCGGCAGCGCGCGAGACACGGTTCGGCGCGCGAACCGCGGTCAGCCACCGGGGGCGACGGACCACCGGACCGGGTGAACTAACCTCGGACCGCGTGAGTCCGTCCCGCCCCGCAGCGACCTACCCCTCGGCGCAGCGCCTCGACCTCGTCGAGACGCTGCACGGCCACGCCGTCGCCGATCCCTACCGTTGGCTGGAGGATCCCGACGACCCCCGCACCGTGGAGTGGTCCGCTGCGCAGGACGAGCTGGCCGCAGCGGGTTTGGACCCGCTGCCGGGCCGTGAACCGCTGGCCGCCGCGCTGCGCGAGCTGATGGCCGCGGGCTCGGTCTCGGCCCCGCTGTGGCGAGCCGGGCGCGCGTTCTCGGTGCGCCGCGAGCCGGGCCAGGAACACGCGGTGGTGCTGGTCCGCGAGCCCGACGGCACCGAACGGACGCTGCTCGACCCGATCGCGATCGACCCGACCGGCCGGACCACCCTGGACTCCTGGGTGCCCGACCTGGAGGGCGCGCGCCTGGCCTACCAGCTCTCCGCGGGCGGCGACGAGCACTCGGTGCTGCACGTGCTGGACGTCACCACCGGCGAGGACGTCGAGCCGCCGATCGACCGCTGCCGCTACTCCGACGTGGCGTGGCTGCCCGGCGGGGAGGAGTTCCTCTACGTCCGCATGGTCGACGCCGCCGAGGTGCCCGACGGCAAGCAGGCGTTCCACCGCCGCATCTGGCGGCACCGGCTCGGCACGCCCACCACCTCCGACGTCCTGGTCGACGGGCCCGGCCTGTACGAGGGCCACAACTACTACGGCGTGCGGGTCTCCCGCGACGGGCGCTGGCTGCTCGTCACCGCCAACGTCGGCACCGCGCGCCGCGACAGCCTGTGGATCGGGGCGCTCGGCGGAACCGACGAAACCGGCCCGCTGACGCGCCTGCTCACCCAGGACGACGACGTGCAGTGCAACGCCTGGGTCGACCGCGACGGTCTGCTCTACCTGCACACCACCGACGGCGCGCCGCGCTGGCGCCTCGCCGCCACCGACCCGGCGACGCCGGGCCGTGAGCACTGGCGCGCGCTGGTCGCCGAGGACCCCGGCTCGGTGCTGGAGGGTGTGCGACGTCTGGAGGTCCCCGGCGGCGACCCGCTGCTGGTGCTCGCCCGCGCGCGGCACGCCGTCGCCGAGCTGGCCCTGCACGGCCTCGACGGAGCTCCTCGGGGCACGGTCCCGCTGCCCGGCACGGGTTCGCTGACCGGCCTCTCGGTGGCCGACCGCGACACCCCCGACCAGCACGGGAAGCTGTGGATCGGCTGGACCGACCTCGTCACTCCACCGCAGGTGCACCGCTACGAAGCGGGCGCGACCGTGCTGGAGCACACCGCCCCGGGCGCCGTCGCCGTGCCCGACGTGCGCACCGAACAACGCGAGTTCGTCTCGGCCGACGGCACGACCGTGCGCATGTTCGTGATCACGCCCTCCGGCGGGGCGCGGCCCCGCCCCACGCTGGTCACCGGCTACGGCGGCTTCGGCATCAGCCGCGAGCCCGCCTACTCCGCCGCCGCGCTGGCCTGGGTCGCCGCAGGTGGCGGGTATGCGCTGGTGTCGCTGCGCGGCGGCGGCGAGGAGGGCGAGGACTGGCACCGCGCCGGCAACCGCGCGAACAAGCAGAACGTGTTCGACGACCTGCACGCCGCGGCCGAGTCCCTGATCGCCGCGGGCGACACCACCGCCGACCGGCTCGCGATCATGGGCGGCTCCAACGGCGGCCTGCTCGTCGGCGCCGCACTCGTACAGCGTCCCGACCTCTACCGCGCCGTCGTGTGCTCGGCGCCGCTGCTGGACATGGTGCGCTACGAGGAGTTCTCGCTCGGACGCACCTGGAACGAGGAGTACGGCACCGCCGCCGACCCCACCGAACTCGGCTGGCTGCTGTCCTACTCGCCGTACCACCACGTCACCGAGGGCACCGCGTACCCGGCGGTGCTGTTCACGGTGTTCGACTCCGACACCCGCGTCGACCCGCTGCACGCCCGCAAGATGTGCGCCGCGCTGCAGCACGCCACGAGCAGCCCGTCGACGACCGGTGGGGCCCCGATCCTCATCCGCCGCGAGACCGACGTCGGCCACGGCGCCCGCTCGGTCACGCGCACCGTCGGGCTGGCCGCCGACCAGCTCGCTTTCCTGGCCGCTCACACCGGACTGGAGATCCGCCCATGACCGCCTCCCTGCTCCCCGAACAACCCGCCTGCGCCGCGGAGGCCGGCACCTGGTGCGCCCGCTTCTACGAGTGGACCAACAACGACTTCCTGGCCCGCTCCGCGGACACGATCGTCGGCATCGGGTTCAAGATCACCCTGATCCTGGTGCTCGCCTTCGTGGCGCGCTTCCTGCTGCACCGCCTCGTGACCCGCATCGTCGACGGCGCGGCGAACGCCCGCCTGCCCCGCCGGCGGGGCGCGGCACCCGCCCCGGCGGTCCCGGTCCGGCGCGCACAGCGGGCCCGCACCGTCGGCTCCGTGCTGCGCTCGACCATCTCGGTGATCGTCCTGTCGATCGCCGCGATCATGGTGCTCTCCGAGTTCGGCGTCGCGCTCGGCCCGATCCTCGCCTCGGCGGGGATCGTCGGCGTCGCGGTCGGCTTCGGCGCGCAGAACCTCGTGCGCGACTTCCTGTCCGGCATGTTCATGCTGCTCGAGGACCAGTACGGCGTCGGCGACGTCGTCGATCTCGGGGAGGCCAGCGGCGTCGTCGAGGCGGTCGGGCTGCGCATCACCACGCTGCGCGACATCAGCGGCACCGTCTGGTACGTCCGCAACGGTGAGATCCTGCGCGTCGGGAACAAGAGCCAGGGCTACGCCGTGGCCGTCGTCGACGTCCCGGTCGCGCACAGCGCCGACATCGCGGAGGCCACCACGCTGCTCGGGCAGGTGGCCGAGGAGCGGGTTGCGAGCGAGGACATCGTCGCGTCGGTGCTGGAGCCGGTCGAGGTGCTCGGGGTGGAGCGCGTCGGGCCCGAGGGGGTCACGCTGCGGCTGACGGTGAAGGTCGCGCCGGGCCAGCAGTGGGCCGTGCAGCGCGCGCTCAACGCCGCGGTCACCGACGCCTTCGACGACGCGCTCGTCCCGCGCCCCGGGCTGCTGCCCCCGATCCCCCCGGCGGGACCCCCGCTGGCCAAACCCGGAGGATAGGGACCGTGTCCGAACCCCAGAACTTCTACGCCGAGGTCGGCGGGGCCCCCGTCTTCCACAAGCTGGTCGCCCGCTTCTACGAGGAGGTGGCCGCCGACGACATCCTGCGTCCCCTCTATCCCGAGGAGGACCTCGGGCCGGCCGAGGTGCGGCTGCGGATGTTCCTCGAGCAGTACTGGGGCGGCCCGCGCACCTACTCCGACCAGCGCGGGCACCCGCGCCTGCGGATGCGTCACGCGCCGTTCAAGGTCGGCCCGCTGGAGCGTGACGCGTGGCTGCGCTGCATGGCGATCGCCGTCGACGAGGCCGGCTTCGACGACGCCAACCGCGAGCAGATCTGGCAGTACATGACCTACGCCGCGCAGAGCATGGTCAACTCCGACTTCTGACCCCCCGCGAGTCGGGCCCTGCGTGCGCGCGAGTCGGGCCCTGCGTGCGCGCGAGTCGGGCCCTGCGTGCGCGCGAGTCGGGGCCTGCGCGCTACTCCGCGTCGAGGTCGACGAGCTCCGGCGACGGCCCGTACTGCCCACGCCAGGCGGCGAGGGTGCCCGAGGTGCCGTCGGTGAACGCCAGCCGCCGCAGCGTGACCGCGACGACCGCGCGGGTGGCGGGGTCGTCGGCGAGCCGCAGCGTCTCCGGCCCGCGCATCGCCCGTACCGCGTCGACGACGTCGGCGACGACCACTCCGAGCACCGGGTCGCCGTGCTCGGAGCGCACCGCGGCGAACGCGGCGTCGCGTTCGGGATCGAACGGCACCGGTCGCCCGTCCGGCTCGGCGGCGGGATGGGCGGGGTGCAGCCGCAGCACCGGGGTCCACCCGTCCGGGACGGGCAGGGCCGGGGAGTGGGCCGCACCGATCCGGGCGGGCCGCAGCGACAGGCGCGTACCCGCGCCGGCCGCCGCGATCTCCATGCGTCCGGCGGCGGTCAGCACCACGATCTGCGGCGCGGCCGGGCCCGGGCTCCCGCCGTCGGCCCTCCGTCCCCCGGCGGTCAGCCGCTCCAGCACGCCCTCGGCATGCGGGTCCGAGCCGCAGGCGGCGCGCAGCACGGCGAGCGTGTCCGGGTCGGCGGTACGCACCAGCACGTCCACGGTGGGCAGGCCCAGCCCCAGGTCGAACAGCACCCCGGACAGGTCCGGCGGGCGCAGCGCACCGTCGTCGGGCCCCAGCTCGGTGACGGTCCGCCGCCCGGACCGGCGCGCCGCCTCGTCGGGCACGCAGAACGCCACGCCGTGGTGCCAGCGCATCGGGTCGCGGTCCGACGGGGTCTCGTAGGCCACGCTGATCGTGTCGTCGGGCAGCACCACGCGGAGCCCGCCCCGAGCCGTGACCACGCTGTTCGGCCCACGCTGCGCGGGCTCGTCGGCCCCCCGCGCGAACCGTGCCACGGCGCCGGGACCACCGGAGCTCCACGTCGTCGACGGCAGCGCGAGGTGCTCCTCGAGCAGGACACGGACCGGGCTCAGCGCCGGGTCGTCACTGAGCTCCACACGGTGCAGCGTGGCACGCCTCACACGGCCGCGTCGAGGACGACCTCGCCGTCGGGTGCGGTGACCTGGACCAGCGACGCGTCGGCCCGCAGGATCGACGAGTTGAGGTTGCACCGCATCCGGTCGTCGCCGGTGCCCAGGAACTCGCCGGCGCCGACGGTGTTGCCCGCGTCGTCGGTGACGGTGACGACGTACGCCTCACCCGCCTCGAACCCGGTGGCGGTGAGCACGACCTCCATGCCCCAGGTGTGGTTGATCAGCGCCGCCTCCGCGGCGATGCCCGGCGCGAGCGCCCGCACGGCGACGGCCTCGCTCGGCACGTCCGGCCCGCCCGAGCCGCCCACGACGAACCCGATCCCGCCGGCGACGAGCACGCCCGCGGCCGCCGCCGCGGCCAGCAGCGCGGTGCGGCGACGGGGCGGGGCCTGCTCCCCCGGGGACGCCGGCCCGGACTCGGTCCGGACCTCGGCGAGGAGGTCGTCGGACAGCGGTGGTGGGGCCGGGGTGACGTCACCGGTGAGGTCGTCGGGCCGCAGCCGGTCGCGGGTGACCCCCAGCAGCCCGGCCACCGGCGCGATCTCGTCGAGGTCGGTGCGGCAGAGCGCGCACACCTCCAGGTGGTCGTGCACCGCCCGCCACCGGTCGCCGGAGAGCTGGCCGAGCGCGTAGGCGCCCAGCTCCTCCCGCAGACTCCGATGCGTCTCGCCCGTCACAGCTGCACTCCCATTTCGTCCAGCACCAGTCGCAGCGCCTTCATCCCGTAGAACACCCGGCTGCGGACCGTACCGACCGGTATCCCCAGCTCCGCGGACACGTCGGCGTAGGGCCGCCCGCGCAGGTAGGTCTCCACCAGCGCCACGCGGTGGTCCTCGGACAGCCGCCGCAACGCCTCCTCCACCGTCCACGCCGTCATCGTCGCCTCGTCGAAACCGCCGTCACCGCCCGCGAGGGCGACCAGCCGGTCGGACTCGACGGGCTGCACCGGGCGGACCGCGCGGCTGCGCGCGTGGTCCACCGCGAGATTGCGGGCGATGGCGAACAGCCAGGCCCGCAGCGAGCCGCGGCGCTCGTCGAACGCGGAGGCCGACCGCCACGCCCGCAGGAACACCTCCTGCACGATGTCCTCGGCCGTGCCGGCGTCACCGAGCTGGCGCAGGGCGAACCGGTACAGCTCGCCCGCGTGGGCGCGGTGCGCGGCCCGCAGGCCCTCCTCGCTGCGCAGCACGCAACCCCCCGCTGCCGCTGCCGTCGTGATGTCCATCGACGCGTAGTACGCGCCCGGCACGAGTTTCGTTCACCGAGGCGGAAGTTTGGCAAGATTCCCCCGTGCAGTGGTGGCGCGATGCGGTCGTCTACCAGGTCTACGTGCGCAGCTTCACCGACTCCGACGGTGACGGCGTGGGCGACCTGGCGGGCGTCCGCGCGCGCCTGGGTTACCTGGAGCTACTCGGCGTCGACGCGCTGTGGCTGACCCCGTTCTACACCTCCCCCATGGCCGACCACGGCTACGACGTGGCCGACCCGCGCGATGTCGACCCGGTGTTCGGTGATCTGGCGGAGTTCGACACCCTGCTGGCCGAGGCGCACGCGCACGGGCTGAAGGTCACGATCGACCTGGTTCCCCACCACACGTCCACCGACCACGAGTGGTTCCGGGCGGCCCGGGACTCCGCCCCGGGCAGCCCCGAGCGCGAGCGCTACCACTTCCGGCCCGGACGTGGCGGTGGCCCGCCCAACAACTGGCGCAGCGTGTTCGGCGGGCCCGCGTGGACGCGGTTGTCCGATGACGAGTGGTACCTGCACCTGTTCTCCCCCGATCAGCCCGACCTGAACTGGACCAACCCGGAGGTCTGGGCCGATCTGGAGAAGACGGTGCGGTTCTGGCTCGACCGGGGCGTCGACGGCTTCCGCATCGACGCGGCGCACGCGATGAGCAAGCCCGACGGGCTGCCCGACTCACCCGCCCCCGGCGTCGGTCCCGATCCGCGCTTCGACGACGACGGCGTCCACGAGGTGCTCCGGATGGTGCGCGCGGTCATCGACCACTTCCCCGGGCGGGTGGCGACCGGCCAGATCTGCGCCCACGACGACGCCGCGTTCGCCCGCTACGTGCGGACCGACGAGCTGCACATCGGCCTGACCCGTCGGCTGCTGGAGGCCCCGTTCGAGGCCGCGGCGGTGCGCACGGCGATCGAGGGCTCGTTCGGTGCGGTGGCCGGCACCCCGGCGCCGCCGAGCTGGACACTGTCCGACCACGACACCCCGCGGCCGGTCACCCGCTACGGCGGCGGCCCGGCCGGCGTCGCCCGCGCCCGCGCGATGGCGCTGGTGCAGCTCGCCCTGCCGGGTGCGGTGTTCCTCTACAACGGCGAGGAGCTGGGACTGCCCGACGTCGACCTGCCCGACGACGTCCGCCAGGACCCGCGCTCGAGGCTGACCGGCCACACCGACCCCGGTCGCGACGGCTGCCGCGTGCCGCTGCCCTGGGAGGGCGGGCCCCCGGGGTTCGGGTTCACCGCGGGCCGTCCGTGGCTGCCGATACCCGACGACTGGGCAGACCGGCTCGTCGCCGACCAGCTCGAGGACACCGCGTCGACGCTGTCGCTGTACCGGCGCGCGCTGGAGCTGCGCCGCTCCCACCCGGGTTTCGCCGGTACCGAACTGGAGTGGTTCGGCGCGCCCGCGGGGTGCCTGGCCTTCCGCCGGGCCGGATCCACGCTGGTGTGCGCGCTCAACACCGGCGACGCCGCGGTGCCCCTGCCCCCTGGCGAGATCCTGCTGGTCAGCGGCCCCCTCGACGGCGATCTGCTTCCACCGGACACGGCCGCCTGGCTGGCGTGACCGCTACACCAGCAGCGGCAGCGTGGTGATCCGGCGGCGCACCACCGCGCCGTAGCGGGCGTCCAGCCGCAGCCAGCTCCCGGTGGCCGACACCCGCACGACGCCGTCGACGCCGCCGACGAACCCCATCCCCGACAGCGCGAACAGGCACCGCATCGGCACCTTCACCGCGGGCTTCCCGGTGGCGGCGGTCACCGTCAGGACGGTCTGGTCGAGCAGCGACGCGGGCGGGCCCAGCGGTCCGGCGTTCTCCCGGGCCAGCGCGAGCCCACGCTCGGTGAGCCGCTCCACCTCGGCGGCCGGGACGTCGTCGACGACCGCCCAGCCCTCGGGCGGCGGGAGCTCCCCCTGCCAGAGCCCGCCCGTGCCGGGATCGACGGTCGCGGCCCGGTCCACCGACAGGGCGGTCAGCAGCGACGGGGCCGGGACCGTCACGTCGGCGGGATCGAGCGTGCCGTGCACGGCGCGGGTGGCGAGCACGTCGAACGGGGTGGACGCCCACGCGGTGACGATCCCGCCCGCCACCTGCAGCCGCACGGTGGCGACCGCGTCGAGTCGCACCACCCGCCCGACGAACGCGCCGAGATCGCCCCGGTCGTCGGCGTCCGGGATCGTCAACTCGGTCATCCCGACCACTCCCACGTGCCCAGCCATGCCCGCTCCTGCCCGGTCAGCCTGCGGGGCCGGTCGGCGGCGAGGTCGAACGTCGCCATCGTCGTCTCGGCGGTGATCGCCACCGGTGCGTCGGCACCGGGACCGTCGTGCAGCGCGTAGCGGATGACGAACGACGCGGCCCGCACGGCGCCGACACCCATCGCCACCCGCAACGTGTGCGACCGGTAGGCCACCTGCCGCCGATAGCGCACGGACAGGTCCGCCACGAGCAGCCCGCCGGCGAACCCGGTGATCCCGTCCGCGGTGGCCTCGTCGAAGAACAGCGCGATCCGCGCCTCCTCCAGCAGCGTGACGGCCCGGGCGTGGTTGAGATGGTGGTAGGAGTCCTGGTCGGTCCAGCGCAGCGGCACCTGCGCGACGAAGTGCGTCACGCCCCCACCCAACCACCCCGCGGGTCGACCGATCCGACGCGCCGTGCGTCACCCGCGCGGGGGGCGGTCATCGGGCGAGGCCACGCAGCTGGCGGGAGACCACCGAGAGGGTGGCCAGGTCGAGCTGACCGGCCGTGCCGACCTCGTGCAGTGCCGCGCGGGCGCGGACCAGCCGGCTCGCGTTGGCCCGCTCCCACTGCGCGATGGTGTCGTCGACCTTCGTGCCCGGCGCGGCCTCGCGCAGCGCGTCGAGCGTGATCGCCCGCAGGGAGCCGTAGAGGTCGTCGCGCAGGGCCAGGCGGGCCAGGGCGTGCCAGCGGTCGCCGCGTTCGAGCGCGCTCACCGACGTCAGTGCGAGGTCGACGCCCAGGTGCTCGGACAGCGCGTAGTACAGCTCCGCCACCTCACTGGGCTCCCGCGGCTCGCGATCACGCTCGGACAGCTCGACGAGCTCGACGACGTCCAGCAGCCCGAACTCGTACATCAGCTCGCCGGACCGCAGCGCGCACGACGCCCCGACCCCCGACGCGGCGAGTTCGCCAGTGCGTTCCTGTACGACGGCGCGCTCGCGCCCGCGCAGCAGCCCGGACAGCTGCCCGCGCAGCTCCCGGATCGTGGCCGCGAACCGCGCGTGCTCCGCCCCGACGGCGAGCGGCTGGGGCCGGTTGGTGAGGAACCAGCGCGACGCGCGGTCGAGCAGCCGCCGCGACTCCAGCACGATCTCGTCGGCCACCGCCGTGGGCAGGGCCGCCTCGCGCAGCTCCGACCACAGGTCGGGCAGGTCGAACACCGCGGTGGCCACGGCGTACGCGCGCACCGCGTCGGTCGCGTCCGCGGCGAGCTCCTCGCCGAGCCGGAACGCGTAGGTCATCCCGGCGCCGTCGACCATCTCGTTGACCAGCATCGTGGTGACGATCTCGCGGCGCAGCGGATGCCCGGCGATCGCTGCGGGGAACCGCTCCCGCATCGCCCGCGGGAAGTACTCGGGCAGCCGACCCGCGAACGTACCCACCTCGGGCAGACCGGTGGCCAGCACCTGCGCGGTGAGGTCGAGCTTGGAGTGTGCCAGCAGGGTGGCCAGCTCCGGGCCGGAGAGCCCGTGTCCTGCCGCCTCCAGCGCGGCGAAGCCGGCGTCGTCGGGGAGCACCTCCAGCTCGCGGACCAGCCCGCGCCGCTCCACCAGGTCGGCGGTGAGCCGCCCGTGCACCCCCGCCATCGCGGCCGCGTGCGCCCGCGCGATGCCGAGCACCGCGTTCTGGTCGCGGTTGTCGGCCAGCACCAGCTCGGAGACCTCGTCGGTCATCTCCACGAGCACGGCGTCGCGCGCCTCGCGGTCCAGGTCACCGCCCGCGACGAGCCGGTCGAGCAGGATCTTGATGTTGACCTCGTGGTCGGAGCAGTCGACGCCCGCCGAGTTGTCGATCGCGTCCGTGTTGATCTTTCCGCCGGCGCGGGCGAACTCGATGCGGCCCAGCTGCGTCAGCCCGAGGTTGCCGCCCTCGCCCACGACCTTGACCCGCAGTTCGCGTCCGTCGGCACGGACGGCGTCGTTGGCCTTGTCCCCCGCGTCGGCGTGCGACTCGGTCGACGCCTTGACGTAGGTGCCGATCCCGCCGTTCCACAGCAGGTCGGCCGGGGCACGCAGGATCGCGGCGATCAGCTCGGGCGGGCTGAGCCGCGTGACGCCGGCGGCGAGCCCGAGCGCGGCCCGCATCTCCGGACCGACCGGAACCGACTTGGCCGTGCGCGGCCACACGCCGCCACCGGCGCTGATCAGGTCGCGGTCGTAGTCCTCCCACGACGAGCGGGGCAGGGCGAACATCCGCTGCCGCTCGGCGAAACCGGTGGCGGCGTCGGGCGTGGGGTCGACGAACACGTGCCGGTGGTCGAACGCCGCGACCAGCCGGATGTGCGGGGAGAGCAGCATGCCGTTGCCGAAGACGTCGCCGGACATGTCGCCGACGCCCACGACGGTGAACTCCTGGCTCTGGGTGTCGATCCCGAGCTCGCGGAAGTGCCGCTTGACGCTCTCCCACGCCCCCTTCGCGGTGATGCCCATGGCCTTGTGGTCGTAGCCGACCGAGCCGCCCGAGGCGAACGCGTCGCCCAGCCAGAACCCGTAGGACGCCGCCACCTCGTTGGCCGTGTCGGAGAACCGTGCCGTGCCCTTGTCGGCGGCCACCACCAGGTAGGCGTCGTCGCCGTCGTGACGGACGACGTCCGTCGGCGGCACCGTGGTGCCGTCGACGAGGTTGTCGGTGACGTCGAGCAGGCCCGAGATGAACGTGCGGTAGCAGGCCTCGACCTCGGCCGGGTCCGGCCGCGCGGCGCGGACGAAGAACCCGCCCTTCGCCCCCACCGGCACGATCACGGCGTTCTTCACCGCCTGGGCCTTGACCAGCCCGAGGATCTCGGTACGGAAGTCCTGCGGGCGGTCCGACCAGCGCAGCCCGCCGCGGGCGACGGGCCCGAACCGCAGGTGCACCCCCTCCACCCGCGGCGAGTAGACGAAGATCTCGAACCGCGGCCGGGGCGCCGGCATGTCCGGCACCTGCGACGGGTCGAGCTTGAACGAGAAGTGGTCGCGTTCCCGGAACCAGTTGGTGCGCAGGGTCGCGGTGATCATGGCGAGGTAGCCGCGCAGGATCCGGTCGGCGTCGAGTCCCGTCACGGCGTCGATGAGACCCCGTGCCTCACCGAGCGCCGCGAGCTCGGACCGCTCGCGGTCGGTGATCGCGGGATCGAACCGGGCCCGGAACACCCCGACCAGCGCCCGCGCCACGGCGGGTTGGGCGAGCAGGGTCTCGGCCATGTACTGCGGTCCGTACGGGCTGCCGATCTGACGCGCGTAGCGGGCGTAGGCGCGCAGCACCGCCACCTCCCGCCACGGCAGGGCGGCCCGCATGACCAGCGCCGAGAAGCGGTCGGTCTCGGTGTCCTCCCGCCAGGCCGCGCTGAACGCGGAGCAGAAGCCACGCTCGACGTCGGCCTCGTCGCGCCCGGTCAGCGCGGCGCGGGTGGCCTCGTCGACCTGGATCCCGAAGTCGTAGAGCCAGCAGCGCATCCCGTCGGCCCGGAGGAACTCCGACGGCCGCTCGTCGAGCACCTCGACCCCGAGCTGCTGCAGCAGCGGCAACACGGCGGTGAGCGTGGCCGGAGCGCCCGCGAGGTAGAGCGAGAACCGCCGGGGCTCGCCGGGAGCCGCGGCGTGCAGGCGCACCGAGAAGTCGCCGGGCGCACCGAGCGCCGCGATCCGTCGCAGGTCCTCGACGGCCTGCACGGGGTGCACCGCCGCCTTGTAGGCCTCCGGTACGCCCGGGAGCAGCGCCGCCACCGCCGCGCCCTCGGTGGTGGACAGCAGCCGGTCGTCCCACGTGCGGACGGCCTCGGCCAGCTCGTCCTGCAGGGCGTCGACATCGACGTCGGAGAAGCCGGGCGCGTCCGCGTCGGCGTGCACGGTGAACTGCACGAGCGCGAGCCGGGACGCCGACACGCGGGCCGTGTGGTCCACGCTCGTGCCGCCGAGGCGGCGCTGCAGCACGTCGGCCATGGCCAGCCGCGACGAGGTCGTGTAGCGGTCGCGGGGCAGGTAGACCAGGCACGAGACGAACCGCCGGTAGGGGTCGGGGCGCACGAACAGCCGCACGGCGCGCCGCCCGTGCACCGCGAGCACCCCGACCGCGGTGTCGTGCAGCCGCTGCACACCGGCGGCGAACAGCTCGTCGCGCGGCAGGTCGGAGATCACCTCGAGCATCTGCTGGCCCGAGTAGGACTCCAGGGGGAACCCCGCGCGGCGGATCGCGTCGCGCACCCGGCGCGCGATCACGGGGATGTCGAGGACGCTCTCGTACAGGGCGGGAACGGTGAGCATGCCGAGGAAGCGGTGCTCGCCGGTGAGCCGGCCCGCGGCGTCCACCGACGCCACAGCCAGGTAGTACGGGTGTTCGGGCCGCAGCGGGCTCGCGTCGTTGGCGCGGGTGATGACGAGCAGGTCCGGGTGGTGCGGCGCGGTGTCGACCGGCGGCGCGAACAGCCGCACGGCCTCCTCACGCCGCAGCACGCCCAGCCCGGAGTCCGGATCGGCGCGCAGCTCGCCGTCGCGGGTCGCGACGTAGTGGCGGTAGCCGAGGAACGTGACGTGGCCGTCGGCCAGCCAGCGCAGCAGGGCCGCGACGTCGGCCGGACGCGCGGTGGCGCCGGCGGGTGCCTGCGTCGGCAGCGCGTCGGCGATCTGGCGGGCCCGGGCCAGCATCGGCTCCGCGTCCTCGACGACCTCGCGCACCTCCTGCAGCACCTCCGCCAGCTCGGCGGCGAGCTGGTCGTGCGGCATGTCCAGCGGGGCGAGGTCGAGATGGATCCACGACTCGACCGTGCCGTCGGCGGGCG
Organism: Pseudonocardia sp.; assembly: GCF_029263155.1. Classification (GTDB taxonomy): domain Bacteria; phylum Actinomycetota; class Actinomycetes; order Mycobacteriales; family Pseudonocardiaceae; genus Pseudonocardia. Next base: position 21,729 of record NZ_JAJCYB010000125.1, read on the forward strand.
GCGCGGCGGGGTCGGCGTCGGTCAGGGCCGCGGCGAGCGCGCCGTCGTCCTCGCGGCGCACCACCACGATCGGATGGATGACCCGCAGCACCTCGCCGCCCGCCCGGGCCACGCCCGCGAGCAGGGACTGCACCAGGAACGGCATGTCGTCGGTGACGATCTCGACGACCGGCCCGGATCCGGGCGTGGCGGGCTGGGGATCGCGCACCCGGATCGACGGCTCACCCGCGTGGCGTCGGGCAGCCAGGTCCAGGTGCGACCGCGCCGCCGCGAGCAGCAGCGGGAGGTGGTCACCCGAGACGCCGTCGAGGTCGGGGGTGTGGCGGACGTACAGGGCACGGAGGGCCGTCAGGTCGGGGTCGGGCACATCGGTGTCGCGGGTCCGACTCGTCACGTGCCGCTCCGGGGTCGCAGGGTGCTGGCCCGGCCACCCTAATCCCCGCACGGCCGTCGGAGCCCCCCGGTCGGGTGACGGCTGGGGCCGCTCAGATCCGGCGGTAGGCCGCCAGCGCACCGGCGAGCAGGTCGGCGAGCCCGAGCCCGTCGGGGGAGGGCAGGTCGCCGTCCTCGGGGGCGTCGGCCACGGCCCGCCCGCGGCCCTCCGGTCCGGCCGCGGGCCCACCGCCGGGGCCCCCACCCGCTCCGTCAGCGTCTGCGATCGCGCTCGGCGTGTCATGTTCCTGCGGGGCCACACCCGGCTGCGTCGGGGCGGTCCGGTCCGCCTCCGCTGACGCGACGGGCACCTGCCTGGCCGACGGGTCCGTCCCGGGCACGACCCCACCGTCGGCACCGCCGGTTGCCGGCTCCGCCGGGCGCCGGTGCCGGCGGCCGCCGCTCCCGGGCCGCACCACGACACCCGCCGGCAGATAGGGGCGTCGCTCACCGGACTGGCCGTGCCTGGCGGCCGGTCGCGGGACGGTGGCCCGCGCCTCGCGCGACTCCACCTGTCCGGCCGCACCGTTCCCGGCTACACCGTTCCCGGCCGCACCGTTCCCGGCCACACCGTTCCCGGCCGGAGCCGCTCCGGCCGCGTCGCTCCCGACTGTGCTGCTTCCGAGAGCGCTGCTGTCGAGAGCGCTGCTGCCGAGAGCACCGTCACCGAGCACAGCATCCCGGGTCGCTCCGTCCCGGACAGCCGTGCCAACGGCCGTCCCGGCCCCGGCCACGCCGACCCCGGCAAGGTCGTTCCCGGAGGCGTCGTTCCCGGAGGCGCTCCGCCCGGGGGCACCACCAGCGAGCGTGGCGGAGCCGGCCGAGTCGGGCCCGGCCACGTCATCTCCGGCCACGTCCTCCCCGGGGGCACCATCCCCGGCAGCATGTCGTTCGGGGCTCTTGCTCGCGGGCGCGGTCGCCGCCGCACCGTTGCCGATGGCGCCGTGTCCCGCGGCCTCGGAACCGGCGGGGCCACCGGCGCCGGCCGCCCCGGAGCCACCGGCGCCGTTGGCGGCCGCCCCGGTCTCCGGGACGCCGTTCTCGCGTGCGACGGTGAAGCTCCCCGATGGCGCACCCTCGCCGGAGGACCCGGACGGCTTCCGGCTCGCGGGGGTCGCCTGCCCGGCCGAGCGGCGTGCCGTCGGATCGGGCTCCCGCGTGGCCGTGTCGTCGCCACCGCGCGTGCCACCGAGCCGTTGCAGGACCTGGCTGCCCGCCGTCCCGTCCGCGTCGTGCACAGCCGCTCTCAGCAGCGCGCTGCCTGCCGCTGTGTCCACGACCAGGCCGTCGACGAGGTCGGGCAGCACGCGCTGCACCCACTCCGCAGCCGACGCGCGGTCCCGGCCGGAGAGGACCACCGAGACGGTCTCCGGACCGTCGTCCCGCAACCGGGAACGCGGCGGGAGCCGGTCCTCCAGCCGCCGGACCAACCTCCGGACGGTCGGTACCGACGCCTCCGCGGGCAGCCTCTCCCCGGCCATGGCAAGGTCGAGGACGACAACGCAGTCACCGTCCGTCACCGCCACGGGCGCATCGTCGAGCACGCGCACGGGATCGTCTCCGACCTTCCAGATGCGGTCCAGGTCGGCCAGCGCGGCGGCGAGCCAGGTGTCCGGATCCAGCGCGGCCACCTCCCTGGCCGTCCGGCCGGCATCGGCGGGGCCGCCGGGACCGGATGCGATCGGCACCGTGGGATCGAGCGGATCCTGCTCACCGGCTTCGGGGGTGCTGCCCGGGGTGCCCGTGACGTCCGCAGCAGCGCCGTCGGATCGCTGGTCGGTCCGGGCGACGCCGGAGAAGGCGTCGGTCGGGTCGAGGTCCGCCGGGTCGAGGTCCGCCGGGTCGACGCCCGCCGGGTCGTGCGGTGACGGGCCGGCCGTGAGCCCGGTGACGTCGACGGCCCGCGGTAGGCCACCGGGACCGGCTCCGCTCTCCGGACCGGTCCGGCCGGACGGCCACGTTCCGGTCGCCCACGGATCGACTGTAGCCACTCCCCCGACACTGCGGGCCCCGCCGGGGCCCACCTCGTTCCGCGCGGCGTCACGGGCCGCGCGACCCACCCCTGCCCACTCGCCCTCGGTCGACCGGGCGTCGCCTCGACCGCGATCCGTGTCCTCGCCCGCCACACCGGCCGGCGTGGACCGGCTGTGTCCGGGTGGTGTCGTCACGCTCGACGGCGCGCCACTCCCGGCCGGTACCGGGAGCGGCACGACGTCGACCGTCGCGGCGTCGGACCCCACGGTGTCAGGGCCCGGCGAGCCGATGCGCCAGAACGGCTCCGCATGCGCAATCGCAGATCGGAAGCGTGCTGCGCGGCTGCGGTTCCTACGATCCGCCTCGACCGCCTTTCGGATCGACTCGACCGAGTCGGCGGGCCGGTCCATCGCCTCGTAGAGCTCACCCAGTGCGGTACGACACACGTGCTCCAGGGCCGGGACGTCGCTGGCCGCGGCATCGCTCGCGGCCCGCTCCAGTTCGCGGGCCGCTGCGGGCCGCGGCGGACGGGGGTCGGATGCGGTCGCACGAGCGATGGTGAGTCGCAGCAGCGCGAGTTGGGGGGTCGGACGGGCCGACTCGACGAGCCGGTCCTGGAGCGGCCCGCTGCCATCTTGCGCCTGCTCCGGCCGGCCGGCCTCGATGAGCGCAGCGATCCACTCGACGGCGAGAGCCGCTGCGAGATGCGCGGACGGGCTGGGCGATTCGGGGGTGGGTCGGCAGCGGTCGAGCCGGTGCATGCCATCGACGGCCAGGGTGACGGCGACCTCCGGCTGCCCCGCCCGGCGGACGGCAGCCGCCCCGACGGCCTGCATCCCCGCCGCTCCGAGTTCGCCGCGCACTCCGCCCACGGACGCCCAGGCCGCCAGCCCCGGCGCCAAGGTCGACGCGGTCGTCGCGGCGTCCGGCGCGTGGGCGTCGGCGAGGGCGCAGCGCGCTGCGGCGGTGAGGACATCGGCGACGAACTCCGGTTCCGCCCCACGTGCCGGAATCGCGGGCATCAGCGCGCGCGAGGCGGTGACAGCTCCTGCATCGTGGGCGAGGACGGCGAGTTCGATCCGCAGCCGCCCGGCGGCCGGGGCGACCAGGACCTGGGCACCCCAACCCGGGAGCCGGTCCAGGACGTCGGCCGCCACCTCCCGGCCGTCACCGGCGGCGGCCGCGGCGTGCAGCCGCCAGCCCGCGGCGAGCAGCCAGGTGTCGCGGTCGGCCTCGGCGGAGGCCGACTCCATCCGGTACTCCGCGAGCGCCCGGGTGAGGTCGGGCCGGATCCACCTCAGCGACGCGGCCACGCCGAGAACGTCGGTCCCGCGCGAACGATCCGCTGCACCTGCACCCGTCGACTCCACGTGACCTCCCGACATGCCGGGCTCCCCCGGTCGAACCGGCCGACTCCACCGGCCGGGGGTACACCGGCGCTCAGTCGCGCGTGAGCTTACGATGGGTGACCCGGTGCGGCCGCGCCGCCTCCACGCCCAGCCGCTGCACCTTCTTGGCCTCGTACGCCTCGAAGTTGCCCTCGAACCAGAACCATGCCGCAGGGTTCTCGTCCGTGCCCTCCCAGGCCAGGATGTGGGTGCAGACCCGGTCGAGGAACCACCGGTCGTGCGAGATCACCACGGCGCAGCCGGGGAACTGCTCGAGCGCGTTCTCCAGCGAGGAGAGCGTCTCCACGTCCAGGTCGTTCGTGGGCTCGTCGAGCAGGATCAGGTTCCCGCCCTCCTTGAGCGTGAGGGCGAGGTTGAGGCGGTTGCGCTCACCGCCGGACAGCACGCCGGCCGGCTTCTGCTGGTCCGGGCCCTTGAACCCGAACGCCGCCACGTATGCCCGCGACGGCATCTCGACCTGACCGACCTGGATGTGGTCCAGTCCGTCGGACACGACCTCCCAGACGTTTTTCGTCGGGTCGATTCCGCCCCTGTTCTGGTCGACGTAGGACAGCTTGACGGTGTCGCCCACCTTCACCGTGCCGGAATCGGCGTGCTCCAGGCCCACGATCGTCTTGAACAACGTGGTCTTGCCGACGCCGTTCGGCCCGATCACGCCGACGATGCCGTTGCGCGGCAGCGAGAACGACAGATCCTTGATGAGCACCCGGCCGTCGAAGCCCTTGTCCAGGTGATCGACCTCGACGACGACGTTGCCCAACCGGGGGCCCGGCGGGATCTGGATCTCCTCGAAGTCCAGCTTGCGGTGCTTCTCCGCCTCCGCAGCCATCTCCTCGTAGCGGTCGAGCCGGGCCCGGCCCTTCGCCTGTCGGGCCTTCGCCCCCGAGCGCACCCACGCGAGCTCCTCGGTGAGCCGCCTCGCGAGTTTGGCGTCCTTGCGGCCCTGCACCGCCACCCGCTCGGCCTTCTTCTCCAGGTACGTGGAGTAGTTGCCCTGGTAACCGATCGCCCGACCGCGATCCAGCTCCATGATCCATTGCGCGACGTTGTCGAGGAAGTACCGGTCGTGCGTGACGGCCAGCACCGCGCCCGCGTAGCCGGCGAGGTGCTGCTCGAGCCACAGGACGCTCTCGGCATCGAGATGGTTCGTGGGCTCGTCGAGCAGCAGCAGGTCGGGTTTGCTCAGCAGGAGCTTGCACAGCGCGACCCGACGTCGCTCGCCTCCGGAGAGCTGGGTGACCGGGGAGTCCGGCGGCGGGCACCGGAGCGCGTCCATGGCCTGTTCCAGCTGCGAGTCCAGCTCCCACGCATCGGCGTGGTCGAGGATCTCCTGCAGCCGTCCCATCTCCTCCATCAACTCGTCGGTGTAGTCGGTCGCCATCTGCTCGGCGATCGCGTTGTACCGGTCGAGCTGTTCCTTGATCTCCCCGAGGCCTTCCTCGACATTGCCGAGGACGGTCTTGTCCTCCGTGAGTGGAGGTTCCTGGAGCAGGATCCCGACCGTCGCGCCGGGCGCGATCATCGCCTCGCCGTTGTTCGGGTGCTCGAGCCCGGCCATGATCTTCAGCACCGTGGACTTGCCGGCTCCGTTCGGACCGACGACGCCGATCTTGGCGCCCGGAAGGAAGTTCAGCGATACGTCATCGAGGATGACCTTGTCGCCGTGAGCCTTCCGGACCTTCTGCATGCTGTAGATGAACTCCGCCACGGCACCGATCGTAGTTCTCACCGAACACCGTGCTCCGCCCGGTCGCCGTCGACCCGGAGCCGGGCCCGACGGCACAGCGTGCGGCGGACCGATGCCGCCGGCCTGCGCGCCCGGGAACCGGTCGCGCCACCGGCCCCGTAGGTACGCATGTGCCTGTGGGCCCACCGCCTCCGCACCCACCGCGCGCTCGCCTGTGGCCCGTGGCCGGACCGTGTTCACCGCCCGGCGACCGCTACCGACTCCCGCTCGCCGCTCGGCGCACCGCCTTCCTCACGGTCACCGGACGCGCTATCCGAGCCGGAGGACCAGCTGCCGGTCGAAGCGGGGGCCGCGTCCTGCACTGCGGAACGGTCCTGCCCCGCCGCCCCATCCGGACCGGACCTACCGGTCCTCGTGATGAGTGCCGTGGACCGTGTCAGATCGGGACCGATGGCGTCGGCGTCGATCTCGGTGACCCAGCTGCGCCTGCCGTCCTTCTCATAGCTCCTGCTGTAGATACGTCCTCGCACCAGGATCGGATCGCCGCTGCGGAACGAGGCGCACACGTTCTCCGCGAGCCGACGCCAGCAGGTGACCGACGCGAAGAGCGTGTCATGGTCGGTCCAGTTCCCCGTCTCCCGGTCCTTGCGCCGCTCGTGACAGGCGATCCGGAAGCTGGTCACCGGGGTCCCGTCGGGCAGGTGACGCAGCTGCACCGGCGTCATGAGCGTGCCCGCGGCGGTCAGGGTCGTCTCGTTCATCGTGGCTCCTCGTCTCAAGTCGTTCGACGAGTTCGAGCTTCGGCGCATCCGGGGCGCGTTGCCAGCAGTCGTCCGGATCGGTGGATGGCGAACCACGATTGTGGACAACTCGCCGAAGAACGGCCCCTGCCGCCTTCTCGATGTCAGCAGCCTCTGCGACGATGGCCGGTCGGGCGGGCAAAAAAAGTGGGCCCCCGCCTGATGGCGGGGGCCCAGTATTGAGGTTTGATGTCGGCGGCGACCTACTCTCCCACACCCTGGCAGGTGCAGTACCATCGGCGCTGGAGGGCTTAGCTTCCGGGTTCGGGATGGGACCGGGCG
>NZ_JAJCYB010000126.1 GCF_029263155.1 Pseudonocardia sp.
GGACACCCCGAACATCGGCAACCTGTCGGGAATCTCGACCGATCGTCGAAGAATGCACACCGTCGTGTGAACCTGGCACCACCAGCACAACCTCGCGACCAGGCGATCTTGCTGAGTGGCGAACCCGGTGGAGTAGGAACTGCGAGCCGATGAACGCGCTGCTCCTGGCCACTATCGGTGCCGGCGCCCTCGTCGGCGCAGGTTTGGCGGTCATCCTGGCCGGGCTGACGAGATGGCATCCGGTCCTCTCGGACGCGTTGGCGATGCTCGATGAACGCCATCCCGGGCAGGCCACCGAAGCAAGCGGAGCACCCGGGACGCGCGCGGCGGTGTTCCGCGTTCTCGTCGACGTTGCACGGCGCCTGCCCGGGTCGGTCGGCGAACGTGATCTGGAGGTCCTCCAGCTCGACCGGGACCGCCACCTGATCGGACGGCTCGGGACCGCGCTGACGTACGCAGCGATCGGACCGGCGCTCGCCGTTGTTCTGCTGGTGCTGGATGCGAGCCTTCCCGTCGTCGTGCCGACCGGGTTCTGCGTGGTCGGCGGCGTCGTCGGCTGGACGAGCTACGGGCGCCGCACCCGAGATCGGGCCGACGACGTCCGGGAAGAGCTGCGCTACGTCCTCGTCGCCTACCTCCAGCAGGTGAGCCTGCTTCGGCGCGGCGGGGCGGGCATCGCCACCGCGCTCGGCCTCCCGCCCCAACTGCTCGACGACAGCGAGCCGATGCGTCGGATCGGTCGCGAACTCGAGCTGGCCGAACGCGCCGGCCTGATGCCGTGGGAGGGCCTGCGTCGATTCGGTACCCAGATCGACGTCAGCGAGCTCGAAGACCTTTCCACGATCGCCGAGACGGCGGGACATGACGGCGGCGCCGTGATCGACACCTTGCTCGCCCGGGCCGAGAGCCTCAACGACGAGCTCATCGCCGACGCCCACACGGCCGCGAACCGGGCAACCGGCCAGATGAGCACACCCGGCGTGATCCAGGTCTTCCTGATCGCGGCGTGGGTGCTGTTCCCGGCTGCGGCCACGCTGCTGAGCTCGTGACGACATCGAATCAGAGGAGGAACCGATGGAGAAGATCCGTATGACCCTGACCCTGCTGGTGATGGATCTGATCGGACGCCTGGGCGCCCGACTGGGCCCGGTCGACGAGCGCGGCGGAGGACGCAATACCGACGAGGGCTTCCACATCTCCGGCGGCGCCATCGTGGCGGGCGTGATCGCCGCCGGCGTCGGGGCGTTCATCGCTCAGAAGGTCGGCGCCCTCGGCGAATGATGCGGAGTCGCCATGACGACGCCGACAGACACCGGAGAACGGGGCGGAGCGACCAGCGTGCAGATGGCGCTCCTGTGGATCGCCATGATCACGTTCATCCTGGCCGTCGTCCAGACCGCGCTGTTGTACCTCGCCGGCCAGCTTGCACTCACCGCGGCCGAGGACGGGCTGCGGTCGGGCCGCTACTACGGCGTCGGATCCGCGGAGCAGGCCCGCCGCAGCGCCCAGGACTTCATCGCCCGCACCGCGGGCTCCACCCTCGGCGCACCGACGGTGGAGGCCGTGCTCAGCGACGACGGCGCAACGCTGCAGGTGACCGTCAGCGGGACCGTGCTCGCGGTCGTTCCCGGCCTGGAGCTGCACGTCGCCAAGCAGGCGAGCGGCGCGATCGAGCAGGTCACGCCATGATCGCGCCCGTTGACGCGCGAGGGGAACGGGGAGGCGGGCCATCGGTCGAGGCCGCGTTGCTGGCCACGTTGATGGGTCTGCTCATCGGTTTCGTCATCGCCGTCGGACGTCTGGTGGCTGCCGAGTCGGCCTGTGACCAGGCTGCCCGCGCGGCCGCGCGGATCGCCTCCATCGAGCGCGACGCGGCCCAGGCGCAGGTGCAGGGCCAGATGGCGGCCGAATCCGCTGTGGCATCCCAGGGCCTGACGTTGGCGCAGCTCGCCGTCACGATCGACACCACCCAGTTCGGCCGACCACTCGGCGAGCCGGGCGTCGTACGAGCCGACGTCGCGTGCCAGGTGCGGTGGTCAGACCTCGCAGTGCCGGGCGCGCCTGGATTTCACGATCTTGAAGCATCGTTCACCAGCCCGATAGATCAATTCCGGGAACGACAGCGATGACCCGAACCGAGGACGAACGGGACCGCGGCGGCGGATCGGTCAGCGCACCGATGGCCATCGCGATGCTGGCGCTGATCGCGGTCAGCGGACTGGCGATCGACGGAGCCCGCAAGGCCCAGCAGATCGCCACGGCCGACGCCACGGCCGAGGAAGCCGCACGCGCGGGCGGTCAGGTCGTCGACCTGGCCGCGGTCCAGCGTGGCGAGGCGGCGCTGGACCCGAACAACGCACGCGCAGCGGCCCAGGAGTACCTGGAGGCCGCTGGCGTGACCGGCGAGGTGTTCCTTGTGGCTCCGGACCGGATCCGGGTGGAGGTCGTCCTCCGGCAACCCACTGTGCTTCTCGGGCTGGTGGGTGTGGACGAGATCTCGGCGACGGGCTCGGCCGAGGCCGATGTCGTGCCGTCGCAGCCCGGGTCGGCTGGTGGGTGATGATCGTGTTGCGGCTGGTGCGCGGGCTGATCGCGCTCGTCACCCTGGCCGGGCTGGTCGCGGGAGTCCCGGCCGCTCTGTGGTCGCTCGGGTCGCCGTTCCTCCCCGACCAACTGCCGACCGTGGACGACGTCGTCGTGGCACTCACCCGACCCGATGACGGCAGCCTGCTGCTCGGGCTGCTCGTGCTCGTCGGCTGGATCGTCTGGCTACAGCTCGCCTACTCGATACTGGTCGAGACCGCGGCGCAGGTTCGCTCGCTGCCGATGCAGCGTCCCGGTCGGTTCGGGTTCCGGACGACCCGCACGCTCGCCGCCCTGCTCATCGGCTGGGTCCTCACCATGGCCGCCACGCCGGCGACCGCATCCACCACGCCTCCCGTCACGGTGAGCACATCCTTCCTTCCCGCTGCCGCTGCGTCAGCGGAGTCACCGGCGGGACCCGTTCACGTCGTGCAGCCTCGTGACACGTTGTGGGACATCGCAGCCCGCGTTCTGGGCGATCCGCTGCGGTGGCGCGAGATCTTCGATCTCAACGACGGACGTCTCCAGGCTGACGGCGGCCGGCTGAGCGACGGATCGGTTCTGCATGTCGGGTGGGAGCTGCGGCTGCCAGCCGAGCCGGACCCTTCCGACATACGGGTGCGCGTCGAGGTCGGGGACAGCCTCACCGGTCTCGCGGACCAGCACCTCGGCGACCCGGCCCGGTACCCGGACCTCTACGAGGTCAACGCCGGTGTCCGGCAACCGGACGGCGGCTATCTGAACGACCCCGACGTGATCCGACCCGGCTGGCTCCTCTCCGTCCCCACCATCGACGGACCCGTCGATCAACCGATGGACGACATCCCGCCGCCTGTCGACGGCACCGGTCCCGATCCGCCACCCCTCACCACCTCGACACCGACACCCGAGCTCCAGGTCCCGACCGGGGATCCGCTGACGTCGATCCCGCTGCCCGAGACATCGGCACCGACACCGCCGAGTAACCCGACTGGCGGCACCGACACCGCACAAACGTCGTTCGCAGTTCCAGCAGCGGTCGTCGTCTCCGGGCTGGCGGCCAGCGGGATCGTCACCGGAATCGTCGCCTACCGGCGCCGTCAGACGCGCTGGCGCCGCGCCGGCCGCCAGATCGCCCTGCCGGATCTGGACCACTCCCGGCTCGAGTCCGCCACCGTCACCGCCGCGCAGACCGCCGGGACGCGGTTCCTGGACACCGTGCTGAGATCCCTCACCGTCACGCCCGGCGTGCACGGGTTGCCGTCGTTGGAGGCTCTCTGGCTCGCACCGGCGGGTATCGATCTCGTGCTCACCGAGCCACGGGACGCGGTCCCGCCGTTCGTCGCCGAGGACGACGGATCGGTGTGGCACGTCGACGCGGAGGCGGCCTTGCCGATCACGGAGCAGGAGGCCGTCGGTGTCGCGAACCCGTTCCCCGCTCTCGTCTCCCTCGGCACCGGTGAGGACGGCGCGACCCTGCTGGTCGACGCCGAGCGAGCAGGTGCGCTCCACCTCGTCGGCGATCGGACCAAGACGATCGACCTGGTCAGGAACATGGCGGTCGAGCTCGGCACGTGCCGTTGGGCCGATGACACCTCGGTCATGATCGTCGGACTGGAGGCCGGCCTGACAGACCTCCCCCCGAACCGGGTCGAGCAGGTAAAGGACGTCCGGACCGCGGCCGGTCGTCTGCGAGCGGCGATATCAGCGACGCAGGAGCACCTGGCGAGGGTTGACGGCGGCTCCGTGGTGGGCATGCGGGTCCAGGACCAGCTCAGCGACTCCTGGGTCGTCAGCGTCCTGGTTGTGGCCGAGCCCGACGAGACGCAACTGCAGATGCTCAGCGAGCTGTGCCGGGAGCTCGCAACCGGTGAACGAACCTCGGCCGCCGTCATCACCGCCGGAGCATCGACAACGCTGCCCGGGGAACAGGTGCACATCGACTCCGACGGCACGATGCAGATGCCGCGGCTGGACACCGGAACGTTGCGCGCCGAGCAGATGTCCGCCGACATCGCCCTCGGACTGCTCTCGGTCATCGGCACCGCGCTTGAGCACGACGTGCCGGTACCGTCCGCGCCCGAACCTCAGCCCTGGGCGGACGACATGCGCAGCGACGGGTCCCTGCAGCCTGACGCGGATTCCCCAGAGGCCGGTCCGCTCGTGATCGAGATCGATGATTCGGACGAATCTCCGGATCGCCAGCCGCTCCTCGCGGAGGTTCCTGATCAACAGCCTGACCCAGCTGCCCACCGGCGACTGCTTTTGGTGGAGAAGCAGGACCCGGAGCTGGACGACGACGCCGCGCTGTGGCACGCCCAGGGACCGTCAGCGCGCCCGCTCGTCTCGATCCTCGGCGAACCGGCCTTCGCCGCTGCCGGTCCCCTGCCCGAGAAGCGGCACAGCTGGTATGTCGAGGTCGTGGTCTACCTGGCGCTGCACCGGACGGGGGTCGACCGGGACAAGATCACAACGGATCTGTGGCCGGAAGGCAGCACCGTGCGGCCCCCGACCATCCGTCGCGCCGTCGCGGAGGCGCGGCAGTGGGCCGGCAAGGACCACACCGTCGATCCGCCCGTCGACCACATCCCGAGCATCTCCCCGGCCGGTGGTGACCGGTACCGGATCACGGGGCACCTCATGGACTGGGACCTGTTCCGGCGCCTGCGCAAACGCGCGCAGGCCCGCGCCGCCGCCGGTCGACGAGCCGACGCGACACACGACTACGAGAACGCCCTGCGACTCGTCCGCGGCCCGGTCCTCCACCCGTTGCGGCAGCGGGGATACGGATGGCTGCACAACCCTGACCAGCGCCACGAGCACCTCATCCCCGGCTTCATCATCGACACCGCCCACGAGCTGGTCGACCTCGCACTCGACGACGGCGACCTCGAGCGCGCCCGGTTCGCGGCCGAGACGGCCCAACGGGTCGACCCGGACCGCACCTTCGACCGCCCGTTCACCGACCTGATGCGCATCGCCCACGCAGCGGGCGACCTGGCCGAGATGCGCGAACACGCCGAGCTGCTCCTCGCCGAGCGAGGGTTCGAGGTCGGCGAGGACCTTCCACCCGAGAGCTTCGCCGTGTTCGACGCGTTGTTCCCGCACGGCCTCCGCGTCCCGACCAGCTGAGGACCCGGTGGCGGCGATCCTCGTGACGGCAAGCTGCGCCGTCGGCGCGGCCGCGCTCACACCCCTGCTGGTGCGCCTCGCCGAGGCGACCGCGCATCGCAAAGCCGTGACCACGACCCCGGTTCGCCTTGCGCTTACCGCGGCGCTCGGAGCAGTAGGTGCCGCAGCGGGCGCACGGCTCGACACCGCCCACGCGGTCGGGCTGCTCCCCCTATTGATCCTGGCCGGTGCTGCGGCGCTCGTCGACGCCCGTGAGCGCAGGCTCCCTGACGTTCTCACCGGCTGCGTTGCGGCCGTCGTCGCGGTGGCGATCACACTGGCTGTCGTCGGCGGGCACGCCGACGGCACACGCGCGATGTACGGCTTTCTCGCCGGTCTGCTCCTCGCGATCATCGGGAAGTGGCTGAGCGACCAGGCGGTGGGCTGGGGCGACGTCAAGCTCGCGCCGAGCCTGACCGCGTGCCTGGCCTGGAGCGGCTGGTTCACCGTGTACCTCGGCCTGCTCGCCTGGGCATTGCTCATCCTGGCGACCGCGGGCCTGCTTGCGGTCCGTTCAGGTCGGGCCGTGATCGTGCCGTACGGCCCCGCGATGGTCACCGGAACTCTGATGGCGGTGCTGGTCACGGCCTGATCGCACCGCGACCGGGCGCAGGTCGGTGGCTCGATGGCTGGGCGGGCCGCGGGGACCGGCCGGGTACGTCGCCGAGTGCTGCGCGGGCGCCGGATGCTTCGTTCTGCTGGTTGAGGAGTTCGAGGGCGTCGTCGTCGGCTTCGACTGCCAGTGCACGGGATGCGGCCCGGAACGGCTGCCGCGCCGTCTCCTCGCTGGGGGTCGGCGAGGACGCGGCCCGCTGAGGCGTTGGCGCCGGGGACGCGTAAGCTGCATCGAGATCGACGCCGGCGAACCTCTCGGCGATCGCCCCGTCGACCACGCTCGACACACCCCGCAGATTCCGCGCGACCGCCTGGTGCTGCGCACGTCGTGGATCGAGGTCGGCTACGGCAGCGGCCTCATCTGCGGTGCCCCACCGGTCCTGGCCCAGTCGAAGCGACCGATCGGTCACGCTCCACCCGACGAGCTCATGGGCAGGCCGAGTGAGGATGTGCTCCCGCAACGCTCCGGCCAGGTCGTGGTTCGCCAGCTCGGCGCCGACGGGACCGAGCCCGGGAACGAACCCGACGACCGCCCAGCTGTCGCGGCCGAGGCTGGACAGCGACACGACCATCGCCTCACGCTCCATCTGCCCGGCCAGCAATCCACGCGCAGCGCGGTAGGTGTCGTTGTCGAGCGGACGCGGTAACGGTCCGGCCGCTGCGGATGGATCGCCGGTGGCGTTGGCGAGGGCCGCCCGTCCTGCGTGCACGTCGCGCGACGCCCGTCGCCGACCCGGGCGGTCCCGCGCCACGGCAGCACGCCGGTGCCGGACCAGCCCGTCAGCGATGAACGTGGCGACGTGCGCGAGCTGGTACAGCTCGTAACCGGGAACCGCAAGCAGCGGGTAGTCGGTGGTCATGGCGCCATCCCCGACGTCGGCGGCCGGAGACGCGACACCGACGCCGGAGCCGGCGGCTGAGCCGCCGCACCGGATGCCTTGGGCCGCAGCCGCGACGGCGTCGCCCGCAGATCCCGCTTGACCAGCGCTGGGAAGAAGGCGTCCGACGCGATGTCGACGGCACCGCGCAGTACCCGCTCGGAGCCCGGCGGCACGAAGACGTGCCGAGCGAGGTTGTAGGCATCGCGGAACGCGTTGGTACAGCTGTGGAAGGCGCCATGGTCCCGTACCTCGAACGCGACACGACCGAGCTGCACCCGCAGGTACGAGCGATGAACCTGCTCCCCCTCCCCGACGATCGTCACGCTGGACGCCGGACGGCCGATCGCGTTGACGACCACACCCGGCTCGGGCATCCCCCGCAAGCCCCGGATGCTCCTGCGATCGGCATTGACCGGCAGCGCCTTGGCCGCCTCGTGGCTCTCCAGCCAGACGTTGAGGAAGTGCTCCGCCGTCGTCTCCTGATGCAGATACAGCAGGGTCCGGCCGATCCGCACCGCCACGGCCGCCTCGTCCGTGCCCGGATGCTGCACGGTGACGGCCGTGTCCTGGGCTCCGACCAGCCGCACGATCGCCAGTACGGCCTGGTCACTGCCGCGCGTCACAGCCGCGGGCCTGTTGATCGTCGCGTCATCCTCGCCTCGCTCTCCGGCACCACCTGTGTGGCCGAGCCTGGCTCCCGGGGGAATCCGGCGCGTTCCCTCCCGCTCCCCTGCGCCGCTCTCGAGCTGGGGTGGGGATCGCGCCGCGCCAGGTGGCGGGCCTGCAGGCGGGCGCCCGCGGCGTCGGCCGCGGCGGCCTGATGCGCGCGGTCCCGTTCGCGTTGCCAGGCCGCGATCTCGTGCAGGAGCCCGGCCACGGCGATCGCCAGGGCCACCGAGCCTGCCGCGTCCTTCCCGCGGAAGCCGCGGGCGGCGAGCAGTCGCCGTGCGAGCGACCTCAGTTCCGCCCCCACGGGGCCGACGTCGGGAACCCGCCCTCCCGGCGCCCGCGAGGCTCGCTCGTACCGTTCTGCGGCATCCGACCAGCCCTGCTTGTGACCTCGGTCGTTCGCGGCAAGCGCGGTCAGCACGTCGCCGGTGGCATGGACGATGCCGTCGACACCTTCTTGCGGGTCCGGCATGCCGACGGCCACACGGGCGCGGACGACGACGTCCTCGGCTTCCGCGGACGACGGCCGTTCAGCCGGACCGGGCCGGTCCGCGTTATGGGCCCAGCGGCGGCGCAGCTGCGGCAACGACAAGTCTGGGGCGAGCTTGCTGCCGCTGTAGAAGACCTGCTGGCCCGCCGCCGTGACGTCACCCGCCCTCCCGATCCGGTAGCCCAGCGCGTCACCCGACGGACCTCGCCGCAGCTCCGCCCGATAGCCCATCGCCCGCAGCTCCGCGACGAACTCCTCCGGCCCGACCGCCCGGATCGCCGCCTCGTGCGCGGCGCGGCGCAGCTCCGGTCTCGCCGGACCGCGCCCCTGCCGTGCCGCCTTCTCCGTCTCGCCCCGACCCGGCCGCCGGGCCGCCGTGTCGTCGGCCACGGCGGTGAGGATGAGGCCGAGGCGCTGCTCGATCGCCCGCGCGGTCGCACGCAGCTTCGGGTAGTCGTGATGCGGCCAGAACCGACGGCCGGTGTCCTGGCGCACGAGGACGGCCGCGATGTGGATGTGATCGTCCGCGTGCCGGATCGCCACCCACCGCGGCCCACCCGGATCGCCGCGCTCGGCGATGCCCGCACCATCGAGCAGTTCCCTGGCGATGTCCGCCCACTGCCCGTCATCCAGGGTGCGGTCGGACGCGGCGACCCGGGCCGAGCAATGCCACACGTACCCGCGCTTCGACCCGTCCTGCGGCGCGCGAGTCGGTAGGCCCGCCGCGATCGCCGGCGCGTGCAGCGCGTCCACCAGCGGGCCGAGCTGCAGGTCGTACTCGGAGGGTCCCGTCCGTTCCGGCTGCCAGCCCGCGTCGAGGCCGTCCCAGCTCGCGATGACCCGAGGTGAACGATGCACTTCGGACGTGCCCGGGCCCAGCAGGTAGGCCAGCAAACCGGCCGGCCGCCAGCCGTGAACGACCTTCGTGATCACCGGCCCTGGCGCCCGCCGCGGGCTCCCGCTCGCCGGCCCCCCGTGCCGGCTGCGAGGGCCGCTGCCGTCGCAGCGTCGACCCGACCCAGAAGCTCACCAGCCAGGTCGGCGGCACTTGCCCTTTGTGCGCTTGACGTGACCTGCTCGATCACGTCCACGGCCCGGCGGACATCGGCGCGGAACCGGACCAGCTCAGCAACGAGCTCCTGCCACGTCACCGGCGCCGCGTCCGCCTGGCCCTGCGCGCGCCCCACCGCGAGCTGCCCGACCCAGGCCCCGACCGACAAGCCCTCACGCTGCGCGGCCGCGCCAACCGCATCGGCTTCTGCAGGGCTGAGCCGCACCCGGACCTCGTGCCGCCGGGGAGCGTCGGCCGGCGGGCGACGTCGATGTCGCCCTGGCCGAGAATGATCGCCGCTGCTCACCGGGCCGAGGCTGCTCGCCGAGACGGCCGCGGCCATGCCCCGCGGTTCCCCGGCGTCGCCCACAGCACCGACGTGCTACCTCACTGCAGCGACAGCCTCTGCCGGCACGGCCCGCACGTCGTGCCGGCCGGATCGTCGAGCAGCGACGTCAACAGCACCAACCGTCCGCACACCGCGACAGGCCCGGGTGGATCCTGCCGCGGCGGGAGCTGATCCGCCGGTACCGCATGGAAGAGCCGGTCCCGCGCATCACGCAGCCAGGTGATCGAGAGCGGATCGATGTCGTCTCCCGTGGGCATCGAACGACACCCGTCCTTGCGACGCGTGCCGCGTCGACACGGTCCGCTCCCCCACTTCTGCCACAAACCCTCCTCCTTTCCGATGCGCCTCGAAGCCTCGATTGCAACAAGAGGCAGCCTTCGTGCGGTCAGAACCGAGGGATCTGTGGACAGATCCGGGCTGTCGTGTTCGCTGTGGATGGACAGGAACGTCCGGAACCCCCCGGTTCCGGGCGCCACACAGCGCATGAGTAGACCGAAGGTCTACTTAGCGCATATCTTGCTCCGCGGGAGGCCAAAAAGGGGAACGGGCGAAACGTTCCGCCTCTCGTTGATCGGATGTCGAAGCGCGATGATGTCAGCAACGAGCTGAACTACATCCACAAGGGCCTGCAACTGCCACAGCTCCTTGCACGGATGAGGTCCGACAGCAAGGGTCAAGTGCGGCGAACACCTGCGCCGACGCGGCACACCAGTAATTCGGGCAATGCGCTCGTGCGACGCCCTGACGCCAGAACTGGGTGTCAAGGGTGAGGGAACGGTAGTGAACGGCCAGCGCCGCGAGGTCAATGGATCGTGAACAGCGCAGCAGCAGTGATCACCCAGCTCAACCACGTTCACCCGCAGGAGCCCGCCGATGACTGACGACGACAGCGAATCTTGGTACACGACGGAGGAGCTTGCCGAGATGTTGAAGGTCGATGCCTCATCTGTGCGTCGCTGGCGCACCACCAAGCCGTTGCAAGGCCCGCCATTCATCCCCGTTTCCGCACGCCGAACCTTGTACAAGGCATCGGATGTCAAGGCATGGCTCGACCGCCGCAGGATCGATCCTTCGGCGGTGGCATGACATGCCGCCAATCACGCCACCGGCAGCCGTCACGCTCCACTCGGACATCGAGGTCCGACGCGGTGCCCGTACTCGAGGCTTCCGAGCTCGCGTCCGCTGGTACGACACGACCGGCACACGGCGGTCGCTCTCCGAGACCTTCCCCGCCGAACAGGATGCCCAGGACTGGATCCAGGAACTCACCGCCGCTGCCGCGACGGGGCTCGACCCGGAACGGTTCGCCCAGCCACTCGCCGAGTACGGCGCATCGGTCCTCGAACTCGCTCTGCGGGGGCTGGAGCCGAAGACCACGGTGCCGTACCTCTCCGGCTGGCGACTGCGGGTCGTGCCTTCCCTCGGCCACATCTCGACACGGATGGTCAGCACCGGCACCGTCGACAGGGCGGTCAAGAGCTGGATCGCGGACGGAGCGAGCCGTTCGACCGTGAAGAACACTCTCGCCATGCTCGTCCGAATCATGGAGCAGGCGCTGCGTGACGGCATCGTCGATCGCAACCCGGCCCGGATCAGCGGCTGGCAGCGCGACTACAGACGCATCGAGGACGAGCTCGACGACCCCCGCAGCCTCGCGCTTCCCGACTGGGGCGCGCTCCAGAACCTCGCCGCTGCTCTCGTCGAACGATCCGCGGACGGATTCGCCGGTTGGGGCGACATCGTCGTCTTCGCAGCAGCCACGGCTGCGCGGATCGGGGAAGTCTCCGGGTGTCGCGTCGGCGACATCGACAGCAGCCGGTGGCTGTGGACCGTTCGCCGGCAGACGACGACGTCGCCGGGAGGTTTGGCCGACAAGGGGACCAAGGGCAAGCGCGCCCGCATCGTGCCGATCATCGCCGAGGTGCGGCCGATGCTCGAGGTCCGGCTCGCGGAAGCCGCCGAGCGACCGAGCGGCCGGATCTTCGTCGGGCCCCGGGGCGGGCGCGTGAGTACCGCGGTCCTCCGCGACGCGACCCACTGGGACGAGGTGGTCGCCGCTCTCGGCTTCGAGCGGCTCCGTCGCCACGACCTGCGACACACCGGCCTGACGTGGATGGCCGACGCCGGCGTACCCATCCACCACCTGCGCAAGATCGCCGGGCACGGCTCGCTGACCACTACCCAGCGCTACCTGCACCCCGACCGGCAGGCCATGACGGACGCCGGGCTACTGCTCTCGGCCCACCTGAACGCCACGCCCGGTTCTGCACGGCTCCGAGCCGTGTAGAGGTCTCTGGTCCCAAATGGGTCCCAAGCGGTCCCCACGACCCGGTTCGAGATGATCGTCCCGACCGCTCCGAATCCAAGCGGCTAGATCGACATCGGGAACGTCCGCCCTGGTCAGAACGCGAAGCGGGCGGCTCCCCCGTCGAGAGGAACCGCCCGTTTCGACCGTCGGGACGACAGGATTTGAACCTGCGACCCCTTGACCCCCAGTCAAGTGCGCTACCAAGCTGCGCCACGTCCCGGCCTGCCCCCGAAGGGGCTCGATCAGCCTACCGTACTGCTGATCGCGACCCCCGATCGACCGGTCGTGGCTCCCCCCAACTGTCGGTCGGCGCACCTTCCGGCCGCTGAGCACCGATCGCTCGGTGCTTGCGGCTGCTCTCATCCTGCGGGCAACGGGCGCAACGGGCTACCGCCATCGGTCGCCCCGCGTAGGCGACTTTCGTAGGTACCCGTCGGTAGGAGCGCATCGTCAGACCGCGGCCGTGGCCTCGACCGGCAACACCGCTTCGACCGCGAACCCACCGTCGGGTCGCGGGCCTGCGGTGAGCCGGCCGCCGAGGGAACCGACCCGCTCGGAAAGGCCGACGAGCCCGGTCCCGCCGCCGGCGACGGTGTCCTGCGGCCGGTTCGCGGCGGTGTTGGCGACGCGGACGGTCAGTGCCCGGGGGCCGCGGTCCACCTCGACCCGCACGGCCGCGCCGGGGGCGTGCCGTGCGGCGTTGGTCAGCGACTCCTGCACGACGCGGTACGCCGCGCGGCCGACCACCGGGCACAGGTCGGCCGCCCGCCGGTCGTCGGCGAGCTCGATCTCCAGCCCGGCACCCCGCCACTGGGCGACGAGGCTGCCGACGTCGGCGACGACGCCCTCGTTCCCCGCGGGCGCGGCCGGGAGCGAGCCGCCGTCCAGGCCCAGCGCGGAACGCACCTCCCCCAGGGAGCGCTTGGCCAGCGCGCGCAGCTGCTCGGCGGAACGGCGGGTGTCGTCGTCGCGGGTCGAGGCGGCGATCGCGGCCGCGCCGACGGCGATCAGCGTGATGTGGTGGCCGACCGCGTCGTGGATCTCGCGGCCGATGCGGGCCCGCTCCTCGGCACGGGCGGCGTCCGCGCGCGCGGCGAGGGCGACCTCGCGGGCGGCGTCGAGCGCGGCGAGGCTGTCCACCAGGCGGGAGCGGGTGCCGACGAGCAGGCCGAGCACGGCGGCCGCACCGGTGTTCACCATGACGAACCCGACGGTGAGGACGCCCTGCGGCCAGGGCAGGTCCTGCGTGGCGAACACCGGCGCCACGGCCGCCACCACGGGCAGCACCAGCCAGGGCGCGATCTCGGGGAACGAGTCGGCGCGCCGGCCCAGCGCGTAGAGCGCCACCAGTGCGGGCGGCCAGCCGAGCCCGCCCGCGAGCCCGGCCAGCACCCCGATCAGCGCCAGAGGCGGCCACACGTGCCGCAGCGGCAGCGCCGCGCAGGCGATCAGGGCCGCCGGCACCGACCATTCGAACGCCGGCACGCCCAGCACCGCGACGATCGCCGGCACCCCCACGGCCAGCAGCTCGAGCCCGACCCGGCGTGGCGTCCACCGGCCGTCCCTCGGCTCGCCCATCACAGCTCCCATCCGCGGGCCAGCAGTGCGGCCTGCACCCGGTTGTCGGCGCCGAGCTTGACCAGCAGCGCGGAGACGTACTTCTTCACCGTGGCCTCGGCCAGCCCCAGGCGCAGCGCGATGGCGGCGTTGGACTCGCCCTCGGCCAGGCCGCGCAGCACCTGGCCCTCGCGCAGGGTGAGATCCAGCGGCCGCGGGGTGGCCGGCGCCGGCTCGGCCAGCCGCGGCAGCAGCCGGGCGACGATGCGCGGGTCGAGGACCGCTCCCCCGGCGGCGAGGTCGAGCACCGCCCGAACCAGCGCGGTGGGCTCGGCGTCCTTGAGCAGGAAGCCCTGGACCCCGATGCGCAGCGCCTCGCTGACGTAGTCGTCGAGGTCGAAGGTCGTGAGCACGGCCGCGGGCGGCGCGTCCGGGCGGGCGCAGAGCACGCGCAGCGCGGCGAGCCCGCCGGGACCGGGCATCTGCACGTCGACGAGCACGACGTCGGGCCGGAGCCGCTCCACGGCCGCGAGCATGGCCTCGCCGTCGCCCGCCTCGCCGACGACCCGCACCGTGCCGTCGCTCTCCAGGACGGTGCGCAGACCGGCCCGCATCAGCGGCTCGTCGTCGGCGAGCACGACGCGCGCCGCCGCGGCGGCGCGTCCCCCGTGTTCCCCCCGGTTCACCCGGCCGAGCGTAGTGGGCCGAGCCGATCGAGGCGCAGCTCAGCCCTTGCGGGCCCGCTTCTCGCGCACGCGGATCGCGAGCCGGATCGGCGACCCGGTGAACTCGAACTCCTCGCGCAGGCGCCGCTCGAGGAACCGGCGGTAGCCCGCCTCCAGAAAACCGCTGGTGAACAGCACGAAGGTCGGCGGCCGGGTGGCGGCCTGCGTGGCGAAGAGGATCTTGGGCTGCTTGCCGCTGCGCACCGGCGGCGGGGTGGCGCTGACGACCTCGGTGAGCCAGCCGTTGAGCCGGCCGGTCGGCACCCGCCGGTCCCAGGAGGCGAGCGCGGTGCGCAGGGCCGGCGCCACCTTGGCCACCGACCGGCCGGTCAGCGCCGAGATGTTGACGCGCTCGGCCCAGCGGACCCGGACCAGGTCGCGTTCCAGCTCGCGCTTCATCGCCAGCCGCCGGTCCTCGTCGACGAGGTCCCACTTGTTGAACACGAGCACGAGCGCGCGCCCGGCCTCCTCGACCATCGTGATGACGCGCTGGTCCTGCTCGGCGATCGGCTCGCTCGCGTCGATGAGCACGACGGCCACCTCCGCGGCCTCGATGGCCGCCTTCGTGCGCAGGCTCGCGTAGTACTCCATGCCGCTGGCGGTGTTGACGCGCTTGCGCAGGCCCGCGGTGTCGACGAACCGCCACACCTCGTCGTCGAGCTCGACCAGCGAGTCGACGGGGTCGACCGTGGTGCCGGCGACGTCGTGCACGACCGACCGCACCTCCCCGGACACCCGGTTGAGCAGGCTCGACTTGCCGACGTTCGGCTTGCCCACCAGCGCCACCCGCCGCGGGCCACCCGGGGTGGCGAAGCCCAGGTCACGCGGGCTCTCCGGGAGCACCTCGAGTATCGCGTCGAGCAGGTCGCCCGAGCCGCGGCCGTGCAGGCCGCTCACGGCGTGCGGCTCGCCGAGCCCGAGCCGCCACAGCGCGGCGGTGTCGGAGGTGAGCCGGTCGTCGTCGACCTTCGTGGCGCACAGCAGCACCGGCGGTCCGCCGCGGCGCAGCACCCGGGCCACCGCCTCGTCGGTCGTGGTGGCCCCCACCGAGGCGTCGACGACGAGCAGCACGGCGTCCGCGGTCTGCATCGCCAGCTCCGCCTGCGCGGCGACCGAGGCCTGCAGCCCCCTGGCGTCGGGTTCCCAGCCGCCGGTGTCGACGAGGGTGAACCGGCGCCCGTTCCACAGCGCGTCGTAGGCCACCCGGTCGCGGGTGACCCCCGGGATGTCCTGGACGACGGCCTCGCGGCGCCCCAGGAGGCGGTTGACCAGCGTCGACTTGCCGACGTTGGGGCGCCCGACGACGGCCAGCACCGGCGCCGGGACGAGCCCGCCGCCGTCCGCGTCCGCGCCGTCGGTGCCCGGCTCCGGGTCGGCGTCGACGAACTCGGCCGGATCGAGGCCCAGCCTCGTCATCTCGGCGGTGGTCGTCTCGTCGTACTCACTCATGTCCTGCTCCGAACGGTGTCGAGTTCTCGGACCATCCCGGCCAGTGCGGCCCGGACGGTCTCGGTGGCGGTGGCCAGCCCGGCCCGGCCCCCACCTGCGGCGATGCCCAGGGGCTCGCCCACCAGCACGTCCACCCGCGGGCGGAAGCGCCGCCTGCCGGCGCGGCGGGTGCCGCGCACGACCACCGGCAGCACCATCGCCCCGGACGCGCGGGCGAGCCATGCCGCTCCGTGCTGTGCCGCGGCCACGTCCCCCTCGCCGCGCGTGCCCTCCGGGAACACCGCGACCAGTCCCCCGGCCCGCAGCACGCCCACCGCGGCCGTCAGCGGCCGCCGGTCGGGCTTCCCGCGGCGCACCGCGAGCTGGCCGATCCGCGGCAGCGCCCAGCCGAGCGGGCCGTCGAACATCTCCTGCTTCACCAGGAACACCGCGCGGCGCCCGATCAGTCCGAACAGCAGCGGCCCGTCGACGAACGCGCTGTGGTTCGCGACGAGCACCACCGGACCGGTGGCCGGGATCCGCTCCCGGTGGTGCACCCGCACCCGGTAGACCGGCGTGAACAGCCAGGAGCCGACCCACCGCGCGACGTCGTGGGAGCGCGGCCACGAACCGGGCGGGAGGTCCGGAGCCCGCTTCATCGCACGAGGCCGCGCTCCGCCACCAGCCTGCGCAGCTCGTCGAGCACCGCGTCGACGCTCAGGTCGTCGGTGTCGAGCACCACCGCGTCGGGCGCCGCGGCGAGTGGGGACACGGTGCGGGTGGTGTCGAGGTGGTCGCGACGCCGGACGGCCGCGAGCACGGTGGCCGCGTCCGCCCCGCGACCGGCCTTGCGGTCCTGCGCTCCGCGCCGGACGGCCCGGATCTCGTCGGACGCGGTGAGGTACACCTTCAGCGCGGCGTCCGGGGCGACCACGGTCCCGATGTCGCGGCCCTCCACCACCACGCCCTCGTCGCGGGCGACCGCCGCGGCGATGTACGCGCGCTGCCGACCGACCAGCAGCTCCCGCAGCTGCGGGTGCGCGGAGACCGCGCTGACGAAGCCGGTCACGGCGGGCCCGCGGATCTCGGCCTCGACGTCCTCGCCCGCGAGCAGGATCCGGGGCGCGGCCGGGTCGATGACCGACTCGATCTCGGCGTCGCGGGCGACGGCGACGACGTCGGTGGCCGCGGAGTCCGGGCCGAGCCCGGCACGCAGCACGGCGAGGGTGGCCGCCCGGTACATGGCGCCGGTGTCGAGGTAGGGCACGGCGCACTCCCGGGCCAGCCGTCGCGACACGGTCGACTTCCCGGTGCCCGACGGACCGTCCATCGCCACGACCCCGCGCAGCCTGCCCGCCACCGCCCGACCCCTCTCCGGGACCGTGCCGCCCCTGCTCACCGCACCCGTGTCCTCGGGCCGGGACCATCATGCCGTGTCGGACACGCGGCCGGCACAGCGGCATGGGCCGGGCGGATGGTCCAGAATGGCGCGGTGACGACCGCACCCGACGAGTCCGCCGTGGCGGCCGCGCTCCGGGCGGCCGGCGCCCGGTTCGCGTTCGTACACGGCAGCCGGGCCACCGGTCGGGGGGCCCGCCCCGACAGCGACCTCGACGTCGGCGCGTGGTGGGGTGCCGACCCGCCCGCGAGCTGGACCGTCGAGGTTCCGGACCGCGTCGACCTGGTCGTGCTCGACCAGGCCCCGCTGTGGCTGGCCGGGCGGATCGCGCAGCACGGCCGGCTGCTGTTCGACGACGACCCTCCCACCCGCGTGCGCTGGCAGGCCGACACCCGGCTGCGATACCTCGACGACCTGCCCGCGCTACGGGAGCGGCGCACGCGGGGACTTCTCGGCTACGCCAAGGGGCGTCATGGTTGACGAGGACCGGGTACTGCGTCTGCTCGACCGGATCCGTGGCGACGTCGAGCGCCTGGCCCGCTACGCGCACGAGCCACCGGCGCTGGACGACGAGATCACGGTTGCGGGCATCAAGTACCTGTTCGTCACCGCCATCGAGGGCTGCGCCAAGGTCGCACACCACATCGGCTCGGCGCAGGGTTGGGCCGCTGCGGAGACCAATGGCGACGCCGTACGGGAACTGGGCAGGCGAGACGTGCTCACCCCGGACCTCGCCTCCGCCGTCGCCGATGCCGTCGGCTTCCGGAACCTGTTGGTGCACCAGTACGCCGACGTGGACGACGAACGCGTGCTGGGGCACCTCGCCCATCTCGACGACCTGCGGAGCTTCGTGGTCGCGGTGACGCGGTGGCTGCTGCGGGCCTCGGCCGAGGAGAGCTACATCCCCACCGAGCGGTAGAGCGCACCGACCTCGGCCTGGTTCAGCGGGCGGAACTTTCCCGGCCGCTGGTCGCCGAGCGACACCTCGCCGAACGCGGTGCGCACGAGGCGCTGCACCGGGAACCCGACCTCCTCCAGGAGCCTGCGCACGACGTGCTTGCGGCCCTCGTGCAGCTTCAGCTCCACCATCGAACGGCCCGGGGTCGAATCGACGAGCCGGAAGGAGTCGACCGCGACCGGCCCGTCCTCCAGCTCGACGCCCGACCGCAACCGCTTGCCCAGATCCCGCGGCAGCTGGCCCATGACCTCGGCCACGTAGGTCTTCTCGACCTCGAACGACGGGTGCATCAGCCGGTGGCCGAGCTCGCCGTCGTTGGTGAGCAGCAGCAGGCCCTCGGTGTCGGCGTCGAGGCGCCCGACGTGGAACAGCCGGCTGCGCGGCGCCCCGTCGAAGTGCTCGTCCATGATCCCGCGCTCGACGATCAGGTCACCGACGCACTCGCGGCCGCGATCGTCGGACATCGTGGAGAGGATCCCGCGCGGCTTGTTCAGGGCCAGGTGCACGACGTCGTCGCTGAGCACGATCCGCGCCCCGTCGACGTGCACCACCGCCGTCTCCGGGTCGACGCGACGGCCCATCTCCCGCACGACCTTCCCGTCGACGGTGACCCGCCCGGCGGCGATCAGCTCCTCGGCCGCCCGCCGCGACGCCACGCCGGCCTGGGCGAGCACCTTCTGCAGTCGGACGCCGTCGGGGCGGTGGTCCTGGCCTGTGTTCACGAACCTTCTTCTCTACACGTCGTCGATCGAGTCCACGTCGGGCAGCAGGGGGGCCAGCGGCGGCAGCTCCTCCACCGACGAGAGCCCCAGCCGTTCGAGGAACATCTCGGTGGTGACGAACAGGGTGCCGTGGCTGGCGCCGTCGATCCCGGCCTCCTGCACGAGCCCGCGGGACACCAGCGTACGCAGCACCCCGTCGCAGTTGACGCCCCGCACCGCCGAGACCCGCGCCCGCGTCACCGGCTGGCGGTAGGCGATCACCGCGAGGGTCTCCAGCGCGGCGCGGGTGAGGCGGGCGCGTTGCCCGTCGAGCAGCAGGCGCTCGACGTGGGGGGCGTAGGTCTCACGGGTGTAGAAACGCCATCCGCCGCCGACGTGGCGCAGGTCGATGCCCCGCCCCGCCTCGGTGTACTCCCGGGACAGGCGCACCAGCGCCGACCGCACCCGGGCGACCGGTTGGTCCAGCGCCTGCGCCAGCGCGTCGGCCTCGGTCGGGGCGTCGACGACGAGCAACAGGGCCTCCAGCGCCCCGTCCAGCTCGGCGTCGGCGAACAGCGCGAGCTGCTCCTCTAGGGCGTCCATCGCACCGTCAGCTCCCCGAACGGCTCCGGCTGGTCCAGCTCCACCGCGCCGCCGCGGAACAGGTCGAGCACCGCGAGGAAGCGGGCGACGACCTCGATCGGGGCCATGCAGTCGGCGGTGAGCGTGGCGAACGTGGCGACGCCCAGCTCGGTCAGCCGGCCGCGCAGCAGCTCGACGTGCTCGGCCACCGACACCTCGTGCTGATGAAGGTGTCCGAGTCCCGGGCCCTCCGGCGGCGGTTTGGGCCGGAACACGCTCGCGGCGAGGTCGGCGAACGCGGCCGCGTCGACGCCGAGCAGCACCTCGGGCAGCAGGGCCGCGAACCGCTCCTCCAGCGCGACCGAGCGCGGGAAGCGCCGGGCCGCCCCCGCCTCCAGCTCGACGAACAGCGACGCCACCTGCTTGTAGGCGCGGTACTGCAGCAGCCGCGCGAACAGCAGGTCGCGGGCCTCCAGCAGCGCCAGATCGTCGGCGTCCTCCACCTCCGCGTCGGGCAGCAGCCGCGCCGCCTTCAGGTCGAGCAGGGTGGCCGCGATGACCAGGAACTCGGTGGTCTCGTCGAGATCGGCGTCGTCGCCGAGCAGCTTGAGGTGGGCGATGAAGTCGTCGGTGACGGTGTGCAGGGCCATCTCGGTGATGTCGAGCTCGTGGCGGCCGATCAGCTGCAGCAGCAGGTCGAAGGGGCCCTCGAAGTTGTGCAGCCGCACGGTGAAGCGCGGCGGGCCCGCGGAGTCGGCCGCGGGTGAGTCGTCGAGCAGCGTCACCGGTTGATGACCTCGCGGGCCAGCAGGCGGTAGGCCTCGGCCCCGTTCGACTGCGGCGCCCACGTGGTGATCGGCTCGCCGGCCACCGTGGTCTCCGGGAACCGCACCGTGCGGTTGATGACGGCCTCGAACACCAGGTCGCCGAAGGCCTCGATCACCCGCTGACGGACCTCGCGCGTGTGCAGGGTGCGCGGGTCGAACATCGTGGCCAGTATCCCGAGGATGGTCAGGTCGGGGTTGAGCCGGTCCTGCACCTTCTCGATGGTGTCCATCAGCAGCGCCACCCCGCGCAGCGAGAAGAACTCGCACGCCAGCGGGATGAGGATGGAGTCCGCGCAGGCCAGTGCGTTGATCGTGAGCAGGCCGAGCGAGGGCTGGCAGTCGATGAGGATCACGTCGTAGCGGTCGAGCGCCGGCTTGATGGCCCGCCCGAGCGCCTGCTCGCGGCCGACCTCGGTGACCAGCTGCACCTCGGCCGCGGACAGGTCGATGTTGCTGGGCAACAGCTCCAGGTTCTCGACGCCCGTGGGCCGGATCACGTCGTCGACCTCGACCCCGCGTTCCATCAGCAGGTTGTAGATCGTGGTGTCGAGCTCGTGGGCCTGCACGCCCAGCCCGATCGACAGCGCGCCCTGCGGGTCGAAGTCGACGAGCAGCACCCTGCGGCCGTACTCGGCGAGCGCAGCGCCCAGGTTGATCGTGGACGTCGTCTTGCCGACGCCGCCCTTCTGGTTGGCGACGGCGATGATCCGGGCCGGGCCGTGCTGGGTGAGCGGAGTCGGTTCGGGCACCTTCAAGCGGTGTCTCCCCCCAGAGTCGGCGACGGTCTGCCCGACCGCCTCCGACTCGATGTCGTGGTCGTCGCCCGGGAGCGGCTCCCGGCGGGGGACGAAGGGCCGCGGTGTCTCCATGCGGGCTCCGGTCTGTGACGGGCGGCCGGTGTCAGGGCCGTTCCGGGCAGCGTAGGAGTCCCCACCGACGAGCGGCAACGCGCCTCGCCGTGTCGCCACCGCCTTGTCGAGTATGTGAGCCGGCCGAACTCGGCCGATGGGGACGCAACGTTACCGGCGGGTGGCGCTGCGGCGTCGGGTGGGGGCCCGACCTTCACGCGAGGGCCCGGGGGTGGCTGGTCGCGTACACCTCGCGCAGCGCGTCGACGGTGACGTGGGTGTAGATCTGCGTCGTCGTCACCGAGGCGTGCCCGAGCAGTTCCTGCACGGTGCGGACGTCCGCGCCGCCGGCCAGCAGGTGCGTGGCGAAGCAGTGCCGCAGCGTGTGCGGGGAGACCTCCGCGGTCAGGCCCGCGGCGTCGGCGGCGCCGCGCAGCGCGTGCCAGGCGCTCTGCCGGGAGAGCCGGGCGCCGCGCGCGTTGAGGAGCAGGGCCGCCGTCCCGCGTCCCTTCGCGGCGAGCCCCGGCCGGGCCCGCACCCGGTAGGCGTCCACGGCGGCCAGCGCGGGCCGCCCGACCGGCACGATCCGCTGCCTGCCTCCCTTGCCGCGCAGCAGCACGGTGCGCCCGTCGACGTCGAGGTCGTCGACGTCGATGCCGACGGCCTCGGAGATCCGCGCGCCGGTGGAGTAGAGCAGCTCCAGCAGCGCGCGGTTCCGCAGCCCGACCGGCCCGTCCGCGACGCACCCGGCGAGCAGCTGGTCGACCTCGTCGACGCCCAGCGCCCGCGGCAGGCGCACCGGCACCGCGGGCGGGGTGACCTCCCGCGCGACGTCGTCCGGGATCAGCCCGTCCCGTGCCGCGAACCGGTGCAGCCCGCGGACGGCGGCCAGCGCGCGGGCCGCCGACGACGCGGCGAGCGGGCCGGGACCGCTGCGCAGCGCCACCACGAAACCGGTGACGTCGACCTCGCGCACCGCGCCGAGATCGGAGATCCCCCGCTCGGTCAGGTGGTCGACGTACCGCCGGAGGTCGCCGGTGTAGGAGCGCAGGGTGTTGGCCGCGCTCCCCCGTTCGACGGCCAGGTGGTGCAGGAACGCCTCGACCGCCCGCTCCACCCCCGACACCGGTCCATCGTCGCGCCGGCCGGGCACCCGGCCCCCACGCCCCGCCGCCCGGGATTGCTGTTCGCCCACCTCCACCAAATCTCGTTGCTTGACGGTGGCCTTCCTGCAATGGCGGCGGGTCGGAAGCGGGATCAGGCCAGGGCCGGGATCACCTCGCGCTCGAACAGCTCGATGCCGCTCCGGTCGTAGGCGGCCTCGGCGAAGTTGAAGATGCCGTAGGTCATGCCGGCGTCCTTGAGCTTCGTGAGGTTCTCGACGATCTGCTCGGGCGTGCCGCAGGCGGGCAGCCCGCGCACCGCGCCCAGGCTGGCCTCGGCCTTCTCCTCCCCGACGTAGGGCACCAGCCGCGCCTTCGCGTCCTGCAGGCGCTGCTCCACCTCGGCCTCGGTGGACCCGATCGCGACGTTGTAGTTCGCCGAGCGCACGATCGCGTCGAAGTCGGTGCCGACGGTCTCGCAGTGCCCGCGCAGCAGCTCCGACTTGCGGGTGAAGCCCTCCAGCGTGCCGTCGAAGTTGGTGTACCGCGCGTACTTCGCGGCGATCTTCAGCGTCACCTTCTCGCCCCCGCCGGCGATCCAGAGCGGGATGCCGCCCTCCTGCAGCGGCCGGGGCTCGACGATGGCGCCGTCGACCTGGTAGTGCTTCCCGTCCAGGGTGGCCGAGCCGGTCTCCCAGGCCTGCTTCATGATCTGCACGCCCTCGTCGAGCATGCCGAGGCGGTCGGGGGCGGCGGGGAAGCCGTAGCCGTAGGCGCGCCACTCGTGCTCGTACCAGCCCGCGCCGATGCCCATCTCCACGCGCCCCCCGGACACGATGTCGCAGGTGGCGGCCACCTTCGCGAGGTAGGCGGGGTTGCGGTAGCTCATGCACGTGCACATCTGGCCCAGGCGCACCCGCTCGGTGACGGCGCCGAACGCGGCCATCAGCGACCACGCCTCGTGCGTGGCCTGGTCGGTGGGGGCGGGAACGGTGTGGAAGTGGTCGTAGACCCACACCGACTCCCACGGGCCCGCGTCGGCGTGCTGGGCCAGGCCCTTCATCACGCCCCACTGATCGGCGGGCTCGATGCCGACGAGGTCGTGGCGCCAACCCTGGGGAACGAACAGTCCGAATCGCATAGCGGTCACGGGATCGAGCCTAGCGCCGCCCGACGGGTACCGTCGGTGCCGTGAGCACGCCCGAGCCGCACCGCATCCGGGTCGGCGACGCCGATCGCGAGGCAGCCGTGGCGGAGCTGGGCGAGCACCTCACCCAGGGCCGTCTCGACGCCCACGAGTACGCCGAGCGCACGGCCGCGGCCTACCAGGCCCGCACCGACGACGAGCTGGCCTGCCTGTTCGTCGACCTGCCCCGCCCGTACACCCCGCCCGCGCCCTACGCGTACCCGGTGGCGGCGCCGCTCGCCGACGACGCCCCGTACGGCCGCGACCCGCACACCGGCCAGGCCTACTCCGACCGGCACAAGGTCGTCGCCGGTGTCCTGCAGCTCGTGCTGCCGTTCGGGGCCGGCCGGTTCTACAGCGGTCACATCGGGCTGGGCGTCGCCCAGCTGCTGCTGTCGTTGATGTTCGTCGGGATCATCTGGTCGTTCATCGACGGCCTGGTGATCCTCGCCGGCCGCCCGACCGACCCGTACGGCCGCCCGCTGCGCCCCTGACCCAGAGGTGCCCCGCATCACACCTCGGAGCCGTACTGCTGTTCGGCGCGGCCGCAGAGTGCAGTACGGCTCCGAAGTGCGGTCAGGGCCTGCGTGTGGCGAAACGGGTGGGGCGGTCGGGCCATGGCGCGTCCGTCGGGCGCGCCGCGGCCGGGGCGCCCGCCAGCACGTGGGCCGCGAGCACCGCCGACACCGTCGTGGCGTTGACGATCGTGCCGGCCAGCGCCATGCGCACCGCCACGGGCATCGACACCCAGCGCAGCGTGAGGTCGGCCTCCTCGTCGTCGCCCAGGTCGGGGCGGCCGACCTCGGTGATCCCGCGGGCCAGGTACACGCGGATCGACTCGTCGGAGAACCCGGGCGAGGGAACGATGTCCAGCAGCACCGACCACTCGTCGGCGGCCAGCCCGGCCTCCTCGGCCAGCTCGCGCTGCGCGGTGCGCAGCGGGTCCTCCCCCGCCACGTCGAGCAGCCCCGCGGGCAGCTCCCACAGCCGCCGCCGCACCGCGTGCCGGTACTGGTGGATCATCATCAGCCGGTCGTCGGCGTCCAGCGCCGCCACCGCGACGGCACCGGGGTGCTCCACGATCTCCCGCGTCGCGACCCGCCCGCCCGGCATCACGACCCGGTCCGAGCGCAGGGCCATGACCCGCCCGGCGTAGATCTCGCTGGAGCCGTCGACGGGGAAGTCGTGCCGCGGCGGGTTCACGTCCCGGCCCCGTTCACCGAGACGGTCTCCCGGTCGGGCTCGTCGAACGGGAGCAGCCCCTCGGCCCGGTAGCGCAGCGCGGCTCCGATGAACGCCGCGAACAGCGGGTGCGGCCGCGTGGGGCGGCTCTTGAGCTCCGGGTGCGCCTGCGTGCCGACGAAGAACGGGTGCGTGCCGGAGGGCAGCTCGACGAACTCGACGAGCGTGCCGTCCGGCGACGTGCCACCGAACACCAGGCCGACCTCCTCCAGCCGCGACCGGTAGGCGTTGTTGACCTCGTAGCGGTGCCGGTGCCGCTCGGTCACCTCCCGCGTGCCGTACGCCGCCGCCACGACGGTGCCTGCGCCCAGCGTCGCCGCGTAGGACCCGAGCCGCATCGTGCCGCCCATGTCCCGCTCCCCGGCCACGACGGCGCGCTGGTCGGCCATGGTGGAGATCACCGGGTACGGGGTGCGCTCGTCGAACTCGCTGGAGTTGGCGTCCTCGAGCCCGGCGAGCGTGCGCGCCGCCTCGATCACCATGCACTGCAGGCCGAGGCACAACCCCAGCGTGGGGATGCCGCGGGTCCGGGCGTGGGTGATCGCGTCGAGCTTGCCCTCGATGCCGCGCACCCCGAACCCCCCGGGGATCAGCACGCCGTCCATGCCCTCCAGCGCCGTGGCCGCGCCCGCCGGGGTGCGGCACTCGTCGCTCTGCACCCAGACGATCTCGACCTTCGCCCGGTGCGCGAACCCGCCCGCACGCAGCGCCTCGGTGACCGACAGGTACGCGTCCGGCAGGTCGACGTACTTGCCCACGAGCGCGACCCGGACCGTGTCCGCGGGCGAGTGGACGCGCTCGAGCAGGTCACCCCACACGGTCCAGTCGACGTCGCGGAAGGGCAGCTGCAGCCGCCGCACCACGTACGCGTCGAGGCCCTCGCGGTGCAGCACCCGCGGGATGTCGTAGATCGACGGCGCGTCCGGCGCCGCCACCACGCCGTCGACCTCGACGTCGCACATGAGGCTGATCTTGCGCTTCATGTCGTCGGGGATCTCACGGTCGGCCCGCAGCACGAGCGCGTCGGGCTGGATACCGATGTTGCGCAGCGCCGCGACCGAGTGCTGGGTCGGCTTGGTCTTCAGCTCGCCCGACGGCGCGAGGTAGGGCACCAGCGAGACGTGCAGGAAGAAGCAGTGGTCGCGACCCACCTCGTGGCGGACCTGGCGCACCGCCTCCAGGAACGGCAGCGACTCGATGTCCCCGACCGTGCCGCCCACCTCGGTGATCACGACGTCGGGCACCGAGCCGTCGTCGTCGGGGTCGGCCATCGCGAGGATGCGGTCCTTGATCTCGTTGGTGATGTGCGGAATGACCTGCACGGTGTCACCCAGGTACTCGCCGCGCCGCTCCTTGGCGATCACCGACGAGTACACCTGGCCCGTCGTGACGTTGGCGCGCCCGTGCAGGTTGCGGTCCAGGAACCGCTCGTAGTGGCCGACGTCGAGGTCGGTCTCCGCCCCGTCCTCGGTGACGAACACCTCGCCGTGCTGGAACGGGTTCATCGTGCCCGGATCCACGTTCAGGTACGGGTCGAGCTTCTGCATGATCACCCGCAACCCGCGGGAGGTGAGAAGTTGGCCGAGGCTGGAGGCCGTCAGGCCCTTGCCCAGCGAGGACGCTACCCCGCCGGTGACGAACAGATGACGCGTCGCGCGAGGCTGCACGGGGTTTCAGGGTACAGCGGTCCGCGACGTCCGCGCAGGCGGGCGGCCACGCAGGCGATTCCGCACCGGCCGGGGCGGTCAGGCGGCCGGGGCGGCACCGTCCGCCGCCGTCGCGGCGGTCCCGTAGCGGCCCGAGCGGCCGTCGAGCTGCTCGCGCAGGGCCAGCACCGCCGACACCTGCCCGGAGCCGGACTGCACGTCGTCCACGGTCGACAGGGCGGCGGTGACGGACGGGTCGGCCCGCGCGACGCCGACCGATCCCGTGTTGTCCGCCGACCCGGACCGCCCGGCCAGCACCGCGCCCGCCCCGCGGCGGTCGAGCTCGGCGGCCAGGCGCGTGACCACGGCGGCCGCGTCGGCGGCGTCGATCCCGGTCAGCGCTCCGCCGGTGAGGACCAGCACCAGCGGCGACGGCGCCGGCACTTCACCGGGCCGGACGAACCCGGCCGAGGCGAGCCCGGTGAGCACGGCCGCGGCCTGGTCGGGCTGCGCGCCGGGCAGCAGCGCGCCTCCCAGCAGCCCGCCCAGCAGGCTGCCGGTGTCCGATGCCGCGGGCAGCTGCGCCCCCGGCGGCAACAGCGCGGCGGTCAGCTCGCGCAGCTGGTCGGCGCGGGCCGGGTCGCCCACGGCTTCGGTGAGCGCGACCTCGCCGCCCACGGTGGCACCGGCCTGCCCCAGCAGGGTCAGCAGGCCGTCCCGGTCGGCCGGGTCGGCCCCGTCGGCGGTGACGAGCACGACCGACTGCCCGTCCAGCACGCCACCGACCGCGGCCGGCCCGACGCGGCGGGCGAACTCGTCGGAGGCCCGCTGCGCGGCGGCGAGCTCGTCGCGCTCGGCGGTGAGCTCCTGCACCTGCTCGCCGAGGTCGTCGCGCTCGGTGGAGACGGCCGACAGCAGCCGGTCCGACACCCCGCTGGCCCCGAGGAGCACCCCGAGCGCCAGCGCGAGGAACACCGCACCGATGGAGACGGCGTGGTAGCGCAGCGAGATCACCCGAACCAGCTCCGGACGGAGTCGACCACCCCGGCGAGCAGCTGCGAGAACCAGACACCCACGGCGTCCCCCGCGTCCGACACCAGCAGGGCGGCCACGATCGCGACGATCGCGGCCCCGATCATCAGCAGGATCGCCCCCAGCGAGACCCGGCTGCGGTACAGCGCGGCGATCACCCGCCCGTCCACGAGCGCGCCCCCGAGCTGCAGGCGGGTGAGGAAGGTCGAGGCGTTGCTGCCCGAGCGACCGCGGTCCAGGAACTCGGCCATGCTCGCCGACAGCCCCACGGTGACGACCATGGACGCCCCGTGGTGGGCCGCCAGCAGCAGCGCGAGGTCCTCGGGATTCGCCGAGCTGGGGAACGTGACCGCTCCGGTGCCCAGGTCCTGTACCCGGTGCAGGCCCGGCGCGTGCCCGTCGGCGAAGGCGGGGACGACGACGTCGGCGCCGCAGGTGAGCGCCTCCATCGACACCTCCCCGGGGTCGCCGACGATCAGGGCGGGTCGGTGCCCGGCCGCGAGCAGCGCGTCGGCACCCGCGCCGACCCCGACGAGCACCGGCCGGTACTCGCGGATGAAGTGTTTGAGCTTCGCGAGGTCGGCGACGTGGTCGTACCCCGCGGCCACCACCAGGACCTGGCGCCCGGACAGCTCGACGTCGACCTCGGGTACGCCCATCCCGTCGAGCAGCAGCGACCGCTCCCGCCGCATGAACTCGATGGTGTTCGCCGCGAACGCCTCCAGCTGGTGGCTGAGGCCGGCCTTGGCCTCGACGAGGGCGTCGGCCACCGAGTCGGCGGTCTGCTCGACACCCTCACCGACCTGCTTCTCCCCCAGGTACACCGCGCCGTCGAGCAGCCGGACCCGGCTGCCGTCCTTGATCGCGTGCAGCGTCTCGGCCCCCACGCCGTCGACGAGCGGGATGCCGGCCTCCAGCAGGACCTCCGGGCCGAGCGTCGGGAACCGGCCGGAGATCGACGGCGAGGCGTTGACGACGCCCGCCACCCCGGCCGCGACGAGCGCTTCCGCCGTGCCCCGGTCGAGGTCGACCTGGTCGAGAACCGCCACCTCGCCCGCCTTGATGCGGCGGAGCAGCGCCTCGGTGCGCCGGTCGACCCGGGCGGTCCCGGCCACACCGGGCAGCTCCGGTCGTGAGCGGTTCAGCAGGCCGGTCAGCTTCATGCCAGCACTGTGACACCTGGGGCGCGTGATACCGGGAAGGCACGCCGGGCGATCACCCGCCGACCCGACCGGCCGGGCCCGGCCGTGCCCGCCGCCGGCACCCGGGCGAACTCAGGAGCCGGATCCGGACCGCTTCCGCCCGCCCCGGCGTCGTGCGCCGGTCGTGGCCTCGGCCCGGTCGGCCTGCCGGTGTGCGCGTGCGGTGCCGAGCAGCTCCTCGGCGTGGGCGCGGCCGGTGTCGGTGTCGTCGAGGCCGGCGAGCATGCGAGCCAGCTCCCCGATCCGGTCGCCGTCGGCCAGGGTGCGGACGCGGCTGTGGGCCCGGGACGGCCCCGCCTGCCCGGGCCCGTCCCGGACCGACTTGTCGACGACCAGGTGCCGGTCGGCGTAGGCCGCGACCTGCGGCAGGTGGGTGACCACGATGACCTGGTGCCGGGCGGCGAGCCGGGCCAGCCGCCGCCCGATCTCGACCGCCGCGCGCCCGCCCACCCCGGCGTCGACCTCGTCGAACACCATCGTGGGCACCGGGTCGGCCCCGGCCAGCGCGACCTCCAGGGCGAGCATCACCCGCGACAGCTCCCCGCCGGACGCGCCCTTGTGCAGCGGCTGCGGGGCCGCGCCGCCGTGGGCGACGAGCCGCAGCTCCACCTCGTCGACCCCGCTCGTGCCCGCCACCAGCGGCTGTCCGCCGACGAGGAGCGTGTCGGCGGCGTCCGGTCCGGCCACCCGCGGCCTGACGTCGACCAGCAGCCGGGCGTCGGCCATCGCGAGACCACCCAGCTCCGCGGTGGTGTCGGCGGCCAACCGCGCCGCCGCCTCGCGGCGGGCCGCGGTGACCTCCGCGGCGTGTGCCGCCAGCTCGACGGCCAGGTCGTCGCGACGTGCGGCGAGCGCGGAGAGCGTCTCCTCCGAGGTGTCGAGACCGCCGAGCCGCTCCCGGGCCTCGTCCGCCCAGGCGAGCACCCCGTCGACGTCGGCGGCGTACTTGCGGGTGAGCGCCTTGAGCTCCGCCTGCCGCGACAGCACCGCGGCGAGCCGGTCGGGATCGGCGTCGAGCCGGTCCAGGTAGGACGCGAGCTCGGCACCCACGTCGCCGAGCAGCGCGAGCGCCTCCCCCAGCCGCGCGTCGAGCGCCGTGAGCTCGGCGTCACCGGCCGCCGCGAGCCGGTGCCGCGCGTCCCCGATCAGGGCCAGCGCGGCCGGGGCGTCGGGGTCGCCGCCCCCTCCGTCGGCTCCGTCGGCGCCGACCAGCGCGGCCTGGGCGGCCGCGGCCACGGCGCGCAGGTCGTCGGCCGCGGCGAGCCGCCGGGCGTGCGCGACCAGCTCGCCGTCCTCGCCGGGCTGCGGGTCGACGGCCGCGATCTCGGTGAGCCCGTGGCGCAGCATGTCGGCCTCCTGCGCCATCCGCCGTGCCCCGTCGCGCCGCTGCACCAGCTCGGCGGCCAGCCGCTGCCACTCCGCGCGCACCTCCCGGTAACGCGCCAGCGGTTTGCCCACGGCGTCACCGGCGAAGCGGTCGAGCAGGGCGCGCTGCTCGGCCGGACGCAGGAGGCGGAGCTGGTCGTTCTGGCCGTGCACGGCCAGGGTGGCCTCGGCCAGCCGGCCCAGCACGCCGACCGGCACCGACCGGCCGCCCAGGTGTGCCCGCGACCGCCCGTCGGCCCCGACCGTGCGCACCGCGATCAGCGTGCCGTCCTCGTCGGCGTCGGCCCCCACCTCGTCGGCCACGGCCAGCGCCTGCGGGCCGGCCAGGAACCTCCCCTCGACGACGGCCCGCCGGGCGCCCTCCGCCACCCGCGACGCCTCCGCGCGCCCGCCGCCGAGCAGCGAAAGCCCGGTGACCACCATCGTCTTGCCCGCGCCGGTCTCGCCGGTGAGGACGGTGAGCCCCGGATCCAGTTCGAGCGTGGCGTCGTCGATCACGCCGAGCCCCTGGATCCGCATCTCGGACAGCATGGTGGGGAGGGTACGGCGCGGCACCGACGGATCGGTGGCTACCGGTCGGGAGAGCCGCGCCAGCCGCGCACGGGCAGGTCGAACTTGCGCACGAGCCGGTCGGCGAAGGGCCGTCCGTCCAGGCGCACCATCCGCACCGGCCGCTCGCCGCGGGTCAGCTCCACGCGCGCCCCCGGGGGCAGGGAGAACGTGCGCCTGCCGTCGCAGTCGAGCACGGCGGGCGGCCCGCTCGGATCGACCTCGATCGCCACCTCGGACTCCGGCGAGATCACCATCGGCCGCGCGAACAGGGCGTGGGCGTTGCTCGGCACCAGCAGCAGCGCCTCCACCTGCGGCCACACCAGCGGCCCGCCCGCGGAGAACGCGTACGCCGTGGAACCGGTGGGCGTGGCGCACAGCACCCCGTCGCAGCCGAACGCCGACACCGGGCGCCCGTCGACCTCCAGCACCACCTCGAGGATCCGCTCGCGCGTGCTCTTCTCCACAGCGGCCTCGTTGAGGGCCCACGTGCGGGCCAGCACGTCGCCGTTGCACCGGGCGACCGCGTCGAGCGTCATCCGCTCTTCCACCGCGTACCGCCTCTCGACGACCGCGTCGAGCGCCGCGCCGAGCGAGCCCTGCTCGGTCTCGGCGAGGAATCCCACCCGTCCCAGGTTCACCCCGAGCAGCGGCACGTCCACCGGCCTCGCCATCTCCGCGGCGCGCAGCAGGGTGCCGTCGCCGCCGAGCACCAGCACCACCTCGGCCCCGCCGGCACAGCCCGGGCTCCCGTCGACGAGCCGGGGCGCGAGTTCGGGCGGCAGGTCACCGTGCTCGACCTCGGCCCACTCCTCGGCCAGCACCATCAGCCGGACCCCGGCCGCTGCGAACCGCCGCGCGACCGCGGCCGCGGTGTCGCGGTTGGTGGGCCGCCCGGTGTGCAGCACCACCAGCACCTCACGGGTCACGCCGGACCCCGCTCCACCGCCGAGGCCAGGGCCGCGTCGCCGACGTCGGCGCCGTCGCAGGCCAGCAGCAGGAAGAACTCGACGTTGCCGGACGGGCCGGGCAGCGGGCTCGGCGCCGCTCCCCGCAGCACCAGCCCCAGCTCGCGAGCCGCGGCCGTGACGGCGTGCAGCGCGCCCAGCCGCAGCTGCGGATCGCGCACCACACCCCCGGACCCGAGCCGGTCGCGCCCCACCTCGAACTGCGGCTTCACCATCGGCAGCAGCACCCCGCCGGTGCACCCCGCCAGCGCCGGCAGCACGGTGCGCAGCGAGATGAACGACAGGTCGGCCACGGTGACGTCGACCGGTCCGCCGATGTCGTCGGGTACGAGGGCGCGGACGTTGGTGCGGTCGTGCACCTGCACCCGGTCGTCGCTGCGCAGCCGCCACACGAGCTGCCCGTAGCCGACGTCGACGGCCACCACCCGCGCCGCCCCGCGATCGAGCAGCACGTCGGTGAACCCGCCGGTCGACGCGCCCGCGTCGAGGCAGCGTGCACCGGAGACCTCCACCCCGAGCTCGTCGAGCGCCCCGACGAGCTTGTGGGCGCCACGGGAGGCCCACGCACGCTCGCCGGACTCCGTGACGACGACCGGCGTGTCCCGGTCGACGACGGTGGCGGCCTTGCCCGCGACGACGCCCCGCACCGCGACGCGGCCCTGCCCGATCAGCTCGGCGGCCTGCTGCCGTGACCGGGCCAGCCCGCGGCGCACCAGCTCGGCGTCCAGCCGGGCCCGGGTGACCACCGCCGTCACGCCGAGCCGGCGGCGAGCGCGTCGCCCAGCGCGGCGTGCACCCGCTCGAACGCCTCGACGTGGTCGGCGAGCGGCCGGTCGTCGAGCCCGTCGAGGCCGGACATCGCGGCGTCGACGGACGCCCGCAGTGCGGGCAGCGACGGCGGCCGGGGATCGGCCGGTCTCGGGGCGGTCATCGCGGTGCTCCGGAATCGGGGGCAGCGGCTCCGGCAACGGTAGCCGAGGCACCCGACAGCCCCAGCTCGCCCAGGGCTCGCGCGGCGGCGTCCCCGGTGGCGGTCACGTGGACCGGCCCTCCGCCGTCCGCCCAGTGCACGTGGCACAGGGCGCGCAGCGCGTCGATCGGGTCGCCGTCCCCGGCCAGCTCGAGGCCCGGTCCGGACCGCACGGTCCAGCCGGGCCGCGGGCCGACCGCCAGGTCGTCGACGGGGGCGTGCAGCGCCGCCAGGTCGGCGGCGACGAGATCCGGGCGCAGCGCGGGCGGCGCCGCGAGCAGCTCCGCGGCATCCGACACCCCCGTCAGCACGAGCAACGTCGCCATCCCCGCGGCCCGGCCGCCCTCGACGTCGGTGTCGAGCCGGTCGCCGATCATCAGGGGGCTGCGGGCGCCGGTCCGCCGGGCCGCCTCGTGCAGCAGTGCCGGTGCGGGCTTGCCCGCCACCTGCGGCTCCCGCCCCGAGGCGGTCCGCAGCGCCGCGACCATCGATCCGTTCCCGGGCAGCGGGCCCCGCTCGGTCGGCAGCGTCGGGTCGACGTTGCACGCCACCCACACCGCTCCTGCCCGCAGCGCCACCGTCGCCTCCGCGAGCACCCGCCAGCCCGTGTCCGGGCTGTGGCCCTGCACCACCGCGGCGGCCCGCGCCGCGTCCGCCGTGACCGTCAGCCCGACCCGGAGGACCTCCTCGGCCAGCGCCTCGGTCCCGACGACCAGCACCGCCGCCCCGGCCGGCAGCTGCCCCGCGAGCATCGCGGCCGCGGCCTGCGAGCTGGCCACGACGTCCTGCTCGGTCGCCGGGAAGCCCAGCTCGGCGAGGTGCGCGGCGACGTCGACCGGCCGCCGCGAGGCGTTGTTGGTGACGTACACCGTGCCGACGCCGCGGCCGGCGGCCGCCCGCACCGCCTCCACCGCGCCGGGCACCGCCTCCGGGCCGCGGTACAGCGTTCCGTCCAGGTCGGCGAGCAGCACGTCGTGCCGGTCGAGCGGGGTGCTCACGGCGCCTCGTCCCGGGTGTCGGGTTGCGCGCCGGCGGCGCCACCGTGCACGTCACCCGCAGCGGGCTCCTCGCCTGCCTGCTCCTCGGCCGCGGGCTCCTCGACTGCGGCCGCTCGCCCATCGGACGGGCGGCCCTCGCCGGCCCGGTCGCCGTCGGCCCCCGACGCCGCAGCGTGCGCCCCGGATGTGCCTGCGGGCGCATCGCCGCCCCGGCCCCCGGTGTCACCGGCACCCTCATCGGCGCCGACCCCGCCGGCACGGTCGGAGTCCTCGCCCGCGTCGGCCTCGGCCACCGCCGGGCCGTCCATCACGGGGGCGCCCGCTGCTGCGCCGTCCGCCGCGGTGTCCTCGCGCACCGCGGTTCCGACCGCGGGGGCCGGGCTGCGGGCCGGTCCCGGGTCGGGATCCGGTTCCGCCACCAGGTCGGCGAGCTCCTCCTCGCCGAACTCGAAGTCGTCCGACTCGTCCGGGGGTTCCGTGCCGGTCAGCTCGGCGATCCGGGCACCCGCGTCCGTCGTGCCGTGCGGGTCGGCGTCGACGGCGTGGGCGAACCACTGCAGCGCGTCGGACTCCCGCCCCGCGGCCAGGAGGTTGTCGGCGTAGGCGTAGAACAGGCGCGGGCTCCAGGGGTCCCGCCGGGCCGGATCGAGTTCGGCGATCTGCAGCCCGACGACGGCCGCGTCGAGCTCGCCCAGGTCGCGCCGCGCCCCGGCGCCCACGATGGCGAGCTCGATCCGCTCCGCGGTGCCGAGCTCCGCCGCCTCCGGGCCCCGGGCGATGTCCACGGCACGCTCGGGGCGCCCCAGCGCGCGCTCGATGTCGGCCATCACCGGCAGGTGCACCGGGCCACCGCCCATCCGCCGCGCCGCGCGCAGCTCCGCGAGCGCCTCCGTCCACTCCCCGGCGTGGTAGGCCGCGATACCGGTGGCCTCCCGGACCACCGCGATCCGCGAGGCGCGCTTGCGCGCATAGCGGGCGTGCTCCAGCGCCAGCTGCGGGTCCTCCTCGACGAGGCTGCCGGCGGCGACGAGGTGCCGCGCGACGGTGTCCGCGGTGTCCTTCTGCAGTCCGCGCAGGTCACGGCGGACCTCGGCGTCCAGCGCGGCCACGGTGAACTCGTCGTCGAGAGCGGGCTCCGCTACGAACGACGCCCGGGCCCCGACCTGGTCCCGCGGACGGCCGCCCGCCTTGTCCCCCGCCCCCCGGCCTCCCGTCGGCGACCGGTCGCCCCGACGGTCACCCGTCGACGTGCGGCGGTCGTCCGGGCCGCCGGAACCTCGGGTACCCCCGCCCGAGCGGGACCCCCGGCGGTCGTCCCGCCCCGCGGCCGGACGGCGCTCATCGGCACCGGGTCGCTCGGCGCGCCCGCTCGCGGCCCGCCGCCGGCCGCCGCCCACGTCCGCGTCCCCCGACGGGGCTTCGTCACCGGCCGCACCCTCGCCGCCGCCCCGCGCGCGCTGCCCGCCGGGCGGACCGTCGTACCTCGGCCGGTCGTCGCCAGGTCTGCCGTACCGGTCGTCGCGCGGACGGCCCTGCCGCCGCCGATCGTCGCGCACCTGGCCGTCGCGCGGTCCATCGGTGCGAGGCCCCTCGTCACGGGCTCCGCGGTCCGCCGCTCGATCCGCTCGGGGTGTCCGCGTCCAGGGGCGGTCGTCGCGTTCTCCTGCCGTCCGGTAGCCGCCCTCCGGGCCCCTCACCGACCCGCGGTACCCACCCGTGGGAGCCGGCCCGCCGCCGCGAGCCCTGCCGTCGGAACCCGCTGCACGGCGCTCGTCGCGCGCCTGCGACCGGTCCCCGCCGCGCCGATCGGCAGCGGCCCGCGGTGGACCGCCACGGGGCGCCTCGGTACGGCCGTCGCGCGACCACGCCCCGCCACGCCGGGAGTCGCGGGCTCCGCCACCGTCATCGCGCCGTTCGTCACGTCCGGTTCCGGGAAGGCCTCCGCGTTCGTCCCGCCGACCGCCGGCCCGACCGTCCGCCCCGTCGCGGCGGGAAGGTCCGCCGCGGTTCCCGGACCGCGACCCGCCGCGCGCCGCGGCCGACCCGGCAGCGGCGCCTCCACGGCCGCCCTGGGCGCCACCCCGGGCATCGGGGTCGCGACGCTCACCGGTGCTGTCTCGTCGGCCACCGCGTTCCGCCCAGCCGCTGCCGACGTCCCCCGCCGGCCGCCGGGCACCACCCCGTGGCCTGGATCCGGGGGACGAGCTTCCGCGCCGATCCCCACCTGCCGAACGATCATTGCGCTCCGGGGAACCGCCGCGGTCATCACTCACCTGTAGAGAGTACAAAAAAGTGGGCCCCCGCCTGATGGCGGGGGCCCAGTATTGAGGTTTGATGTCGGCGGCGACCTACTCTCCCACACCCTGGCAGGTGCAGTACCATCGGCGCTGGAGGGCTTAGCTTCCGGGTTCGGGATGGGACCGGGCG
>NZ_JAJCYB010000127.1 GCF_029263155.1 Pseudonocardia sp.
GCCCCCCACCGGGGCCCGACCGGAGAACCAGCAGTGGAAGAGCCGGACAGACCGGCAGCTCAACCACGACCTTCTCCCACCAACCCACCCAGAAGATCAACCAGCGCGTAACGCGAACTGCGGCGGTGGATCCAGGCTCAGGGCTTCGACACGCGGCGCGCAGGTGGCCTCGGGCATCGTGCCGTTCTCGAACGCGGTGAGGTAGCGGTCGATCGACGCCTCGGCCTTGACGATCTCCGACTCGACGGCGCCGAGCTCTGCGACGTGGGAGGCGCGTTCGGCCTGCGCTTCGTCGTGGGCGCCCTCCAGTGCGGCGTCAATCAGGTCGGTGCGGGCCAGCGTGGCGAGCAGCGAGTCGACGACACCGTTCTCGACCTGCTCGGCGGGCAGGCGCTCCGACGGGCAGGAAGCTGTGCCGTAACGCTGACGGGTGAAGCAGGTGTAGTAGCGGTACGTGTAGCGATTGCCGGCTCTTCCGGATTTAGAGTGCGAGGGCTCCGCAGTGCAGTAGTGATCTGATGCGGTAGTTGATCAGGTTGCGGAAGCCGAGGGCGTTGCGGCGGAGGGCTTCGAGGCGGCCGTTGATGGCCTCGGTGGGGCCGTTGGAGGCGCGGTGGTCGAAGTAGGCCAGGACGTCATCACGGCGCCGGTGCAGCGTCCTGCCCAGCGTGGCCAACTCGGCGAGCCCGGCCGGTAGCCCGGTGCGGAGCCGGTCGATCACTGCGGCAAGGAGGGCCTTGCCGCGTCGGCGGTCGTCGGTGGCGTAGGCGGTGATGATCTGTTGATAGGCCCACCAGGTGACCTCGACTGCGATGTGCTCCTCGCCGGCGAACACCGCCTCGAGCCGGGCTGTTTGCTTGTCCGACAGCAACGCGAGACGGGTCCGCAGGGTGCGCCGGATGCGGTAGAGCGGGTCACCGGCGCGGCCACGGTGCCCGAGGGTGGCCTGCTGAACCCGCTGTCGGCACAGGTCGAGCTTGTGTCCGGCCAGGGCGACGACGTGGAACGGATCCATCACCGTCACCGCGTCGGGCAGAACGGCGGTGGCGGCGTTCTTGTAGCCGCCGAACCCGTCCATCGCCACGATCTCGACCTGCTCACGGAAGGACTGCTCGCGTGCTCCGAGCCAGCCGGTCATCGCGGCTGCGGAGCGGCCAGGGACCACGTCGAGCAGCCGTGCGGGACCCTGGCCTGCGACAACAGCGGTCAGATCAGTGATCACGGTGACGAACCCGTCGCCCTCGGCGCCGAACACGTGGGCCCACTTGTGCTCATCGACCCCGATCACCCGGACCCCGTCGAGCCGAGCGGGGCCCGCGGTGAGCAGCAGCTGCTCAGTCGCGGCGACGGCGATGGTGTTGACGGTGTCCCAGCTGCGGCCCAGCTCGCGGGCGACCGCGGTCACGGTGGCCTTGTCCACCGCCAGGCGGTACAGCACGAAGGCCGCGCATCGTCGCGTGGTCGAGGCGCCCGGTCGGGCGAGCCGACTGCTGTCGTGGGCGAAGATCTCGCGCGCGCAACCGTCGTGGACACACCGGTAGCGCGGCAGCCGGACCCGTAGCTGCAGCGGATGCCCGACAACCGGGACGTCGCTGACGCGGCGCTCGACGCTGTCGCGGTAGACCCCGACCATCCCGCACCCCGGACACGCTCCGGGGCCGTCGACGAGCAAGTCGCACCACAGCACCGTGGTGTCGCCGTCCAGGGCGGCGTCGGTGATCCGCACCCCCAACTCGACGGTGCGGATGATCGTGTCGGCCACGATCTGGGCGGGCAAGGTCCTAGGCTGCGGCATCGGGTCCCCGGTGAGCTTGACGGTGATGGCGTAGGAACCTTCATCATCAACTTGCCGGGGCCCGCCTCAGCGCAGCGACACGGCCCCACCCCCGCGGTCGAT
This sequence comes from Pseudonocardia sp., assembly GCF_029263155.1. Taxonomy (GTDB): domain Bacteria; phylum Actinomycetota; class Actinomycetes; order Mycobacteriales; family Pseudonocardiaceae; genus Pseudonocardia. Next base: position 1,898 of record NZ_JAJCYB010000127.1, read on the forward strand.
CACGCCCTCACCTGCACTCCGTTTCCGGAAGAGCCCGATTGCCGCGCGCGGTGCTGCCCTGGTACCGCTTGCCGCAGCGGGTGCAGAAGATCAGCCCCGCCAGCGGGAAGTGCGACCGCGCCCCGGTGCGGTGGGCGTGGTCGTCGCCGCGAGCGATGAGGACCTGCTCGGCCTCGTCGAACAGCTCGGTGCTGATCAGCGGCGGGTGGTGGGGATCGGACTTGTGCCACTGGTCGCGGTAGAAGACCTCCCCGAGGTACACCCGGTTGCGCAGGACGGTGAGGACCGCTGCGCCCGACCACGGCTTGCCGGACTTGGTGCGGTGCCCGTCCGCGGTGAGGGTGTTGGCGACGGCGCGGGTTCCGACCCGATCGCGGGTGTAGAGCCGGAAGATCCGCTGCACGACCGCGGCCTCGTCCGGGAGGGGCACCAGGAAGCCGGTGGCGCGGTCGAGGTCGTAGCCGTGCGGGCGGTAGCCGCCGCACCACTGGCCGCGGGCGGCCTTCCGCTCCATGCCGTTGATGACGCGGTCGATGATGGTCGCGCGCTCGAACTCCGCGAAGACCGCGAGCATCTGCACCATCATCCGCCCGGCAGGTGTGGCGGTGTCGAAGGGCTCGGTGGCCGACCGGAACGCCACCCCGATGTCGTCGAGGCTGGCGAGGATGTCGGACAGGCCGCGGATCGAACGGGAGAGCCGGTCGACGCGGTAGACGAGCAGCACGTCGAAGCGGCCGGCGCGGGCGGCGTTGAGGGCGCGTTGCAGCGCGGGCCGGTCGGTGGTGGCGCCGGAGGCCTGGTCGACGAACGCGGGGCAGGCCAGCTCCCAGTTGTCCTGGGAGGTGACGTAGGCGGTGAGCTTGAGCTCCTGAGCCCCCAGGGAGAAGGGCTGGTGCAGCTCGTCGGTGGAGATCCGCAGATAGATCGCCACCCGCAGGGGTGCCCCTGCGCCGCCACCGATGCCGCCGGCACCGTCGGTGCGGGTGTGCCCGTTCCCGGGCCGTGACGACGTCCGGGAACGCCGCGACCGGCGCACCCGGCGTGGCGGGTCCGTTGTGGTGACCGGGTGCGCGGTGGGCGGGGCGGAAGCACCCGGAGCGCGATCCCAAGATCTCCTGCCCGCTACAGCACGGGTGGCCGCAGCGTCGGCAGCGGGAGCAACGGCGTCGGAGGACCCGTTGGTCGGGTCGGGGCCGGGAGGAAGCGTGGGCATGTCAGGTTGCTCCGAGCGGTCGGGTCCCGTCGTGACGGTGTGGGTCGACCAGCTCAGCTCGACCCGGCACCGGAGGGCCAGCCCCCGTTCGGTACCGCCGCTGCCCTGCGGCGATCCGCAGGCGTCCCCGGCGATACCGGCGCGACGGCCAGCTCGGCCAGTAGCCGGGCGATCACAACGACGGCCCGGATGCGTTCCTCGGCGGTCATGGACACCAGCTCCGGCGGCAGAACTGTGAGCTGGTCGCGTTCGCCTTGTCGCCTACCGGCGCTCGGCGAACCGTTCACGCCGCCGGGTTGAGGCGACGGGATGCCGATCCGGCCATGTGCCTGGGGTGGACGGCTTCGGTGTCTGCGATGGAAGGACATGCCGTGCGGAAAACCAGGACGTCCTCGTGGGCGATCAAGTGCAGAGGGAGGCCGGCCTCGCGCTGCTTGCGGATGAAGTCGCGCTGGAAGAACGAGCCGCGGGCGACGAGGCCGTCGTCGGCGACGCGGCCGAGCAGGGCGACGCAGCGTTCGACGGGGACGAGGCCGGCGCGGGTCCCGCAGGCGAGGATCTGAGAGGGCAGGTCGATCAGCTCCGCGTGCTCGCGCCACGGCCGGACGGTGATCGCGACGTGCGCGCCCGGGCGGAGGACGTCGACCAGGGCGGCGAGGATGCGCTGGAACCCGGCCAGGAGGCGGTGGTGGCCGATGTTGGCGAGGTTCCCGCGGTCGAGCAGGTTGCCGTAGAGGTGGTGGTACTTCTGCACGCCGCCGCCGGGGATGACCGATACCTGCCCGTGGGTGGAGGGCCCGTAGGGCGGGGAGGTGACCACCAGCGCGGCCTGCCCGACCAGGCGCGGTGGGAGCAGCGTGGTCAGCTGGCGGGCGTCGCCGTGGAGCACCTGGCAGCCGTCGAGGACGGCCGGGTCGACGCGGTGGTGGTCGCGGGCGAGGTCGAGGTTGGCGCGGGCGACGTCGACCCAGTGCGGCTCGTACTCCACGCCGACGCCGGGGCGTCCGAGGTGGACGGCCTCGACGAGGGTGGTGCCGATCCCGCACATCGGGTCGAGCACCAGCTCGCCCGCGCGGGTGTAGTGGGTGATCGCGTGGGCGGCGACGGCGGGGAGCATCTTGGCCGGGTGGGCGGTCGAGCTGGCGGTGTAGCGGTCGCGGCGCTGGCTGGCGGGGGGCTGCTGCGCGGTGGTCCAGACCGACAGGGGCAGGTCGTCGAGGTCGGGACCGGCGGCGGCCAAGACAGGGGCGGCAGGCTGGGCTGGGTCGGGCATGGAGGTGCCTTCCGGGTCGGCGGGCGGGCGGCGGTGGGCGAGAGTGGGCGTCACGGGCGGGACGGACGTGCAGCAGGACGGGCGCCCGCGTCGTGGGGCTGGGCGAAGACCAGGACGTCGCTGTGCACGCGCCGGTGCGCGGGCGGAGCGCCGTCCGCGCCGACGTCGGTCCTTCGGTCGCGGGTGCAGAGGTTGGCCGGCGGGAGTTCTACGGCGACGACGTGCTGGAGGTACAGCAGGTCAGCGTTCTGCCCGGCGGTCACCATCGGACCGGTCGGGTCGATGAGTACCTCGTCGCGGCGGTCACAGCGGGTGAGCACGGCGAGGACGCCGCCGAGGCGGAGCGCCCGGGCGGCGAAGCGGGCAACGGGGTCGGTGTGTGCGGCGGCGTCGTGCCGGGCGGGCATGACGGTGACCATCAGGTCGGCCCGCTCGTCCGCATCGTCGGGCCGGGCATGGTCGGCGTCGTCCCGGCCGGTGGGGGCGGGGAAGCTCCCGAGTCGCGGACGGCGGCCGAGGTCGGCCACCGCTGCGATCGCGGCGGTCGGGACGTCGCCCCTGTCCTCGTCCCGGGCGACGGGCCAGGGCAGGAGCAGGACGGTGGCACCGGGTCCGGTGAACGAGGTGACGGCGTGGGTGAGCGCCGACAGCGGCCAGGCAGGCCCGGACGGCTCGGGATCGGGCGCCCCGCCCGGGCTCGGCAGGAGCGGGTGGCCCGCCGTCCTCGGGGCCGCCGTGACGGCGGCCTCCGGAGTGGACGGGTGCAGCGTCGGGGCGAACCAGACGGTCGACGGGGTCGACGGGGTGTCGCCGCGCCGGGTCTCGCGGCGTCCGGAGTTGGCCGGGCTGCGCCGGGTGCGGGTCAGCGCGGTCGGGTAGGGCCGGAAGTCGACGACCTGTCGGCTGCGGCCCGTCCTGGTCGGGGTGGCGGTGCTGGGGACGGGGCTCTGCTCGTTGTGGCGCGGGTGCTCGTCGGGCTGCACAAGCTGCTCCTGAAGGTTCGGGTCCGGCCGCGCCGACGCGCTGCCGAGGACACCCCTGAACTCCGTCGTCAAGGCCCGGCGGGGACATTCATCAATCTCGCCGTGCGTTGCTCGCCGCAGGCTTTCCCGCCGATCCCCTGTACCGCCGCAGCACTCCGACGGGGTGGAGCGAAAAGCTCACCTCGGCGGCGGTCGTGCGCCTTTTCGAGGTTGCGCCGCGAGAGCACGCCGGTCGAGCGTCCCTGGTACCGGACGCTTACCGATGAGGTACCGATCGGGCACCGGGTGACGTTCGAGCACGTCACAGCCGCGCCGCCCTGAACGAGTTCTTCGTCCGGCCGCCTGCGGCAACGAGCCAGGCTCATGAGATCCGGGCACCGGACGGGGTGGGCGGTAAGCGCCCCGTACTCGTTCGGTGCGTGATCGGAAACAGTTCCGTACCACCGGCTGTGGCGTCCTTTCCTCGCTGATTCACCGCGCCGAGTCGAGGAGCCACGGATGCAGGACAGGAACACGATCCCCAGGGCCGCTTTCGGCCCGACCGACATGCCGCTCGACGCCGCGCGCTCGGCGTTCGGGTGGCTGGTCACCGGGCCCGAGCCGCTGTCGGTGGACGGGTGCGGGTTCGCCGGGCTGCCCGACCGGCTAGTGCCGCTCGACGAGGTGCGGCAGCGGTTGCTGCGGCGGCGCTGCCCGCAGCCGGTGCGCGACGCGGTGTGGGCCCATCTCGTGACGCGCTCCCGCGCGGAGGCGGGGGCGTGGACGGTCGGGTGCGTCGGCGTCGCGCTGCCCGCGCTCACCGGCATCGCGGCGAAGCTCACCTCCCGGTTCGCCGGCGACCCGCGCGACGTCCACGCGGCGGTGCTGGCCGGGTTCCTCGCCGAGCTACCGGTGATCGACCTCGCCCGCCCGCGGATCATGCTGCGGCTGCGGTGGGCGGCCTACCGCGCCGGGCACACCTGCCTGCGGGAGTCCCTCGACGCTCCGACGCCGTCCGCGCGGGCGTTCCACTCCGCGGCTCCACCCGCACCCGCCGGGCACCCGGATCTGGTCATGGCCCGTGCGGTCACCGCAGGAGCCATCACGCCCGTCGAGGCCGAGCTGATCGGCAGCACCCGCCTGGAGGAGGTGTCGCTGGCCGAGGCCGCCGCCCGGCGCGGCACCGGCTACGAGGCGGCGAAAAAGGCCCGGCAGCGGGCCGAGCACCGGCTCGTGGCCTTCGTCCGAGAGCACCAGGCGGAGCCCGACGACGTCCAGATCGACCTCGACGTGCTGGCCGCAGCCGTCGCCGGGCGGCCACGCAGGGTGACTGTCGAGGTGGTTTCGGGGACGCACCGGCGCCGCGTGCGCCGCCGGGTGTCCCCGGACTCGCCGCACAGCGGAGTTCAGGTGCGCGGACAGGACCACCCCGCCCGCGGCCAGGACCCGCACACCCCGGCCTCCGGCGACGACCCCCGACCGCACTCCGCCGGACCTGCGAGACGCACGCACCCCCGGCCGGTCGACGAGCCGGGCCGCACCCCGCGACCGAGCACGGAGGAACCGCGATGCGCCTGAACCACCACCCCCGCCTGCACGACCGGAGTCGCCCGGCCCGCCGCGCGCTGGCCGTCGGCGCCCTCGTCACCGCGGCCCTGCTCACCACGGCCGCCGCCGCGAACGCCGCCGAGGCGGGTGCGGTGCTGGCCCAGGCCGAGTCCGTCGAGCAGGTGCTGGACAACGTCCGCGGCTGGATCGTCGGGATCCTGGCCCTGCTCGCCACGGTGTTCCTGACCATCGGCGGGGTGCGCTACATCCTGGGCGGCGGCGATCCCGGGGAGATCGAGAAGGCCAAGGTCGCCTTCCGCAGCGCCTGCGTCGGTTACGCCCTCGCGGTCCTGGCGCCGCTGGTCGTCACCGTGCTGCAGGGCATCGTCGGAGCCTGACCGGTGCCGACGACTTCACGGCCGACCAGCAGCGCCCGGACGCGGTGGACCCGCCCGGTCGCGAGGCGCCTGACCTTCGGGACGCCGGTGCTGCTCGTCGCCGGCCTCCTGCTCGCGGGACTCGCGACGGGCACCCCGACGACCGCCACGCCGATTGCGGTGGCCGCCACGGCTCCCGCGCAACCGACGGACACCACCCCGACGCCCACCCCGGTCCCGGACGGCTGCGAGGACGGTCTCCCGATCCCCGTCTGCGCCCCGGACACGACCACGACTCCCGACGACGGGTTCCCGCTGACCCTGCCCGACCCGGCGCCCGCCGACGGCGCGGAACCGTGCGAGGGCTACGGGTGCCTTCCCGACGTCCCCGCTCCCGGCAGCGACCCGGGCGCGGTCGGCGGGCCCGCTCCGGGCGCGGAGCCGGCGCAGGAACCGTGCGGGTTCACCGACCTCGGCGGCTGCGTCACCAACGCGATCAACAGCTTCTTCCGCGGGCTCGTGACCGCGGCGCTCAACCCGCTGCTGGACCTGCTGTCGAACACGCTGCTCACCACCCCGGAACTGGACACCCTGCCCGGCCTCGCGGAGCTGTGGAGCAACTCCTGGCAGATCCTGCTCGCCTGCTACGGCCTGCTCGTCCTGATCGCCGCAGTCGTGATCATGTCGTTCGAGAGCCTGCAGACCCGCTACACCGCCAAGGAGATCGCCCCGCGGATCGTGGTCGGCTTCCTCGCCGGAGCCCTGAGCCTCTGGGCCGCGACCCGCGCCGTCGAGGTCACCAACGGCCTCTCCCGATCGGTCATGGCCGGCGGGCTCGACCCGGCCGACGCCGGCCAGGCGCTGCGCGACATCACCCTCGGCTCGCTCAACGACGGCGTCTTCGTGCTGTTCGTCGGGCTCTTCCTGGTCGGGATGCTGCTCGCACTGCTCGTCGGCTACGTCATCCGCGTCGCGCTCACCGTCATCCTCGTCGCCGGGGCGCCGCTCGCGCTGATGTTCCACGCCCTGCCCCAGACCGAGCACATCGCCTACTGGTGGTGGAAGGCGCTGGGCGGCTGCCTGGCGATCCAGGTCGTGCAGAGCCTCACCCTGATCACCGCCATGCGGGTGCTCCTCGTCCCCGGCGGGTTCGACCTCTTCGGACCGAACGCGGACGGGCTGGTCAACCTGCTCGTCGCCTGCGCGCTGATGTACGTGCTCTACAAGATCCCGTTCTGGGTGCTCGGCTCGATCCGTGGCGGTGGCGGGCGCTCGTTCGTCGGCTCGCTGGTGCGCGGCTTCATCGCCTACAAGACCTTCGGCCTGATCTCCGGACGCGGCGGCAAGGGCGGCGGGGACGCCGGTGGCCGGGGCGGGCGGGGACGCGGCGGCCGGGCGGGCGGGGGCGGGACCGGTGACGGCTCCGGCGACGCCTACGCAGGTGTGCGCGCCGACGCCGACGGCCAGTACCTGCTGCCACTGGCCGGGCTGCGCCGGGTGCGCCCGGCCCGCCGCACGGGCGGCGACACCGCGCCCGGCGCGGGCGGGCGCGGGCGGGGCCGGCAGCTCGCGCTGCCGCTGGGCGAGGACTGGCCGGAGAACCGGCCGGTGCTCGGTCGCGACGGCCAGTACCGGCTGCCGCTCGACACGCCGAGGCGAGCCCGCCCCGCGTCCACGCCGCCGGAAGCGCCGGGGCGTTCCCCCGCGCACTCGGGACCAGCGCCGCGACGGTCCCGCCGAGGCGTGCAGCTCGAGCTACCTCTCGACCCCTACCAGGGCAATCGACCTCGCGGCGACAGCCAGTACCCGCTTCCCCTCGACGGCGTGCGCAGAGTCCGCCGGGGCCCCACCCCGGCGCCCCCGACTCCACCGCGCCGGGCGGCGCCGGGCCCCCGGCCGCGACAGCTCGAGCTGCCCTTCGACCCGTACCGGGACGCCCGTCCCGACCGGTCCGGCCAGTACGCGCTCCCGCTCGACGACCTCCGCCGCGTCCCGCGGGCACCGGCAGCGGCTCCCCCAGCCGCTCGGCCCGCACCGGCACGACCCGCCGCCCCTCGCGGGCAGCAGATGCGCCTCCCGATCGGGCTGCCCTCACCGACCAGGCCACCTGCCCCAGCACCGCGGCCTCCCGCCCGACGCCGTCCCACCGCGCCCGCCACACCCCCGCCCGCGGGTCGCGAGCCCGGCCCGCCGCCCGCCGCCCCACCCGCACGGCGCACCCCGCCCGGCCGGCCGCGCCGGTCCCGACCCCCAGACAGCACAGGAGGTACGTCATGACCTCGCCCGTCCGCATCCCCGCCGACGTCGACATGGCCGACCGCGTCGTCGGCTCGCTCACCGCCCGCCAGGTCACGATCCTCGGCTCGACCGGGCTCGCCCTCTACGCGGCCTGGGACGCGACCCGCCTCGCCGTGCCGCCCGCGGTGTTCCTCGCCCTCGCGGTGCCCGTCGCGGTCACCGCCGTCGTCCTGGCCCTCGGCCGCCGCGACGGCGTGTCGATGGACCGCCTCTTCCTCGCCGCGGTCCGCCACCGCGTCGCCCCGCGCACCCGGATCACCCACGGCGCCGACGGTGAAGGCCGAGGCCACCGCGCACCGGCCTGGCTCGACGCCCGCGGCCGTCCCGCCGACGAACCCGCCGCCCGCGGACGGCGCGGCGTCCTGCGCCTGCCCGCGCAGTCCGTCACCTCCGGGAGCACCGGTACCGACGTCGGCATCGTCGACCTCGGCCCGGACGGGCTCGCCACGGTCGCTGTCGCCTCGACGGTCAACTTCGCACTGCGCACCCCCACCGAGCAGCAGGGGCTGGTCGCCACCTTCGGCCGCTACCTGCACAGCCTGTCCGAACCGGTGCAGGTCCTCGTCCGCGCGCAACCTCTCGACCTGACCGGTCAGGTCGACGACCTCCGCGCACGCGCCTTCTCGCAACCGCATCCCGCCCTGCGGGCCGCCGCGCTCGAGCACGCCGAGTTCCTCACCCGCCTCGCCGGGCAGGGCGTGCTGCTGCGCCGCCAGGTACTGCTCGTCCTGCGCGAACCACTCGGGCCCGCGGGCGCCGTCGACGGGCTCGGCGGCCCCTCGCCGCTCGCGACGGCCCGCGACGGACTCGCCGCGCTGACCGGTGCCGGCCGCTCCGCACAGCGCGGCCGCCTCGGCGCCGGTGCGAGGCGGGCGGCCGAGGCCCGACTCGCCCGCCGGCTGGCCGAGGCGATGGAGCTGCTCGCCCCGGCCGGCATCACCATCACCCCGCTCGACGCCGCCCGCACCACGGCCGTCCTCGCCGCCGCCTGCAACCCCGACCCGCTCCGCCCGCCGCGCAGCGCCGCAGCCGACGAGGTCATTCACGCCACGCCCGGCCCGGCCTATTGGGACGGCGACGACCCCGACGACCCGTCGCAGGATCCCGACCAGCGATACACCGGCTGGGACGACGAAGACCGAGACGAGCAGGGCGGGAACGGCTGGGACCACGACGACGACCGGTACCCGTACACGGACCACGACGACGATGACCCGGACGACCCCGATGGGTACGACGACGGCTGGAGCACCCCGCAGCGTCACTGCGGCCGGGTCTCGGGCGAGTTCGGCGCGGAAGGCGGGCGCCGTCCCCGAGGTCCGGCCCTCGCCAGCGGGGGACGGCGATGACCCGCGGCCGGGGCAGGGCGCGAGCGGCGGGCACACGTGCGTCCGCGTTCGTGCCCGACACGCTCGCCGTCGGCGCCCGGCACCTGGAGATCGGCGCCACGCCCGGCGGGGGCGGGCACGTCTCCTCGGTGGTCATCGTCGGGTTCCCGCGCGAGGTGCACCCCGGCTGGCTCGACCCGCTGCTCACCCACCCCGGCCGGATCGACGTCGCCGCCCACGTCGAACCCGTCGACCCGGTCACCGCCGCCAGCAGGCTGCGCTCCCAGCTCGCGAAGCTCGAGAGCGGCCGGCGCTCCACCGCCGAGCACGGCCGGCTGCACGACCCCCACGTCGAGGCGGCCACCGAGGACGCCTACGACCTGTCCGCCCGGGTCGCCCGCGGCGAAGGCCAGCTGTTCCGCGTGGGTCTCTACCTCACGGTGCACGCCGCGAGCGCGGCCGAGCTGGCCGACGAGGTCGCCGCGGTCCGCGCCCTGTGCGCGAGCCTGCTCCTCGACGCCCGCCCCACCACCTACCGCGCCCTCCAGGGCTGGGTCACCACGCTGCCCCTGGGCCTGGACCCAATGCCACGTAGCTTAAGTCGATCATGCTGCCGACCTGGGTTTCAGCCCGCGGATGTTGATCGTGGCCGGTGCTCGGTGGCGGATGCTGGCCGGCTCGCTGGTCTTCTTGACCCGGTAGCTGTTGTGTCGGGCTCGTTT
>NZ_JAJCYB010000128.1 GCF_029263155.1 Pseudonocardia sp.
AAACGAGCCCGACACAACAGCTACCGGGTCAAGAAGACCAGCGAGCCGGCCAGCATCCGCCACCGAGCACCGGCCACGATCAACATCCGCGGGCTGAAACCCAGGTCGGCAGCATGATCGACTTAAGCTACGTGGCATTGCTCTCGGGGCACGGTGACGCGCGTACGACCCGAACAGATGCATCTACTGGATCACGTCGAGCTGCCAGCTCCACCGGCGTCGACGCGACGCACCATCTCGATCAACAATGCAGTTGCCCGCGTTCGCTTCACGAAACTGCCCCCTCCCCCGGTGGCCGACGAACGTCCAGTGGGAACCCGGTCGCAGACCTCCGTCAAGACTGCTGATGTGCGCTACGTCATCCGCATGAACCCCTGCCGTACGCAGGGATGCAACGCGTGCGGGTTCATTTCCCCCCTCGGACACAAGATCGGCTCCCTGAGCTGCAGCGGTCTCGTGTCACGGGCGGCGCCGTGGCTCGCGGACCGTTCACGTGGCGATCGTTACGCCAGAGGACGGCACGGCGTCGAGGTCGACGTCGGCGCCGAGCACCAGCCGGATCATCGTCGTGGCGACGGCGTCGGGGTCGTCCCGCTGCGGGTCGAACCATTTGTAGATCCAGCTGGTCATGCCGATCAGCGCGTGCGCGGCGTGTCGCGGGTCGACCGAGGCCACCACTCCGGCCTCGACCGCGGCGGTGACGACTGAGGCGAAGCGCCGTACGTACTCGCGTTCCTTGCGGGTGATCTGGTCCTGGTAGGCGTCGTCGAGGCGGGGACGCTGATCGAAGAACACGGCGAACAGGCTGGGGTCGGCGGCCACCATCCGGACCTGGTGCCCGACCAGCGCCGCGAGCTGCTGGCGCGGGTCGGCGATCCCGGCCAGCTCGTCGAGGCGCTGCAGCGAGATCGTCAGTGCCCGGTCGAAGATCAGGTAGAGGAGCTGGGCCTTGCTGCGGAGGTAGTGGTAGAGGCTCGCGCGGCGCAGGTCGAGCGCGGCGGCGACGTCGTCGAGCGAGCCGGAGTCGTAGCCCTGGTCGTGGAAGACCTTGATCCCCGTCTCGATGATCTCGTCGAGGCGGGCGAGGTACTCGGGCGACGGCTCGGTCAGCCGCGGGCGGCCGGGCCGGCGGCGCGGCGCACCGTCGGGCGTCGACCGGCGGGCCGGAGGCGGCATGCGGAACTCCCTCACTCCTGGTCCCGGGCGACGGGCTGCACCGGGACCGTGACCTACTGTAGAGACGCCGGGGCCGCCGGCCGTGCCGACCCGGCGCCGCGGAGATCATCGTCGAGCTGCTCCGACAGCCTCCGCAGCAGGTCGCGCTCCCGTCCGGGCCCCAGACGATCGAGTACCCGCCGGGTCAGGGCGGCCATCTTCACCGCCCCCAGCACCGTCCAGAACTCCAGCGCGGAGCGGTCGACGGGACGGCTCGCGTCCCGCTCGTAGAGCTCCACCCAGCGGTCGACGGGCACCAGCCCGCCGATGAGCCCGGTGCCGAGCCGCCAGCAGGAGAGCGCGGCGAAGGCGAGGTCCTCCAGCGGGTCCCCGGCGTGCGCCATCTCCCAGTCGAGCACGGCGCGGAACCCCTCGGGCCCGTGGACGATGTTGCCGGTGCGGTAGTCGCCGTGCACGAGCACGACCCTGTCCGGTGGCGGCGGGAGGTGCCCGTCGAGCCAGCGCTGCGCCGCACGGACGGCGTAGGTCCGGGCGGCGGGCACGGTGTCCAGCGCCCGCGCCCACCGCGCCACCTCGCGCGGGGCGACGTCGCCGGGTGCCGACGGCGGGCCCACCACGGCGGGCAGGCCGACGACGTGCACCGCGGCGAGCACGGCGGCCAGCTGCGCGCCGAGCGCGTCGCGGCGGGCGACGTGGTGCGGGTCGCGCAGCAGCGGGCCGACCGACGCGGTGCCCGGCACGCGGTCCATCACGAGGAACGGGCGGCCCAGCGGGCCGTCGGCGCCGCCCGCGGTGAGCACCCCGGGCACCGGCAGACCGGCACCGTGCAGCCCGGCCAGCAGCCGGGCCTCGGCTTCGCGGCCGAGCGACTCCGCGCTGCCGACCACGCCGCTCGGCAGGTCGGCGCAGAGGATCAGCGGCCGCTCCCGCCCCTCGACGCCGGCGTCGAAGGACCACATCTCCCGCGAGTAGCCACCCTTGAGCCGCTCCAGGCGGCGGACCGGCCCGCCCACCACGCCCGCCAGCACCTCCGCCGTAACGGTCACGACGGAACACCGATCGCCGCCCATGCCGCCGCCATCCCGGCCGCCTCCGCGGGCGACGCCCCGTGCACCAGCACCTCGTCGGCACCCGCGGCGCGGTACTGCGCCCCCCTGGCCGCGCAATGCGCGCCCGTCCCCACGGCGGCGCCCTCGGCGAACCAGGCGTCGGGCAGCACCTCCGCGGACGCGACAAGCCGGTCGCGGGTGAACGCGGTGTCCGCGATGCCGCCGCCGGCCAGCGACGGGTGCCGGCGCAGTCGCTCCAGCACGGCCGGGTCCCAGCCGTTGCGTCCGACGAGCAGCTCACCGAGACCGCGGACCTGGAAGTAGCTGACTGCGCGGGCCCGCACGGCGAGGTCGGCGCGCTCCGCCGAGAGGTCGGGCGCGGCCACCAGCGTCGTGACTACGCGCACTGCCGCCGGGTCGCGCCCGGCCCGCTCCGCCGCCCCGCGGACGGTGGCGACCGACTCGGCGACGGCGTCGACGGAAAGGAACGGATGTAGCAGTACGCCGTCGAAGGCGCGCCCGGCAAGCTCCAGCCCGCGCGGGCCGATCGTCGCGAGCACGACCGGCGGCGTGCCGTGGGGCGGCAGGTCGGAGAAGCGCATCCCGCGGAACGACCCGGCCGGACCCTCCTCGGTGACCCGCTCCCCCGCCCACAGCCTGCGCAGTACCGACACCAGATGCTCCAGCCCGGCCAGCGTCGGATTCGGCACGCCGAGCGAGGGCGCCAGCGCGCCCATCCCCCGGCCCAGACCGAGTACGAACCGGCCCCCGCTGAGCGCGTGCGCGGTGGCGGCCATCGACGCCAGCGTCAGCGGATGCCGGGTGGACTGGCGCACCACTCCGGTGGCCACCCGCACGCGGGTGGTGGTCGCGGCCACCGCCCCGCACACCACGCCCGCGTCCTTGACGTCGAGACGCTCACTGACCCAGACCGTGCCGAAGCCGGCCCGCTCCGCGTCGCGCGCCTCACCCAGCACCGCGCCGGGGTCGGGCGCGCGGCCAGGCAGGACGTAGACGCCGAGGTCGTCGTGCACGCTCACCCCTGCGCGGCCGCGGCGGACCAGGTGCCGCCCGCCGGGTCGTAGCGCATCATCACGTAGTTGCCCTCCGGCGCAGGCCGGTGCCGGTCCGGGGTGTAGTCCAATCGCCAGTTCAGGCCCTGGAAGCCGGTGAGGCCGTCCAGGTGCGCGGAGATCGCGGCGGGCTCGCCGCCCGCGGTGCCCAGCGCGCTGACGATGAGCTGGAACGCGTCGTACGCGCCCTGCACGACGAACGAGACCGGGGCGCCCGCGCGCTCCTCGAACGCGGTCTGGAAGGTCCGCACCTGCTCGGCGCGGGCCGGGTCGTCGAGGGTGTCGGGGTCCCAGGCTGCGGACACGGCGAACAGCGTCTCTGTCGGCATGTCCGGCCCGGCGGCCTGCAGGAACCCGTTGGTGGTGTTCGACCAGATCAGCGCCGTGGGCAGGTCCGCACCAAGCTGCCCGAGCCCCTTGAGCGCGACGCCCGCGGCCGCCCCTGAGGTGGCGACGTAGACGTATTGCGGGTCGGTCTCCAGCAGCCGGTTGAGCTGGGCGGAGGCGTCGACGTCGGTGGGGCCCATGCGCTCGACGGCCAGCTGCAGGCCCAGCTCGGCGTTGGCCGCTTCCAGGTTCTGCACGGCGGTCTCGCCGGTGAGGTCGGTGGTGGCGAGCACGGCCACGCGCTGCAGCCCGCGCTCGGCCGCCAGCTCCAGGGTGACCCGGTCGAGCTCGACCGAGTTGCCGGCCGCGGAGAAGATCGGGTCGCCGGGCTCGGTCGTGGCGTAGGGCGACGGCGTGACCGAGGGCGGCCCGGCCGAGAGCACCGGCCGCGCGCCGGCGTGCGAGCCGCCGATCACCGGCCCGTAGATCATGTTCACCTCGTCCTGCTGCACGAGCTTGCGTGCGCAGGCCGCAGCCCCGTCCGGGGTGGTGCGGTCGTCGCACACGATGTACTCGATCTGCAGGTCGCGGGCGGCCGGGTCGATCTCGCGGAACACCTCCAGCGCGGTGTTGAAGTCGTTGCCGATCGCCGACGCCGGCCCGGTGAGCGGCAGGATCACGCCGACCCGGTAGCCCTCGCCGGGCCCGGTCGGGGCCTCGGCGGATCCGCCGCCGCACCCGGCCAGCACCAGCGCCAGCGCCGCGACGGCGGCCAGGCGCCTGCGTGGGGAAGTCGTCCTCATCGATGCTCCCTCGTTCCTTCTCCGAGGAAGGCCGACCGCAGGCTGCTCGCCTCGAGCTGCTCCGCCGTGCCCTCCGTGACCACCCGACCGCCGTGCATGACGTACGACCGCGTGGCGACCCGGAGGGCCGCTGCGGCGTTCTGCTCCGCGACCAGCACCGTGATGCCGTCGCGGTTCGCGTGCGCCAGGTCGGCGAAGACCTGGCGGACGAGCTTGGGGGCGAGCCCGAGCGAGGGCTCGTCGAGCACCAGCAGCGTCGGGCGAGCCATCAGCGCCCGGCCGATGGCCACCATCTGCTGCTCGCCGCCGGACAGTGACCCGGCGAGCTGCCGGGTCCGCTCGCCCAGCACCGGGAACCGGTCGTACACCTCGGCCAGCGCGCGGGTCACGGCGGGCGAGGAGTACCGGCGGTTCCACGTGGCGGTGCCGAGCAGCAGGTTGTCGCGCACCGAGAGCTCGGGGACGAGCCCGCGCCCCTCCGGCACGACGGCCACCCCGGCCCGGGCGACGCGGTGCGCGGGAAGGCCGCGCAGCTCCCGCCCGTCGAGGGTGACCGAGCCCGCCGTGACCCGGGCGTCCCCGACGAGCGCGCGCAGCAGGGTGGTCTTGCCGACCCCGTTGGCCCCGAGCACGGCGACGAACTCCCCCGTCCCGACGCGCAGCGACGCCTCGCGCACCACCGTGACCGGGCCGAACCCGGCCGTCAGCCCGGTGACGCGCAGGCCGGCTTCAGACCCCGAGGTAGGCATCGAGCACCTCCTGGTTGCTGCGCACGTCGGCCGGCGTGCCGGAGCCGATGACCCGGCCTTGGCTCAGCACGACGATCTCGTCGCAGACGTCCATCACGAGCTCCATCTCGTGCTCGACGAGCACGACGGCCACACCCCACGCCGCGACCTGGCGCAGGACGGCGCCGAGGCGGGCGACCTCGTCGCCGTACAGGCCGCCCGCAGGCTCGTCGGCCAGCAGCACACGCGGGCGGCCGGCGAGCGCTCTGGCCAGCTCCAGCATCTTCTGCTGGCCGGTGGACAGCGTGCCGGCTGGAGAGTCGGCGAGGTGGGCGATGCCGGTCAGCTCCAGCGCGTCCCGCCCGGCCCGGGACATCCCGGCCCGCTCGGCCGCGGTCGGCGTGAGCAGCCCGCGCAGCGCGCCGGTGCGGCCCAATCGGTACGCCCCGAGCGTCGCGACCTCCAGGACGGTCAGGTCGGCCGGCAGCCGCGGCAGCTGGAACGTGCGGGTCATGCCCAGGCGCGCCCGGACGTCGGCGGGCAGCTGGGTCACGTCGACGTCGCCCAACGCGACCGTGCCCGCGTCGGCGGCCAGGCTGCCGGCGAGCAGGCTCAGGCAGGTGCTCTTGCCCGCGCCGTTGGGCCCGATCAGCCCGACGATCCGGCCGGGGCGCACGGCGATGTCGACGCCGTCCACTGCCACGAGCCCGCCGAACCGCCTGTTCAGCGCCTCGGCGCGCAGGGCGGGACGGTCCGGCTCCGGCGCCGGGGCGTCCGGGACGACGTCGACGGCCTGCTCGGCGGCGGCCATGGCGACCGGAGCCGGGCCGGAGATCCGGGTCGCGACCCGGCCGGCCAGCGCCTGCACTCCGCCGACGACGCCGCCGCGCATCGCCAGCACGAGCGCCACCACCGCGAGGCCGTAGATCAGCAGCTGGTAGCGGGCGACGTCCTCGCCGAGCTCGGGCAGCAGCCGGACGATGGGGATGCCGACGAGCGCGCCCCACACTGTGCCGAACCCGCCGAGCAGCAGCCCGACCACGGAGTCGAACCCGGCGGTGAAGCCGAGCACCGGCGGGGAGACGAACAGCAGGATGTGCGCGTAGAGCACCCCGGCGACGGCCGCGAGCACCGAGGACGCGACGAACACGGCCAGCCGCACCCGGAACGGTGCCACCGCGGCGGCCGCGGCGAGCTGCTCGTCGTGGCCCACAGCGCGCATGCCGAGCCCGAACCGCGAGCGCACCATCCGCAGCGCCACCACCAGGCTCAGCGCCACCGCGATCCAGGTGGCCGCGAACAGCCGGTCCTGGGTGTCGAGCTCGAACCCGAACAGCGACAGCGTGGTCGACACCCCCACCCCGGACGGTCCGCCGAGCAGCCCGGGCAGGCCGTTGACCAGTGCTTCCGCGGCGATGGCGATGGCCAGCGTGGCGAGGGTGAAGTAGTAGCCGCGCAGCCGCAGCACGAGCGCCCCGAGCAGCAGGGCCAGCAGCGCGGTGCCGCCGATCGCCACCAGCACGGCCACCCCCGCGCCGACGTCCCACCACTGCGCCGAGAGCGCCACGAGGTAGGCCGAGACGCCGGTGAACGTCGTCTGGCCGAGCGAGAGCTGGCCGGTGTAGCCGAGCAGCAGGTCCAGCCCGATGCCGACGATGACGAACACGCCGATGAACGACCACACCGACACCCAGTACGGCGGCAGCAGCGCGGGGCCGGCCAGCGCGAAGACCACCACGAGCGCGACGCCGACGCCGGCCGCGCGGCGCGGGCGCAGCCGCACCAGCAGCGACGGCACGGCGACGTCGGGCAGCGCGGCGCGCTCCGGCGACCGGACCCGGCGCGTACGCAGCCCGCCGCCCTCCCGGCGCGCCCGGTACACCAGCACGACCACCAGCAGCGAGAGCGCGATCGGCGTGCGCAGCGCCGAGTCGAGGAAGTAGGCGGTCATCGCCTCCAGCACCCCGAGCAGCAGTCCGCCCGCCACCGCGCCGCGGATGGAACGCAACCCGCCGAACGCCGCGGCGATGAAGCCGAACACGGTGAGCAGCAGCCCGGACTGGTACGACACGAACACCAGCGGCGTGACGACCACCCCGGCCACCGCGCCCGCCGCCCCCGCCACTGCGAACGCCACGGTCGTGACGCCGCGGACGGGCACCCCGAGGATCCCGGCCCGGCCGGACAGCGCCGCCACCGCGCGCATCGCGACGCCGAGCAGGCTCCGGTGCAGCAGCAGCCACAGCGCGAGGCAGAGCAGCGCGAGCGCGGCGAACAGCACGAGCATCTGCGTGCCGACCCTGGCCCCGAGCAGCTCGAGCGGCGGCCCGGGCACGAGCTCGGGCAGGCTCCGCTCGTCGGTGCCCCAGATCAGCCGGGCCGCGCCGGCCATCGCCAGCGCCACCCCGATGCCGCCGAGTAGCTGGGAGGCGTGCGGGGCGTCGGCCAGGCGGGAGAACACGAGCCGCTCCAGCACCGCGGCGAGCACCGCGACCCCGGCCACGGCGAGCAGCGCGGCCACCCACACCGGCAGGCCCGCGGCCACAAGCGTCGTGGCCAGCAGCGCGCCGTAGACGTAGAACTCGCCCTGCGCGAGGTTGACGAACCGCGCCACGCCGAACACCAGGACGATGCCCAGCCCCAGCAGAGCGTAGATCGCGCCCGAGACCAGGCCCCCGAGCAGCGCCTGGGTCACGACGGGTGCTCGCCGGGGAACAGCTCGTCGGTGTGCCCGACGTAGCCGAGCGCCAGGAACATGTAGGCGTCGGCCATCTCCAACGCTCGGTCGACGGCCGGGGAGATCGCGGCAGCGCGCTCGCGGGCGAGGTGGGCGCGCAGCTCGACGAGCCGCTCGCGCTGCGCGTCGGCGTCGGCGCCGAGGGATGGGACGGTCTCGGTGGTCGTCATCGCGCGCCTCCCAGCGTCACGGCGGGCCGCTCGCTCGCGGAGCGGGTGTCGAAGATCCGCTTGGTCTTCAGCTCGTAGCGGGGCAGCGTCCCGGAGGGCACGACGTCGGTCTCCAGCCGGACGCCGACGTTCTCGCGCACGTGTGTGGCAAGCCGCGCGGCCAGCTCGCTGCACCCCTCGGACCCGTTCGATTCGGCGCGGACCAGCATGCGGTCCATGCCGTCGACGCGGCTGATGTGCAGCTCGTAGTGGTGCGAGAGCCCCGGTACCTCGCTGACCAGGTTCTCCACCGCCGTCGGGTACACGTTGACGCCGCGGATGGTGACCATGAAGTCGGCGCGGCCCAGTACGACGCCGGGGAAGTGCTTCCAGGTCCAGCCGCAGCCGTGGTCGGGCCGGTCGTCGATGCGGACGAGGTCGTGCGTGCGGTACTTGATGAACGGCTGCGTGAAGTGGGTGTAGCTGGTGATGACGTGCTCGCCGACCTCGCCGGACGCCACCGGGTCGCCCGAGTCGGGGCCGACGGAGTACGAGTGGCAGACGTCCTCGATGCCGTGCACGCCCCCGCCCCACTCCGCGCAGGACTGCCCGATGAACAGCGCCTCGCCGATGCCGTAGGCGTCGTAGATCTGCTCGACGCCCCACGCCTGCCGCAGCCGTTCCCGGGTGCCGGGCACGGAGAAGCCGGCCTCGCCGCCACCGGCCAACATCCGGACGCCCGCCTCACGGACGTCGAGGCCCTCGCGGCGGGCGATCTCGGCGAGGTGCAGCAGGTAGGTCGGCGTGCCGCAGACGATCGTGGGGCGCCGTTCCAAGATCTGCCGCACGCGCTGGACGCCGCTTGCCCCGCCCCCGGAGACGATCGTCAGCCCGAGGTTGCGGGCGCCCCAGTAGTAACTCCACAGCCCGATCCACATGCCGAAGTCGAAGCAGAAGTAGATCGAGTCCGACGACCGGATGCCGTGGTCCCACAGCCCGTAGCAGTACTGCGAGCCCGCCTTGTGCATCTCGTAGTCGCCGAACGCCTCGTTGAGGAACCGCCCGGTCGTGCCGGTGGTGTGAAAGTACTGCTGCCACTCCTGCTGCGGGAGCGCGATCCCGCCGAACCCGCTCTCCGCGGACTCCTGGTCGGCCACGTAGTCCGGCTTGTCGGTGAACGGGAGCCGGTGGTGGTAGTCGTCCCAGGTGCGGATGTCGGCGGGCTTGACGCCTGCGTCGTCGTAGAGGCGGCGGTGCAGCGGGGAGTGCTCGTAGGCCCAGCCGACGAGGTGGCGGATCCGCTGCAGGTGCAGCGCGTCGAGCTGCTCCCGGCTCGCGGTCTGCGTCGCGGCGTTCCAGTGCCGATGGGTGGTGGGCCTGTGGTGGGTGGCGGCGTCGGTGCTCACGGATCCTCCTAGCGGGCGGTCCACCGCGGCGGCCGCTTCTCCAGGAACGCGGCTGCTCCCTCGCGGTGGTCGTCGGTGGTCTTCAGGACACTCTGGCCAAGGCGCTCCAGGCGCCGTCCGGTCTCCGCGTCGACGTCGGTGCAGGTGTTGAGCACGAGCTTGGCCATCCCCAGCGCCAGCGGGGCGAGCCCGGCGAGCCGGGCGGCGATGCCGCGGGCGGCGTCGAGCGCGCCGCCTGCGGGCACCACCTCGGTGACCAGGCCCAGCTGGTGGGCCCGCGGGGCGCGCAGCGTGCCGCCGAGCATCACCAGCTCCTTGGCCTGCCCCAGGCCGAGGTGGCGCACGAGCCGGGAGCAGCCGCCGGAGCCGGGGATCAGCCCGACCCTGGCCTCCGGCATGACGAACCGGGCGTCCTCCCCCGCCACGCGGAAGTCGCAGGACAGGGCCAGCTCGAAGCCGCCACCTGCGGCCACGCCGTCGACGGCCGCGACTACCGGCACCTCCATCGCCTCGATCGTGTCGAACACGTCGTGGATGCGGTGGGCGTGCGCGCGGAACCCCCTCGTGCCCAGCGCGGTCAGGTCGCCCATGCCGCCGACGTCCTCACCCGCGGAGAACGCGCGCTCCCCCGCCCCGGTGACGATCAGGACGCGAACGCCAGCGTCGAGCGCGGTGTCCTCCACGACCTCGCGCATCTCCTGGCGCATCTGTGCGTTCCAGGAGTTCATCCGCTCCGGGCGGTTCAGCGTGAGCACGCGGACGCCGTCGGCCTCGTCGTTGACGGTGACGAACTCGTGCCCCATCACGACGTCCCGAGCTGCACCGTCGCCACCACGGACCCGTCGGCCTTGCGCACCTCGACGCCCCCGTCGACGGGCACCACCACCAGCTCGTCGCCGGGAAACACCGGGGCGGAGAGCCGTGCCTTCACCGAGCGCAGGGCGTCGGGGCCGAGCTGCTCGACGACGGCGTCGAGTGCGAGGGTGACGGTGAGCGGGCCGTGCGCGATCACCGACGGCAGGCCGGCGGCGCGGGCGAACTCGTCATCGACGTGCACCGGGTTGAAGTCACCGACGGCACCGGCGTACCGCGCGATCTGCACGCGGTTCACCGGACCGCGCCTGCTCTCCCGGATGCTCATGCCGACCCCCGCTCGATGAAGGTCACCGACTGGCGCTGCACGAGCGCCCCATCGGCCCCGGTGAACTCGGCGACAACCACGCCGAACTGGTTGGCGCCCTTGCGGTAGACGTCGTCGACGGTGACGCGCACGTGCACGGTCTCGCCCGCGGCGAAGGGGCGCTGCCACTCGTACTCGATGCCCGCGAGCAGCGCCCTGGACAGGTCGAGCCCCAGCCCGTCGACGGCAGTGGACTCGCCGCCCACGGTGGCGCCGAACCACGGCACGAGCGTGGCGGTGCCGGCCCCCGAGGGCGTGCCGATCGCGCGTTCCAGGGCCGTCAGCGTGGCGGCTGAGACCGTGAGGTCGTCCTCCACCAGCGTCTTTCCCTTGGCGTCCTCGTGCATCAAGGCCTCCGCTCCGTGTTCTTCCGACGAGTCGGTCGAATAATCTGGGAGTGGTTGCCGTCACGTCAAGAGGTCGTCACAGGACCACTCCGATGTCGCAATCGACCGTCCCCGAGCGGCGGTCTGGCGTCAAGACTTAATTCAACCGACGCGTACGTTGACGAAACCTGTTTCGTCGTCCTACCGTCGGGACACCGCAACCGAGGGGAGTCGGGCAATGAGTGTCGAGGCGACGCAGCGCGTGTACCGGGAGGGTGACCCGGACATCCCGGAGGAGTTCCGCGAGCTCCTCGTCCGGATGCTCAGCCACCATCTGGAGAACTCCACCAACCCGCAGTACACGGCGTTGCTCAGCGTTCTGTGGGACAAGTGCATGACGCTCGCGCCAACCGAGAAGCTCAAGACCACCTTCGCCAAGCTCATGGCGCAGGAGGTCGAGCACGGCGTCATCACCGCGCGGATCCTGGAGGGCCTGGGCGTAGGGCCGATCGACGCGCCGATCAAGCAGTACCTGTTCCACCTGCCGATCGACACGTTCTGCGACCTCGCGTACTTCAACGGCCTCGGTGACCGCGTCGGCTGCTACATCGGCGAGACCTGGGAGGGCGTGCCCTACGAGCCGCTGCTCTCGGTGGCCGAACGGCTGCACAAGGACGAGGTCTTCCACGCGACGCTGGGCATGAGCAACCTCAAGCGCGTCTGCTCCACCCCGGAGGGGATGGAGGAGGCCAACGAGAAGATCAAGACGTGGTGGCCGGCCGCGCTGGACATGTTCGGCCGCTCCGACAGCGACTTCTCCGACGCCTACGTGCGCTGGGGGCTGCGCACGAAGAACAACGCCGACCTGCGCAACGACTACATCGCCGACACCCGGCCGATGCTCACCGCGCTCGGCATCGAGGTGCCCGACGACACCGCGAACCGGCGCTTCCTCTGATGCGCGACCCGCTGCTGGCCCGCAGGCCACGATCCGACGGATGGCAGGTCACCGTCACCCGGCCCGATCCGCGGGCGATGCTGTTCGACGTCGCGCTGTCGGACTATCGCGAGTTCTTCTTCGTCGCCGCGGGCGAGCGGTCGATCGCGATCACCATGTACGACACCAGCGACGACGCCTTCCCCGAGCCGCAGACGTTCGTGTTCGCCAAGCCCTACGGGTGGCAGGACGGCCTGCCCGACGACGAGGCGCTGCTGCAGGTGTGGCAGGCCGTCGGCGTGCAGCGATGACACGGTCGTTCACCGTGCGCGGCACCCGGAACGGCAGCCTCGTGCACGTCACCTGGACCGACGGGACGCTCACCGGCGACCCCCCGACCGTCGACCTGCTCGAGGTCCAGGCGGACATCGCGGACACGATGCACGGCGACGACCACGCCGCACGCGCGTTCCCGGCTCTCGCCGCGCTGCCGCCGCACCCGCTGGCCGACCCGTCCAGCGCCTACCGACTGATCATCCACGTGTTCGACTCCGTACGACAGACAGAGGGCGCCGTCCCCCGTCCGAGTTCGTGACGTAGGTGCTGGTTCCGCTGCCGGCGGCTCACCGGCAGCGCGGAGGTGGGACGGAGCAGCGTTAACGATGCCGACCCCGACCGCGAAGGACGGGCGTGGGCGGTGCTGATCGGCGGCGCCCTACTCGTCGGAGCCTGCAACCAGGTCGGCTCCGCATCCGGCTCGGGCTCCACCTCGGAGGACCACACGCTCTCCGAACGCTGGAACCTGATGCTGGACTCCATCACCGACTCGACCTCGTCCGGCCGATCAGCCCGGACGGGAGTCTGCAGCGGCCCCGACGAGAGCGGCCCCTACAGCGGCTTGCCCGGCTGCCGGGCAGGTGGCGAGACCGCCACCGTCCGCCCGCGTGATCGACGGCGACACCCTGCGCCTGACCGACGGCCGCGAAGTCCAGCTCATCGGCATCGACGCACCGGAAGTCGACGACTGTTCCGGCGACGACGCCACCCGCCACGCCCGCACCCGCTTCGAAGGCGAGCGAGTCACTTTGCACGACGAACCAGGCGTGAGCACCGCCCGGTCCGGCCGCCTGCTCGCCTACGTCCGCTACGACGGCCCGGACACCGACGACGACCTGGACTACAGCCTCGCCTACAACGACCTCGCCGTCCCCTACCCCCGCCTACGCCGACAACCCCTGCTACACCGCCAACATCGCCCAGGCCGCCAACGAGACCCTCCGCCACCGACACCTGCGAGCACTCTTCGGCCCGAGCCACCGAGCCCGACGAGGACGACCCCGACGAGACCATCGGTCGGCCGCGCCACTCCTCGACGCCCCCCGTGCACCACAAGCAGGACCGGCGCCGGGCACTGACTGAGTTCTACTCGGACTGCGCCGCGGCACGATCGGCCGGCAGCGCGCCGCTCCGCAGCGGCGAAACCGGCTACCGCCCGGCACTGGACCGCGACAGCGACGGAGTCGCCTGTGAGAACTGAACCGCAGCCCCGCGGCTGCCAGGGCACGTCCCGGGCCGACAGAGCCTCGGGCCGTCCATGAGTCCGATGCTCGACCGAGCGGACGCCGGACTGGCTGGAACGGCAAGCCTCAGACCTGCGACCGCGCCGGCGGCACGCTTTGCGCTCGCCGCGCGCCTTGCTCCTAGCAGGAAGCTTCGCGTCGAGACATCTACGGGACTGTAAGAACATCGGTGTAACTCCGATCAAGGAGAGCTTCGATGACAGATGTGATGCCCGAGCAGGTAGTGGATCTGGATGCGGTCCTCGGTGACGAGCCGGTAGCACCTGTCGGTGACGAGCTGGAGCCGGTCGACGAGCAGCTGATCGCCCGGCTCGCTGGGCGTGCACGGGCCGGCGGGCTGCAGCTCACCGGCGAGGGCGGGCTCCTCGCGCAGCTCACCAAGCGACTGGTCGAGTCCGCGCTCGAGGGTGAGATCACCGATCACCTCGGCTACGGCCGCCACGACGCCGCGGGCCGTGACGGCGGGAACTCCCGCAACGGCCACCGCGCCAAGACGGTGCTCACCGAGGTAGGGCCGGTCGAGATCGACGTGCCCCGTGACCGCGACGCCAGCTTCGAGCCGAAGATCGTGGCGAAGCGGCAGAAGCGCCTGTCCGGGGTCGACGAGATGGTGATCTCGTTGTCGGCGAAGGGCCTGACCACCGGGGAGATCTCCGCGCACCTGGCCGAGGTCTACGGCGCGCAGGTGTCACGGCAGACGATCTCCACGATCACCGACAAGGTCATCGAGGGTATGACCGAGTGGCAGAACCGGCCGCTGGACCCGATCTACCCGGTCATCTTCATCGACGCCATCCACGTGAAGATCCGCGACGGGAAGGTGTCCAACCGGCCGATCTACGTCGCGCTCGCGGTGACCTGCGAGGGCCATCGCGACATCCTCGGGCTCTGGGCCGGGGACGGCGGCGAGGGCGCCAAGCACTGGCTGCACGTGCTCACCGAGCTCAAGAACCGCGGCGTCGAGGACGTGTGCATGGTCGTCTGCGACGGCCTCAAAGACCTCCCGGACGCGATCGAGGCCGTCTGGCCGCGCGCGGTCACCCAGACCTGCGTGGTGCACCTGCTGCGCAACAGCTTCCGCTACGCGGGGCGCCAGCACTACGACGCGATCGCCAAAGCGCTGCGCCCGATCTACACCGCACCCACCGAGGCCGCGGCCATGGAGCGGTTCCTGGAGTTCTGCGAGACCTGGGGCGAGCGCTACCCGGCGATCGTGCGGTTGTGGGAGAACGCGTGGGCGGAGTTCGTGCCGTTCCTGGGCTTCGACACCGAGATTCGCAAGGTCATCTGCTCGACCAACGCCATCGAGTCGGTCAACGCCCGCATCCGTCGGGCCGTGAAAGCCCGCGGGCACTTCCCCAACGAGGCCGCCGCGCTCAAATGCGTCTACATGGCGATCATGAGCCTCGACCCCACCGGCCAGGGCCGCAAGCGCTGGATGATGCGCTGGAAACCCGCCCTCAACGCCTTCGAGATGACCTTCGACGGCCGACTCGCCGCTGGCCGTCGGTAGACCCGACCAACATCAGTTACACCGTTCAGTTGACAGTCCC
>NZ_JAJCYB010000129.1 GCF_029263155.1 Pseudonocardia sp.
CGGCCCCGGCAACCCCGAGCCGGGCCGGTCGGCGACGACCGGCTCCTGCTCCACGAAGACCGGCGCGACCGCCCGCAGCTCGACGTCGTCGGGTCCCGGCCCGGTGTCTCCCGGCCCGGGCTCGCCGAACGCCTGGCCCACCATCCGCAGAGGGGCGGCGACCAGACCCGCTCCCGGCAACGTCGCGGCGTGCCCCCATACCTGCCCGCCGAGCCGGCCGAGCCACTCCACGGTGCTCGGCGGCGGCGCCGACACGACCGGGGGTGGCATCGGCGGCGGGTAGGCGTAGGAGCCCGGGGCGCGCCTCGGCGGCGGTGGGGCCGGGATCTGCGACACGGGCGGGCTGGGGACCAGCCGGTCCCGCACCGCCGAGAGCGGCGCCCAGACCAGGGCGAATGCGCTGGTGCCGTGCTGGATCTGGTCGATCGTGCGGAACACCTGGTCGAACTGACCGTTGGCGTACGCCTGGCTCACCCCGGCCACCGCCGGCCGCAGCGCGTTGAGGTGGAAGACCAGCTCGCCGAGCAGCTCCTCGGTGTTCTTCAGGATGCGCACCGAGGTGAGCGCGACCTCCAGCGGGAGCAGGGCGGTAGCGATCATCACCTGCACCGGAGCGGGCAACCCGGCGAGCAGCGCGGGGTCGATCACCCGGGGCGGCCAGATGTCGTCGGCGGGCGGCCGCTCGGGCGCCGGCCCTGACCACCCCTGGTATGCAGCCCTGCGGTGATCGTCGATGGGTGGCATCAAACCGGTCTCCTCGACGGTCGGTGATCACCGGATTCGTCGCCCTCACGGTACCCGCCGGCAACTCCCGCCGACCGTGGTGTGCACGATCTCACCCCGTCGGACGGCTCTCGGGTGGGGTCGTCGGCAGCCGGCGCACCAGCTCGGCGACCCGGACCAGCCGCTCGATCCACCACCGGGTGCGGGCCGGGTCGGGCTGGGCGAAGCGCTCGAGCAGGGCCGGGTCCGGCGTCGGCGGCCGGCGCGGCACGCTCAGGTGACCGTCGACCGGCCGCGGCGGGTCCGCCAGCAGGTCGCCGGCCAGCAGCGACCCGGTGCCCAGCCCGCAGGCCAGCTCCAACTCGGGAAGGGCGCCGGCCAGCGCGAGTTGCGCGGCCAGCCCGACCCCGGTCTCCAGCGCCGAGGAGACCACGCACGGCAGTCCGGCGGCGGCGGCCACCCGCAGCGCGGTCCGTACCCCGCCGAGCGGGGCGCACTTGAGCACCGCCACGTCCGCCGCGCCGGCCAGTGCCACTCGCGCCGGGTCGGACGCACGCCGGATCGACTCGTCAGCGGCGACCGGTACCGGCTGCAGCCGGCGGATCTCGGCAAGCTCGGCGACCGACGCGCAGGGCTGCTCGACGTACTGCAGCCCGCCGGCCGCCGCGTGCAGCTCCGGCAGCCTGGCCAGGGCGGTCGGCACGTCCCAGCGCCCGTTGACGTCCACCCGCAACGCGCCGGCCGGCCCCAACGCGGCGCGGACCGCCGCCACCCGGTCCAGGTCCTCGACGCGGCTGCCCGGATGGTCGGCGACTTTCACCTTCGCGGTGCCGCAGCGCGAGTCGAGCACGATCTGGTGCGCGCGTTCGGGGTCGACCGCAGGCACGGTGACGTTCACCGCGACCCGCTCACGCAGCGGCGCCGGCCAGCCGCCGTTCGCCTGCTCCACCGCGGTGGCCAGCCAGCCGACCGACTCGGCGTCGTCGTACTCGGGGAACGGACAGAACTCTCCCCACCCCGCCGGCCCGGGCAGTACCAGGCCCTCGCGCACGGTGATGCCGCGGAAACGGGTGCGCATCGGGATCGCGTACACCCGCGCGGCGCCGAGATCGACGGCGCCGAGATCGGTGGCTCGGGGCGAGTGGGGCTCCATCGAGGAGTCAGGCTAGCCCCCGGCGGCTCCCCGATTCCCGCTGTGCTGCGCCGGGGCTTCGGGTCGCGCGCGCCCGGCGGGTAGGCGACGATCGTGCAATGCGCGTCCTGATCGCCGGCTCCTCCGGGCTCATCGGCACCAGCCTGGTGCCCCACCTGCGGCACGGCGGCCACGAGGTGCTCCGGCTGGTGCGCCGGGCGCCCCGTGCTCCGGACGAGCGGGGCTGGGACCCGCCGGCCGGCCAGCTGCAGGACGGCGCGCTGGACGGGGTGGACGCCATCGTGAACCTGTGCGGGGTCGGCATCGGGGACCGGCGCTGGAGCGGTGCCCGCAAGCAACTGATCAAGGACAGCCGGGTCGAGCCCACCGAGGTGCTCGCCGCGGCCGCGGCAGCGCACGGGGTCGCCACCCTGGTCAACGCGTCCGGGGTGAACTACTACGGCGACACCGGCGACCGCGAGGTGGACGAGACGGCGCCGTCCGGGGCCGGGTTCCTGGCCGAGGTGTGCCGGGACTGGGAGGCCGCGACGGCGGCCGCCACGGCGAGCACCCGGGTGGTGCTGCTCCGTACCGGGCCGGTGCTGTCCCGCTCCGGGGGCGTACTGGGCAAGCTCAAGCCGTTGTTCGGGTTGGCGCTGGGCGGGCGGATCGGCAGCGGTCGGCAGTTCTTCCCGTGGATCTCACTCGACGACCAGGTGGGCGCGATCGCGTTCCTGGTGGAGAACCATCGGGTGAGCGGACCGGTGAATCTGGTCGGCCCGAACCCGGTGACGAACGGCGAGTTCACCGCCGCTCTCGGCCAGACGTTGCACCGGCCGACCCCGTTCCCGGTGCCCGGCGCCGCGCTGAAGCTGGTCCTGGGGGCCGACGCCGCCGAGGAGCTGGTGCTGACCGGTCCGAGGGCGGTCCCCGCGGTGCTGACCGCCGCCGGCTACACGTTCCGCCACCCCACGGTCAGCGACGCCCTGCTCGCTGCGGCCTAACCCTCGGGTAACGGCGCGCGCGGCGCCGACCGGCGTACCGTGCGAGGGGTGAACGGCTCGACCGCCCCCACAACCGTCACCGGCGCCGCGCCCACGGATCCCGCGTGGGCCGCGCCGTCCTGCCGCGCCCGCTCCGGTCCGGTCGAACGGATGCAGCTGGGCACGGTCGACTACCGGCAGGCTTGGGCACGGCAGCGTGAGCTCGCCGCCACGGCCGCCGCCGACACCGGCCCGGACGTGTTGATGCTCCTGGAGCACCCGTCGGTCTACACCGCCGGGCGTCGGACCCGCCCGCACGAGCGCCCGCTGGACGGCACCCCGGTGATCGACGTCGACCGGGGCGGCAAGATCACCTGGCACGGTCCGGGGCAGCTGGTCGGTTACCCGATCGTGCGGTTGGCCGATCCGATCGACGTGCTGGACTACGTCCGGCGGCTGGAGGCGGCGCTGATCACCGTATGCGCCGGGTTCGGGCTGGTCGGCGGTCGGGTGGCCGGCCGCACCGGGGTGTGGCTGCCGGCCGACGACCGGGGTCCGGAGCGCAAGGTCGCCGCGATCGGGGTGCGGGTGCAGCGCCGGGTCACCCTGCACGGGTTCGCGCTGAACTGCGAGCCGGACCTGGCCGCGTTCGCACCGATCGTGCCGTGCGGGATCGCCGACGCCGGGGTGACCTCGCTGAGCGCGGAGCTGGGCCGTCCCGTGCCGGTCGCCGAGCTCACCGAGCCGGTGGCCGACGCGGTCTGTCAGGCACTGGACGGCTCGCTCCCGTGGGCCTGACTGAATGCACGACCAAGGCTGCCGGTCGGCCGGCCGAGCGGTGCGCGTGTGGCCGGGCTCAGTTCAGCTGGGGCATGACCTCGGCGGCGATCAGCTCGATCTGGTCCAGGTCGCCCAGGTCGAGCAGTTGCAGGTAGATCCGACTGATCCCGGTGCGCTCCCGCCACCGCCCCAACCGGTCCACGGCCTCCGCCGGAGTGCCGGCCAGGCCGTTGGCCCGCAGGTCGTCCACCGAGCGGCCGGCCGCCAGCGCGCGGGCCGCGATGCCGTTGTCGTCGCGGGCCACCCCTACCGTGAGGGCGGCCGACCGGCGGATCTCGGCGGCGTCCCGGCCGATCTCCCGGCAGGCGGCGGCCACCCGGTCGAACTGCTCGGCCGCCGCGTCGATCCCGGCGAACGGCACGTTGAACTCGTCGGCGTACCGGGCGGCGAGCGCCGGCGTGCGGCGGGCGCCCATCCCGCCGATCAGCAGCGGCGGGTGCGGCTGCTGCACCGGTTTGGGCAGCGCCGGGCAGCCGGTCAGCGTGTAGTGCCGGCCGGCGAACTCGTAGCGGTCCCCGGGCAGCGTGGCCCACAACCCGCTGATGATCTCGACCTGCTCGGCGTACCGGTCGAACCGTTCCCCCAGCGGCGGGAACGGGATGCCGTATGCGGTGTGCTCGTCGGCGTACCAGCCGCTGCCGATGCCCAGCTCGACCCGACCGCCGGACATCTGGTCCACCTGCGCGACGCTGATCGCGAGCGGCCCGGGCAGCCGGAAGGTGGCCGGGCTCATCAGGGTGCCCAGACGGATCGTGCTGGTCTGCACGGCCAGCCCGGCCAGCGTCAGCCAGGCGTCGGTCGGTCCGGGTTCGCCGGAGACCTTGCCCATCTTGAGGTAATGGTCGGAGCGGAAGAACGCGTCGTAGCCCGAATCCTCGGCGCAACGGGCTACCCGGAGCAGATCCTGGTAGCTGGCGCCCTGCTGGGGCTCGGTGAAGATCCTGAAGTCCACCCCGTGGACGTTAGTCCCCGGGCCGCGTCTCGGCCGGCCGCAGCCCGTACATCAGCCGGGCGACAACCTGCTCGAAGTCGGCGCGGACCTGCTCGGGATCGGCGGCCAGGCCGATTGCGGTGGCCGCCCCGGCCAGCGCACCCGAGATGGTGCGGGCCAGTGGCTCCAGCGGCAGCCGCTCGATGTCGCGGCTGTCCATCAGCCGCTGCAGCATCGCCCGGATCAGCCCGAGCGCGTGCCGCTCCTCGCACTCCCACCACGCGGCGAACCCGAGCACGTGCGGGCCCTCCTGCCACACGATCCGCCGGTAGGCGGGTTCCAGGCAGATGTCCAGGAACATCCGCAGGCTGGACCGCGAGGCATCCCACGGCGTGCTCTCGGCCTGCGCCAGCTGCTGGCGGAGCAGCCGCTCGTGCACCTCGTCCTCGATCTGGTTGAACGCGGCGGTGAACAGCGCCTTCTTCCCGCCCGGGAAGTGGTGGTACAGCGCCCCCTTGGTGACCCGGGCGGCCGAGGCGACGGCGTCCAACGAGGTCTCGGCGTATCCGCTGCCGGCGAACAGTTCCAGCGCGCTGGCCACCAGCGCCGCGCGGGTGCTGTCGGAGTACTCCTCGCGCCGGGAGCGCCGGGGCCTCGTGGTCGACATGACGCGCATGATATTACCTACCATTGGTACGTACTGTGAGTACGCTCGTGTGTGCCCGGTATGGCGGTGCGACGGCCGACCCGGCGGTGCGACGGCCGACCCGGCGGTGCGACGGCCGACCCGGCGGTGCGACGGCCGGGCCGGGCGGCGGTGGCCGCGTAGGGTGGGTCCGTGGCCAATTCCGCGCGGGTCGATCCGGAGGGGCGCAAGCTGCTGCGGCTCGAGGTCCGCAACGCCGAGACGCCGATCGAGTCCAAGCCGCCCTGGATCCGTACCCGGGCCCGGATGGGGCCGGAGTTCACCCAGCTCAAGAACCTGGTCCGGCGCGAGGGCCTGCACACGGTGTGCGAAGAGGCCGGTTGTCCCAACATCTACGAATGCTGGGAGGACCGGGAGGCCACCTTCCTCATCGGCGGCGAGCAGTGCACCCGCCGTTGTGACTTCTGCCAGATCGACACCGGCAGGCCGGCCGAGCTCGACCGCGACGAGCCCCGCCGGGTGGCCGAGTCGGTCCGCACCATGGGCCTGCGGTATTCCACGGTGACCGGGGTGGCCCGCGACGACCTGCCCGACGGCGGCGCCTGGCTCTACGCCGAGACGGTCCGCCAGATCCATACGCTGAACCCCGGCACCGGCGTCGAGCTGCTCATCCCGGACTTCAACGCCGAACCCGCTCAGCTCGCCGAGGTGTTCGACGGCCGGCCCGAGGTGCTGGCACACAACCTGGAGACGGTGCCGCGGATCTTCAAGCGGATCCGCCCGGCGTTCCGCTACGAGCGGTCGCTGGAGGTGATCACGAAGGCGCGCGCGGCCGGGCTGGTCACCAAGTCCAACCTCATCCTGGGCATGGGCGAGACGCCCGACGAGGTCACCGGCGCGCTGCGGGACCTGCACGACGCGGGCTGCGAGATCATCACGATCACCCAGTACCTGCGGCCCTCGGCCCGGCACCACCCGGTGGAGCGGTGGGTCAAGCCCGAGGAGTTCGTGGCGCACTCCGACACCGCCGAGGCGATGGGATTCGCCGGCGTGATGGCCGGGCCGCTGGTGCGCTCGTCGTACCGGGCGGGCCGGCTCTACGCCCAGACCGTCGCGCACCGCGGGGAGGAGCTCTCACCCGCCCTGGCCCACCTGGCCACGGAGGGAGCGGCCGCGCAGGAGGCCCGCACCCTCCTCGCCCGCTCGTAGCCGCACCCCGCACGCCGCACCCCGGAGCCACGACGTCGCGTCGGGCCGTCGAGGGCCGCGGTCCGGTCAGCGGGGTGGGCGGGCGGCGAGGGTGCGGTCGACCAGTTCGGGGGCCCGGCCCACGCCCGCCGATGCCCCGAGCGGCTCCGCCATCCGGTCCGGGTGCACCTGCAACCCGGTCAGACACACCCGCAGCCTGGCCCCGGCCCCGCCGGTGGCCCGCAGCAGGTCGGCCCGGGTCTCCCACTCCGCGTGCCACGCCCCGGCCGCGCGCTGGTGCTCGCCGTCCATCGCGGCCAGCAGGACCGCGACGAGCCCTGGCGCCCGGCGGGCGGCGCCGCGGGCGGTGACGGCGGCGATGGGGTTGCGCTTGTGCGGCATCGACGACGAGTCGCCCGGGGCCGCCTCGGACACCTCGCCCACCCCGGCCAGCGCGACGACGTCGGTGGCGGGCTTCGCGCAGGTTCCGGCGGCCACGCCCAGCGCCGCGGCCAGCTCGCCGATGCGGCTGCGCTCGGCGTGCCAGGGAACGCCGGGGTCGGCGAGCCCGAGCCGTCCGGCCAGGTCGGTGACGACGGCCGCCGGGAGCCCGTCGAGCGTTCCCGCCGGCCCGCCGACCTGCACGGGCTGCGCGGCGAGCAGGGCGGCCAGCCGGGTGCGCGCGCGGTCCAGGCCCGCGCACCAGCCGGCCGCGACCAGCCCGAACGTGGTCGGCAGCGCGTGCTGCCCGAGCGTGCGCGCGATCATCGGGGTGTCGCGGTGGGCGGCGGCCAGCGCGGCGGCGGCGTCCGCGGCGCCGCGCAGGTCGTCCAGCACGACCTCCCCCGCCCAGCCGGTGAGCAGGGCGGCGGCGGTGTCCATGACGTCCTGACTGGTGGCGCCCGGGTGCACCGAGGGCGCCACCTGCGGCCCGACGGCCGCCCGCAACGCCCGGACCAGCGGGATCACCGGGTTGCCGCCCTCCACCGAGGCGAGCCCCAACGCGGCAGGGTCCAGGTCGGGCGACGCGGCCGCGATCGCGGCGGCATGGGTGGCCGGGATCACCCCGTGGGCGGCGGCGGACTGCGCCAGCGCGACCTCCACGGCCAGCAGCGCGGCCACCCATGCGGCGTCGTCGAGCCGGGACGCGACACCGGAGGCCCCGAACAGCGGGTCGAACAACGCGCCGCGCAACCCGGTCCTCCCGACGAGTGGGACTTCCGTGCGAACCTATCGGACGGGGGTCCCACTCGTCGGTCGGGCTGCCGGGCCCAGGTCCACCGGGAGGGTGCGCAGGCCGCGCACGAGCGTGCTGCGGCGGTAGAGCAGGTCCTCGACCGGAACGGCCAGCGCCAGGTCGGGGCGGCGCGCCAGGAGCAGGCCGATCGCCTCCTGGGCCTCGATGCGGGCCAGCTGCGCGCCCAGGCAGTGGTGCAGGCCGTGGCCGAACGCGGTGTGCCCACCGGCGTCGCGGTCGATCGTGAGCTCGGCGGCGTCCTCGAAGCGGGTGTCGCGGTTGGCCGAAGCCAGCGACAGCTGCACCATCGCGCCCGCGGGGATCGTCACACCCGAGTACTCGACGTCCTGGGCGGTGAACCGCAGCGGCGCGGTGTGCACGGGCGAGTCCCAGCGCAGGAACTCCTCGACCGCCGACCCGATCAGCTCGGGCCGCTCGCGCAGCAGCGCGCGCTGCCGGGGGTGGGTGAGCAGGGCGAGCACGCCGTTGCCGATGAGGTTGACGGTGGTCTCGTGCCCCGCGATCAGCAGCAGCATCGCCATCGCGACGAGCTCGTCGGAGGAGAGCCGGTCGCCCTCGTCGGCCACCTCGATCAGCCCGCTGATCAGCGCGTCGTCGGGGTCGGCGCGCTTGGCCTCGATCAGCTCGGACAGGTAGCCGTGCAGCTTCGCCGACGCGGCCATCGCCTCGTCCTGCGTGGAGTCGTCGACCATCACGTTCGACCAGGCCGCGAAGTCGTCGCGGTCCCGCGCCGGCACGCCGAGCAGCTCGCAGATCACGAACACCGGCAGCGGGAACGCGTAGCTCGCCATCAGGTCGACCTCGCCGGTAGCGGGCAGGTCGTCGAGCAGCTGCGCCGCGAACTCGGCGACGCGCGGGCGCAGCTCCTCCATCCGCCGCACGGTGAACGTGCGCGAGACGAGCTTGCGCAGCCGGGTGTGCTCCGGCGGGTCCATCAGGATCATCATCGGGATCGGGGTGGCGGCGTGCTCGGCCCGTGCCTCGGGGGGCAGCGTGTAGCGCCAGTCCTTGCTCAGCCGCGGGTCGGCGAGTGCGGCGCGGACGTCCGCGTACCGGAAGATCGTCCACACCGGGCCGCCGGGCGTCTCGACCCGGCAGACGGGGTTGTCGGCGCGCAGGTCCGCGTAGGCGGGGTAGGGGTCGTTCCAGAACGCACCCTCGAACAGCTCCACGGTGGTGGCGGACACGGTGCTCCTCTCGCTGATGTAAGCAGAAGCTTACAGGCGTTCCGGGGCCAGCGCGGGCGGTGGAACCGCGCCCCGCACGACGTCGGCGGCCAGCACCGCGAGCGCCGGCGCCGACTCGATGCCCGACCCGCCCTGACCGGCCACGAAGAAGAACCCCGGGTGCGCGGGCCAGGCCCCGACCACCGGCGCGCGGTCCGCCACGAACGACCGCAGCCCCGCCCAGCTCGTGCGCACCGACCGCAGCCCCAGCGCGGTGACGGCCTCCACCCGCTCCAGCGCCAGCGCCACGTCGGCGTCGTCGGGGCGGGCGTCGCCGGGCGGCACGGGGGTCTCGTCGGCGCGGGAGACGAGCAGGTCGTCGCTCTCGGCCTTGAAGTAGAAGCGCTCCGCCGCCTCGATCACCATCGGCGGGCGGGCGTCACCGGGGACCCGCAGCCGCCGCGGGTCGGGCACCCGGGCGACGGCGATGGTGCGCCGCAGCGGGGTCAGCCCGATCCGGGGCACCCCGGCGCGTGCGGCGACCTCGTCGGCCCACGCCCCCGCCGCGTCGACCACCGCACCGGTGGACAGCTCCCCCACCCGCCACCGGGCCCCGTCGCGCGAGATCTCGGCGGCGGCCGCGCCCGTGCGCACCTGCCCGCCCCGCGCGCGCAGCCCCCGCAGGTAGCCCTGCAGCAGTGCGTCGGTGTCGATGTCCGCGGCGCCTGCGGTCAGCCCGGCGGCCCGGACCCGGCCGGGCGCGAGCGCCGGGC
This sequence comes from Pseudonocardia sp., assembly GCF_029263155.1. GTDB lineage: Bacteria > Actinomycetota > Actinomycetes > Mycobacteriales > Pseudonocardiaceae > Pseudonocardia. The sequence goes on from NZ_JAJCYB010000129.1 coordinate 9,641, forward strand.
AGCGGCGCTGCGCGTCGGCGGGGTCGAGCGGCACCGGCGCGTCGGGCTCCCCGGCCCGCTCGGCGAGGACCGCGGCCAGCGCCCGCTCGCCCTCGGCGTCGCAGGCGACCCACAGCACCGGGCGGGGCGCGAGCAGCGGCGGCGTGCCGAGCTCGGCGGGCAGCGCGGCGAACCGGGGGTCGCTGGCCGCGATCAGCGCGCGCACCGCCTCGACCCCGTGGCCGGGTATGTAGGTGGCGGCCGAGCGGGCGGTGGAGTGGTGGCCCGGCGTGCGCTCGGTCTCCAGCAGCACGACGGAGCGGTCGGCGGCCAGCTCGTAGGCCACCGACGCACCCGCGATGCCACCACCAATGACGACGACGTCCGGGGAGCGCATGCCGCCACGCTAGCCGCGGCAGCGGGATCCCGATTGCAGCAAGGCCACCTTCCCGCAACCTCGCTGCATGAAGGTGGCCTTCCTGCAACCGCCTGCGGGACGGGCGGCACCGGCAATTGCGTGGCGGCTCGCAGGCCCGGGCGGCTACGGTCGCTCCATGCGCTTCTGAGACGCCCCCGCGCGGTCGCGGCCGGTCGCACCCGTCGGGTCCCCGCCGCCGTCCCCCGCCCGTCCGGCCGGTCCCGCCGTCCGTGCGCCGGCCCCGCCCTGCCTCGAGGAGGCACCCATGCGTGAACAACAGAAACCGGGCCACTCGCCGCCCGCCAACCGGGCCACCCGGCGGGGGAACAAGCCCGCCGACCCGGCGCCCGCCCGCGACCGCGGCGCGCCGGTGTCCGCGCGGCCCGCACAGGGCCGCCGGGTCAACCCCGTGCGCCGCACGGGTTGATCCGTACCCCGGCGTTGCCGGTCCCGCGTCCACGGGGCCGGCGGCGCCCGACCCGTCCGGCCCACCGAACCGGTCTCGCGCGCCGAACCGGCGTCTGCGCGCGGCCGGCAGCGCGCGAAACCCCACCGGGCGCGCGAAACCCCACCGGGCGCGCGAAGCTCGGCCGGGCGCGCGACCCGCGGCGGCATCGGGACGGGGCACTAGGATCGCCGGGGTGGGGACGTGCACGGTGTGGTGGGCCGCGCCCGTGGCCCCGGGGGGCGCCCCGGCGCTGGTCGGACTGCTCGACGCGCACGAGCGCGAGCGTCTGGGCCGGTTCCGCCGCGAGGTCGACGCCGCGCGCTTCCTCGCCGCACACGCCCTGGTGCGGATCGCGCTGGCCGGGCTCCTCGACCTCGCCCCCGCCGCGCTGGTGTTCGACCGCACCTGCCGCTGCGGCCAGCCACACGGCAAGCCGCGGCTGACCGCCGGGGGTCCCGCGTTCTCACTGACCCACGCCGGCGACCTCGTCGGCGTCGCCGTCCACGACGCGCCCGTCGGGCTCGACGTCGAGCAGGCCCGCCCGCTCACCGACCTCGCCGCGATGGCGGCGCACGCCTGCGCGCCGGGCGAGACCGCGCCGGACGAGGCCGCGTTCTTCCGGCTGTGGACGCGCAAGGAGGCGCTGCTCAAGGCGAGCGGTGACGGGCTGAGCGCACCGATGTCGGGTATCACGCTCGACACGCACGGCGTCGTCGACTGGGCCGGCGGCCCCGGGCCCGTCTGGCTGCGCGAGCTCTCCCCCGCGCCCGAGCACCCCGCGGCGGTCGCCGGGCTCGGCACCGAGGCGCCCCCTGTCGTCGAGGCGGACGGGGACGCGCTGCTGCGCGCCCGATGATGTCGGGGGTGCCCGTCATCATGGGTCCGTGACGCGCTGGGTCCTGCATCTGGACATGGATGCGTTCTTCGCCTCCGCGGAGCAGCTCACCCGGCCCACGCTGGCCGGGCGCCCGGTGCTGGTCGGGGGGCTCGGCCCACGGTCGGTGGTGGCCGGGGCCAGCTACGAGGCCCGGGTGTTCGGGGCGCGGTCGGCGATGCCGATGGGGCAGGCGCGGCGGCGGTGCGCGCACGCGGTCACGGTGCCGCCACGGTTCGCGCTCTACCAGGCGCTGTCCGAGCAGGTCATGGCCGTGCTCGGGGAGGCGTCCGCGGTGCTGGAGCCGGTGTCGGTCGACGAGGCGTTCCTGGAGCCGCCCGCGCTGGCCGGGGCCACCGCGGCCGAGGTCGAGCGGTTCGGCGCGGAGCTGCGCGCCGCGGTGCGGGCGCGCACCGGGCTGCCGGCGTCGGTCGGCGCGGGATCGGGCAAGCAGCTCGCGAAGATCGCCTCCGAGCTGGCGAAGCCGGACGGGCTGCGCGTGGTGGCGTCCGGCGAGGAGCAGGCGGTGCTCGGGCCGCTGCCGGTGCGGGCGCTGTGGGGGGTCGGCCCGGTGGCCGAGACGGGCCTGCACCGGTTGGGCATCCGCACCGTCGGCCACCTCGCGGCCACCGACCTGCGCGAGCTCACCGGCCTGCTGGGCACCGCCGTCGGCACCGAGCTGCACCGCCTGGCCCGGGGCGTCGACGAGCGGCCGGTCGCCCCGCGCGGGGCCGCGAAGCAGGTCAGCGCGGAGACCACCTTCGACACCGACCTCACCGCGATGAGCGCCGTGCACGACGCGATCGCGCGGATCGCCGAGTCGGCGCACCGCAGGCTCGTCGCCGACGGGCGTTCCGCGCGCACCGTCACCGTCAAGATCCGCAGCGCCGACTTCTCCACCGTCACCCGGTCCGAGACCGCGCCGGTGGCCAGCACCGACCTGGGCGCGCTCACCGCGGTGGCGCAGCGTCTCGCGCGGGCGGCGGTGCCCGAGGGCGGGGTCCGGCTGATCGGGGTGTCGCTGGCCGGGCTCGGCGACGACTCGCCACCCGCCCTGTTCGAGCCCACCCCGCTCGCCGCACCGGTCGCCCCACCGGTCGCCCAACCGGTCGCCGTGGTGCACCCGCCCGACCGGGCGGACGAGGCGGTGGTCCCGGAGACCGCCCGGCCGTGGCGCCCCGGTGACGACGTCTCGCATCCCGAGCACGGTCACGGCTGGGTGCAGGGCGCGGGCCACGGCCGGGTGACCGTCCGGTTCGAGACCCGGAGCACCGGGCCCGGCCGTGCCCGCACCTTCGCGATCGACGACCCCGACCTGAGCCGGGCCGACCCGCTCGGCAGCCTCACCTGAGCGGCGGGCCGGGGCGGGCGACGCCGCCTGCCGCGCTGCTCCGACGACGGGTCCCCGGGGGGCCGTGGCATCACGGCGCCCGGGAGTCCGGGATCGCCGACCGATCGCGCCCACGCCCGCGCCACCTGCCTGCGTGCCGGTCCAGCCAGGGTGGGCGGGCGGCGCGTCGAGTGCGGCGACGCCCCGCTCGCGGCCTGCGCCGCGCACCGGCGGAGCAGCGCGGCGCAGGAGGCCGTCACCGTCGCACCGGGTCCGCGCGGGCGCCGGGGCCAGATCGTCATCGCCGCCGGCGGCGTCGAGGAGCACGGGCGCGTCGCACCGGGTCCGCGCGAACTCCGGGTCCGCGCGAACTCCAGGTCCGCGCGAGCGCCGACGCCGGACCGGCGGGTGGCGACATCACGCCGCGGCCCGACCACGCCCGGCCGCGGCGTGTCACACCTCGGGCCGGCCCTCGGCGTGCGCGGCGTCGGTGACCCCGGCGTCGTCGAAGGTCGCCACGTCGTGCAGCGCCCGCACCGCGGCCACCAGCAGCGGGAGCGCGAGCACCGCGCCGGTGCCCTCGCCCAGGCGCATGCCCAGGTCCAGCAGGGGGTCCAGGCCCAGGTGGCCCAGGGCGAGGCGGTGGCCCGGCTCGGCGGAGCGGTGCCCGGCCACGCAGAACGCCACCGACGCCCGGCTCAGCGCGGCGGCGCCGAGTGCCCCCGCCCCGGCGTTGACGCCGTCGAGCAGCACCGGCACCCGGCGCTGGGCGGCACCGAGCACGAACCCGGCGATCGCGGCGTGCTCCAGGCCGCCGAACGCGGCGAGCACGCCGATCGGATCGGCGGGGTCCGGGCGGTGCCGGGCCAGCGCGGCGGCCACCACGGCGGTCTTGCGCGCGAGCGTCGCGTCGTCGATGCCGGTGCCGCGGCCGGTGGCCCGCTCGGGGTCGGCGCCGGTGAACGCGCAGATCAGCAGCGCCGCGGCGGTGGTGTTGGCGATGCCCATGTCGCCGGTGAGCAGGCAGCGGTGCCCGGCGTCGACGAGCTCGTGGGCCGTGGCGATCCCCACCTCGACCGCCGCCTGCGCCTGCGCCCGGGTGAGCGCCGGGCCGGTGGCGAGGTCGGCGGTGCCGTCGGCGACACGGCGGTGGAGCACGCCGGGCAGGGCCGCCAGCGGCGTCGCCACCCCGACGTCGACGACCTGCACCGTCGCCCCCACCGCCCGCGCGAACGCGTTGACCGCCGCCCCGCCCGCCGCGAAGTTGGCCACCATCTGCGCTGTCACCTCCTGCGGCCACGGCGAGACGCCCTGCGCGTGCACGCCGTGGTCGGCGGCGAACACCGCGACCACGGCGGGCTCGGGCAACGGCGGCGGGCACGTCCCGGCGATCCCGGCGAGCGTGACCGCCAGGTCCTCCACACGCCCCAGCGAGCCCGGCGGTGTGGTCATCCGGTCGAGGCGGTCGGCGGCGGCGGCGGTGCGGGCGGCGGCGTCCGGCGCCCCGATCCCGGCGAGGGTGCGGGCGAGGAGGTCGGTCACGGGCAACTCCAGAGGGTCACGGGCGACGAACGGCACTCCGGTCCACTCCCGGTGGACGGGCGTGCCGTTGGTTGCGGGAGGGAGGGTCAGAGCGCGCCGCCGCGACCGGTGCGGGCCGGGGGCACGATCAGCGTCGACAGGTAGGGGCCCGGTGCGTCGGGGTCCAGCTCGCCCGCGGGGCGGATGTCCTCTCCGGCCAGGCCGAGGCCCGCGCCGTACACCGCGCCGTCGAGGCGACCGGTCTCGCGCAGCACGGCGAGGGTCTCGGGCAGCATCCGGCCGAACTTGTAGGCCACCACCGCGTCACCGCGCTCCAGGGCCTCGCGGAACCGGTCCGCGCCGGCCGTCATCGGGAACAGGGCGAGCGCCTCGCGGCCCTCCACGAGCGGGGTGCCGCTGCGCGCGGCGAGGTCCTGCATCGCGGTGATACCGGGGATCAGCGCCACGTCGAGCTCGCCCAGCAGGTCGCGGACGCTCGCGGCGAGGTAGGTGAAGGTCGAGTAGACGCAGGGGTCGCCGATGGTGGCGAACGCCGCCGTGCCGCCGGGGTGCTCGGCGAACCAGCGCCCCACCTGCGCGGCGGCGGCGTCCCACGCCTGCTCGCGGCGGGCGGTGTGCTCGCGGTCGTGCAGCGCGAACACCACCCGCTGCACCCGCCACGCCTCGGCGTAGAACAGCACGGTCTGCTCGGCGCGGCCGGTCTCGCCCGAGTCGGCGACGGGCACGAACACGACGTCGGCCTTGGCGAGCAGGTTGGCCGCCTTGACCGTGACCAGGTCCGGGTCGCCGGGACCCACCCCCACGCCCACGAGGGTGTTCATTCCTGGCCCTCCAGGTCGCCTTCGAGCTCGAGGTAGGTCTGCTTCAACCGGTCCAGCACGGCGTCGTCGGGCTTGGCCCACATGCCGCGTTCGGCCGCCTCCAGCAGCCGCTCGGTCACCCCGCGCAGCGCCCACGGGTTCGACTTCTCCATGAACGCGCGGTTGGTCTCGTCGAACACGTAGCTCTCGGCGAGCTGGGTGTACATCCAGTCGTCGACGACGCCCGCGGTGGCGTCGTAGCCGAACAGGTAGTCGACGGTGGCGGCGAGTTCGAAGGCCCCCTTGTACCCGTGGCGCTGCATCGCGGTGATCCACTTCGGGTTCACGACGCGCGCCCGGAACACGCGCTTGGTCTCCTCGGCCAGCGTGCGGGTCTTCACGACGTCGGTGACGGCCGAGTCGCCGACGTAGGCCGCGGGCGTGCGCCCGGTGAGCGCACGCACCGTGGCGACCATGCCGCCGTGGTACTGGAAGTAGTCGTCGGAGTCGACGATGTCGTGCTCGCGGGTGTCCTGGTTCTTCGCGGCGACCGTGATGCGCCGGAACGAGGACTCCATGTCCGCGCGCGCCTCCCGGCCGTCGAGGCCGCGGCCGTAGGCGTAGCCGCCCCAGACGGCGTAGACCTCGGCGAGGTCGGCGTCGCTGCGCCAGTTGCGGGCGTCGATCAGCGGGAGCAGCCCGGCCCCGTACGCGCCGGGCCTGGAGCCGAAGATGCGCGCGGTGGCGCGGCGGCGGTCGCCGTGCGTGGCGACGTCGGTCTCGACGTGCTCGCGCAGGTAGTTGTCCGGCTCGTCCAGCTCGGCGACGGCGCCGAACGCGTCGTCGAGCAGCGTGATGACGTGCGGGAACGCGTCGCGGAAGAACCCGGAGATGCGCACCGTGACGTCGATGCGCGGGCGCCCCAGCTCGGCGCGGGGCACGATCTCGAACCCGGTGACGCGGCGCGAGGCATCGTCCCAGACCGGACGGGTGCCGATGAGGGCGAGGATCTCGGCGAGGTCGTCGCCCTGGGTGCGCATGGCGGACGTGCCCCACACCGTGAGGCCGACCGACCGCGGGTACTCGCCGGTGTCGGCCACGTGCCGCGCGATCAGCGAGTCGGCCAGCATCGACCCGATCTCCCACGCGCTGCGCGACGGGATCGCCTTGGGGTCGACGGAGTAGAAGTTGCGGCCGGTGGGGAGCACGTTGACCAGGCCGCGGGTGGGTGAGCCGGACGGGCCCGCGGGCACGTACCCGCCGTCGAGGGCGCGCAGCACGCCGTCGATCTCCTCGGTGGTGCGGGCCAGCCGCGGCACCACCTCCTCGCACCCGAACTCCAGCACGGCGACGACGTCGGGCACCGGTTCGCCGAGCACCTCGGTGACGACGGTGGCGGCGCCGGACCACCCGCGCTCCTGCAGCCCGGTGACCAGCACCCGCGCGACCCCCTCGAGCACGTCGACGAGATCAGCCCCGGTCCGCGAGGGCCCCGCAGCGACGCGCGCCATCCGGGCGACACGCGCACCGTCCTGCCCGGGTGCCACCCCGGGTGCCGCCGCGCCCGTTGCAGTGGGGTGGCTCTGCTCCAACCCGGTTGCAGTGGAGCCACCCCACTGCAACTCGGGGATGCTCGCGCCGGCCGGCGCGCCGGGGGTCGCCAGGAGGTGTTGCTCGTCCAGGCCGGCCCAGGTCGCCAGTGCGGCGCGGAGGCCGGGGAGCGTGCGCTTCCCGCCCCAGACCTGGCTCGCCCGCAGGATCGCCAGCACCAGGTTGACCTGCGCCTCGCCGTCGGGCGCACCGCCCAGGACGTGCAGGCCGTCGCGGATCTGGACGTCCTTGACCTCGCAGAGGTACCCGTCGATGTGCAGGACGAAGTCGTCGAAGTCCTGCTCCCCGGGCAGCGCGTCGACGTGCAGGTCGTGGTGCAGCTGTGCGGCCTGCACGACCTCCCAGATCCGGGCCCGCAGCGCCGGGAGCTTCGCCGGGTCCATCGCCTGCACCGTGGCGTACTCGTCGAGGAGCTGCTCCAGCTTGGCCATCTCGCCGTAGGACTCGGCGCGGGCCATCGGCGGCACGAGATGGTCGACGACGACGGCGTGCGCGCGGCGCTTGGCCTGCGCACCCTCACCCGGGTCGTTGACAAGGAACGGGTAGATCAGCGGCAGGTCGGCGATCGCGGCGTCGGTGGCGCAGGACGCCGACAGCGCTGCGTTCTTGCCCGGCAACCACTCCATCGAGCCGTGCTTGCCCAGGTGCACCACGGCGTGCGCACCGAAACCGCCCGAGGCGACCGAACCGCGCAGCCAGCGGTACGCGGCCAGGTAGTGGTGCGAGGGCGCCATGTCGGGATCGTGGTAGATCGCGACGGGGTTCTCGCCGAAGCCGCGGGGCGGCTGGATCAGGAT
>NZ_JAJCYB010000130.1 GCF_029263155.1 Pseudonocardia sp.
GCGAGGACCCCGTGAGCGCGCGAGGACCCCGTGAGCGCGCGAGGACCCCGTGAGCGCGCGAGGACCCCGTGAGCGCGCGAGGACCCCGTGAGCGCGCGAAGACCCCGTGAGCGCGCGAGGGCCCCGTGAGCGCGCGAGGGCCCCGTGAGCGCGCGAGGAGCGGCGCGTGGGTCCGCCCGACCGCCACGCGGCGGGCGTGCGGCGGGGCCGTCAGTTGTCAGCCGGAGATCGGGGCGAAGGTCGCGCCGGTCAGCCGGGCCAGGTCGGCCGGAGCCAGCTCGACCTCGAGGCCCCGGCGGCCCGCACTGCAGAACAGCGTCTCCAGTGCCTGCGCGGAGGCGTCCAGGACCGTGGGCAGGCGCTTGCGCTGGCCCAGCGGTGAGATCCCGCCCGCGACGTAGCCGGTGGCCCGCTCCGCGGCGGCGACGTCGGCCATCCGGGCGCGCTTCCCGCCCACCGCCGCGGCGAGCGCCTTGAGGTCGAGCGAGCCGGTGACGGGCACCACCCCGACGGTCAGCGCGCCGTCCACCTTTGCCACGAGCGTCTTGAACACCCGCGCCGGATCCAGGCCCAGCAGCTCGGCGGCCTCGGGCCCGTACGCCTGCCCGGACCCGTGCTCGTAGGTGTGCACCGAGTGCGGCACGCCGTGTCGCGCGAGCAGCGCCGTCGCGGGCGTTCCCTTGCCAGCCATGGCCGGTGACGGTACCGAGGCGGGGAATCACCCGCCGGGGCGCGGGCGTTGTACGGGCCGTGACACTCGCAGTGATGGAGACCCGCCCGGTATCGCCGGGCCGAGCCGGGACGGGGCGCGTAGGCTCGACGCGTCGTCCGGCCGCCGCAGCGGTGGCCGTCCCCGGGGCCCGCGTGGCCCGGCGCGAGAGGAGCACGGTGCCCGGCAGCACGTCCGACCGCACCGCACCGGTCACCGAGGCCCCCGACCAGGAGCCCGCGGTCGACCAGGAGACGGAGACCGCCGAGGAGCGCATGGCGCGCTTCGAGCGTGACGCCATGCCCCTGATCGACCAGCTCTACGGCGCCGCCCTGCGGATGACCCGCAACCCGGCCGACGCCGAGGACCTGGTGCAGGAGACCTACCTCAAGGCGTACTCGGCCTTCGGCACGTTCCGGGCCGGCACCAACCTCAAGGCCTGGTTGTACCGCATCCTGACCAACACCTACATCAACGGCTATCGCAAGAAGCAGCGCCAGCCGTTGCAGTCGCCCACCGACGAGATCACCGACTGGCAGATCTCGCAGGCCGGGGAGCACACGTCCAAGGGCCTGCCCTCCGCGGAGGCGGAGGCGCTCGACCGGCTGCCCGACGACGCGGTGAAGGCCGCGTTGCAGCGGCTGCCCGAGGACTTCCGGATGGCGGTGTACTACGCCGACGTCGAGGGCTTCGCCTACAAGGAGATCGCCGAGATCATGGGCACTCCCATCGGCACCGTGATGTCGCGGCTGCACCGCGGTCGCCGCCAGCTGCGCGACATGCTCACCGACACCGCCCGTGAGCGCGGTTTCATCCGGGACGGGCAGGGGGTGGCGTCGTCATGAGTTGTGGGGACCACCACGAGACCGACTGTTCCGAGGTGCTGGCCGAGGTGTGGCTGTTCCTGGACCAGGAGTGCGACGAGGGCCGACGGGCGCTGCTCACCAAACACCTGGACGAGTGCGCGCCGTGCCTGGCCGAGTACGGCCTGGACGAGAAGCTGAAGAAGCTGCTGGCCACGAAGTGCGGCGGCGAGCACGCCCCGGCGGGGCTCAAGGACCGCCTGCGCAGCCAGATCCGGTACGCGGTGCTGGAACAGGCGCAGGTCACGGTGGAGTCGGGTCCCGACGGCACGACCACCACGGTGGAGGTGCGCTCCAGCCGCGTGGAGCGCCGGGGCTGACGGGTTCGCCGCCCCGGCGCGGCGGCTCACGTGTTGGGCCGCTTGCCGTGGTTGGCGCCGCCCTTCTTGCGGTCGCGGCGCTTGCGTGCACGCTTCGACATGGATCCCTCCCTCGCGGTCGTGGTCGTCGCCAGTCTCCCACGTGGCCCGTGCCCGGACGTCGCCCGTCCGCACCTCGCCCGTATCGCACGTGATTGACTGCGCCCAGCAGCCACCGGGAGAGGACCGCCGTCATGTCCACCCTGTCCGAGCTGCTCGCCGAGCACACCCAGCTCACCGGTGACACCGTCGAGCACCTGCAACGCCTGGTCGCCGAGTGGCAACTGCTCGCCGACATGTCGTTCGCCGACTTCCTGCTGTGGATCCCGCTGGAGGCGGGCTTCCTGTGCGTGGCCCAGGCGCGTCCCACCACCGCACCCACCGCCCACGCCCAGGACATGGTCGGAGTGCGGGCCGTCGCGAGCGAGAACCCGCAGCTGCGCCGCGCCGTCGTCGAGGGCCGGATCTGCCGCGACGAGAACCCGCGCTGGCACCTGGAGGTGCCCGTCCGCACCGAGACGATCCCGGTACGCCACGCGGGCGTCGTCGTCGCCGTGCTCTCACGGGACACGAACCTGGCGATGCCGCGCGTGCCGAGCCCGCTCGAGATCGCCTACCTGGGCAGCGCGTCGGACCTGTGCCAGATGGTCGCCGACGGCACATTCCCGCCGCGCGCCACGGTCGCGGGGGCCGACACGAGCCCCCGTGCAGGCGACGGCCTGATCCGGCTCGACGCGCACGGCCTGGTGGCCTACGCCTCGCCGAACGCCCTGTCGGCGTATCACCGTATGGGGCACGCCAGCGACCTCGTCGGGCTGCCGCTCGACCAGGCCACGCGGGCGCTGGCCGCCGACCCGTTCGACGCGGCGGAGGTGGCCGCGCGGATCGGCGCCGCGCTGCACGGCCGCCACTCGCTGCGGATGGAGGTGCATGCGCGCGGCGCGGTGATGCTGGTGCGTGCGCTGCCGCTGCGGCCCCGCGGTGACGCGGCGGGCGCGCTGGTGCTGGTGCGCGACGTCACCGACCTGCGCCGGCGCGACCTGGCGCTGCTCAGCAAGGACGCCACGATCCGGGAGATCCACCACCGGGTGAAGAACAACCTGCAGACCGTCGCCGCGCTGCTGCGGCTGCAGGCGCGCCGCACGGCGATCCCGGAGGCCCGCCGGGCGCTGGCGGAGAGCGTGCGCCGCGTCAACTCGATCGCGCTGGTGCACGAGACGCTGTCGGTGTCCGTGGCCGAGCGTGTGGACCTCGACGAGCTGGTGGACAAGGTGCTCCCGGCGATCGGGGACGGGGCCACCGCCGAGTCCCGGGCGAAGGTGCGCCGCGACGGGAGCTTCGGCACCCTGCCCGCGGAGCTGGCCACGCCCCTGGTGCTCGTGCTGACCGAGCTGGTGCACAACGCGCTGGCCCACGCGTTCGAGCCGGGTCGGGCGGGGGAGGTGGTGGTGACGGCCCGGCGGACGGCCGCGACGCTGGACGTGACCGTGGCCGACGACGGGCGCGGGCTACCGCCCGGGTTCGATCTCGACACTGCCGACGGGCTCGGGCTGCAGATCGTGCGCACCCTGCTGGACTCCGAACTCGACTCCGCGCTGCAGGTCCGGGCCCGCTCGGGAGGTGGAACGGAGGCCCTCATCAGGCTCTCGTTGCGGGGGCGTTAACCTGAGGGCTGTGGTCGGTGCTCCGCAGGTCGCGCTGGCGAGGCATCGATCCCCCACCCGGAGCAGCCCCCGCGTGCGCCCGGTGGAACGACCGCGGGCCCGGAACCGGGTGCAGTCCGGTTTCGGGCCCGCGGTGGGGGAGACTTCTGTACTACGTGAGGCCGTGCCGATCAGGCGGTGCGAGCGCGGGTGCGCGCGTTGCGGCGCTTCAGCGCCCGACGCTCGTCCTCGCTCATGCCGCCCCAGACGCCCGCGTCCTGGCCGCTCTCCAGTGCCCACGTGAGGCACTCGGTGACCACGGGGCAGCGCCGGCATACGGTCTTGGCCTCGGCGATCTGCAGCAGCGCAGGACCGCTGGTCCCCACAGGGAAGAACAGCTCGGGGTCCTCGTCGCGGCAGATTGCGCGGTGGCGCCAGTCCATGATTGCTCTGCTCCTCGTACTTGCGCGATCGGGGTCGCGCCGATCGTCCGTCACGGTGTTTCCGCGCTTGTGAATTCTTTCACGAGCGCGATCGTCTTTCAAGGGTGGAGATCCGCGCTGGTGAGCGTTCTCACCTACTCACCGCAACGACACACGACACGATCGGTTACTGCTTCGTGTCGCCGCCACGGTGGGCGTGCGATCCCTGCCCGCCCATCGGGAAGCGGTTACCCGATCCCCGATGGACCATGCGGGAAAACCGCTCCCGCTTGTCCGGCCCCTACAGTGCGCCCTCGTTTGCCCAGGTGCGAGCCCTTATCGGCTCGGCGGTCCGCCGCGGTCGGTGAATGGACGCGACTCGTCACCGGATCGGGTGAGCGCGGCGCACCGGCTGCGCCGAGCAGCGCCCCTCACACGACGACCCGTAGCGCATCGGATACGGCGTGGAACTCCACGTCACGACCGCGCCCGACATGGTCGCCGTCCAGTTGCAGGGCCTGCGGGTCCGCGCTGCGCACCCGCAGCAGGGGAACGGTGTCGCGGCGCAGGACATTCCGGCCGCGCGGGTCGCCGCCGGGGCGGAGCATCTCGCGCAGCGCCGTGACGGTCGTCGCCGTGCGCAGGTCGTGGAGGCCGAACAGGCCGAGTCCGGTCGCGAACGACGCGCCCGGGTTGGTGCGGACCGGGCGCGAGCCGAGGTAGGTCCAGGTGTCGGTGTTGCTGACGAAGGCGAACCGGACGTCCATGGGTGCGGCGTCGGGGAGCTCCACGGTGATCGAGCGCGGGTCGCGCCGCTGGCGCAGGTACTGCTGCCACGCGGTGGCGGCGTAGCGCAGCGGCGTGGCCCGCCTGCCCCGCGCGCGCAGCCGCTCCATCTCGGCGATGACCTCGGCGTCCCAGCCCATGCCGGCGTTGAACGTGAACCAGCGACCCCCTGGGCGCTCCCGGTCGATCATCTGGCCCAGCCCGACGGTCCGGGTGCGCCCGCCCTCCAGCGACGCCAGGATCGCCGAGGTGGCCGCCATCGGGTCCCTCGGCAGACCGATCGCGCGCGCGAACACGTTGGCCGACCCGCCCGGCACCACCGCGAGCGCGGGCCCGAATCGCGGGTCCGTCGGCCCGCCGCCGGTGCCGTCCATCATCCCGTTGACGACCTCGTTGACGGTGCCGTCGCCGCCGTGCACGACCACCAGTTCGACGCCGTCGCGCACCGCGTCGGCGGCGACCGCCGACGCGTGGTCGCGATGGGTCGTCTCCAGCACCTCGAGCTTGAGCACGCTGGCGAGTGCGTGGGCCAGCACGTCGCGGCCCGCGACCGTCGTCGTGGTGGCGTGGGGATTCATCACCAGCAGTGCTCGCACGATCCGGACGCTACCGGGCGGTATCGTCGGGCCCCGTGACGACCGACCGCCCGCCCCCGCAGGTGCGGCTGGCGGGCGTCCTCGTCGCGGTGCAGGGCCTGCTCGGACTGGGCTTCGCCGTCGCGCTGCTGCTGCGGGCCGGCTCGGCCGCCCTGCCGGCGAGCTCGGTGCTCGGCGAGTCGGCCCTGTTCGTCGTGTTGGGCGGGGCGGTGGCGGCGACCGGCGCGGCGCTGGTCGCCGGGCGCCGCTGGGCGCGCACACCCGCGATCGTCGCGCAGTTGCTGCTGCTGCCCGTCGTCTACTCCCTCATCGGGCCGTCTCGGCAGCTCCTGCTGGGGATCGTGGCGGGGCTGTTCGTGGTGGCCACGTTCATGCTGCTGATCAGCGAGCGGTCGCGGGTGTGGTCGATGGGGCTCGATCTGCCGGACGCGCCGCATTGATGCAGGTGGTCGGCTCTGCTGACGCGCCTGCGGTGGTTCGGGCCGCTGGTTCGGGCTCGGCGAGCTCCCGGCGGTTCAGCTGAACCGCTCCGGGTGGGGGAGGTTCGCGCGCCGGTTTGCCTTCTGCGCGCTGCCGGCGGCGTGCGAGCCGCGGTTCGGAGCGCGAGCCGGGGCCCGGAGCTTGTGGTCGGCAGGTGCCCGGCACCCGGTCGCATCCCACCTCAGCGTCCGGACGGCGCGGCGAGAGCGGCGAGCGCGTCGCCGTCGAGGCGGAAGGTGGTCCAGCCGTCCATCGACTGCGCCCCCAGGGAGCGGTAGAACTCGATCGACGGGGCGTTCCAGTCCAGCACCGACCACTCCAGTCGCGCGTAGCCGCGCTCCGTGCAGACCGCGGCCAGGCGGGCCAGCAGGGCTCTGCCCAGCCCGGCACCCCGGTGTGCGGGGCGGACGTAGAGGTCTTCCAGATAGATGCCGTGCACACCGCGCCAGGTGGAGAAGTTGAGGAACCACAGCGCGCATCCGACGACCTCGCCGTCGGCCTCGGCGACGTGACCGAACAGCGCGGGAGCGGGCCCGAACAGCGCGGCGGTCAACTGGTCACCGGTCAGCAGGCAGGACTCCGCTTCGCGCTCGTAGTCGGCCAGTTCGTGCACCAGGCCCACGACGGCCGGCACGTCCGCGGGGGTGGCCACCCGGATCATCTACAGGACCCGCAGGTTGACGTGGGCGAGGCTGGGCACGCCGCGCTCGTCGCCGAGGACCGACCAGGCGGCCGGGTCCATGGTGAAGCGCACGCCCTCGGTGGCCGGCAGGCCGATCCAGCGGGCGATGAGCACGCGACTGAAGTGGCCGTGCCCGATCAGGACGACATCGCCCCCGGACAGGGCGTCGCGGGCGTCGGCGAGGACGGCATCGGCGCGGGCGCCCACCTGGTCGGGGGTCTCACCGTTCGGGCACGGGTGCGTCCAGACCGTCCAACCGGGCACCGTCTCGCGGATCTCGGGAGTGGTGCGGCCCTCACAGTCGCCGTAGTCCCATTCGGTGAGCCGCTCGTCGACGCGGTCGACGGTGAGGCCGGCCAGCTCGGCAGTGACCAGCGCGCGGGTGCGGGGGCTGCTCAGCACCAGGGCGGGAGCGGTGCCGTCGCGGAGGCGGACGCCGAGATTGCCCGCGGCACCGGCCAGTTCGCGGCCGTGCTCGGTGAGTGGAACGTCGGTGCGTCCGGTGTGCCTGCCCGACACCGACCACTCCGTCTCGCCGTGTCGGAGCAGGAACACGCGGCCGCCGGTCGTCACACGGGGAGCCTAGGGGTGACGCAGTCGACGCGCGCGGATCCGCTTCCCACGGGTTAGGATCTCCCGCGTACCCGACAGCCGAATCCCGTCGGTCCGCGCCGCTCCATCCCGGTGGCGCGATCCACGAGAGGCCGTCCGGCACCGCGCGACACCCCGCGACCTCCGGTGCACGGCGAGCACGACACGCCCCGCAACCGGAAGCAGCGAATCCGATGACCGTCCCCGCCCTGTCCTCGCCTGTCCCGACCCGGGCGGACGTGTTCGCCGCGCACGAGGGCGGCAAGCTCTCCACCGGGCTCACCGCCCCGCTGTCGGACGCCCGCGACCTCGCCATCGCCTACACCCCCGGCGTCGCCGAGGTCAGCCGCGCCATCGCCGCCGAGCCGCACCTCGCCGCGCGCTACACGTGGACGAACCGGCTGGTCGCCGTCGTCAGCGACGGCACCGCCGTGCTCGGACTCGGCGACATCGGCCCACGCGCGTCCCTACCGGTGATGGAGGGCAAGTCGGCGCTGTTCAAGGCGTTCGGCGGGCTGGACTCCATCCCGCTGGTGCTCGACACGACCGACGTCGACGAGATCGTCGAGACGCTCGTGCGGCTGCGCCCCAGCTTCGGCGCGGTGAACCTGGAGGACGTCTCCGCGCCCCGCTGCTTCGAACTGGAGCGCAGGCTGATCGAGGCGCTGGACTGCCCCGTCATGCACGACGACCAGCACGGCACGGCGATCGTGCTGCTCGCAGCGCTGCGCGGGGCCTGCACGGTGCAGGGCCGGGACCTGGAGAGCCTGCGCATCGTCGTCTCCGGCGCGGGGGCGGCCGGCGTCGCCTGCGCGCGGATCCTGCGGGCGGCCGGGGCGCGCGACGTCGTCGTCCTCGACTCGCGCGGCACCCTCGTGCCCGGGCGGGCGGGCGTGACCGGCGAGAAGGCCGCGCTCGCCGACGTCACCAACCCGCGGCGGATCTCCGGAGGGCCGGCCGAGGCGCTGGCGGGCGCCGACGTGTTCGTGGGGCTGTCCAGCGCGCTGCTGCCCGAGGAGTACCTGGCCGCGATGGCGCCGGAGGCGATCGTGTTCGCGCTGTCCAACCCCGATCCCGAGGTGCACCCCCACGTCGCCGCCCGGTACGCCTCGATCGTGGCCACCGGACGCAGCGACTTCCCCAACCAGATCAACAACGTGCTCGCCTTCCCGGGCGTGTTCCGCGGGGCGCTCGACGCGGGGGCGCGCCGGATCACCGAGGCCATGAAACTGGCCGCCGCGGACGCGATCGCGAGCGTCGCGTCCGACGACCTGGCTCCCGACCGGATCGTGCCGAGCCCGTTCGACCCGCGTGTCGCCCCCGCCGTGTCGCAGGCGGTCGCCGACGCATCGACGAACGGGTGAACGGCAAGCTGACCCGGAGTGACCTCCAGCTGGACTCCTCGCCTGCGGGTTCGTGCATTCGGCCCTCTTGATGTCACTCAGCGTGCCGGTCAGGCCGTTCACTCACTCGGGTCGGCGTAGGCCGATGGAGGAGAAACCCCGGATCGGGTGGGCCCATGCGTCGTTGTGAGGTGTGACCAACTCTGAGTGACCTTGGGAGCAGCCGGTGACTGAGCACGGGTACCGCCTCGGCGGAGACGCCGCCGGCGAGCCGGCGACCGATCCGGACGGCGCGGAAGCCGTGTTTGCCGACGATGTCGGGAGCGCGGAGTCCGAGGGCTTCTCCGAGGCGGTCGCGCGGGCCGACCTGCGCCGCTCGCGGCACGCCGTGCTGGGCGGAGAGGTGCCCGCCGACCAGGCGCTGTTCGCCGGCCGGGTGGCGCGGGCCGTCACCGAGGTCCTCCGGACCCAGTCCGTACCCGAACCGCTGCTCGTCACCCCGGAGTCCGGGATCGGCATCGCGGCGCAGGCGGCGGCGGTCCCGGCGGCGACGACGCGGCCGGAGCGCGGGGCCCACGCCCTGTTGACCGACGACCGGTCGGTGGGCGAGCGCACCGAGCCGGACGGGACGCCCGCGCTGCCGCTGCTGCGGGAAGCGGTGTTCGGGGCCGGCCGCGGTACCGACCTCGGCGGGGCGCTGCCCGGCGCGAGCACCGCCGGCGGCCCGGAGATCGTGACCCTGCCCGCCGCCCCCGCGCTCGTCTGCGACCGGGCGGACCGGATCGTCCGGGTGAACGCGGCCCTGCTGCGCCTATCCGGGCGGGCCGCGGACGCCGCGGGGACCCTGGCCGCCGAGGAGGGGGAGGCCGGGGAGGGCCTCATCGGCATGCGGCTGCCGCAGCTCGTCGTCGGGCCCGACGCCGACGCCAGGCTGGTCCGCCCCGACGGCGGCCTGGTGCGGGTCCGGATCGTGCGGTGGGAGCTGCCCGGACGGGAGCTGCGCGCGGTCGTCGTCGTCGAGCTGGGCGCCGTCCCGCCGGCCCCGGCCACCATCGAGCAGAGCAGGCTGGACCGGCAGTGGGTGGCCGAGCTGGAGCGCCTCGCGGGTGTCGGGACCTGGAGCTTCGAGCTCGACACGGCGACGCTGCGCCGCAGCGAGTCGCTCGTGGAGCTCTACCGCAGCGCCGGCATCGACCCGGACGGCGCCGACGGCCCCGTCGAGGGCGAGCAGGTGGAGCTGCTGTGCCGTGGCCTGCGGACCGGCGGCGGGAACCGGGGAGGTCCCGCCGACCACCACGTCGAGCTGCGGCTGCCGGGGGAGCGGCTGCTCAGCTGCCGCGCCGAGGTCGAGGCCGCCGAGGACGGCAAGCCGGTGCGCCTGGTCGGGGTCGTCCGCGACCTCACCGAGCAGCGCCGCGCCCAGGACCGCGTGCGCCACTCCGGCCGCCGCTTCGCCGACCTGATGGAGCTCGTGCCCTCGGGCGTCGCCATGATCGACCCGAACGGCCTGGTCGTCGACGCCAACGAGGCCATGTGCCAGCTGCTGGACATGCGCCTGGACACGCTGCGGGGAACGCCCGCCGCCGCGTTCACCGCCGAGGGGCCGCTGGACCTGATGGGCCCCGACCACACCGAGCTCCCCGGCTGGCTGCGACCGGTCGCGCCCGGCGCCCGGCACGGCTACCGCGTCGACGCCGCGCCACTGCTGCGCGCCGACGGCACGACCGTCTGGTGCGAGGTCACCGCCTCCGTGACCAGCGCCGATGACGGCGGCTGGTTCTGGCTCGTCGTCTGCACCGACGTCGGTGAGCGTCGCCGGGCCGCGGAGCTGCTGCGCAGCGCCGCCACCGTCGACGAGCTGACCCGACTGCCCAACCGGGCCGCCTCGCTCACGCTGGTCGACGGGCTGCTGGCCGGTACCGGCCGGGACCGCGTCGCCGTGGTCTGCGGCGATCTCGACGACTTCGCCCGCGTCAACTCCTCCCTGGGCCACGAGGCGGGCGACGACCTTCTGGTGAGTCTCGCGGGCCGGTTGCAGCGCGAACTGCCCGTCGGGTGCACGGCGGCCCGGCTCTCCGGCGACGAGTTCGTGGTGATCTGCGCCGACCACGCCGAGGTGGGCGGGCCCGACCAGCTCGCGCGCATGGTGGCCGACCTGCTGCGCACGACCATCACCGTGCACGGCCAGCCGGTGCAGATGACCGCGACGGTCGGGCTGGCCACCCCGGTGCCGACCGGCGAGGTGCGCGCCGCGGACCTGCTGCGCTTCGCCGAGGTCGCGATGCAGGACGCCAAGCGGCGGCAGTGCCGTGGAGGGATCGGCATGGCCACCGACGGCGTCGTCAGCACCGCGACCGGGGCGCTCGCGATGGAGGCGGAGCTGCGCGCCGCGATCACCGGCACCGGGCTCGTGCTGGAGTACCAGCCCGTGATCGGCCCGGACGGCACGGTGCTCTCCGCGGAGGCGCTCGTGCGCTGGCGCCACCCCGAGCGCGGGATGATCCCGCCCGGTGACTTCCTGCCGGTCGCGCAGCGCAGCGGCCTGCTGCGCGATCTCGACCTGTGGGTCCTGCGCACCGCCACGGCCGAGGCCGCCACGTGGCCGAGCCACCGGGGGCGCCGTCCCGCGGTGGCGGTGAACCTGGCGGGCCTGCTGCCCGGCGACGCCGACTTCCTGTCCGTCGTCACCGCGATCGTGCAGGACAGCGGGCTGGACTGGGAGCACCTGGTGCTGGAGCTGGTGGAGACCAGCCTCGTGGCCCTGCCGTCGCACGCGCTGGCCGCGATGGCCGAGCTGGTGTCGCGCGGCGTGCGGTTCGCCGTGGACGACTTCGGCACCGGCTACTCGTCGCTGGCGCGGCTCAAGGACCTCCCCGCGCAGACGGTGAAGGTGGACCGCGCGTTCGTCACCGGCGTGGCCGACGACCCGGCCGCGTTCGCGGTGGCGCGCGCCGTCGTCGACATGGCGCGGGCGATGGGTCGCACCACGGTGGCCGAGGGCGTGGAGACCGCCGAGCAGTTCCACGTGCTGCGCGGCATCGGGGTCGATGCCTACCAGGGGTGGCTGTTCGCCCGACCGCTCGCCGCCGGCCCGCTGCGCGAGCTGTTCGCCGGTGGGCGGGTGGCGACCCCGGCGATCGCGGCGATGCTCGCCGGGTAGGGATCTCGGCGCGGTCACAACTGTCGCGGGGGTGGGGCGATCGGGTTAGCCTTCTGCGACTGAGGCGACCGGCAAGGGGTCGTTCACGCTGTGTGGTTCACCTACAGGGGGGTCCCGCCCATGATCGAGTTCCGGGGCGTGACCAAGCGATTCCCCGACGGCACGGTGGCGGTCGACGCGCTCGACCTCGCGGTCGAGGACGGCGGCATCACGGTGTTCGTGGGGCCGTCCGGATGCGGCAAGACCACGTCGCTGCGGATGATCAACCGGATGGTCGAACCGACGGGCGGCACGATCCTGATCGACGGCGAGGACATCCTCGCCGGCGACGCGGCCACGCTGCGCCGAGGGATCGGTTACGTCATCCAGCAGGCGGGTCTGTTCCCGCACCGCACCATCATCGACAACATCGCCACCGTGCCGATGCTGCTGGGCTGGTCGAAGGCGAAGGCCCGCGCCCGCGCGGCCGAGCTGATGGAGATCGTCGGGCTCGAGTCGGAGATGGCCCGGCGCTATCCCAGCCAGCTCTCCGGCGGGCAGCAGCAGCGGGTCGGGGTGGCCCGCGCACTCGCGGCCGATCCGCCGATCCTGCTGATGGACGAGCCGTTCAGCGCCGTCGACCCGGTCGTCCGGGAGAGCCTGCAGGACGAGCTGCTGCGGCTGCAGGGCGAGCTGGGCAAGACGATCGTGTTCGTCACCCACGACATCGACGAGGCCGTGAAGCTCGGCGACAAGGTCGCGGTGTTCCGCACCGGCGGCATCCTCGCCCAGTACGACGAGCCCGGCGTCCTGCTCACCCGCCCTGCCGACGGCTTCGTCGACGGCTTCGTGGGACGCGACCGCGGCTACCGCGGCCTGGGTTTCCTCTCCGACGAGCTGCCGCTGGGCAGGCTCGCCACGACCCGGCTCGGGTCGGCCGCGCCGGCCGGGGCCTGGACGCTCGTCGTCGACCACGCCGACCGGCCGCAGGGCTGGCTCGCCGACCGCCACCGCGTCGACGGGGCCGCGGTCACGGCCGAGCACCTCGTCCCCGGTGGCTCGCTCTACGACGTGGCGTCCGGGTCGCTGCGCAGCGCGCTCGACGCCGCGCTGTCCTCGCCGTCGGGCCAGGGGGTCGCGGTCGACGCGGAGGGACGGGTGGTGGGCTCGGTCAGTGCCGACGACGTGCTCGCCGCGCTCGCCACGGCGCGGGCGGCCGCGTGAACTGGTCGTGGATCCCGCGCAACCTCGACCTCATCGGTGAGCTGACGGTGCAGCACCTGTGGCTTGCCCTGCTCCCGGTGCTGCTGGGGCTGGTCGTCGCGGTGCCACTGGCATGGATCGCGACGCGGGCGCGGGCCATGCGGACCATCCTGATCACGGCGACCGGACTGCTGTACACCGTGCCGTCCCTCGCGCTGATCGTCATGCTGCCCCTGGTACTGGGCATCGGGATCCTCAACCCGCTCAACGTCGTCGTCGCGCTGACGATCTACACCGTGGCGCTGCTGGTCCGCTCGATCGCCGACGCGCTCGACGCCGTGCCGCAGGCCGTGGTCGCCGCGGCCACCGCGATGGGCTACACGCCGCTGCGCCGGTTCGTCGCCGTCGAGCTGCCGCTGGCCGTGCCGGTGACGGTGGCCGGGCTGCGGGTCGCGGCGGTGTCGAACATGAGCCTGGTGACGGTCGGGGCGATCGTCGGCCTCGGCGGGCTGGGCGCGCTGTTCACCGACGGCTTCCAGCGCGACATCCCGGCCGAGATCATCACCGGCATCGTGCTGGTGCTGGTGCTGGCCCTGCTGGTCGACGTCGCACTGCTCGCACTCGGCCGGGCCGCCACTCCCTGGACGCGGGTCGGTGCGGGGGCAGGAGGATGACCGGCGTCGTGGACTGGTTCGCCGACCCGGCGAACTGGAGCGGCCCCGACGGCGTCCCCGTCCGGCTGCTGGAGCATCTGCAGTACACCCTGCTCGCCGTGGTCATCGCCGGCGTGATCGCCATCCCGATCGGGCTGTGGATCGGGCACACCGGCCGGGGCGGGTTCCTCGTCGTCGGTTCCGCCAACGCGCTGCGAGCCCTGCCCACGTTCGGGTTGCTCGTGCTGCTGGCCAACGCGTTCGGGATCGCGCTGACCCCGCCGATCGTCGCGCTGGTGATCCTGGCGATACCGCCGATGCTGGCGGGCACCTACGCCGGCGTGCAGGCCGTCGACCGCGCCATCGTCGACGCGGCCCGCGGGATGGGGATGGACGAGCGCGAGGTGCTGCTGCGCGTCGAGCTCCCCAACGCGCTGCCGCTGATCCTCGGCGGCGTCCGCAGCGCCACGCTGCAGATCATCGCCACCGCCACGATCGCCGCCTACGTGGCCCTGGGCGGGCTGGGCCGCTACATCATCGACGGTCTCGCGCTGCGCGACTTCGCCGAGATGGCCGCCGGGTCGATCCTGCTCGCGCTGTTGGCGATCAGCATCGACCTGGTGCTGGCCGCGGTCCAGCGCACCGTGGTCTCGCCGGGCCTGCGGTCCGTCCCGACCTCCCGACCCCGTCCCCGCCTGCGTGCGGTCTGACCCCCCGAGAAGGAGCACGACGATGAAGAAGCTCATGCGGCTGGCCGGTGCCGTCGCCGCGCTGTCCCTGGCCCTCACCGCGTGCGGTGGCGGGGGCGACCCGCTGGCCGGTGGCGGCACCGGTGAGACCGGCGACGCGGGCGCGCCGATCCTGATCGGGTCCGCCGCGTTCCCGGAGAACCAGCTGCTCGGTGAGATCTACGGGCAGGCGCTGGAGGCCCAGGGCGTGTCGGTGGAGATCCTGCAGCCGATCGCGAGCCGCGAGGCCTACTTCCCGGGCCTGCGCGACGGCTCGATCGACCTCGTCCCGGAGTACACCGGGGTGCTGCTGCAGTACCTGGAGCCCTCGGCCACGGAGAAGTCGGCCGACGAGGTCTACGCCGCGCTGCAGGGCGTGATCCCCGAGGGTCTGACGCTGCTGGAGCGATCGGAGGCGGAGAACAAGGACGCCGTCGTCGTGACCCAGGAGTTCGCCGCGCAGAACGGCCTGACGACCATCGAGGATCTCGCGCCGCTCTGTCCGCAGATCACCTTCGGTGGTCCCCCGGAGTTCCAGGAGCGTCCCGACGGCATCCCCGGCCTCGAGGCGACCTACGACTGCACCTTCGCCGGGTACAGCTCGCTCGACGTCGGCGGGCCGCTGACCGTCACCGCGCTGCGCGACGGCACGGTGCAGGCCGCCGACCTGTTCACCACCGACCCGACCATCGAGTCGAACGGGTTCGTGGCGCTGGAGGACCCGCTCGACAACTTCGCCGCCCAGAACGTCGTGCCGTTGGTGAACACGGCCAAGGCCACCGACCAGGTGCAGCAGGTGCTCAACGACGTCTCCTCGCGGCTGACCACCGAGGTGCTCATCGACCTCAACGGCCGGCTCGCCGCTGACGACCGGCCCAACCCGGACACGGTCGCGCAGGACTGGCTGACCGAGCAGGGCCTGCTCTGACCGACGGCCGGGGCCCGCCGCCTGCCGGCGGGCCCCGGTCCCGCGTCGTGACGATCGGAGGGTGATGAAGGTCCTGGAGCTCCGGTGCTATCCGGTGAAGTCGATGCTGGGTGCCGAGGTCGACGAGCTGCTGGTCGGGTCCGGTGGTGCCGGAGGTGACCGCGCCCTCGCCCTGATCGACATCGAGACCGGGCGGGTGGCCACGGCCAAGCACCCGCGGCTGTGGCGCACGCTGCTGCAGTGCTCGGCCACCCGGGTCGGTTCCGGGGTGACGATCACCCTGCCCGACGGCCGGAGCGTGCCGGCCGAGGACGCCGACGGTCCGCTGTCGGACCTTCTCGGGCGACGCGTGCGGCTCGCAGGCGAGCGCCCGGCGGGCGCGGAGGTCGAGCGGCCCGACCCGGAGGACGTGCTGGCCCAGGGCGTGGAGGCGGAAGTCGAGGCCCCGACCCTGGAGATCGCCCAGGGCAGCCCGGGCGACACGTTCGTCGATCACTCGCCGCTGCACCTGATCACCACCGCCACGCTCGTGCACCTCGGGGTGGAGGCGCTGCGCTACCGGCCCAACCTGATCCTGGCCACCGAGCCGGGGGCCGAGCCGTTCGTCGAGAACGACTGGCTGGACCGGGAGCTGACGATCGGTGAGGTGCGGCTGCGGATCACCCTGCCGACGCCGCGCTGCTCGGTGCCCACGCTCGAGCACGGTGACCTGCCCCGCGCTCCGCACGCCGTGCGCGGCCCGCTGGCGCAGAACCGGGTGGAGGTCACCGGGTTCGGGGTGCTGCCGTGCGCGGGGGTCTACGCCGAGGTGCTCGCCGGCGGGACCGTGCGCACGGGAGACGCGGTCACGCTGGCCTGATCAGCGGTAGCCGGTCGTGTCCGCGGGCTTCCCGGCGTCCTGCACCTCCACGACGTAGCGCCAGGCGTCGGGGGACGAGCCGTCGAGGTCGGTGAGGCCGTACTCGCGGGCCAGGGCTCCGCTGCTCGTGCTCAGGTGCCGTCGGTGATCTCCACGACCAGCCCGCCCGGCCGCCGGATCAGCAGGCCGAAGGCGTGCCGGGCCGTCACGAGATGGGTGTCGATCGCCAGCCGCAGCAGGTGCAGCCCGTCGCCGAGGTCGTGCTCCCAGACCGGGGTGTCCCACCTCACGAGTAGGTCGCCCCCGAAAATGTCGTGGACGAGCACGTCGAGACGGCCGTGGTCGGCGTCGATGCGCTCGACGAGACGGGCCACCTGCTCGGGCGCGAGATGGTCGGTCGGGACGGCGACGCCGACGCCGCCCGCCGCCGTGACCAGGTCGGCGGTGTCCTCGATGGTCTCCGGGCGGCCGTACTCCGAGCGTCGCGCGCGGGTGGAACGGCCGGTGCAGTACACGGTGGCCCCGGCCGCACCCAGTTCCACCGCGATACCGCGCCCGGCGCCACGCGTGGCGCCCGCGACCAGGGCGACGGTGCCGGCGAGTGGGTTCGTCATTCCCGCGACCCTGCCGGGCAACGCTGACAACCCGCGTCAGGCTTTCCGGCCCGTCAGCGGTCCGGGACGCACCAACCCGGTCACAGGTCAGCAGATCGTCCGAATGCATGTCCGGAACCGGGACGGCAACATCGCTACCGTGCATCCCGCAGGGACGCGACGTCGTGATCGGGGGCAGATGGACGCTGTGGAGGCGGTCCTCGACGGGCTGCGACAAGAGGGGTTGACGTTCGACCGCCTGGGCGAGGGCGACGACTACGGGCCCGGAGCAGGGGCTCGCGCCCGGTTCGTCCACCGCCCGGTGCTCACCCTGCCGCCCGCCGAACTCGAGGAGTTCGTGCGCCAACTCGGTGAGCCCGACCACACCTCCGGGGTGGAGATGGCTGCTCTGCACGTCGTCGAGACGCTCACCACCGACCACGGGGACGGGCGGAACGCCACCACAGCCGTCGGCTTCCGATTCGTGCCCGGCGGGCGGGTGGAGTTCTACGCCGACGTGGACCGGCCGGACCTGCCCCCTCCCGGTTCGGAGCTGCTGGGCTGGGGGGCCGACCGACCGTCCTGACCGCGGTGGCGATCACCAGCTGATGCGGGTCACGAGGTCGATCGCGAGGAGCGTGAGGAACAGGGCTGCCGCCGCGCCGATCAGCAGGTTGGACAGTCGGCCCGAGCGGCCCTCGCCGAGGAACCGCTTCGCGTTGAGGAGGACCAGCAGCGTGCCCCCGAGGAACGGCATGAACGCCGCGCCCAGCACGCCGTACACCAGCGTCAGCGCGAACGGGGAGTCCAGGAACAGCAGCCCCATGGGCGGGATCGTGAGCCACAGCAGGTACCCGCGGAACGGCAGGCTGCGCTCCATCGCCCGCGGCTCGTAGCGGTTGTCGGACTCTCCGGCGGCGGCGCGCCCGTGCGGCAGCCGGATGACGCGGGTCCAGTCGGCGAACAGCAGGCTGACCCCGTTCCAGACCCCCAGCAGCGAGGTGGCGCTGACGGCGAGGAACCCGATGAGGAACGTGATCCGGGACCACTGCCCGTAGCGGGCGCCGAGCTCGTCACCGAGGATCAGCAGGCCCGTGTCGCCCGACGCGATGTCCTGGCCGGCGAGGACGTCGGCACCGACGAGCAGCAGCGCCACCACGAACACGCCGGTCATGACGTAGCCGACGGCGTTGTCCAGGCGCATCATCGACAGCCAGCCGGTGCCGCGCCATCCCTTGCCGAGCATCCAGTAGCCGTACGCGCCGAGGGTGATGGTGCCGCCGACGCCACCGACCAGCCCGAGCACGTAGATCAGCGACCCGTCGGGCAGCCGGGGGACGAGCCCGGACACGGTGGCCCCGAGGTCCGGCGCCACCAGCACTGCGGTGATGATCACGGTGACGAACATGACGCCGACGAGGACCACCATCAGCTTCTCGAACGCCGCGTAGCGCTGCGCCCAGACCAGCACCAGGCCGACGACGCCGGCGATCATCGCCCAGTAGCGCACGTCCAACCCGCCGAACAGCGCGTTGAGCGGGAGCCCGACCGCGGACATCGCGGTGGCGCCGTACACGAAACCCCAGATCACGATGTAGACGCCGAAGAACCCGGTGGCCCAGTACCCGAGCCGGCGCCAGCCGTCGAGCAAGGTGGTGCCCGACGCGAGGTGCCAGCGCCCGACACCCTCGGCGAGCGCGAGTTTGAGCACGGTGCCGAGCACGGCCGCCCACAACAGCACGGTGCCGAACCGCGCACCGGCCACCATCGTGGCCACCAGGTCGCCCGCGCCGACGCCGGTGGCCGCGGCCAGCAGCCCCGGTCCGACCTGTCGCAGCTTCGCCCGGGCACCCGTGGGAGGTGCGATCGTCGTCGCGTCGGATGTCGTCACTCGCGGCCCCCGCCCGGTCGTCCGATCCGGGGGACGGTAGCCCGGGTACGTGACCCCGGCCACTGCTGGCGGAGAGGTGGCGGTCGGGCACGCAGTGTTGTGGACTGGACGCTAGATTCCGCGCGCGACGAGTGAGCGAGGAGAAGCGCGAGATGGCGGGTTTCGACGAGGACCGGGCCGCGATGGCCATGGCCCACGACAAGGCGATGCAGGCGATGGGCCCGCTGCAGCAGGCGCACTCGGCGGTGGAGGAGGCCCGTGCCGCCCTGCTGGGGATCACCGAGACCAGCGCGCAGGCCGCCGCCCACGACGCGCTGGCGCTGCTCTCCCGCGCGATGGAGGAGATCGTCGGCGTGCAGCAGACCGTGTCGGCGGCGGTGCAGACCTCGGAAGGGGTCGCGACCAACCTGTGAGCAGCACCGGCACGGGGGAGTAGGGCGTGGTGCGCTGGGGCGGCCCGAATCGGGGCGGCGCGAACCGGGGCGGCCGCAGGCAGCACGTCGCGGACGCGTTCGAGGAGTTCTGCGGCGCGGTCACCGCCGCGCTGGGCGCGGCCGGCGGCCTGCGCGACGCGGCCGCGCGCGCGCACGCCGAGGCGATGGTCGAGATGTGGCTGCGCACCGACGGGATCGACGCCGCCCGCAACGACCCGACCATGGCCGGGGTGCTCGCCAACCCGCGGCTGGCCGGGCCGATCGCACGGGTCACGGCCGACCGGGACGCCGCCCTGACCTCCTGGCTGGGAACCGGCCCGGCCGAGCTCACGAAGCTGATGACGGTGGCCGCGCCCGACTCCGCGGGCCTCGATCCGCAGGGCTGGCTCGGGCAGCCGGGCAAGGTCGAGGCCACCGGGCCGGTGCCCGGGCTCTGGCGCATCGGGACCGGCACGGTCGGCGGGCTCTCCGGGCCGACCCCGTTCCCGGTCGGGGTGCCGCTGCTCGACGAGTCGCACGTCCAGGTGACCTCCACCCCCGACGGCCGCGACGCCGCCGAGGCGCTGGTCGAGATGCTGGTGATGCGCGTGCTGAGCTACTTCCGGCCCGGGCTGGTCCAGGTGCACGTGTGGGACGTCGGGCGGTTCACCGGGGCCCTTCCCGGGCTGTACCCGCTGACCCGCACCGGGCTGCTCACGGTGCACGACCCGACCCTGCTGCCGCAGCTGCTCGACGAGCTGTCCGACCGCATCCGGCGCGTGCACACCCGGATCCTCGTCGACGGGCACCCGTCGCTGCGCGCCCAGAGCGAGGCCGGTGGCACGCGCACCGAGCCCTGGGTGGTCGCGGTGCTGGTGGGCAACCGTGCCGGGCTCCCGGCCGACGACCAGCGCCAGCTCCAGCGCGTCGCCCGCGACGGGTTGGCGTGCGGGGTCCAGCTGGTGCTGCTCGACGTGCCGGTCTCGGTCAGCGCGGCGGTCGAGACCGTGCGGGTGGGCGACGGCGGCACGGCCACCACGTCGATGACCGGCGGGTACGTCACCGTCACCCCGGACCCGGCGCCCTCGCGCGAGGAACTGACCCGGGCGGGGCACGCCATCGCCGAGGCCCACGAGGGCTGGCGCAGCCGCATCGGGACCTTCGCCGACCTGCTGCCGGAGCGGCGCGGACTGCTGCGCTCGGCGGCCGGGCTGCACGCCCCGATCGGTTTCGCCGACGGCATGCCGGTGGAGATGGCGTTGGCCGACGCGTCGCCGCACGCGCTCGTCGGCGGTCCGAGCGGGTCGGGCAAGACCAACCTGCTGCTCACGATGATCAGTTCGCTGGCCTCCCGCTACGGCCCGGACGAGCTGGAGTTCTACCTGCTGGACTTCAAGGAGGGCGTGTCCTTCGCGCAGTTCGCCCCCGGGCGGCGCGACCGCTCGTGGCTGCCGCACGCCCGGCTCGTCGGCGTCAACATCAACACCGACCGGGAGTTCGGGCTCGCGCTGCTGCAGTTCCTCGCCGACGAGATGCGCCGCCGCGCGGAGGCGGCGAAGGCGCACGAGGTGACCAAGCTCGAGGAGCTGCGCGCCGCCGACCCGGCGGGGCGCTGGCCGCGGATCGTGGCGGTCGTCGACGAGTTCCAGTACCTGTTCGCCGAGCGCGACGCCGTCACCAAGCAGGCCACCACACTGCTGGAGGACGTCGCGCGCCGTGGCCGCAGCCAGGGCATCCACCTGGTGCTGGCCAGCCAGGACACCTCGGGGATCGAGGCGTTCTGGGGGCGGCCGGCGATCTTCGAGCAGTTCGTGCTGCGCATCGCGCTCCCCCGCGCGCGGCGCGTGCTGAACGACCTCAACGAGGCCACGCTCGACCTCCCGCGCTGGCACGCGGTGGTCAACCACGAGTCCGGGATCCGGCACGGCAACGAGATCGTGCGCATCCCCGACGCCACGGCGAAGGGCACCACCGACGAGGTGCAGCGGCGCCTGCATGCCGACCACGAGCACGAGGGCCGACCCGAGCCGCGGCTGTTCGACGGCAGCCGCTCACCGCGCCTGCCCGACCTGGTCGCGGCGCTGCCCCCCGGTGACGGGGTGCCGCGGGCGCTGTTGGGCCAGTGCATCGACGTCGAGGGGCGGGCCGCAGCCGTGCGGCTCCCGGACGCTCCGGGCCGCAACATCGGCGTGCTCGCGGCGGGGCCCGCGGACGCCGTGCGGGTGCTCGGCGCCGCGGCCGGGTCGCTGGCCGGGCAGTACGCCCCGGGCGACGTCGACGTCGTGGTGGCGCCGCTGGTGGCCGAGGCCGCCGGGCCCGCGGCCGGGCTGGTGGACCGGTTCGCCGCGGCGGGCCACGCCCCCGAGACGGTGGCCCTCGACGGCGTCCGGACCCGCATCGAGGCGCTGGCCGCGGAGGTCACCGCCCGGCTCGCGGGTACCGAACGGCGTCCGGTGCTGCTGGTCCTCTACGCCGCCGACGCCGCCGACACCCTGCTCGACCGCGAGGGCACCGACGCGTTGCGCCGGATCCTCCGGTCGGGCCCCGAGACCGGCGTGCACGTGCTGGGCTGGTGGCGCAGCGTCGCCCGGCTGCGGGCCACGCTCAGCGTCACCGCGGCCCCCGACGACGTCGGCTGCTGGGTGGCGCTGGACGTGCAGGGCAGCGAGCTGTCCAGTCTCACCCCCGCGATGCTGCTGCACTGGTCGCCTCGACCGGGCCGCGGGTTGTTCTACGACCGGGCGCAGCACGCGCGCCCGGAGGTCGTCATCGTGCCGTCGCTGGAGGAGTCGTGACCTCGGGGGAGCCGAACGCGGCACGCGCCTACCGGGAGGTCATGGCCGGGCTCGACCTCGCTGCCGCCGAACTGCGCGATGCGGACCGGGCCCGCGCCGCGGAGCTCGCCACCGAGCTGGTCGGGCTCCAGGACGCCACGGCCCGCGCGGCCGAGCGCGCCGCGCTGACCCGCCTCGGGGTCGACCTGGCCTGGGAGGACGCGCTCGAGGCGCTGTGGACCGAGTCGTGGCTGCAGTTGCGGCCCCGTCCCGACCCGCCGCCCGACGCCCGCCCGCCCGCCGATCTCGCCGCGCTCGACGAGGCGGTGCAGGCCGCCGCGGCCGAACTGCTCGCCGCACTGCGCAGGCGCCGGTTCGGCCTCCCGGGACGCTGAGAGGGGCCGGACCCCGACTCGCGCGCACGCAGGCCCCGACTCGCGCGCACGCAGGCCCCGACTCGCGCGCACGCAGGCCCCGACTCGCGGACGGGGGCTCTCACCCCGCGAGTCGGGGTCTCGGTGCGCGCGAGTCGGGGTCTCGGTGTGCGCGAGTCGGGGCGTCGGTGCGGTGCCTCACTCGGCGATGACGACCAGTACGTCCCCGGTGTCCGGCTCGGTGCGCAGGAGGACGACGCGGAGCGACTCGCCGCGTCCGGACGCCAGGTCGGCGGCGGCGCCCCGGTCGACGGTGACGCGGGACCGCACGGTCAGCTCCGCGACGGCGCCGTCCCGGGATCGCACGACGATCACCGCTCCGGGTTCGAGCGACGCGGTCGGTGTGCCGGGGTTCAGGGCGACCTGCGACCGCGCCGCGCGCCCGTTCTCGGCGGGGCCGAAGCGCAACCCGCCGGCGCCCGGTTCGGCCGGTGCGACGGGCAGGCCCTCCTCGCCCCGCTCGGTCCGGGCCAGGGCCAGCTCGGTGCCGTCGGGCAGCTTCACGGCCACCGGCGGGCCCGGGTCCGGCGCGTCCGGCCCGGCTGCGGCCTGCGGCGCGGCCGCCTCCGGGGCGGTGGTGGGAGGGGTCGGGTCCGGCGCCGCAGGCTCGGGTGCGCCCGGTTCCGGCGTCGGCTCCGGAGTGCCGGGGCCGGAGGGTGCCGACCGAGCCGTCACCTCTGGCGGGCCGGTACCCGGCGCGCCGGGACCCGGTGGGCGGGACTCCGGGGTTCGCGCCCCGGGCGGCTCCGTCGTGGGGGTCGGCGTCCGCGGGGTGGCGGGCGGCTCGTCGCCCCCGTCGGCCGCCCCGGGGGAGCCGGCCGCGTCGCCCGCCGGTTCCCCCGCGGGTGTCGCGGCCCCGGTGGGGATGTCGGCGGTGGGGATGTCGGCGGGGATGTCGGCGGCCGGGACCTCCGGCGCGGCGAACTCCTCGGGCGCGGGCGGGACCTCCGGCGCGGGCACCGGCGGCACCTCGACGGGAAGGTCCGGGGTGGCGAGCAGGCCGGGGTCGAGCGGTCCGGCGTCGCGCCCGGCCGCCGGGCGGGTGGCCCCGAGGTAGTCGTCACCCGGATAGCGCACGTAGGCCAGCCGTACCGGCTGTCGACGACGTGCTGAGACTGACCCCTTAGCGACGGGTTGGGATTGACCCCCCTCCGTTGAGGCTGGAGGGGTGATCACGTTGGAACAGTGGGCTGAGGCCCGTCGTCTGCACCGCGCCGAGAACGTGTCGATCAAGGAGATCGCGCGCCGGTTGGGGTTGGCGCGCAACACGGTGCGGGCGGCGCTGCGGGCCGACGCGCCGCCCTCACGTGAGCGAGGTCCGCGGGGTTCGCTCGTGGACAAGGTGGAGCCGCAGGTCCGAGTGCTGCTGGCCGAGCATCCGAAGATGCCGGCGACGGTGATCGCCGAGCGGATCGGCTGGACGCACTCGCTGACCATCTTGAAGGACCGGGTGCGTGAGCTGCGCCCGTTGTTCCTGCCGCCCGATCCGGCGGATCGGATCGAGTACGCCCCCGGCGAGCTCGCGCAGTGTGACCTGTGGTTCCCGCCGGTCCCGATCCCGGTCGGCGCCAGCGCAACGCGGGTGCTGCCGGTTCTGGCGATGACGTGCGGATACTCCCGGGTGACCGACGCGGTGATGATCCCCTCGCGCAAGGGCGGGGACATCCTGGCCGGGATGTGGGAGATCATCGGCGGGTGGGGCCGCTGTCCCCGGACACTGGTCTGGGACCGCGAGGCCGCGATCGGCGGCACCGGGCGGCTCAGCGCCCCGGCGGCCTCGTTCGCCGGGACCCTCGGCGTCCGGATCAAGCTGACCCCGGCGCGGGACCCGGAGTCAAAAGGGCTGGTCGAGCGGCGCAACGGCTACTTCGAGACGTCGTTCCTGCCCGGCCGCTCCTTCGTCTCGCCGTTGGACTTCAACGCCCAGATCAAGGTCTGGCTGTCCGGGGTGGCCAACGCCCGACACCTGCGCTCGATCGGCACCACCCCCGCCACGCGTTGGACCGCGGATCGGGCCGGGATGGTCGAGCTGCCGCCGGTGGCGCCGCAGGTCGGGCTGACCGGGCGGATCCGGCTCTCACGCGACTACTACGTGCGCATCGACGGCAACGACTACTCGGTCAACCCGGCCTCGATCGGCCGGTTCGTCGACTGGATCGCCACCCCCGCCCTGGTCGCGATCACCTGCGCCGGGCAGATCGTGGCCACCCACCAGCGGGTATGGGCCAGCGGCGCCACGATCACCGATCCCGAGCACCGGTCCATCGCCCGGGCTCTGCGCACCGAGTTCGCCGCCACCCGTGACCGAGCCACCCGCGCGCGGCGCGACACCCGTTCCCACTCCGACGGACACGTCGTGGCCCTGCGCGCGCTGCCCGACTACGACGCCCTGTTCGGAGTGGCCTTCGACCCCGCCCCCGTCACCCACGACACCCCCGCGACCACCGCAGAAAGGCAGTAGATGACCACCACCAAGACGACCGCCACGACCGAGCTCGGCTCGAAACTGGCCTACCTGACCCGGGCGCTGAAAACGCCCACGATCACCCGCGTCTGGGAAGACCTCGCCGCCCAGGCCCGGGACCTGAACTGGTCGCACGAGGAATACCTGACCGCGGTCCTGGAACGCCAGGTGGCCGACCGCGAGTCCGCCGGCACCACCATGCGCATCCGCACCGCGCACTTCCCGGCCGTGAAGACCCTCGACCAGTTCAACCTCGACCATCTGCCCTCGCTGCGCCGCGACCTGCTCGCCCACCTCGCGACCGGCACCTTCGTCGCGAAGGCCGAGAACGTGATCCTGCTCGGACCACCCGGGATCGGGAAGACCCACCTCGCGATCGGGCTCGGGGTCAAAGCCACCCAGGCCGGCTACTCGGTGCTGTTCGCCACCGCCAGCAACTGGATCACCCGCCTCGCCACCGCCCACCAGTCCGGACACCTCGAGACCGAGCTACGCAAGATCCGCCGCTACAAGCTGATCATCATCGACGAGGTCGGCTACATCCCCTTCGACCACGACGCCGCGAACCTGTTCTTCCAGCTCATCGCTTCCCGCTACGAACAGGGCTCGGTCATGGTCACCTCCAACCTGCCCTTCGGCCGCTGGGGCGAGGTCTTCGGCGACGAGATCGTCGCCGCCGCGATGATCGACAGACTCGTCCACCACGCCGAGGTCCTCACCCTCTCCGGCGACTCCTACCGCACCCGCGCCCGCCGCGAACTCCTCGCCAAGGACCGCGACAAATAGGACGACCGAACAAGCCGGGGGTCAGTTCCGATCCGTCGCCAGAGGGTCAACTCCAACGCGCCGTTGACACCGGCTTGCCGAACGACGGCGCGTTGACCATCCGGCCCTCGCCCAGGTACAGCCCGACGTGGTGCACCCGCTCGGGCACGCCGTAGAACACCAGGTCGCCGGGCTCCAGCTCGGCCCCGGTGGGCACGTGCGGACCGGCGTAGTACTGGGTGTGCGCGGTGCGGGGGAGGTCGATACCGGCGTAGCCGTAGGCAGCCGTGGTGAGGCCCGAGCAGTCGAAGCCCGCATCACCACGCTGCGGGCCGTTGCCGCCCCACACGTAGGGCAGCCCGCGCTGGGCCAGCGCGAACTCGATGGCCGCCGCCGCGGCGGTGCCGGGCCGCGCGGTGGTGGTGATCCGGGGCAGCACCGGGGCGCGGCTCGCCGGGACCGCCGCGCCGGCGGGCACGTCCGGGAGCCGGAAGGCCACCGGGTTGAACCGCAGCGGCTCGGAGCCGGGATCGCGACGGGCCCGCTCGGCGGGGGTGAGCGCGGCGGCCGTGCCGAGCGGCCCCGCGACCCGTTCCCCGCCCCCGGCGGCGGGTGCGTGGGCGACCACGGCCGACGACGGGATCGCGGCGAGCGCCGCCGCCCCGAGCGCGACGGCCACGATGGAGGGCCGTCGAGCGGTGCGGTCGCGCCGGCCCGGCCTCACGGCGTGTCTCCCGGGTTCGGTGCGATCACCCGATCGATCGTGCCTGCGTCCGTACCGGTGCGCCAGGAGAAGGCACAGAACATCCGCGATCGCTGCCCGGTGTTGGGCCCGTGTTGGGCCGTGGTTCAGCTGCTACCGCCCGGTCACTCCTCGGCGTCGAGCACCTCGTCCTCGTCCCGGGCCAGGAACGTGGCGAGCCGTTCCACGGCGTCCTCGAACGACGGGTTGAGGTCGACGAACACCCGCAGCCGGTCGGCCAGCCACTCGACGCTGACCTGTTCCTCGCCGCGCCGCGCCGCGAGCTCCTCGATGCCCCGGTCGGTGAAGTACACGGCTCACCCGTCCCCGAGCGCCTCGTCCATCAGCGCGCCCTGCTCCACCTCGTGCACCTTGGACGAGCCGGCCGCCGGCGCGGCCATGCGGCGCCGCGACACCCGCGTGATCCCGACGAGCCGCGGCAGCTTCTCGGGCAGCGTCAGGCCCAGGAAGGGCCATGCGCCCTGGTTCGCCGGCTCCTCCTGGACCCAGCGCACGTCCTCGGCGTTGGGGTAGCGCTCCAGCACCGCGGCCAGCTGCCGGTCGGCGACGGGGTAGAGCTGCTCGACCCGCACGATCGCGATGTCGGTGACCTCCCGCTTGTCGCGCTGCGCGGCCAGCTCCCAGTAGATCTTGCCGCTGCACAGCAGCACGCGGCGCACGTCGCCGGCCGGGCCGTCGTTGCCGCGGTAGCGCGGGTCGTCGATGACCGACCGGAAGCGGCCGCCGGTGAAGTCGCTCACCGGGCTCACCACGGCGCGGTTGCGCAGCATCGACTTGGGCGTGAAGCAGATCAGCGGCCGCTGCATCCCGTCCATCGCGTGGCGGCGCAGCAGGTGGAAGTAGTTCGCGGGCTCGGACGGCACGGCGACCGTCATCGAGCCCTCCGCGCACAGCGTGAGGAACCGCTCGATGCGGCCCGAGCTGTGGTCGGGACCTTGGCCCTCCAGACCGTGCGGCAGCAGCAGCGCGACGTCGGAGGTCTGGCCCCACTTGGCCTCGCCCGAGGAGATGAACTCGTCGATGATCGACTGTGCACCGTTGACGAAGTCGCCGAACTGCGCCTCCCAGGCCACGAACGCCGCCGGGTTGGCCACCGAGTACCCGTACTCGAACCCGACGGCCGCGAACTCCGAGAGCGCCGAGTCGTAGGCGAGGAACCGCTCCTGGTCGGCCGAGAGGTTGCGCAGCGGGAAGTACTCCTCACCGGTCTTCCGGTCGATGATCACCGAGTGCCGTTGCACGAACGTGCCGCGCCGCGAGTCCTGGCCCGAGAGCCGTACCAGCTTGCCGTCCATGGCCAGCGCGCCCATCGCGATCAGCTCGGCGAAGGCCCAGTCGATGTCGCCCTCGCGCGACATCTTCAGCCGCTTGTCCAGCACCGGCCTGACCCGCGGGTGCACGGTGAAGCCCTCGGGCAGCTCGACGTGGGCGTCACCGATGCGGTGCAGCACCTCCAGCGGCACCGAGGTGTCGAGGTCGGTGGGGATCGACTGCTCCTGCTCCACCGACGGCGACGCCACGGCCGGGGTCCGCTCGAGCTCGCGCACCTCGTTGAACACGTGCTCGAGCTGGCTGGAGAAGTCGCGCAGCGCGTGCTCGGCCTCCTCCATGGAGATGTCGCCGCGCCCGATCAGCGACTCGGTGTAGATCTTGCGGACGCTGCGCTTGGCGTCGATCACGTCGTACATCGAGGGCTGCGTCATCGACGGGTCGTCGCCCTCGTTGTGGCCGCGGCGGCGGTAGCAGATCATGTCGATCACGACGTCGTTGTTCCACCGCTGCCGGTACTCCACCGCCAGCTTCGCCACCCAGACGCAGGCCTCGGGATCGTCGCCGTTCACGTGGAAGACCGGGGCGTCGATCATCTTCGCGACGTCGGTGCAGTACTGCGAGCTGCGCGAGTGCTCCGGGGCCGTGGTGAACCCGACCTGGTTGTTGACGACGACGTGCACGGTGCCGCCGGTGCGGTAGCCGCGCAGCTTGGCCAGGTTGAGCGTCTCGGCCACGACGCCCTGCCCGGCGAACGCCGCGTCGCCGTGCATCATCAGGGGGAGCACGGTGAAGCCGCCCTCGCCCTTGTCGAGGATGTCCTGCTTGGCGCGCACCAGCCCCTCGAGCACCGGGTCGACGGCCTCGAGGTGCGACGGGTTGGACGCCAGCGACACCACGGTCTCGCCGTCGCCGAACATCCGGAAGTACTTGCCCTCGGCGCCCAGGTGGTACTTGACGTCGCCGGAGCCGTGGGCCTGGCCCGGGTCGAGGTTGCCCTCGAACTCGCGGAAGATCTGGCTGATCGGCTTGCCGACGATGTTGGCGAGCACGTTGAGCCGGCCGCGGTGCGGCATGCCGATGACGACCTCGTCCATCTCGTGCTCGGCGGCCTTGTCGAGCACCGCGTCGAGCAGCGGGATGACGGTCTCCCCGCCCTCGAGGGAGAACCGCTTCTGCCCGACGTACTTGGTCTGCAGGAACGTCTCGAAGGCCTCGGCCGCGTTGAGCTTGGACAGGATGTACTTCTGCTCGGCGGCGTGCGGCTTCTGGTGCGGCACCTCGATGCGGTCCTGCAGCCAGGTGCGCTGCTCGGGGTCGGCGATGTGCATGTACTCGGTGCCGACGGTGCGGCAGTAGGAGTCGCGCAGCAGGCCGAGCACGTCGCGCAGCTTCATCCGCTCCTGGCCGCCGAATCCGCCGCACGCGAACTCGCGGTCGAGGTCCCACAGCGTGAGGCTGTGCGAGAGCACGTCGAGGTCGGGGTGGCGGCGCTGCCGGTAGTTCAGCGGGTCGGTGTCGGCCATCAGGTGCCCACGGGTGCGGTAGGCGTCGATCAGCTCGATGACGCGCGCGGTCTTGTCGACGGCGCCCTCGGGGATGTCCTGCACCCAGCGCACGGGCTCGTAGGGCACGCGCAGCGAGCGGAAGATGTCGTCGTAGAAGCCGTCCTCGCCGAGGAGCAGCTGGTGCACGCGGCGCAGGAAGTCACCGGACTCCGCGCCCTGGATGATGCGGTGGTCGTACGTGGACGTCAGCGTGATGATCTTGCTGATGCCGATGTGGGCGAGCCGCTCGTCGCTGGCGCCCTGGAACTCGGCCGGGTACTCCATCGCGCCGACGCCGATGATCGCGCCCTGGCCCGACATCAGGCGCGGCACCGAGTGGTTGGTGCCCAGCGTGCCCGGGTTGGTCAGCGAGATCGTGGTGCCGGCGAAGTCCTCGGCGGACAGCGCGCCGCTGCGCGCCTTGCGCACGATGTCCTCGTAGGCCGACCAGAACTGGGCGAAGTTCATCGCCTCGCAGCCCTTGATCGACACCACGACCAGCGACCGTTGCCCGTTCTTGCCCGGCAGGTCGATCGCGAGCCCGAGGTTGACGTGGTCGGGCTGCACGACGGTGGGCTTGCCGTCGGTCTCGGCGAAGTGCCGGTTCATCACCGGCAGCGTGGTGAGCGCCTTCACCACCGCGAACCCGATGAGGTGGGTGAAGCTGATCTTGCCGCCGCGGGTGCGCTTGAGCTGGTTGTTGATCACGACCCGGTTGTCGGCCAGCAGCTTGGCCGGCACCGCGCGCACGCTCGTGGCGGTGGGCACCGACAGCGAGGCGTTCATGTTCTTGACCACGGCGTTGGCGGCGCCCCGGATCGGCGTGACCTCGCCGTCGCCACTGACCGGCGGGGCCGGCTTGGCCGCCTGCGACGAGCTGCCGGCGGCCGGCTTGGACCGCGACGTGGCCTGCGGCTGGGACGCGGACTTCTCCGGACGCCTGTCCGGGGCCTCCTCCGGCGCGGGTGCGGCGCCGTTGGCGGCGGGCGGCGACATCGCGGCCCGGTCGGCCACCCGGCGACGCTCGGTGGGCTCCGGGGCCTCGGCCTTCGGCGTGGGAGCGGGTCCGGGCGGCTCGGACGGGGTGGACGGTACGGGCGTCGCGCCGTTGTCGGCGATGTCCTCGGTGGCCGGACGGTAGTCGGCGAAGAACTCGTGCCAGGCCGGGTCGACCGTCTCGGGGTCGTCGAGGAAGCGCTGGTACATCTCCTCGACCAGCCACTCGTTGGGACCGAAATCACTGGCTGGGTTCGAGGTACTGCTGCTGGACACGCTGAGGACCGCCTTGATCGGATCGCGTCTTCGCCGAGGACTGCACGTCAGATTAGTCCTCGGTCTCCTGGCCTGGTACCGGACGCCGGGTGCGGCACCGCGACCGGTCGTGGACCACCGGTCAGCCGGTGTGCGACTCGCCCATCAGCCGCTCGACGGCGGACCTCGCCCGGGCGGCGGGCGCCGTGTCGCCGAAGATCCCGGCAGTGACCATCGCGCCCTCGGCGAGCAGCAGCATGTCGTCCGCGAGACGGTCCGGCCGCACGGCGGCGGCCACGAGTTCCTGCAGGTAGCGGTGGAACTCGCGCTTGTGGTGGCGGACCTGCTCGGCGACGGTGGCCGAGCTCGCCCCCAGCTCGCCGTAGGAGTTGATCCAGGCGCAGCCGCGGAAGTCGGGCTCCGCGAACCAGGCGCCCAGCCAGTCGAACACCGCGAGCAGCCGATCGTCGGGCCGGTCGTGGCGCTCGACGTGGGCGGCCAGTCGCGCGCGCCAGCGCGTGTCCCGGCGCTCCAGGTAGGCCACCACGAGCCGCTCCTTGGCCGGGTAGAGCTGGTAGAGCCGCTTGAGCGACACGCCCGACGCGGCGCGGATGTCGTCCATGCCCACCGCCTGGATGCCGCGGCCGTAGAACAGCGACTCGGCGGCGTCGAGCAGCCGGGTGCGGGCGCTGTCCTGATCCACGGGCGAGTCCTTCTTGACGCGGAGAACCAACGTTCTCTAGCGTAGCAGCGCACCGGAGAACGATCGTTCTGCGCCGAGAGGATCTGACGTGACACCTCGCCCGCCCCTTC
Source organism: Pseudonocardia sp. (assembly GCF_029263155.1). GTDB lineage: Bacteria > Actinomycetota > Actinomycetes > Mycobacteriales > Pseudonocardiaceae > Pseudonocardia. The sequence continues at coordinate 30,962 of NZ_JAJCYB010000130.1, forward strand.
CCCCGTTCGACGCCGAGAGCGCAGCCACGAAGGTGCAGGCCGCCGAGGACGCGTGGAACACGCGCGACCCGGAGAAGGTCGCCGCCGCGTACTCCGAGGACTCCGTGTGGCGCAACCGCGACCGGTTCCTCACCGGCCGTGCCGAGATCGCCGCGTTCCTGAAGGACAAGTGGGACCGCGAGCTCGACTACGCGCTGCGCAAGGACCTCTGGGCTCATCGTGAGAACCGGATCGCGGTGCGGTTCCAGTACGAGTGCAGAGACGTCGACGGCCGGTGGTGGCGGTCCTACGGCAACGAGCTGTGGGAGTTCGACGACGAGGGCTACATGCGCCGCCGCGAGGCCAGCATCAACGACGTGGCGATCGAGGAGTCGGAGCGGCGCATCCACGGCCGTCGTCCCGACGCCGAGCGCGGGGCGGCGGAGCAGCCGCTGCGCTGACCGGTTCGCGCACCCCGCCGATCTGCGCACCGCCGGGCGTGTGCGGGCGGCCGACCGTTGCGTGAACCGGACCCCCGGCGACCCTCAGCCCGGCGGGTGCACGCCCAGCTCGTCGACCACCGCGGTGTGCACGGCCGTCTCGCCGATCAGAGTGTGGGCGGGCAGGCCGCAGCGGGAGTCGGTGCGCAGGGTGTCGCGCTCGCCCGCGAACTGCCCGTCGGCCTTGTCGATCCGCAGCTCGGTGCGGGTGCGGCCGGCGTCGTGGACGAGCACGAGGCACGCGCGGTCGCCGACCTCGACCGGCTCGGGCTCCAGGTGCACGCCGTGCAGACCGGTGAGAGCCCGGTACAGGACGCCGCGCAGCTCCGCGGGGACGAGGCAGGTGCGCAGGGCGTCGACGGCGGAGCTGAACGGGCTCGTCCAGCGCCCGGGGTGGTCGGCCTCCAGCCGGGCGAGCAGTGCGACGGGATCGCGGGGCAGCCGGGCCAGGAACTCGGCCGTCGGCGCCTGCCAGCTGCCGCGGCGGCGCCGGACGGGCTCGACACACCCGTCCGCCTCGTCGATGCCGGCGTCGCGCGCCGCGTGGAACTCCCCGTACGGCGCCCGGAACACCCCGGTCGGGGCCACGTCGTGGAGCTCGAAGCCGTCGTCGCGGGCCCGCTCCGCCGAGCCGGTGAGCCAGCGCTGGCGGCCGGTCAGCTCACGGTCGAGCATCCAGTCGCGCTCCGGGCGGGCCGGGATCCAGATCCGCAGCCGGTGCTCGGTGAGGTGCTGATGGGCGCCGAAGCTGCCCAGCCACCACGCGTCCGTCGCGACGAACCGGTACTGGTCCGGGCCCATCGGTTCGTCGGACGTGGCGATGACGGAGTCGAGCAACGCACGCTCCCGAGGTCGTGGCGGTTTCCGGGGTCACCACAGAGTGTGAGGCGGTCACCCGACGTCACCGACACGGGCCCCCCGGTCGCTACTGGAGCCACTCCTTCACCTGCGACAACACCTTCTGCGGGTCCGCGCTGATCGGGTTGACGTGCAGGTGCGTGACCCCGGCTGCACGCAGCGCGGCGATCCGCTCTTTGACGAACGACGGCGGGCCGATCAGCGAGGTGTTGGCGATGAACTCGTCGGGCAGGGCCGCGGCGGCGGCGTCCTTCCTGCCGTCCAGGTAGAGGTCCTGCACGGTCCGCGCCTCGTCGGCGTAGCCCTGGCGCTCGAACACGGTGTTGTAGAAGTTCTTGCCGCGCGCGCCCATGCCGCCGATGTAGAGGGCGTTCATGCCGCGGGCGAGCTGCCGGGCCGGCTCGATCATGTCGTCCTCGATGGCGAGGATGCCCCCGCCGGTGATCTGCAGCGGGCCGAGCTCGGGGGCGCGCTTGGCGAGTCCGGCGTCGATCGCGGGGCCGAACACCTCGCGCAGCTTCTCGGGCAGCAGCACGTGCGGCAGCCAGCCCTGGGCCAGCTCGGCGGTCAGCTCGACGTTCCTGTCGCCGAGCGCGGCGATCCAGATCGGGATGTCGGCCCGCTTCGGGTGGTTGATGAGCTTGAGCGGCTTGCCGAGCCCGGTGCCCTGCCCCTCCGGGAGCGGGATCGGGTAGAGGCCGTCGTTGGTGAGCCGTTCGCGGCGCCACACCTTCCGGCAGATCTCGATGATCTCGCGGGTGCGGGCGATCGGCTTGTCGTAGACGACACCGTGGAAGCCCTCGATCACCTGCGGGCCCGACGCCCCGAGGCCGAGGATCATGCGTCCGTCGGACAGGGCGTCGAGGCCCGCCGCCGTCATCGCCGTCAGCGTGGGGGTGCGGCTGTAGATCGGCAGGATGCCGGAGCCGATCTGGACCCGCTCGGTGCGGGCGGCGAGGTAGCCCATCAGCGACACGGCGTCGTAGCTGTAGGCCTCGGCGACCCACACGACGTCGAGGCCGGCCTTCTCCAGGCCGACCACCGCCTCGGCGTTGTTGATGGGGTCGTCGCCGTACTGGAGTTGAGTCGACAGCAGCATGGGAGGAGGTTACCGGCGGGTCAACCGGCGACGACGGTGACGCGGGCCGCATCCAGCGCAACTATCAAGGAGTCTTGCGCAAGGAGTCTTGCGCAAGATATGCAGCGCAACTGTGACCGAGGACGCGCGCAGCTACATCACGGACCCCAAGACACTGCGGGCGCTGTCGCACCCGACCCGCTGGACGATCATCGAGCTGCTCGGGGCGGAGCGGACGGCCACCGCCACGCGGTGCGCGGAGTACTCCGGCGAGAGCGTCGCGAGCTGCTCCTACCACCTGGGGATGCTGGCCAAGTACGGGTTCGTCGAGCACGCCCCGGACGCGTCCGGCCGGGAGAAGCCATGGCGGCTCACCAGCGACGACCAGAGCTGGCATGCCTCGGACCTGGGGCCCGACGCGGCGTTGGCGGCGGAGACGCTCAGCGAGGTGTTCCTCGACCACGAGGTCGGCCAGATCAAGGACTGGGTGCGCCGCGCATCCCGGGAGCCCGTCGAGTGGCAGAAGGCGGCCGGGATCTCCGGGCGCGCCCTCTACTGCACCCCCGACGAGCTGGTGGCGCTGCAGGCGGGTCTCGACGAACTGCTGGCCCCCTTCCGCGACCGTGACGACGATCCGGCCGCCCGCCCCGACGGCGCCCGGCTGGTCCGGTTGCTGATCAGCGGCCGCCTGCTGCGCACCTGACGGCGAGGAGACCATGGACCCGCACCACGGACACCTGCGACACGAGGAACTGCTCGCGGCGGCCGCCGAGCACCGGCTGGCCCGGACCTGCCGCCGGCCCCGTGCCCCGCTGCTCGTGCGTCTCTACGTCCGGCTCTGGTGGGCGAGCCGACCCCGGGTCGGGACCTGGCCGCGCATGCTGCTCGACACCTGACCTCGCGGGCCGCGCCGAGTCGACCCGCGGGCGGTGGCGCACACCTGACGGACTCGCGCACACGTCGCAGCCCGTGCGCGAGCCCGCAACCTGTGCGCGAGCCGCAGCCTGTACGCGACCGGGCGGGTCCGCGGGTTCCCCGACCGTGGATCATGGGGTGGTGAGCTTCCGGGTGGTCCCCGCCGCGTACGTGCTGCTGACCGACGCCGAGGGGCGGGTGCTGCTGCAGCTGCGGCAGAACACCGGCTACCGGGACGGGCACTGGGCGGCCGCCGCGGCCGGGCACGTCGAGGCGGGCGAGCCGGTCCAGGCCGCGGCGTGCCGCGAGGCCGCGGAGGAGCTGGGGATCACGATCGACCTCGCCGACCTCGTCCCGCTCACCACCATGCACCGCACCCACGGCAACGGCCGGGAGATCGACGAGCGGGTCGACTTCTTCTTCGCCTGCACGCGGTGGTCGGGCGAGGCGGAGCGCCGGGAGCCCGAGAAGAGTGCCGCGCTGCGCTGGTGCGCGCTCGACGACCTCCCGTACCCGGTGGTCCCGCACGAGCGGCACGTGCTCGACGGGATGCGCGCGGGCACGCTGGCGGGGATCGTCAGCTTCGGGTTCTGACCGACCACCTGCCCGGGCGGAATCCCCGGCGGTCGGCTTGGATGGCGCCATGACCCCGACCGTGCCGCGTCCTCCCGGCAGACCCGCGTGCTGATCGAGTGGGTGCTGCTGGCCGTGGCGCTGCTGCTCGTGCTGGGCAACGCGCTGTTCGTGGCGGCGGAGTTCAGCCTGGTGACCGTCGACCGGTCCACCGTGGAGCGCGCGGCCGAGGCCGGGGACACCGGGGCCGCGAGCGTGCTGAGCGCGCTGCGCTCGCTGTCCACCCAGCTCTCCGGTGCGCAACTGGGCATCACCGTGACCAGCCTGGTCGTCGGGTTCCTCGCCGAGCCGTCGCTGGCCGCGCTGCTGGGACCGGTGCTGTCGGGCCTCGGGCTGCCCGAGGGCACCTCGGTCGCCGTCGCGATCACGCTGGCGCTGCTGCTGGCGACGTTCGTGCAGATGGTGTTCGGCGAGCTGGTGCCCAAGAACCTGGCCATCGCGAGGCCGTTCCCGGTCGCGAAGGCCGTCGCCGGGGCCCAGCGCACCTTCACCCGGATCTCCGGCCCGCTGCTGCGGTTCCTCAACGGCACCGCCAACCGCATCCTGCTGCTGCTGGGCATCGAGCCGCAGGAGGAGCTCCGGTCGGCCCGCTCGCCGCAGGAGCTGGGCTCGCTGGTCCGGCGCTCCGCGGAGGAAGGTGTGCTCGCCGAGCCCACCGCGGAGCTGGTCACCCGCTCCCTGGCCTTCGGCGACCGCACCGCGGCGGACGTGATGACCCCGCGGTTCCAGGTGACGTTCCTGGCCACCACCGACTCCGCCGACGCCGTGCTCGACGCCGTTGACCGCACCGGGTACTCGCGGTTCCCGGTGCTGCGCGGCGGGGTGGACAGCGTGGTCGGGATCGTGCACGTCAAGCACGCGCTGGCGGTGCCGGAGGACGAGCGGTCCGGGCGCACCGTCGGCGAGCTGATGGTCGACCCGCTTCCGGTGCCCGGGAGCCAGGAGCTCGACCCGCTGCTGCCGCTGCTGCGCGAGCAGGGGCTGCAGCTGGCGGTGGTCGTCGACGAGTACGGCGGCACGGCGGGCGTGGTGACCCTGGAGGACCTGATCGAGGAGATCGTGGGCGACATCGCCGACGAGCACGACCCGCACGGCGACCGCGCGCGACACGAGCAGGACGGCAGCTGGACGCTGTCGGGGCTGTTGCGCCCCGACGAGGTCGCCGAGCTCACCGGCGTGGCGCTGCCCGAGGGCGAGGACTTCGACAGCCTCGCCGGTCTGGTCGTCGACCGGCTGGGCCGGGTGCCGCGGGAGGGCGACGCGGTGACCGAGGACGTGGACGGCCACCCGGTCCACCTGCGGGTGGACCGGATGGACGGGTGGCGGGTGGACCGGGTCGGGATGCGGGTCGAGCAGCCGGAGCACGTCGATGGGTGACTGGGGCGGGGTCCTGCTCGGGCTGGTCCTGCTGGCCGGCAACGCGTTCTTCGTCGGGGCGGAGTTCGCGTTGATCTCCGCACGGCGCACCCAGATCGAGCCGCGCGCCGAGCAGGGCTCACGCGCGGCGCGGATCACCCTGCGCGCGATGGAGAACGTGTCGCAGCACATGGCGTGCGCCCAGCTCGGCATCACCGCGTGCTCGTTGGGTCTGGGCGCCGTCGCCGAGCCCGCGGTGGCGCACCTGCTGGAGGTGCCGTTCGCGGCGATCGGGCTGCCGGAGCCGCTGGTCTACCCGGTCTCGTTCGCGATCGCGCTGTCGGTCGTGGTGTTCCTGCACATGGTGCTCGGTGAGATGGTGCCCAAGAACATCGCCATCGCCGGGCCGGAGCGCTCCGCGCTGGCGCTGGGGCCGCCGCTGGCGGCGATCGTGGTCGTCCTCAAGCCGGTCGTCCTCGCGCTCAACGCCGTCTCCAACGGGGTGCTGCACCTGATGAGGGTCACCCCGCGCGACGAGGTGGCCACCACCTTCACCCTCGACGAGGTGGGGGGCCTGATCGCCGAGTCCCGGCAGGAGGGCCTGCTCGACGAGGAGGAGGAGGAGCTGCTCACCGGGGCGCTGCAGTTCGAGGAGCTGACCGTCGCCGACGTGGTGCTGCCGCGTGACCGGCTGGTGGTGCTGGAGGCCGACGCCACCGTCGAGCAGGTGCAGCAGGCCACGGCCCGCAGCGGGTTCTCCCGCTTCCCGGTGGTCGACGACACCGGCGACCCGGTGGGCTACCTGCACGTCAAGGACGCACTGGGGCGCCGGAACGGCGACTCCCGCACCGCGGGCGAACTGGCCCGTGCGCTGCCCACCCTGGCCGTCGACGACGCGCTGCGCGACGCGCTCGGCGTCATGCGCGACGCCGGTGCGCACCTCGCGGCGGTGCGCGGCACCGACGGTCGCCTCAGCGGCGTGGTCGCACTGGAGGACGTGCTGGAGCGGCTGGTCGGGCACATCAGCGACGGTGCCGCGCGGCCGGCAGGCCGGGGCGCGGGATAGTGCAGGGCCCGTTCAGACCACCTGGCGGTCCTTGCCCTCCCAGTACGGCTTGCGCAGGTCCTTCTTGAGGACCTTGCCGGTGGGGTTGCGGGGCAGCTCCTCGAGCACGTCGACCGACTTCGGGCACTTGAACGCCGCGAGCTGCTCGCGGCAGAAGGTGAGCAGCTCGGCCTCGTCGACCGACGCGCCCGGCGCGGCGACGACCACCGCCTTGGGCACCTCTCCCCAGCGCTCGTCGGGCACCCCGATCACCGCGACGTCACCGACGGAGGGGTGCTCGGCCAGCACGCGCTCGATCTCCGCCGGGTAGATGTTCTCGCCGCCCGAGATGATCATGTCCTTGATGCGGTCGGTGACGTAGACGTAGCCCTCGGCGTCGATGTGCCCGCCGTCGCCCGACCGCAGCCAGCCGTCGGCGGTGACAGCGGCCGCGGTGGCCTCGGGCTTGCCCCAGTACCCGCCCATCAGCTGCTGGGAGCGCACCCAGATCTCGCCGGGCTCACCGGTGGGCACGGCCTCGCCGGTGGCGGGGTCGCGGATCTCGATCTCGACGCCGTGGATCGGCGTGCCCGCCGAGATCAGCAGGTGCTCCCGTGCCGGGTCGGCGTGGTCCTCCGGGCCCAGCGAGCTGACCACGCCGCACTGCTCGGTCATGCCGTACACCTGGTGCATGACGCCGGGGAACAGCGCCAGGCAGCCGCGCATGACGGGCAGCGGCATCGGCGACGCGCCGTAGGACAGCGCCCTGATCGACGAGTAGTCGCGCTCGGCCGCGCCGGGCACCTGCAGCATCGCCGCCATCAGCGCCGGCACGTAGAAGGTGTGCGTGATCCGCTCGCGCTCCACCATCTCCAGCGCGGCCGCGGGGTCGGGCAGCCGCATCATGTGGATGTGCGCGCCCGCGGTGATCGCCAGCAGCGCGTAGCTGGTGCCGCCGACGTGGAACAGCGGCATCGCGACCTGCACGCGGGAGTCCGCGTCCACGTCGAAGTCGGCCATCACGTTCGCGGAGTGGGCGAGCATCCCGCTGTGGGTGAGCATCGCGCCCTTCGGGAATCCGGTGGTGCCCGAGGTGTAGAGCTGCACGAAGCAGTCCCCGGGGGCCGCCGGGTGGACCTCGTCGTCCGGCTCGTGCGCGGCGATCCACGCCTCGTACTCGTCGCCGTCGCCGCCGACGTGGATCACCTGCTCGACGGTGGGCAGCTTGTCGCGCATCTGCGCCACGGCGCCCGCGAACTCCGGGCCGACGAACAGCACCCGGGCCTGCGCGTCGTTGATGACGTAGACGATCTCCGGCGGCGCGAGCCGGAAGTTGACCACCGCGTTCGCGGTGCCGACCTGCGCGCACGCCAGCGTCAGCTCCAGGCACGAGGGGTGGTTGAGGTCGAGCACGGCCACCCGGTCGCCGGGGACGAGCCCGGCCGCCCGCTGGGCCGCGGCGTTGCGCCGGATCCGGCGCGCGAACTCGCTCCAGGTGCGGGTGGTGCCCCCGAAGCTGATGGCCGGCGCGTCGGGGCGGCTCGCCTCCCACCCGGCGATGATCGCGGTGAAGTCCGTCGCGGTGGCCGATCCGGTCATGCGTTCCTCCTGTGGCCCGCGGCACACCCGCGGCGCAGCGGATCGTAGCCAGCCGCCCGCCCACCGAAAAGGCCGTGCACGACGCGGTTGCTCGTGGCGCGGCATCGGGCGGGTGGCCCAGCGGGGTCTTCGCGCGCTGACCAGCGCCTCGCGCGCTGCCGGCAGGGCGCGCGAGACACCATCCGGCGCGCGATCGGGGATCGGCGGCGTCGAGCCGCCCCGCGCGGTGCGGCAGGATCGTCGTCGTGACGACCGGTGGCGGGGACGACGGGAGCGGGCGGGTCACCGCCTCGGCGCTGACGAAACGGTTCGGGCCGGTGAGCGCGGTGGAGGACCTGACCTTCTCCGTGGAGCGCGGCACCGTCACGGGGTTCCTCGGTCCCAACGGGTCGGGCAAGACCACCACGCTGCGGATGCTGCTCGGCCTGGTCACGCCGACCGCGGGCGACGCGCGGATCAACGGGGTGCGCTACACCGACCTGCCCTACCCTGCGCGGGTGGTGGGGGCGGTGCTGGAGGCGCAGGGGTTCCACCCCGCGCGCTCGGCCCGCCGGCACCTGCTGGCGGTCGCGGCGGCGGTGCGGGTGCCCGACGTCGCGGTCGAGCACGTGCTGGCCGCGGTCGGCATGGAGGGCGTGGCCGACCGGGGCGTCGGCGGCTACTCGCTGGGGATGAAGCAGCGCCTCGCGCTGGCCACCGCGCTGCTCGGCGACCCGCAGGTGCTGCTGCTCGACGAGCCGGCCAACGGCCTCGACCCGGAGGGCATCGCGTGGTTGCGGGCGTTCCTGCGGGGGTTCGCCGCGCAGGGGCGCACGGTGCTGGTGTCGAGCCACCTGCTCGCCGAGGTCGAGCAGACCGTCGACCACGTCGTGGTGATCAACCGCGGACGGTGCGTGCACCAGGGCCCGCTCGCGCACCTGCGCGGGCGGCCCCGGGTGCTGGTGGCCTGCCCCGATCCCGCGCGGCTGGCCGACGCGCTCGTCCGGGCCGGGATGGTCGACGTGCAGCGGCTGCCGGACGGGCGGCTGGCGGTCACCGGCGCCGACCCGGGACGGGTGGGGGACACCGCGTTCGAGGCCGGGATCGCGGTGCACGGCCTGGAGGTCGAGAAGGTCGATCTGGAGCAGATGTTCCTGCAGCTCACCGGGGGGTACCGATGATCGCCGCGCTGGTCCGGTCGGAGTACCGCAAGATCGTCTCGACGCGGGGGTGGTGGGGCCTGCTGATCCCGGTCGTCCTGCTGTCGCTGCTGATCAACGCGTTCGGCGGGCTGATCGGGAGCTTCGCCGACGCCGCCTCCGGCGGGGAGGTGGCGCTGCCGCTGCTGCTGGCGTCGCTGGCCTACACGCTCGCGCTGACGGCGTCGTTCGCGGCCGTGAGCGGCGCCGTCGGCGCGGCGGGGGAGTTCCGGCACGGCACGATCACCACCACCTACCTCACGGCGCCGGGCCGGGGCCCCGTGCTCGTGGCGAAGATGCTGACGGCCGGTGCCGTGGGCGTGGTGTACGCGCTGGGCGCCACGGCGTTCGGCTTGATCGGCGGGCTGGTGGGGCAGGGCGACAGCCCGTTCCCCGCGATCGGGTCGCTGCTCTCCGTGGTCGGGATCGGGGTGGCGGTGTGCGCGCTGTGGTCGGCGATCGGGGTGGCGCTGGCGTCGGCGCTGGCCAACCAGGTCGGCGTGCTCGTCACGCTGCTGGTCTACGTGCTGCTCGGCGAGCTGCTGCTGTCGCTGCTGCTGGGCGCGAGCGAGTCCGGGCCCGTGCAGCAGATCACCGCCTACCTGCCGGTGAACGCCGGGGAGGTGGCGCTCTACGAGCTCCCGGCCATCGCCATCGCCGGTCCGCCGGTCGGCCGCGACGTGGCCGGGGCGGTGGCCGGCGTGACCGGCCCGCTCCCGTGGTGGATCTCGCTGCTGGTCCTCGCGGCGTGGGCCGTCGCCGCGGCGGCGGTGGCCTGGTGGGCCACCGCCCGCCGCGACATCACCTGACGCCGCCTCCGGGATCGCGGCCCCCCAGGGATCGCGGCCCCGGATTGCAGGAAGGCCACCTTCACGCAATCTCACTGCATGAAGGTGGCCTTGCTGCAACGCGGGGCGGGGTCAGGAGCCGGTGAAGTCGTCCGGGTCCGGGCCGATGCGGGTGCCCGAGTCCAGCGCCTCGATCGCCGCCATGTCGTCGGCCGCGAGCTCGAAGCCGAGGACGTCGAGGTTCTCCGCGATGCGGGCCGGTGTCACCGACTTGGGGATGACGACGTTCCCGAGCTGCAGGTGCCAGCGCAGGATCACCTGGGCGGGAGTGCGGCCGTGCGCGGCCGCGATCTTGCCGACGGCCGGGTCGTCGAGCAGCCCGCCGCGAGCGAGCGGGCTCCAGGCCTCGGTGGCGATGCCGTGCTCGGCGTGGAAGGCGCGCAGCTCGCGCTGGACCAGGTTGGGGTGCAGCTCCACCTGGTTGACCGCGGGCACCGTGCCGGTCTCGTCGAGCAGGCGCCGCAGGTGCGGTACCTGGAAGTTGGAGACGCCGATGGCGCGGGCGCGACCGTCCGCGGCGATCTCCTCGAGCGCCCGCCAGGTCTGGACGTAGCGGTCGGCGCTCGGCACCGGCCAGTGGATCAGGTACAGGTCGACGTGGTCGAGGCCCAGGCGCTCGAGGCTCCCGTCGATCGCCGCGAGGGTCGCGTCGCGGCCCTGGTCGGCGTTCCAGAGCTTCGTGGTGACGAACAGCTCGTCGCGCGGGATGCCGGAGGTCGCGATCGCGGCGCCGACCTCGCGCTCGTTGTCGTAGATCCGCGCCGTGTCGATGTGCCGGTAGCCGGCCGCCAGCGCCGACGTGACGGCGGGCTCGGTCTCGCCGGGGGGCACCAGGAAGACCCCGAAGCCGAGCTGCGGGACGGAGACTCCGTTGTTCAGGTCGATGGTCGGTACGGAACTCATAGCCATGGCAACGAGCCACCGGTCGGGGTCCTTCCCCGCGACGTAGGGTTGATCGGTGATTCATCCCACCGGGACCCCGGCCACCGGCTGGATCCGCCGGCTGACCGGTGCCTGCATGCGCCACCGCCGCGTGGCGATCGCCGCGCTGGTGGCGTCCGCGCTGGGCGTCAGCCTGGAGGCGGTCGGGCCGCTGCTCACCCGCGTGGCCGTCGACGAGGCCGTCGCGGGTTCCACCGCCTCCCTCGGCACGGTCGTCGTGGCGATCGCCGCGCTGGCGCTGGTCCGCTTCGCGGCCTCGTTCCTGCGTCGCTTCCTGGCCGGGCGCCTGGCCCTGGACGTCCAGCACGACCTGCGCCGGCAGGTGTTCGCATCGGTCCAGCGCCTCGACGGTCAGCGCCAGGACGCGCTGCGCACCGGCCAGGTGGTGTCGCGCTCGATCACCGATCTGCAGCTCGTGCAGTCGCTGCTGTCGATGGTGCCGCTGGCGCTGGGGTCGGTGGTGCTGGTCGTGGCCTCGGTCGGGGCGATGCTGTGGCTCTCCCCGCTGCTCACGCTCGTCGCGCTGGTCCTGCTGCCGCTCGCCGCCTACGTCACGGCCCGGGCGCGGGCGTCGCTGTTCCCCGCCACCTGGTCGGCGCAGCAGCGGGCCGCCGACGTCGCGCAGCAGGTGGAGGAGACGGTCACCGGCGTGCGCGTCGTCAAGGGGTTCGGGCAGGAGGCCCGCGAGGTCGGGACGCTGGAGCGGCGCGCCGCCACGCTGTTCGCGGAGCGGATGCGCGCCGCGCGGCTCACCGCCCGGCTCAACCCCACGCTGCTGGCGCTGCCCACGCTCGGGCAGGTGGGGGTCATCGGCTTGGGCGGGTACCTCGCGCTGACCGGCTCGATCACGCTGGGCACGTTCCTCGCCTTCACCACCTACGTGGCCGGTCTGGTCGGGCCCGCGCGGCTGCTGGGGTCGCTGGTCGTGAGCGCGCAGCTCGCGCGGGCGGGCGTCGAGCGGGTGTACGACCTGGTGGACTCCCAGCCCGACGTCGTCGACCCGGAGGTGCCCTCGCAGCTGCCGGAGGGCCCGCTGTCGGTCGAGCTGGACGGCGTGCGCTTCGGCTACTCGCGCCGCGAGCCCGTCCTCGACGGGGTCTCGCTGCGCGTCGAGCCGGGCGAGACGCTGGCCCTGGTCGGCACGGCGGGATCGGGCAAGTCGACGGTGGCGCTGCTGCTGCCGCGCTTCTACGACCCGCAGGCCGGCGAGCTGCGCCTCGGCGGGGTGCCGCTGCCCGACCTGCGCCTGGCCGACCTGCGCCGCGAGCTGGGGGTGGTGTTCGAGGAGGCGTTCCTGTTCTCCGACACCATCCGCGCCAACATCGCCTACGGCTGCCCCGACGCCTCGGAGGCCGAGGTGCTCGCGGCCGCGCGGGCCGCGCAGGTGCACGAGTTCGTCGACCGCCTCCCCGACGGCTACGACACGCTGGTCGGCGAGCGCGGCCTGACGCTGTCGGGCGGGCAGCGCCAGCGCATCGCGCTGGCCCGCGCGGTGCTCACCGACCCCCGCGTGCTCGTGCTCGACGACGCCACCTCGGCCGTCGACAGCGCCACCGAGGCCGCCATCCACGACACCCTGCGCACGCTGACCAGCGGGCGGACCACGCTGCTCGTGGCCCACCGCCGCTCCACGCTCGCGCTGGCCGACCGGGTCGCCGTGCTCGACGGCGGGCACGTCGTCGACGTCGGCACCGAGGCCGAGCTGACGGCGCGCTGCGCGCTGTTCCGCGAGCTGCTGGCCGTGGACGAGCCCGTCCCCGCCACGGACGCGGGGCCCGGCGGGGTCACACCGGAGCTCTGGCCCGCGCCGGAACCCGTGGCCACCGGCTCCGGCGCGCTGCGGACCGCGGCGGCCTCGGCGGGTACCGGCCGGGGGTCGGGCGGCGGTGGCCCCTCGGCGATGGTGGGCGCGATACCCGTCAGCGAGACCCTGCTCGCCGCCGTCGACGCCCTGCCGCCCGCTCGCGAGACACCCCGCCTGGGCGGCGAGGATCCCACCGCGCCCGACCCCGGTTTCCACCTGGCGACGCTGCTGCGCCCGGTGCGCGGCCTGATCGCGCTCACCGTCGTGCTCGTGTCGCTGGACGCCCTGAGCACGCTCGCCTTCCCCACCGTGGCGCGCCTGGCCGTCGACGGCGGCATCACCGCCGGCTCGACGTCGGTGCTGCTCACGGCCACGCTGCTGGGGCTCGGGGTGGTCGCGGTGAGCTGGCTGGTGGTGGCGCTGCAGACCGTCACCACGGCGCGGGCCGGGGAGAGCCTGCTCTACCTGCTGCGCGTGCGCAGCTACGCCCACCTGCAGCGCCTCGGGCTGGACTTCTACGAGCGCGAGCTGTCGGGGCGGATCATGACGCGGATGACCACCGACGTCGACGCGCTCTCGGCGTTCCTGCAGACCGGGCTGGCCCAGGCCGTGGTCAGCCTGCTCACCGTGGTCGGGGTGGCGGTGGCGCTGCTGCTCACCGACCCCGAGCTGGCCGCGGTGGCGCTCGCGGTGCTGCCGGTGCTGATCGCGGCCACCGTGGTCTTCCGGCGCCTGTCGTCTCGGGCCTACGCCGAGGCCCGGGAGAAGGTCAGCGCCGTCAACGCCGACATGCAGGAGAACGTCTCCGGCGTGCGGATCGCCCAGGCCTACGTCCGCGAGGAGCGCAGCGCCGCCGCGTTCGCCGGCCGCAGCGACGCCTACCGCCGCAGCCGCCTGCGGGCCCAGCGCTACATCGCCACCTACTTCCCGTTCGTGGCATTGCTCTCCGACGTCGCCCAGGTCGCGGTGCTCGGCGTCGGCGCCGCCCGGGTGGCGGCGGGCGACCTCACCCCCGGCGTGCTGACGGCGTTCCTGCTCTACCTCGGGCTGTTCTTCGCACCGGTCCAGCAGCTCTCCCAGGTGTTCGACGCCTACCAGCAGGCCCGCATCGGGCTGACCCGGATCTCGGAGCTGCTGCGCACGCCCACGTCGGCGGCCCCGGCCGTCGACCCCGTCGCGGTGCCCGACCGGCTGCGCGGGGAGATCGAGCTGCGCGACCTCGGCTTCTCCTACGCAGGGGCGGCGACCCCCGCGCTGGACGCGGTGTCGCTGCGCGTGGCCCCCGGGGAGACGGTGGCGCTGGTCGGGGCCACCGGCGCGGGCAAGTCCACGCTGGTCAAGCTGCTCGCCCGGTTCTACGAGGCCGGCACGGGTGCGGTGCTCGTCGACGGGGTCGACGTGCGCCGCTACCCGCTCGAGGCGTACCGCAGGCGGTTGGGGGTGGTGCCGCAGGAGCCGCACCTGTTCAGCGGCGACATCGCGGCGAACATCGCCTACGGGCGGCCCGACGCCACCCCGGAGCAGATCGAGGCGGCGGCCCGGGCCGTCGGCGCGATCGAGCTGGTCCGCGGCCTCCCGCTGGGGTTCCGCCATCCCGTCGGCGAGCGCGGCCAGGGCCTGTCCGCGGGGCAGCGCCAGCTCGTCGCGCTCGCCAGGGCCGAGCTGGTGGACCCGGACCTGTTGCTGTTCGACGAGGCCACCGCCGCCCTGGACCCCGCCACCGAGGCTGCGGTGCTCGCGGCGGGCGACCGGCTCACCTCGCGGCGTACCGCGTTCGTCGTGGCGCACCGCCTCGCCACCGCCGCCCGCGCCGACCGCATCGTCGTGCTCGACGGCGGCCGGATCGTCGAGCAGGGCCCGCACGCCGCGCTGCTCGCCGCCGGGGGCGCCTACGCCCGGCTGTGGCGCGCCGGTGAGCTGGAACCGGCGGCCTGATGACTGCTAATATGACCACATGACCAGAACCATGACCGCCTCGGACGTCAAGGCCCGGATCCTCGCCGTGCTGGACGAGGTCGCCGAGGGGGCCGAGGTGGAGATCACCAAACACGGTCGGGTGGTCGCCCGCCTGGTGCCGGCGGGTGGGCCGGCCGCCTCGGCCGGAAGTCTGGTCGGCGTGGCCCGCACGGTGGCCGAGGACGACGAGCTGTTCTCGACCGGCGAGTCGTGGGAGCACTCCTGAGCACGGTCCAGCTCGACACCCATGTCCTGCAGTGGTGGTCGGCCGAGCCGGAGCGACTCAGTCACGGCGCCACCGAGCTGATCCGATCCGCAGGCGAACTCGCCGTCGCCGGCATCACCTGGTACGAGCTGGCGTGGCTCGCCCACAACGAGCGGATTCTCGTGACGATCCCGATCGGCTCGTGGCTGCGCCGGCTCTCCGCGGAGATCCGGACGGTCGGTCTCACCCCGGCGATCGCACACGGTGCGGCGACGCTGCCGTCCGGCTTCCCCGGCGACCCCGCCGACCGCATCATCTACGCCACGGCGGTCGAGCACGGCTGGCCGCTGGTGACGAAGGACCGTCGACTGCGAGCTCATCAGTCGCCCAGACAGGTCGCCTACTGGTGATGTCCGGCAGATGATGCGCTTCCCTGCCCGATTTCGGGCAGGAAGTTGGCATTCCGAGGTGTCAGGCTGCAGTATCTTGCCCGTGCCCCACGGCGATCTCGTCGCGCATCTCGTGCGCAGCACCCCACTGAGCGCGAGCGAGGCGGCGCGGGTCGTGGCCGAGGTGCTGGGCTACTTCGCCGAGCCGGTGGAGGAGTTCGTCCGCCGCCGGCATCGCGAGCTGCAGACGCGTGGGCAGCACAACGACCAGATCTTCGCCGTGCTCGCGGCCGAGCTGGCGACGCGACGGGTGGCCCCGCCCGCGCTCTCGGCCCGGCAGCTGCGTCGCATCGTCTACGGATAGACCCGCCCCCCTAGGAGAACCCCACCATGTGCGGAATCGTCGGCTACGTCGGCCCGCAGGACGCCGCCCCGATCCTCGTCGAGGGTCTGGGCCGGCTGGAGTACCGCGGCTACGACTCCGCCGGCCTGGCGGTCACCACGAAGTCCGGGCTCAAGGTGCGCAAGGTCAGCGGGAGGGTGGCGGCGCTGGCCGCGGACCTGCCCGCGCGGTTCAAGGGTGCCCCGGGTATCGGGCACACGCGCTGGGCCACCCACGGCGGCCCGACCCCGGAGAACGCGCACCCGCACACCGACACCGCCGGCCGCATCGCCGTGGTCCACAACGGCATCATCGAGAACGCCGAGGAGCTGCGCGCCAAGCTCACCGCCGACGGAGTCGAGTTCGCCAGCCAGACCGACACCGAGTGCGTGGCGCACCTGATCGCGTCGGCGTTCGCGGCGGGGGCCGACGACCTTGAGCAGGCCGTGCGCTGGGCACTGCGGCAGGTGGTCGGCGCCTACGGTCTCGCGGTGATCGACGCCGAGCACCCCGACCGCATCGTCGTGGCCCGCAACGGCAGCCCGGTGCTGCTCGGCGTCGGCGAGAAGGAGATGTTCGTCGCCTCCGACGTCGCGGCGCTCGTGGGCTACACCCGCCAGGTCGTCTACCTCGACGACGGCGAGCTGGCCACGCTCACCGCCACCGGGTACCGCACGTTCACCCTCGACGACACGTCCACGGCCAAGAGCCCGTCCACGATCGACTGGGACGTCGTCGGCGCGGAGATCGGCGACCACGCCCACTTCCTCATCAAGGAGATCGGCGAGCAGCCGCTGACACTGACCCGCGCACTGGCCGGGCGACTGGACGAGCGCTTCTCCACCGCGCACCTGGGCGGGCTCAACCTGTCGGTGCGCGAGGCGCGGGAGTTCCGCCGCGTGAAGATCCTCGGCTGCGGCAGCGCCTGCTACGCGGGCGACCTCGGCGCGCAGCTCATCGAGGACCTCGCCCGGCTGCCCGCCTCCAGCGAGCCGGCCAGCGAGTTCCGCTACCGCAATCCCGTCGTCGAGCCGGACACCCTCTACGTCGCGGTGAGCCAGTCCGGCGAGACCGTCGACACCCTCGCCGCCGTGCAGGAGCTGCAGCGCAAGGGCGGGCGCGTGATCGGCATCATCAACGTCGTGGGGTCGACGATCGCGCGGCAGGTCGACGGCGGCATCTACCTGCACGCCGGCGCGGAGATGTCGGTGGCGGCCACGAAGTCGTTCACGTCCACGGTCACCGCGTTCGCGCTGCTCGCCCTGCACCTGGGCCGGATCCGCGACCTCTCGCCCACCGACGGCGCCCGGATCATCGCCGGGCTGCAGCGGCTGCCCGAGCAGGTCGAGGAGATCCTCACGCTCTCCGACGAGATCGCCGAGGTGGCCCGCGAGCTCGCGCCCAGCCCCAGCATGATGTTCGTGGGGCGCCGCCGCGGCTGGCCGGTGGCGCGGGAAGGCGCGCAGAAGCTCAAGGAGATCTCCTACATCCACGCCGAGGCCTACCCGTCGGCCGAGCTCAAGCACGGACCGCTGGCACTGATCAGCCCGGAGATGCCCACCGTCGCCGTCGTGCCCGACGACGAGCTGCTGGAGAAGAACACCTCCACGCTCTCGGAGATCAAGGCGCGCAGCGGGCGGGTGGTCGCCCTGGCCCACCGGCAGCTGCCCGCCGAGCTCGCCGACCGCACCCTGGTGATCCCCCGCAACGAGCCGGAGCTGGACCCGATCCTGCTCTCGGTCCCGCTGCAGCTGCTCGCCTACCACGCCGCGGTGGCGCTGGAACGCGACGTCGACAAGCCCCGCAACCTCGCGAAGAGCGTCACGGTCGAGTAGGCGAGGATCTCCGGCATGCTCCCCGGTACCGCCGCCACCCTGCTCGCCCGGACCGCCCGCGCGCAGCGCGACGGCCGCGTGCCGTCGCTGGTCGCCGGGGTGGTGCGGGACGGCGGGCTGGTGTGGTCGGCCGCGCGCGGTGCCGTCGACGAGCCCCACCGGGACGTGCAGTACCGGCTGGGGTCGATCAGCAAGACGGTCACGGCGATCACCGTGCTGCGGCTGCGCGACGAGGGTCTGCTCGACCTCGACGACGCGTTGGAGCAGCACCTGCCCGGCACGCCGCTCGGGGACCGGACGGTCGGTCAGCTGCTGTCGCACCTGGCCGGAGCGGGCTCGGAGAGCCCGGGCACCTGGTGGGAGCGCGCGCCCGGCACCACGCTGGAGGGCCTCGGCCTGTCCGACGCCGACGTGGTGGCGCCCGCGGCGCGCCGATTCCACTACTCGAACCTCGGCTTCGGGCTGCTCGGCGAAGTCGTCGCCGGGATCCGCGGGCGGCCCTGGGTGGAGGTCGCGCGCGACGAGGTGCTCCTGCCGCTGGGCATGACCCGCACGACCCCGCGCCCGGACGGCCGGGCGGCGCAGGGCTACGCGGTGCACCCGTGGGCCGACGTCGTGCAGGTCGAGCCGGAGCACGACGCGGTCGCGATGGCGCCCGCCGGGCAGCTGTGGGCCACCGCCACCGATCTCGCCCGGCTCGCGGTGTTCCTGTTGGGCGACACCGGTGACGTCCTCTCGCCCGACACGGTCGAGGAGATGGCGATGCCCGCCGGCGTCGACCCGTCGGTGCCGGGGTGGTCGGCCTACGGCCTCGGTGTCCAGGTCCAGCGCCAGGACGCGACCGTGCTGGTCGGGCACGGCGGATCGATGCCCGGCTTCCTGGCCGGGCTCTGGGTGGACCGGGACGAGGGCACCGGCGCGCTCGCGCTGGCCAACGTCACCTCCGGTCTGGACGGCGCGCTCCCGGCGGGCCTGCTGGCGGACCTGCGTGCCGCCGAGCCGCGGATCGTCGCCCCCTGGACGCCCGCGCCGTCGCCGGTGCCGCTGGAGCTGCTCGGCCCCTGGTACTGGGGCCCGTCCCCGTACGTGCTGCGCGCGGTGCCGGGCGGGTTGCTGCACCTGGGCGGGCTGGGCAGGCCCGGTCGCTCCAGCCGGTTCCGTCCCGGCCCCGACGGCACCTGGATCGGCCTCGACGGCTACTTCGCCGGGGAGACGCTGCGCCTGGACCCACTCGCGCTGAACCTGGCCACGTTCGTGTTCACCCGGACCCCCTACGACCCGGCCGCCCCCGTGCCGGGCGGGGTGGACGGGTCGGGGTGGTGCCCCTAGCCCTCGGCCAGCAGCTGTTCGCGACGGGCCACGATCTCGGGCAGCCGGCGGTCCCCGGCGGGCATGCGCTCGGTCAGGCGGTCGTGGACCTCGAGATCGTCGCGCCCGAGCGGGTGGGCGGCGAACGTGGCCAGCAGTTCGATGTCGCCGGAGTCCAGGACGGCCCGGCGCAGCCCGGCCTCGAGCTGCGCGCGCAGGTCGCGGATCTCCGGGGCGTCGGAGCGGGGCAGCAGCGGGCCCGAGCACACCCGCAGCGCCTCGGCGGCCTGCCCGGCCCGCAGGGCGGTACGGACGGCGTCGAAGTCGGTGTCCACGGCGGCGTCGAGGCGGTACGGGCGGGTGCGCAGCACGTCGGCGCCGATCAGCCCGCGCAGCCGCAGGATCTCGCCGCGGACGGTGGTGGGGTTGCCGTCGTCGCCGTAGAGCAGCAGGGCGAGCCGCTCGGCCGTGAGCCCTCCGGGATGCAGCGCGAGCGCGGTGAGGATCTCCGCGGGCCGCAGCGTGACGTGCAGCGCCTTGCCGTTGAGCACCACCTTCGGACCCGCGTCGCCCATGAACCGCAGCGACAGCGCGCTGCGCCGGGTGGACGCGCGCGAGCTGCGCGGGGTGTGCAGCAGGTAGCCCTCGGCGAGGGGCTCGACGACCATCTCGCGGCCGTCGTCGAGGCGCAGGCGGTCGGTACCGGCCGGGAGCGCGACCCGGGCGGGCCAGCTGCCGTAGGGCTCGCCCGCGATGATGCGGCCGCTCGCGGTGACCAGTGCGCCCGCCTTGCCGCGCAGGCTCTGCAGGTGCGGCATGTTGCGCACGCGCAACCGCTCGTCGGCGATGGCCAGCCGCACCCGCAGCTGGTTCTCGGCGAGCTGCGCGGTGGCCGACACGAGCTGCATCATCGCGGGGTGCACCGTGTGCAGGGGGCCGGAGATGTCGATGGCCCCGAGGATGGCGCCGGTGTCGGGGTCGTGCACGGGTGCCGCCGCGCAGGTCCACGCGTGGAAGGCGCGCACGAGGTGCTCGGCGGAGTGGATCTGCACCGGGGCGTCGAGGGCGAGGGTGGTGCCCATCGCGTTGGTACCGATCGCGTCCTCGCTGAAGCGGGTGCCCGGCTGCAGCCCCACGTGGTCGGCGGCGCCCAGCAGTTTGGAGGCGCCGTCGCGCCACAGGATGGTGCCGTCGGCGTCGGTGACGAGCATGACGTGCATGGCCTCGTCGGCGATGCTGACGAGCGTGCTGCGCAGCAGCGGCATCACCTCGTTGAGCGGGTGCTGCGCGCGCAGGTCGGGCAACTCGGCGTCGTGGACGACGACGGGCGGCGTGCGCTTGTCCGGGTCCACGTGTGCTGCCAGGCTGCGCTGCCAGCTCGCCGACACCAGTGAGCGGGGGGAGGCCGCCGCGTTCCTGTCGTCGCTCAGGACGGCCTCGAAGACCCCGTGCAGCATCCGGGCGTGCTCCACCGGGTCCCGCACGGGCTCACCGTGCGTCTCACGCGTCGCCATCTGTACTCCGAGCGTCATCGCCCCAGGACAAGCCCCACGAGACATCATCGCCCAGGCCTCCGACCGGGGCAAGTTCGCCGTCGTTGCCGGTGCAACGTGGAGGCAACGTCGGTGGACCTAACGTTCCGCCACACGCCGCAGTGACGCGTGGCACTCCGTCATCGACGACGGACGGAACGGCCCCAGGGAGGTTTCCCATGACGACCGATGCAGTGCTCGATCCCGACGTGGCCGTGCTCGACCGTGCGTTGACCCGGGCGGCCACAACCGGGACCGCGCGGTCCACCACCACCGAGTGCCCCACCGCGCGTCGCACGGCGCGCCTGCTGATCGTCGACGGCGAGGCGATCGTGCGTTTCGGGCTGCGGCAGCTGTTCACCCCCGATCCGGACGTCGCGGTCATCGGCGAGGCGGCGTCCCCCCGTGACGCGCTGGTGATCGCCGACCGGTGCCCCCCGGACCTGGTGATCCTCGACGTGGAACTGGGTCGCGGCGACTCGGCCGGGGTCGAGCTCGCCCGCATGCTGCTGGAGCGCCACCGGGGCGTGCGCGTGCTCGTGCTCACCGGCTCCCGGGACCGCGAGGTCATGATGCGGACGGTGCGCCTGGGCGTGCACGGGTACCTGCGCAAGGGTGCCGAGACCGCCGACATCGCCCGGGCGGTGCACGCCCTGCTGCGCGGGGAGAGCGTGTTCGACACCCGCAGCGCCGGCGTCGTCACCGACGTGCTGCGCGAGGAGGACCGGCCCGCGGTCCGCCAGCTGGGCGGCGCGATGCTCACCGATCGCGAGAACCAGGTGCTGCGGCTGCTCGCCGTCGGCATGTCCAACCGGGAGATCGGGAGCCGGCTGCTGATCAGCGAGGCGACGGTCAAGTTCCACGTGCGCAACCTGCGCGACAAGCTGGAGGTGCGGCGCCGCACGGAGATCGTCTACACGGCCACACGGCAGGGCATCGTCTGACCCGACTCCGGGACTCCCGGGTGCTCGCCACCGCGCCGGATCGTTGCCCGGCCGTGGCTCGGCCGACACCGGCACGGTCGTAGCCTGGCGTGATGGAGCTGGTGCCGGCGGTGCTGGCGAGCGGGTGGGCGAGCGGCGTCAACGCCTACCTCTGCGTGGTGGTGCTCGGCGTGCTGGGCCGCTTCGGCGGGGTCGAGGAGGTTCCCGAGGCCCTGACCAGGACCGACGTGCTGGTGGTCGCCGGGATCCTGTGCGTGGTGGAGTTCGTGGCCGACAAGATCCCCTACGTCGACTCCGCGTGGGACGCGATCTCCACGGCCGTCCGGCCGACGGTGGGGGTGGTGCTCGGCCTGCTCATCGCGGGGGACGCGTCGTCGCTGGAGCAGGCGGTGCTCGCGGCGAGCGGCGGCGCGGCGGCGCTGGTCAGCCATCTGGTCAAGGGCGGTCTGCGGCTGGTGGTCAACACCTCGCCCGAGCCGGTCACCAACGTCGGCGTGAGCCTGGGCGAGGACGTCGCGGTCGCCGGCGTGGCCACGTTGACCGTCCTCGCCCCGCAGGTGGCGTTCGCGATCGCCGCGGTGCTGCTGGTGCTGGGGATCATCGCGCTGGTGCTGCTGTGGACCCGGGTACGCCGTGGCTACCGCCGCTTCCGGGCCTGGCGCGAGCGCCGCACCGTCGCGACCTGAGCCCTACCCGAAGAAGACCTCCGCCTCCGAGTACAGCGACGGGTCCACCACCTTGAGCTCCCTGGTGGCCTCGGACAGCGGGATCATCGTGATGTCGGTGCCGCGCAGCGCGGTCATCTGCCCCCAGTTGCCGGCGTGGACCGCGTCGATGGCGTGCAGGCCGAAGCGGGTGGCGAGCCAGCGGTCGCGTGCCGTCGGCGTGCCTCCGCGCTGCACGTGCCCGAGCACCGTGGTGCGGGCCTCCTTGCCCGTGCGGTTCTCGATCTCGCCGGCCAGCCAGTCGCCGATCCCGCCCAGCCGTACGTGCCCGAACGCATCCTTCTCCCCGGTGAGCAGGGTCTCGTCGCGGTCCTTGGGCTTGGCGCCCTCGGACACCACGATGATCGGTGCGTAGTCCAGCTGGAACCGGGCCTCCACCCACTTGCACACCTGGTCGATGTCGAACCGCACCTCGGGGATGAGGATGATGTTCGCCCCGCCCGCGAGACCCGCGTGCAGCGCGATCCAGCCCGCGTGCCGGCCCATGACCTCGACGATCAGCGCGCGCTGGTGGCTCTCCGCGGTGGTGTGCAGCCGGTCGATGGCCTCCATCGCGATGTTCACCGCGGTGTCGAAGCCGAAGGTGTAGTCGGTGCCCGACAGGTCGTTGTCGATCGTCTTGGGCACCCCGACCACGTTGACGCCGATCTCGTGCAGCTTCGTCGCGACCCCGAGGGTGTCCTCGCCGCCGATCGCGATGAGCGCGTCGACACCGAGGTTCTGCAGGTTGGTACGGATCTTCTGGACCCCGTCCTCGATCCCGAACGGATTGGTCCGCGACGAGCCGAGGATCGTACCGCCGCGGGGCAGCAGGCCGCGCACGGCGGGGATGTCGAGGGGCTTGGTGAGCGCCTCCAGCGGGCCGCGCCAGCCGTCCCGGAAGCCGAGGAACTGGTAGCCGTACTCGGGGACGCCCTTGCGGACGATCGCCCGGATGACCGCGTTGAGGCCGGGGCAGTCGCCGCCACCGGTGAGCACGCCGACGCGCATGGAGTTCTCCATCGATGCAGAAGCTGGGAAGGTCTCACGGTATCGGCGCGCCCGTCGCGGGGCGACGGCGGCTCCGACGTTTGTCGCCCGGCCGCGCGGGGCAACCGGTCCCGTGCCAGCGCCACTCGACGCCGCCCACGCCCGCCCCCACGGCGCGTCCGACGAACTCGTCGCCGCCACCGGAAAGCTCTCGGAGGCCCTCGAACGCATTGAGCGTGCCCGCGGGGCGCTCTACGAGTTCCACCAGCTCACCGGCGGAGCGGACGCGATGCTCGACGAGGTGGTCGACGGGCTGCGGGCCACCGGGCACGGCGCCCTCGCCGACCGCGTGCGCGAGGAGCTGGTCGGTCTGAACGCGATCGAGGGACGCTGGACGTTCCAGATCGTCGAGGAGTTCGACGACGGCTACTACGCGACGTTCCGGGAGCTGGAGCGGGTCGTGCGCGACGAGACGATGGGCGGGCGGCGCCACGTGTTCGAGGCGGAGCTCAAGCAGCGGCGGCGGTCGACGGGTCGCGCGGGCCACGAGGCGACGCCCGCCGGGTGACCCCGGGCGCGACCGGGACGGCCTACGTGCAGCGGGCGGCGACCGCGTCGCCCGAGCCGCCGTCGCGCTCGAACGAGACGTGCACGTGGTCCATGTGGTTGGCGGTGTCCCCACCGCGGTCGGACATGCGTTCCCAGCCGTCGCCGTAGTTGACGCGCTGCTCCCAGATCACGTACGAGACGCCGAACGCCTCCTGGTTGGCGAGCGCGCACTCGGCGATCCGGTCGCCGCGCTCACCGCGCACCATGAGATCGACCGCCAGGCCACGGGGATGGTCCGACGCGCGGGCCCGCTGGCCGACACCGAGCACATCGGGGCGCTCGTAGAGGCAGGACAGGAACTGCGCGGCGTCGCGCACCCACGGCTTCACCCGGCCGAGGCCGTCGAGATCGGCGTCGCAGCGGGCCGCGGCCTCGCGGGCGAGCCGGGCCTCCTCGGCCTTCCGGGCGACGTCCTCCAGGCCGACGGCCTTGAGCAGCCCGGCCGCGTCCATCTCCGGGGGAAGCGTGGCGGCCGGGGTCGCCACCGGCCGGAGCGCCCCCGCGAGCCGGGGGGTGAGCCCCGTCGGGGTCTGCCCCGTCGGGGTCTGCCCCGCCGGGGTCTGCGCCGCGGCGGCGGGCTCGACCGGGGCGGCCTCGGCGGCCAGCGTCAGCGACGCGGTGGCGTCGGGCGTCACCGGCGCGGCGGGCAGCAGCGCGGCCACCGGGCCGACCGAGGACAGCACGCCCGCGGTGGCGACGGCCGCGACCAGCCCGTTGCGTGTGGCGGGCGCGGTGTGTCGCGCGCCCGGCCGGGGTGGCGGGGGAAGGGGCGGGACCGGGCGTGTCGGTGCGACGGCGGGAGCCGTCGTGCCGGTCTGCGCGGTGGGTGACGTGGGTGGGCAGTCCCACGCGATGGCGGTGTCCGGGCGTTCGAGCAGAGCGACGGCCGCGCCGCTGCTGGGCGGCGCGGTGGCGCGGCGGCGCGGCGGCGCATCGGGGATCGTGGCCGGTGGAGCAGGCCACGGATGCGCGCGCCGGCGAGCTGGGGAGCGGTGCCGGGACACGTACTACCTCTTCGGTCTCGCCCGGTCGGGGGGTCCGGCGGGATGTCGGGTTCGGGGGGTGCCGGCGGAGCGGGGACTCCGGTTCCTTCTCGGGTTCGGGGCCGACCATAGCGAATCGGTCACGTTTCGGAGTCGACTGTCACTCCAGGTGAGATGGGCGTGTCGCTGTGCGCGCCGAACGGCGACGTCGATGGCGAGGAGCCCCACTCCCGTCAGCATCCGCTCAGATCGCCGCTTCCGGCCGAGTCGAACGAGACGTGCACGTGGTCGAAGTGGTTGGCCGTGACGCCGCCGCGGTCCTCCATCGGTTCCCAGCCGCTGCCGTGGTTGATGCGCTGCTCCCAGATGACGTAGGAGATGCCCATGGCGTCCTGGTTCTCCAGCGCGCAGGCGGCCAGCGCGTCGCCGGTGGAGCGGTCGACCATGAAGTCGACGGCGCGGCCCGACGGGTGGTCGGAGGTGCCCGCACGACCGGCGACGCCGAGCATGGTCGGCTCGCCGAACGTGCAGCCCAGGAACTGGGCCGCCTCGCGCACGAATCCCTTGACCGCGCCCAGCTGCGAGGTGCTGATCCCGCAGTCACCGCCGCTGACCGATGCGCGCCGTTCGGCCTCCTCCGCCGCCGCGGCGGCCTCCCGCTCGGCGCGGGCGGCCTCCTCGCGGGCCCGCTCCTCGGCGGCCACGCGGTCGGCCTCGGCCTGCGCGAGCTGCTGTTCGACCAGCTGCACGGCCTTGACCAGCTCCGCCGGGTCGTCGAGGACGTCCGGGTCGGGCGGGACGGGGCTGACCGCGGGCAGCAGCTGGACGGCGGGCACGGCGACGTCGCCGACCTCGGGCAGCGTGCTCGCGGCGGCGACGCCGGCCACGGCGGGCGGGTCGGCCGGGGCCGCCGCACCCATCAGGGACAGCGCGCCACCGGTGACGGCGACGGCCGCCGCACCGCGGCGCACGGGCGTCGAGCCCAGCGGCCCCGGGAACGACGGGGAGGAGACGGACGCCGACCGGCGCACCTGGGAACCCGACCGGCGGGGAGCCGGGGAGTCCTGGTGCGCGCGGCGGCCTCGGGGGGAGCGATGCCGAGCCACGACCAACCTTCCAGGTCGACCGCACGGCTGGACGTCCGGCTCTCGGGGGAGCCGGCCGGGTGGGGAGCCCCGTGTCCAGTTCGTGACCGTGCCGTCACTGACCCGGGACCGAACCTAGGCAACCCCGCCGCCTTCCGTCCGTCCGTACGCGGCCGGCTGAGACGACCGCGCCGCCGCATGCGACGAGCGGTGGCCCGCTGCTCCGGTCGCCGCACCCCCGTACGCGGTTCGGTGGCATCGACCCCCGAGCCGGCGGCGGTGGACCCGATCCCCGGTCGTTGCGGGGTCGGGCCTGGTGGCGGGCGCCGTGCCGGTTCCGACGCGCCGGGCACACCCCCGTTCGGGGCCTGAGGTCCGGGTGTAGGGTTCCGCCTGTTCGCCCGCTCGGTTTCAGTGTTCGTGTGTTGCACGCTCGCAGAAACAGGTCGGTCGGCGGGGCGCCGCGAAGTGCGGCGTCCACCACCATCTGCTAGGAGCTCATCGCATGGCACAGGGAACTGTGAAGTGGTTCAACGGGGAGAAGGGCTTCGGCTTCATCTCCGTCGACGGCGGCGGCGCCGACGTCTTCGTGCACTACTCCGAGATCGACGCCAGCGGCTTCCGCTCGCTCGACGAGGGGCAGCGCGTGGAGTTCGAGGTCGGCCAGGGCGCCAAGGGCCCGCAGGCCACCGGCGTTCGCGTCGTCTGATCGCCTGATCTGAGTTCGGAAGCCCGTCTCCCCCTCGGGGAGGCGGGCTTCCGGCGTTTCACAGCTCGAGTGACCAGAACTGCCCCACCAGGTCGCGCCCGAAGCTGTGGTGGGGCTCCTCGCGGTCGAGCGTGAACCCCGCGTCGACGTAGATCCGCCGGGCGGCACCGAGCACGTCGTTGGTCCACAGCGCGATCCGCGCGTACCCCGCATGCCGCGCGTGGCGCAGGCACTCCTCGACGAGCCGCCGCCCGACCCCGCTGCCCCGCGCCGACGGATCCACCAGCAGCAACCGCAGCTGGGCCGTCGCCGGATCGTCGCCGGCCGTGCAGAACACGCACCCCAACCGCTCGCCGTCCACCTCGGCGATCCAGGCCGCGTCCCGCCGCGTGTCGAACCCGCCGACGATCCGCGCGACGAGGGTCTCGAACGTGGCGTCCCAGCCGTACTCGGCGGCGTAGAGCGCGCCGTGTCGGGCCACGACCCACCCGAGATCGCCCGGCTCCGGTCCGCGCAGCACGTACGGGGCGGGCGGTGGCGCGTCGCCGAGGAGCGTCCGGATGGTCCGCATGGCGTCGACCAGCCGTCCCTGGCGAGCCTCGTCCAGTGGCGCGACGAGCCGCTCGACGGACGCCGTGGCCCCCGCGTCGAGCCGGGCGAACGCGGCCCGCCCGGCCGGGGTCAGTCCCACGACCTGCTTGCGGCCGTCGTCCGCCGCCTGCTCGCGCGCGACCAGGCCGCCGGTGGTCAGCCGGGCCAGTATCCGGCTCAGGTACCCGGCGTCGAGTCCGAGGTCGACGCGCAGCCGGGCGACCTCGACGACGTCGCCCGTCGCGATCTCGAACAGCACCCGGGCCTCGGTCAGGCTGTGCGGGGTGCCGGTGAGTCCGGCGTCCAGGGCGCCAATCACGCGCGTGTAGAAGCGGTTGAAGGCCCGTACCTGCCCGACTGTCGTTGACATAGGCAACAGTATTACTGACTTTGTCAACTATATGTGGACGGGTTGCCGCGACGTGATCGAACCGCCGCGGTGCCCTGTCGGGTGTCGCCACCTCGCGCGCGAGGTGAGGAAATCCGCGCGATCGCCGCAGAACGCCGGGCCGCAGGCCGGTCTCCCGGGCGGCAGCTGATGATCGTCGTCAGCGGTGCAGCGGCGACAGCTGTGTCGCGCTGGTACCGCAGGCGCCGATCATCGACGGCGCAGCCGCTCCGGATTCCGCGATCGTGACGGCGCCGGGTCGGCGCGGTCGAGCACCGCACCCAGCCGGTCGCACAGCACGGCGGCCGCCGCGTCGTCCCCGCGGTGCGCGCCGTCCCAGTCGTCGCTCGCGTGCCACGGCACCTCGTCGGGGGTGCCGAGCGTCCGCGCGAGGACGTGCTGTTGGTAGTGCGCGATCGCGAGGCCGGCCACGGCCGTGTGTACGGAGGCGACCCAGGGCTCGGCGCGCAGGACCCGGGCCAGGCCGGTCGTCACCACGCCGACGGCGGCGGCCTCCTCATCGGTGAGGTCGGCGATCGAGGGGCGTGCCGGAGGGTCTCCACGTACAGGTGGCCGGGTACCGGGCCGGCGGCGTGGAACACCGCCACGCGTTCGTCCCGCCAGACGGAGCGCCGCCCGCTCAGCGGACCCTCGCCACGGTGCCTGGCGCAGATCGCGCAGTCCTCACTCGTCCAGCAGGTACCAGGGCACCATGTGGATCGCGCCGTTGAGGCCGGGCATCGGCACGCCCTGGGCGGTGAGGTCGCGCGCCTCGTCCCGGGCCACGACCATCCACCGGCGGGCGGCGTCGGTGCTCATCTCCAGCTCGACGGTCTGGTCCTCGCCGTCGGCGCGGGAGCGGAAGATGCGGCAGCGGCGGGCGATCTCCCACAGCTGCGCGTCGGCGAGCGCGGGGACCTTCTCCAGGATGTCGAGGACGTCGTCGTCGGGCATGGCGGGAAGGTAGCCCAGCAGACCCGCCCGCGGTATCTCAGAACGATCAGAGTTTCGTGGTCCGGAGGTTTCCGCGCAGCGCCTGCTCGCGCTCGATCGCCTCGAACAGGGCCCGGAAGTTGCCGGCGCCGAAGCCCAGCGAGCCGTGCCGCTCGATCAGATGCCGCGGCTCGCCAGCTGCTCGGTCGGCACGCGGACGTGCCCGATGCGCGCGCAGCGCGGGATCGGAGTAGTAGGAAGCCCGGCGTGGCCGGGAACTCGACGCCGCGGGCGCGCAGGGCGTCGACGGTGGCGATGTCCTCGCCGAGGAACTCGGCCAGGTTCGTGAAGCCCATGACGCGGTTGTAGAAGCCCACCCAGTCGTCCATCCGGCCCAGCTCGACGTTGCCGACGACGTGGTCGAGCGCCTGAAACAGCCGCTGCTCGGGCTTCGGCGAGGTGCGGGCGACGTAGCCGGGCAGGTACGGGCCGGTGTAGCGGCAGCGGTCGACGAGGGTGTGGCGGGTCTCGCTGTAGGTGGCGACGGCGGCGAGGCGCACCGTGCCGTAGGCGTCGGTGACGTCGTGCGGCTCGTCGAGGATCGTGGTGCCCTGGGCGCGGGCGCGGGATCAACGGTCGACGTCGGGCACCTCCAGCGCGATGTCGACGATCCCGTCGCCGTGGCGGCGGTGGTGGTCGGCCACCGCGGAGTCCGGGTCGACGGCGCCCTTCAGCACGAACCGGACCGCTCCGGAGCGCAACACGTACGCGTGGTGGTCGCGGTTGCCGGTCTCCGGCCCGGAGTAGGCGACCAGCTCCATGCCGAAGACGGTCCGGTAGAACAGCTGGGCCTGGGTGGCGTTGCCGACGGCCCACACCACCGAGTCCCACCCGGTCACCGGGAAGGGATCTCGACCTGCTCCGCGCCCTGCACGACAGCCCGCGCGCCGGGTGCTGGAGCTGTCCCGCACGCTCGGCGTGGCGCGCGGCACTATGTCCGGCCGGCTGGACCGGATGGAGCGCGACGGGGTCGTCACCGAGCCGTGAACGCAGTGCGGGTCTGCGGCGGACCCGCCTCGGATGGTGCACCCAACATGGCATTGCGCGAACCCGAGCGTGCAGGTCATCGGCGTGCGAGTCGCTGTGAGTGCTGTGCACGCCAAGGTCAGGCGCGACGGGTATCGGTCGTAGATGCCGAGCGGCGCTGGCCGTGTGTGTCCGTCTCTTCGCGTCCTGCACGAGCGTCAGAATCGAGTTCGACGCATCGGCACCAGGTGTGTAGGAGCCAAGGTGCTCCACGGGGAGGGGGTGGCAGGATCGCAACATGGGCGGCGCCGACATCGACTGGGAGCGGATCCGCCCCTACGGCCGGCCGGCGAGCAGGTCGAACGCCTTCGAGGAGCTGTCGTCGATCCTCATCCGGAATGGCGCGGTGGACTGGCCTACCGGTGCGCGATTGCAGCGGTTCGGCAACCCGGACGGCGGGCGCGAGGGCCGGGGCGTCCTGCCGAACGGCGAGGTGTGGGCTTGGCAGGCGAAGTACCTGTTCGCCTTCGACGCGTCGGCGGCAGGGCAGGTCGACTCCTCGGTGAAGCGGGTCCTGGAGACCGAACCCGGTCTGACACGCTTCTACGTGACGATGCCGATCGATCTGCCGGCCGGCGACACCGATACCCGGCCCTCGGCGCAGACCCGCTGGGACGGCAAGGCCGTGGAGTGGAAGGCGCTCGCCGCACAGCGTGGGATGCAGGTCGAGTTCGTCCTGCTCGGCGCGCACGAGCTGGTCTCGGCCCTGACGATGCCGAGGAACGAGGGCCGCGCGCGGTACTGGTTCGGAGCCGACATC
This sequence comes from Pseudonocardia sp., assembly GCF_029263155.1. GTDB lineage: Bacteria > Actinomycetota > Actinomycetes > Mycobacteriales > Pseudonocardiaceae > Pseudonocardia. Next base: position 61,086 of record NZ_JAJCYB010000130.1, read on the forward strand.
CTCACCGACCAGTGGCAGAGGCGCCGCCTCGAGGAGTCCCTCAGAAAGGCCGGGCGTCGGTACACGCCGCAGGTCCACGTCGAGGTCGACACGGTGCAGGCACTGCACGCCGTCGGCCGGTCGACCCTTTACGTTGAGCGCTGGCGTGTCGCGCTCGCCGGGCTCCGCGAGGCACGCCGATGGGGTTGGCGATCGCCGAGAAGCGATGAGGTCTTCGACTCCGCCCTGGCACGGTGCGCCGAGGCGCTGGACACGGCTGACACCACCCTCGAATCCATGATCAGGGCACTGGGGTCGGGCGCCAGTCTTCCCGACGTGGACCAGGATCTGTCCGCTGCCCTCGCGTCGGTCGCCGAGGTCGACGACCTTCTCCGCCAGCACTGTCTGACCGAGGGCCGGTACTACGTCGGCGACGCTGTTCTGCGACGTGGCGTCGCGACGACTCGATGACGGTCGGCCGACCCTGCTGCTGCTCGGGCAGGACTTCGACGCGAGGAACCTGTTCTCGCAGTTCGCCGAGATCATCCAGCTCGACGGTCCGGCCGAGGCGGCGATCGCCTGCTTCGCGGCAGCGGCGGAGGCGTCCGGGCAGGTCGGCCTGGTGATGATCGACGCGCTCAACGAGAGCGATCGGCCCGAACGCTGGCGCGACGATCTCCGAGCGCTGTTCGCCGTCGTGGACCGCTACGAGAACGTCGCAGTCGCGGTGTCGTGCCGGACCGAGTTCGTTGACGTCGTCCTCGGTGACGACGACCGCCCGACGGTCGATCATCCGGGGTTCGCCGAGGCGACGGACCAGGCCATCGCCCGGTACGCCGACGAGTACGGTCTGGAGCCGCCGACCTTCCCGATCCTGAGTCCCGAGTTCAGCAACCCGCTGTTCCTCAAGCTGACCTGCGAGGCTCTCAGCACCTTGGGCGAGACCCGCTTCCGGTTCGGGTCGGCGGGCGTCACCACGGTCACCGAGGCGTTCCTGCACGCGGTCAACTGCCGGCTCTCTGCCACGGCGCGATGCGACTACGACCCGGCGTCCGATCCCGTCTCGGCGGTCGTCCGCGAGCTGGCATCGCTCGGTGGCGGCCCGTACGACCGCACCGACGTGCGACAGCTGACCGAGTCGCTCGTGCCGGGCGGGCTGGGCTGGTCCCGGTCGCTGCTGCGCGGGCTGATCGCCGAGGGTGTGCTCACCGAGGTGGGAACCGACCGCGTCGCGTTCGGCTACCAGCGCTTGGGCGACCTGGTTCGCGCCGCCCGACTGGTCGACGCCGGACCCGACGCGGTGCGGAACTGGTTCGACGACCTCGGCGATCGCCGCTGGTCGGAGCGCGGCCTGCTCGGCGCGCTCGCTGTCGTCGTACCCGAGCAGTGCGGGACCGAGTTCCCCGAGCTCGTCGCGGACGACGACGGGAAGGTCCCGAGAGACGTCGTCGATGCTTTCCTGGAAAGCCTGCTCCCTGCGTTCCGCATAATTCGGTCGGTCTAGAGATCCTGGTTGGATGAACCCCGAGGTCGTGGCCGTGCGGGTCGCCACCGAACCGAGAATCGCCTAGAGAAACGCCTGAACCGGTTTCCGCTGCTGATAGCCCACTTCAT
>NZ_JAJCYB010000131.1 GCF_029263155.1 Pseudonocardia sp.
CTGCAGTGAAGCCACCCCACTGCAGGGCGGCGGCGGCGGGCGGCGGCGGGCGGGGGCGGCGTGGGCGCCGCGGGCGTGGGCGGCGGGGTCATGGCGTCAGGCGGTGGCGGGTCAGGCGGGTGCTGTTGGTCACCACCGCGACGCTGCTCGCGTTGTGCAGGATCGCCGCCACCACCGGGCTCATCGCCCCGCCCGCGCTCACCAGCAGCCCGGCCGCGTTCACCGCGATGGACATGCCGTAGTTCTGCCGGATCAGGCCGATGCCGCGGCGGCCCAGGTCGCGCAGGGCGAGCAGGGCGTGCAGGTCGTCGCCGGCCAGCGCGACGTCGGCGGTCTCCACCGCCACGTCCGTGCCGCCGACGCCCATCGCGATGCCGATGTCGGCCAGGGCCAGCGCCGGGGCGTCGTTGGTGCCGTCGCCGACCATCGCGACGGTGTGGCCGCCGGCCTGCAGCGACCGCACGAGGTCCTGCTTCTCCTCGGGCATGACCTGGGCGCGGAACTCGGTGATCCCGAGCTCGGCGGCGACGGCGGCGGCCGTGGTCGGGTGGTCGCCGGTGAGCATGACGACGCGGGTGACGCCGTCGGCGCGCAGCGCGTCGAGCACCTCGCGCGCCTCCGGGCGGACGGTGTCGCGCAGCGACACCAGCCCGACCAGCCTGCCGTCGACGGCGAGCAGCAGCGGGGTCTCCGACGCGCGCTGCAGCCGCCGCACCCAGTCCTGGGCCTTGCGGCTGACGGGCACCTTCTGCGCCTTCAGCAGCTCGCGCGAACCGATCAGCAGCACCCGCCCGTCGCTCTGCACGCGCATGCCCTGCCCGAGCAGCACCTCGCACTCCTCGTGCGGCGGGATCGCGATGTGGCGCTCCTCGGTGGAGCGGATGACGGCCTGGGCGAGCGGGTGCCGGGAGTGGATCTCCGAGCTCGCGGAGTAGGCGAGCACCTGCTCGGGGGACCACGCGTCGTCGAAGGACACGACGTTGGTGACGACGGGCCGGCCGAGGGTGAGCGTGCCGGTCTTGTCGAACACCACGGCGTCCACCCGCCCGGCCGCCTCCAGGTGCGCCCCGCCCTTGATCAGGATGCCGCGGCGCGCGCCGTTGCCGATGGCGGCGCTGATCGCGGTGGGCGTGGCCAGCCCGACGGCACACGGGCAGGCGATGAGCAGCATCGTCATGGCTCGCCGGACGTCGCGGGTGACCAGCAGGGTCAGCGCGGCGAACGCGAACGACGTGGGCACGAACCGGCGGGAGAAGTTCTCGCCGACGGTCTGGATCGGGGCGCGGTCCGACTGCGCCTGCTCGACGCGGGCGATGATCCGCCCGATCGCGGTGTCCCGGCCCACCGCCGAGGCCCGGACGACGAGCCGCCCGCGCAGCAGCACCGAGCCCGCGTGCAGCGTCGCGCCCGCCTCGACGGCCACCGGCAGCGTCTCGCCGGTGATCGCGGCCTGGTCGACCACGCCGTCGCCCTCGACGACCACGCCGTCGACGGGCAGCACCACGTGCTCGTGGACCACGACCTCGTCGCCGATCGCGAGATGGTCGATGTCGACCTCGAGCTCGGTGCCGTCGGCCAGGCGCGTCCAGGTGCGCGTCCGGGTCCCGGTGAGCAGTTCGGAGATCGCCCGCCGGGATCTCCGCAGCGTGAGGTCGGCGACGTACTCGCCGATGTTGAGCAGCCACAGCACCGTGAGCGCGACGACGTTCTCCCGCAGCAGCAGCGACGCCACCGTGGCGGCGGAGACGAGCGCGTCGGTGCCGGCGCCGCGCCCGCCGGCCAGCGAGCGCAGCGCCCCGCGCAGGAACGGGTACCCGGTGAAGATCGTGACGCCGGTGGCGACGGTGCGGCTGGTGGGGCCGAGCACGGGGGGGCGGCGCAGCCCGTAGCGGCGCACGCCGAGCGCGGCGAGGGCGAGCCCGCCCGCGACGAGCCGCACGAGGTCGCCGTGGTGCACGTCGGCGGAGCGCGGCGTGCGCGCGGCGGTGGCCCCGGGGTCCGCCCCGAGGCCCTTCTCCACGGCCTCGATCAGCTCGGCGCGGTCGCAGCGGGTGGGGTCGAACCAGACGACCACGTTGCCGGTGCGGGGATAGGCGTGCACCTGCCGGACGCCGCCGACGGCGTCGACCGCGTCCTCGACCGCGACGGCGAGCGCGGGGCAGTGGCGCAGCGCCGGGGTGACGAGCCGGACGCGCCCGGCGGCGTCGGAGGCGACGACCGGTCCGGGCGGGGGCGCGGGCACGGTCAGTGCGCGTGGCCGTGGCCGGTGGCGGCACCGGGGGCCGGGGCCTGCTCGCCGATCCGCTCGCGCGCCTCGGCCACGATGTCGGCGGTGACGAGCCGGGCCTTCTCGGCGCCGGTCTCGGCGGCCCGGGCGCCGCGCAGCCCGAGGGCGGTGACACCGACCGCGGTGCCGCGCACGACGTCGCTCCCGACGGCCTTCTTGACACCTTCCAGCGCGAGCGCGCCTGCGAGCCCGGTGGCCACCAGCGAGGCGGCCCTGCCGACGAACGCCCCGAGCACCATGGTCTCTCCCTATGACAACGACAACCGACGTCGACACAGTACCGCGAGCCGACCGAGCAGTCGGCTGCCCACTCCACGGCGCCCCCCGCGCTCGGATGTCGGTGCGAGTGCCTGCTGATCTCGCCGCGCCCTCCACCACGCCCGGTGGGCGCCATGCCGTACCGACCATGACTCGACAACGGTGGTCTAGACTGCCGGCACAGCACGGACGCCGGCCGGAGGTGTGGATGACCCGGGACACGGCGGAGGCACCCGGTACGGAGGCGGCCCTGCGGGACCGGGTCCGGCGGATCGGACGGTTGCTGGTCGCCTACTCGGGCGGGGTCGACTCCGCGCTGCTCGCCGCGGTCGCGGCCGAGGAGCTGGGATCTGCCGCCGTCGCGGTCACCGCCGTCTCGGCGAGCCTGCCGCGCACCGAGCGCGCCGCCGCCGCGGCCTTCGCCCGTGAGCGGGACATCGCGCACGTCGAGGTGTGCACCGACGAGCTGGAGCGCCCGGCGTACGCGGCCAACGACGGCGACCGCTGCTTCCACTGCAAGTCCGCACTGCTCGACGTGCTGACCCCGCTGGCTGCGCTCTCCGGAGCGCGGATCGCGCTCGGCACCACCCTCGACGACCTCGGCGACCACCGCCCCGGGCAGCGGGCGGCGGCCTCCCGCGGAGCGATCACACCGCTGGTCGACGCGGGCCTGGGCAAGGCGGAGGTCCGCCGGATCAGTGCCGACCTCGGCCTGGTCACCGCGGCCAAACCGGCTGCCGCATGCCTGTCGTCGCGGGTGGCCTACGGCGACCCGGTCACCGCGGAGGTGCTGGGCCGGATCGAGCGGGCCGAGGAGGCCGTGCGCGCGCTCGGGTTCGGGGTCTGCCGGGTGCGCTCGCACGGCGGCGGGTCGGTGGCGCGGATCGAGGTCCCGGCCGACCAGGTGCCGCGGGCCGCGGCCCGACGCACGGAGCTGGACGCCGCGGTGCGCGCGGCCGGGTTCGCGTTCTGCGCGCTCGACCTGCACGGCTTCGCCAGTGGCCGGATGAACGTCCTGCTCGGGCTGCCGGCGGTGCGGTGACCGGCGGCGAGGGCTTCAGCGACCTCGGCTACGCCCGCCCCGACCTCGGGCGGGAGCACCGCTCGGGCCTGCCGGAGATCGTCTACGGGCCGGGCAAGACGCCGGACGCGATCGCCGGGGTGGTCGGCGAACTGCTGGCCCGCAACACCGGGCCGGTGCTGGTGACCCGCGTCGAGGCCGCGCCGGCCGCCGAGGTGGCCACCGCCGTGCCCGGTGCCTCCTACGACCCGGCGGCCCGGCTGCTGGCGTGGCGCCCGGCTCCGTCGCGCGGGTTCCGGGTCGTGGTCGCCTCGGCCGGGACCTCCGACGCCCCGGTCGCCGCGGAGGCGGTCGCCGTCGGCGCCGCGGTGGGCCTGGACGTGCACGAGATCCGCGACGTCGGGGTCGCCGGGCTGCACCGGCTGCTGGCCGAGCGCGAGGTGCTCGCCACGGCCGACACCGTCGTCTGCGTGGCCGGGATGGAGGGCGCGCTGGCCAGCGTCGTCGGCGGGCTGGTGGGCTGCCCGGTCGTCGCCGTGCCGACGTCGGTGGGCTACGGCGCCGCGCTGGAGGGCGTCACGGCGCTGCTCGCCATGCTGTCCTCGTGTGCGGCCGGGGTGGCTGTGGTCAACATCGACTCCGGGTTCGGCGCGGCCATGGCGGCCCACCGGCTCGCCCGGGCAGCCGGGAGGTGAGCGGCCCGGCTGTGCTGTGCTGGCTCAACCCGGTCGGCGGGATCTCCGGCGACATGCTGCTCGGTGCCCTGCTCGACCTCGGTGCCCCGCTCGACGGCGTCCGTGCGGCCGTGGCGGCCACCGGCCTGACGGGATGGAGCCTCGACGCCGAGCACGTCACCCGGGGTGGCCTGGGGGCCACCCGCGCGGTGGTGACGGTGCACGACGAGGCCACCGAGCGCCGCGCCGCAGCTCTGCTGGAGCGGGTGGCAGGCTGGCCGCTGGCGGTGCGCGCGGTCCGCGCGATCGCGGAGGTGGAGGCCCGGATCCACGGCGTCGACCCGTCCCGGGTGCACCTGCACGAGATCGGCGGGCTCGACACGGTGGTCGACACCGTCGGTGTCGCCGCGGCCCTCGACCTGCTCGGGGTCACCGCCCTGCACTGCGGCCCGCTCCCGCTGGGGCACGGCGCCGTCCCGACCCGGCACGGGCCGATCCCGCTGCCGGCACCGGCCACGGTCGCGCTGCTCGCCGCGACGGGCGCCGCGGTGACCGGCGCGGGACAGGGCGAGACCGTGACGCCCACCGGGGCCGCGCTGCTGGTCGCGGCCGGTGCGGTGTTCGGCCCGGTCCCGCCGATGCGGCTCACCGCCGTCGGCTACGGGGCCGGTGGCCGCGACGACCCGGACCGCCCCAACGTCCTGCAGGCGCTGGCCGGTGGGCCGGCGGGCGCCGTCGCGTCGATGACGCTGCTGGAGACCAACGTCGACGACGTCACCGGCGAGCTGCTCGGCCACCTGGTCGCCCGGCTGCTCGACGCCGGTGCCGCCGACGCGTGGATCACGCCGATCGTGATGAAGAAGGGGCGTCCGGCGCACACCGTGCACGTGCTGGCCGCGCCCGACCGGGTCGCCGGGTGCGAGCGGATCGTGCTCTCCGAGACCGGCAGTCTGGGACTGCGGCGCAGCCCGGTCGACCGGGTCGCCCTGCCGCGCAGCAGCACGGTCGTGGAGGTCGACGGGCACCCCGTACGGGTGAAGCGCGGGCCGTGGGGTGCCAAGCCCGAGCACGACGACGTGGCCGCCGCGGCCGCGGCGCTGGGGCTACCCCTGCGCGAGGTCGCCCGCCGGGCCCGCGACGACCTCGATGGTCGGCCCGAGCCGCAGGGTCCTGGTGACGTAGCAGACCCGCTCGGCCGAGGCCACGAGGGTCGCTAGCGCGTCGCCGGTGGGTTCCTCCGCGGTCACCGTGACCCGCAGGCCGGAGAACTGCGGGCCGTCGTAGGTGCCGGTGACCTCGACGTTCAGCCCGGCGAGCGGCACGTCGCGCTTGCCCGCGGACCAGGCCACCGCCAGCGTCATGCAGGACGCCACCGACGCGAGGAGCACCTCCGTCGGCTGCGGGCCCCGCCCGGTCCCGCCCGGGACGGACTCGGGCTCGTCGACGACGAGTTCGAACCCCCCGGCGTCGACGACGGCCCGCAGGCCGCCGTCCCAGCGTGAGCTGACGGTGCGTTCGGTCACGAATACCTCCTCCGGTAGTGGGACGTGCAACACACCTGCAACGAACGGCTGGGAACGTGTCCGCTCACCCGACCGGCCCAGCCGGAGCCGTACCCGCACGAGGAGTTGCTCATGACGATCATGATGTGTGCCGGCGTGACCGCGACCCGAGCCGCCTGCGCCGACGGCTGTACCGTCGAGCCGGCCCTGCGCGCCCACCACGACCGCCTGCTCGCCGTGGAGCACGACGCCGACGAGGTGATCGAGCTGATGGAGCTGGCGGTCACCTGGGGGGAGCTGGAGTACGCCGACGAGCCGCTCGTCGGCCCCGACCGGTGGGTCGAGTTCGCCGCCACCCATCTCTGGGTCGACGCCACGCGCGCGGAGCGGATCTTCTCCCTGGCCGCCGACATCGCGGCGCGCTCCATGCTCCGGCCCCACATCGCGGCGTAGCCGCTCATCGGGCCAGCCCGGTCACCGGCTCGGTCGCCAGGTCGAGGACGGTGGCGGTCGCGTCGCCCAGCCGCAGGTCCAGGAGCCCGGAGTCGTCCAGCGTGCCGAGCACGGCGGCGTGCAGCCCGCGCGCGGTGAACGCGGCGGCGAGCTCGTCCTGCCGCCCGGCCGGAGCGCAGAGCAGGAACCCGAAGCTCGGGAAGCAGGTCAGCCATGCGGCCAGGTCGACCCCGCCGGGCACGGGCAGGGCGTCGAGGTCGACGGTGACACCGAACCGGCCCTGCTCCAGCAGCATCGCCAGGGAGCCGGCGAAGCCGGCCATGCTGATGTCCTTCGCGGCCACGCAGGAGCCTGCGGCGGCCACCTCGGCGAGCAGTCGTACGTCGCCCGCGCAGCGCTCGCCGCGGGCCTCGAAGGCCGGGAAGAACGGGAAGTCGGGGCGCATCGTCCCGTCGAGCGCGTAGGCCACCACGAGCCGCTGGCCGACGGCCATCCGGGTCACCGACAGCGGGTGCGTGGCCGCTCCGACGCCGAACGCCGATACCGCGGGCTCGCCGTCGTGCTCGGTGAGATGCCCGCCGATCACCGGGACGTGCAGCAGCTCGCACGCCCGGCGCATGCCCTCCAGCGCGCGCCGGGCGACCTCCGGGCCGGCGACGATCGTGTCCACGACCCCCAGCGGGACCGCGCCCATCGCCGCCAGATCGTTGACGTTGGTGAGGACCGCGGCGAAGCCGGCGCCGAACGGGTCGGCTCGCACGAACGGCGGCCACATCGCCTCGCCGCAGGCGACGACCGATCCGCCGAACGCCTCGACGACGGCCCCGTCGTCGCCCGGGCCGCCCAGCCAGTCACTGGCGCCGAGCACCTCGGAGACCAGCCCGATCGCGGCCTTGCCGCGCATCCCGGGGTGGGCGCGCAGTACGGCGACGAGCGCGTCGAGGGAGTCCTGATCGGTACGGGCCACGTCTCCTATAGTAGGTGCTCCTCCACTATATGACCTATCATCACCCCGTGGTCGACCCGTCCTTCCTGGATCTCCCCGCGCGAGCGGCCAAACCCCGCAGCACCGGACTGACCCACGTGCTGGATCCGGGTGTCCCGCCGGGAGCCGCCGCCGACCTGCTGACGTCCTCCTCGGCGCACCTCGACATCTGGAAGGTCGGCTGGGGGACCGCCTACGTCGACGGTGCGCTCGACGCGAAGCTGGCGCTGCTCGCGGCCGCGGGCGTGCCCGCCTGCCTCGGCGGCACCCTGCTGGAGATCGCGTTCGCCCAGGGCCGGGCCCGCGAGTGCCTGGACTGGGCGCACGACACGGGCTTCACGATGGTGGAGGTCTCCCGCGGCACCGTCGACATGACGGTGGCCGAGAAGCGCGCGCTCATCGGCTCGGCAGTCGGCCGGTTCACCGTGCTCGCCGAGGTGGGCGCCAAGTCCCCCGGCGAGCAGCTCGCCGCTCGCACCTGGCCCGCGGAGGCCCGTTCCGACCTGGACGCGGGCGCGAGCCTGGTCGTCACCGAGGGGCGGCAGAGCGGCACCGTCGGCACGTTCGACGCCGCCGGTCGGGTCCGGCCCGACGTCGTGGAGGCGGTCGCGGCGGCGGTCGGGGTCGAGCGGGTGGTGTTCGAGGCCCCGCGGTCCGCGCAGCAGGCCTGGTTCGTCCGTCGGTTCGGCCCGGAGGTCAACCTGGGGAACGTGGCGCTGTCGGAGGTGCTGTCGGTGGAGACGCTGCGGCTGGGCCTGCGATCCGACACCGCGGCCGCCCGGCAGGGGGACGCGGCCGGAGCGGGTCCCGCGTGACGGCTCCCGCTCCCGTGGGCCGCACCATCGTCCCGGGCCGCTACCGGGGCGTGCCCGTTGCGGCCCTGCCGTCCGGGGTCGGCCTCGACGAGCGGTCGCTGCGCGCCTGTGTCGTCGGCCGCGAGGCCTACCGCCGCACGCGGTCCGTCGTCGCGCGCTCGGCGGCGGGCATCGCGGTGCCTCGGCTCCTCGACGGCACCTGCGGGGCCAAGGCCTTCGCCGTGCTCCTGGATCAGCTCACGGTGCCCGGCCCGGTCGTCCACCGGCACACCGGCGGCCCGTCCACCGCCCTCACCCGCCTGCAGGAGGCCGCGCCGTGACCACCCCCCGCCGTACCCGTGAGGGCGGTCCGCCGCTGGGCGGCCCGGCCCCCGAGCTGGTCGAGTCCGGGTTCGCCCTGGAGAACGCCGACGCCCCGTTCCTGCACCGTGGCCTCAACCTGGCCGACATCTCCCACGTGCTCGACCTCGCCCGCCGCGGCATCGTCGCGCCCGCCGCCGAGCGGGAACTGCTGGCTCTGCTGCTCGACGTCCACGAGATCCCGGCCGAGGAGTTCCCCTACGACCCGGGCCTCGGCGAGGCCTACAACTCCCGCGAGCACTACTTCGTCGGGCGGATCGGCGACGTCGCGGGCTGGCTGCACGCCGGACGGCCGCGTCGGGAGGCCACCCGGATCGCGTTGCGGCTGCACCTGCGCCGCCAGCTCGCCGAGCTCGTCACCGAGGCCGTGGCGTTCGCACGGGTGGCCTGCGACCGCGCCGAGGAGCACGCCCACACCCTGCTGCCGGACCAGACCTACCTGCAGCAGGCCCAGCCGTCGACGTTCGGGCACTACCTGCTCTCGTTCGTCTACTCCTGCGTCCGCGACGCGCGGCGCCTGCTCGACGAGCTCGACTGGGTCGACTGCTCACCCGGCGGCGCCGGCTGCGTCAACGGCACCCGGCTGCTGGAGGACCGGGGCTTCATCGCGGACTCGCTCGGCTTCGAGGGCGTCATCGAACACACCCGTGACGCGATGTGGCAGGTCGACGGCCTGATCCACGTGCTGGCCACGGCGTCGAGCCTGCTGTCGAACTTCTCCAAGCTCGCCGAGGACCTGGAGATCTTCTCCTCCAGCGAGTTCGACTTCGTCGACCTCGACGACTCCTTCACCCGCTCGTCGGTCCTCATGCCCAACAAGCGCAACCCCTATGCGCTGGCGATCGTCCGCGGCGCGTCCGGGGTGATCATCGGGCGGCTGTCGGGCTTCCTCGCGGTGACCAAGAGCCCCTCCGCGCGCAGCGACAACCTGATCTTCGCCTACGGCGAGGTGCCCCGGGCGCTCGACCTGACCCTGCGGATCACCCGGTTGTTCGCCGGTGTCGTGCGCACGCTGCGCGTCAACGCCGACCGGATGGCCGAGGAGCTCGCCCGCGGCTACACCCAGGCCACCGACCTCGCCGAGCACCTGGTGCAGCGGGTCGGCGTCGACTACCGCACCGCCTACGTCGTGGTCGGCCGCACCGTCCGCACCGCCAGCCAGGCCGGTGTCCCGGGCGGCGGCATCACCGGCGAGATGATCGACGAGGCCGCTCGCGAGCACACCGGCCGGGGCTGGGGGCTCGCCGGGGCCGACCTGTCCGAGGTGCTCGACCCGTGGCGGATCGTGCTGTCGCGGTCGGCCCAGGGCGGCGCGGCGCCCGACGCCGTCGCCGCGATGATCGCCTCCCTGCGCAGCACCCTGGAGGGCCTCGACGTGGAGGCCACCGCCCGGACCGCCGGGTTCGACCGCGTCGAGGACGCCCTGATCGACACCGCGCGGTCCGTCGTGGACGGCACCACCGCGAATCCGAAGGAGAACCGATGCTGACACTCCCCGCCGACGTCGCCGTCGTCAACGTCGGCCTACCGATGTTCGCCGACGCCGTGCGCGACCAGGGCAGGCCCGTGCAGCAGGTGGACTGGTCGCCGCCTGCCGGTGGCGACGCCGATCTCGTCACCGCGCTGACGCGCGTCTACGGGCCGCGCGCGGCGGAGATCGACATCGCGAACGCCGAGGTGGTGCGCAGGCTCGACGAGGGCGTCCCGACCCTGACCGGGGTGTCGCGGGTGGCCGACGTGCTGCCCGGCCTCGGGGAGCGGACCCTGCTGCACTGCGGCCCGGCGATCGAATGGGAGCGGGTGTGCGACCCGCTGCGCCGGTCGATGCGCGCCGCCGTCGTCGCCGAGGGCTGGGCCTCCGACGTCGACGAGGCCGGGCGGGCGCTCGCCGACGGCCGCGTCCTGCTCGCCTCCGCCAACGCCCACGACATGGTCGTGCCGATGGCGAGCGCGATCGGGCCGTCGGCCCCGGTGTGGGTCGTCGACTGCCCGCAGGGCGGCACCCGCGCCTACTCCCCGGTCAACCAGGGCCCGGGTGAGGTGCCGTGGTTCGGTCGGGAGACCGCTCCCGCCATCGAGCGCCTGCGCTTCCTGCGCGACGTCGCGGGCCCCGCGCTCGGCCGGGTCGTCGCGGAGGCGGGGCCGCTCGACGTCTTCGCCCTCGCCAAGCAGGGCGTCGCCATGGGCGACGACCTGCACATGCGCACCCAGGCCACCACCAACCTGCTGATCCGCACCTGGCTCCCGCAGATCGCCGCGCTGCCCTCGTCCGAGCGGGAACAGGTGGCGAGGTTCCTGGCCGGCAACCACCTGTTCTTCCTCACCGTCGCGATGGCCGGGGCGCGTTCGCTGACGGCGTGGGCCGGGCAGGTCCGGGGATCGAGCATCGTCACGACGATGAGCCGCAACGGCACCGACTTCGGCATCCGGCTCGCCGGTTCCGACACCTGGCACATCACCGACGCCCCGCCGGTCGGCGACGCGCTCTACAACGCCGGGATGGGTCCCGAGGACGCCGCCCCGGACATCGGCGACAGCGCCGTGCTGGAGCTGACCGGGCTCGGCGGCCCCGCGGCGGGCGGCTCGCCGGCTGTCGCCGGGTTCCTCGGTGGCACGATGGCGGCCGCCGCGCAGGCCACCGAGCGGTTCGCCCGGATCTGCGCGGGCCGCAGCAGCCGATTCACGCTGCCGCCGATGGGTTTCGTGGGCACGCCGCTCGGCGTCGACGTCCGACGGGTCGTGGAGCTGGGCATCCGTCCGCAGGTCACCACCGGCATCCTGCACGCCCACGACGGGAGCGGGCAGGTCGGTGCCGGCGTGGCGACGGCTCCGGCCGCGTGCTTCGAGACGGCGCTGCGGGAACTGGCCGGCTGACGTGGCGGCCCCCGCCGCCCGACGACCTGTGCCCCACCGGCCCGGGCGGGGAACGACGACGCTCGACGTGGGCCTGGGGGTCCGGGAGGCCCTGGCCGCACCCGCCGTCGGGCGGGTGGTCGCCGTCTACCGGGTGGCTGCGTACCTGCGGTTCCCGGCCGGGCTCGTCGCGCTGACCAGTGGGCTCGCCCCACCGGGCCCGCTGCACCTGCGGGTGGCCGTCCTGGCGGAGCTGCGGCCCGGTGACCGGGTCGAGGCGGCCGCAGGGGTGCTGTACGGACCGGGCTGGTCGGCGGACCTCGGCGGTGCCCCGACCTGGACCGGGACCCTGCCCGCCGGGCCGCACCCGGGTCCCGGCGCCGGCGCCCGGGGCGGGTCGGGCGTCCCTGCCCCCGCAGCGGTGCACGAGCTGGCCGCGCGGGTCGGTGGCCGCGGGCCGGGCCTGACCCCGGTCGGTGACGACGTGCTGGCGGGCGCCCTGCTCGCGGTCCGCGCCGCGCACGGGCCGGCCGTCGGGCCGGAGCTGCGCGCGGTGGCCACGTCGGTCCGGACGACCGAGGTGGCGGCGGCGTTCCTCGCCTGGGCTGCGCGCGGGCAGTGCATCGAGCCGGCGCACGCCTGGCTCACCGCTGCGGACGACGACGCCCGGCGGCGCGCGGAACGGCGGCTGACCGCGATCGGCGCCAGTTCGGGCGCCGCGCTGTCGGCGGGATTGCGGTGGGGGACCGGTCAGGTCTCCGGTACCGACATCCAGATCGCGCGGGTGGGGCCGGAGCTGGACCAGCTGTGCGGGCGGTCGGTGAGGTAGTGGAGCGAGTCGCCGTCCCGCAGGGAGTACCGCTCGCCGGCCACCTCGAAGTCGAGCGTGCCCTCCAGCACGAGCACGACCTCCTCGCCGGGCCGTGGCCGGGCCCGGCCGGCCGCCCCCGCCGCGATGGTGGCGACCGTGCCGCTGGCGCGGAACCGGTCCGTGGGCCCGGTGATGCCGCTGAGTTCCACTCCCTCGACGTCGGCGCGGACGACCGGGCGGGCGCCTGCGGGGGTGTGCGCGGCCGCGGGGGCGACGTCGGCGCCCTCCACGAAGTACCCGATCGGGCGCTCCAGTGCGGCGGCGAGCTTGAGCAGGGTGGTGATGGTGGGCACCATGTCACCGCGTTCGACCTTGTGGATCGCGGCGGCCGAGACGGCCGAGCGCTGCGCGAGCTGTTGCAGCGACAGCCCCTGCTGCAGGCGCAGCTCGTGGACCTTCGGGCCGATGGCGCCGACGATCGGCTCCCACGCCGCGGGGTCGCCCGGGACGCGGGTATCCGGCGGGGCAGCGGGCATGTCGGCTCTCCTTGACAGGGTGATCACGTTCAGTATAGTGGATTTCTCATTGCCTATGGTGGACGACGGCGGGATTCGACCGCCCCATTACACATCGACCGAAGGAAGCGGGTTCGACCTTGCCTCGCAAGACGGTGATCATCGGCGGTGGAGCGGCCGGTCTCGGGTCCGCGGGCGGGGTCAAGGCCGCGGACCCGGAGGCCGACGTCGTCGTCTACACGGAGAACGAGGACGTCGCCTACAGCCCCTGTGGCATCCCCTACGTCCACGGCGGTGAGATCCCCGACTTCGAGCGGCTGTTCCTCGCGGGCAAGCAGGCCTACGTGGACGCCGGTATCGACGTCCACTACGAGACCTCCGTGACCGGGATCGACACGGCGGCGAAGACGGTCACGGTCGCGGGCGAGGGCGCGGTCGGCTACGACCAGCTGATCATCGCCACCGGCTGGAACTACGCCGACCCGGGAGTCCCGGGTGGCGAGCTGAGCGGGCTGTACTACGTCAAGAACATCCGCCGGGCCATGGAGTGGGACAAGGTCATCTCCGAGACGAAGAGCGCGGTGGTCGTCGAGGCCGGCCCGCTCGGCCTGGAGATGGTCACCGCGCTCGCGCACCGCGGCGTCGAGACCCACCTGATCGATCCGAACCCCTACGCGCTGGCGATGATGGCCGATCCGGACATCATGAAGCCGGTCGAGGACTCCTGGCGCGAGCTCGGGGTGCACCTGCACTTCAACACCACGCTCGAGGAGTTCCTCGGCGACGCCGACGGCAAGGTGCGCGCGGTGCGGACCTCCGACGGCGAGATCGCGGCCGACCTCGTCGTCATCTCCACGCACAAGACGCCGGAGAACAGCCTCGCCACGGCGGCCGGGATCAAGCTCGGCTCCACCGGAGCCATCATCGTCGACGAACGGATGAAGACCTCCGCGCCGGACGTGTGGGCCGCGGGCGACGTCGTGGAGATCCCGCACGGCCTGACCCGCACCCCGCTGCAGGGCCTCACCGGATCGCACGCCTACGCACAGGGCAAGACGGCAGGCACCAACGCCGGTGGTGGCGATCGCGCCTACCGGGCGGTGTTCGTCCCGTGGGGCACGCCGGCGGGCAAGTGGGTGATCGGCGGGGCCTCCTTCGGCGAGGCCACGGCCACCGCGCTGGGCATCCCCTACGTCAAGGGCGAGGCGCAGGGCATCTCCCGCGCCCGCTACTACCCGGACGTGCAGCCGGTCCGCGTCAAGCTGCTGGCCGAACCGGGCACCCTGCGGCTGATCGGGGCGCAGATGGTCGGTGGCGGCGAGGGGATCAAGGAGCGGGCCGACTTCCTCGCCCAGGCCATCCGCTTCGGAATGACGCTGCACGACCTGTCGACGATGGAGAACGTCTACTCGCCGGCGATCGGGGCGCTGAACGAGCCCATCGTGGTGGCCGCCACCAACGGCGTCGCCGAGTCGAAGAAGAAGGCCTGACCGTGGCGGGCACGGGCTTCTTCGGCTGGTTGCGCAGCAACTCCGAGCACTACCTCCTGATCGCCGCCCACCAGAAGCTGGCGCGGACGCAGGGCGCCCCGGCGCCCCGCCCGCCGCGGGGCGCGAAGGACATCTTCTGGCTGCGGGTCTTCGCCCCCACCTACGCGCTGTTGCCCTGGTCGCTGCGCAGCAGGATCATGCGGGCGATGCCGGGCAGTCACCGTCAGACGTGGGCGGACCCGCCCCGACCACAAGGACCCGCGGTCTGACCGCGTCAGGTACCCACCCGTACGAAGGAGAATCACGTGGCTGAGATCAAGGGCGAGCGTCCCACCGAGGGCGACATCATCGTCGACTACGACGAGAAGCTCTTCGACGACGTCCAGGCCAACGAGGGCGAGAAGGCCTACGTCTTCATGCACACCGTGCCCTACGAGGGCTCGGTCGGCTTCGTCAACATGTTGACCGCCACCCGCATCAACCGCAAGGGCTTCGACACCTCGATGGTGCTCTACGGCCCCGGCGTGCTGATGGCGTCGGGCACCCGCGGTTTCCCGACCGTCGGCGCCGAGGCGTTCCCCGGGCACATGAACTTCAACAACCAGCTCCAGACGTTCATGAAGGAGGGCGGCAAGGTCTACGCGTGCCGCTTCGCCATGGCGGCGCTCTACGGCATGCGGGAGGCCGACCTGATCCCCGGGGTCCAGCCGATGCACCCGCTCGACGTGCTCGACGCGACGCTCACCGCCCGCCGCGAGGGCGCGCTGGTCCTGCAGACCTGGACGCTCTGACCCGTTCGGCCCCCGTGGGGCGGGCGGCCATCCGCCCGCCCGCCCCACCGGTCATCCTGGAGAGGGAGACATGAGCAGCATCGCCAACATGGGCGGCACCGAGGGTTGGGGCCGTGTGAAGACGCCGACCCCGGACGAGCCGGTGTTCGCCGAGCCGTGGGAGGGCCGCGCGTTCGCGATGACCCTGCTCACGATGGGCCGGATCTCCGGCCGCAACCTCGATGCGTTCCGCCACTCGCTGGGCAGTCTGGACCGCGGGGCCTACCTCGAGGACGGCTACTACGGCCGCTGGCTCAACGCCGCCGAGCTGATGCTCACCGAGAGCGCGATCCTCGCCCCCGGTGCCGTCGACGCGCGCGCCCGCGCCAACCGGGGGGAGACCGTCGAGCAGCCGCCCGCCCCCGAGCAGGACGCCAAGCCCGACTACAAGCCCACCGCCGCGGGCTCCCTGCGCACGGTGGAGGAGGCGCCCCGGTTCGCGGTCGGCGACCGGGTGACCGCCAAGGACGAGGACCCGACCGGGCACACCCAGCTCGTCGGCTACCTGCGCGGGCGCACCGGTGTCGTCACGATCGTGCAGCCCGCCGCGCTGCTGCCCGACACCCACGCGCACTTCCTGGGCGAGAACGCCCAGCACGTCTACGCGGTGGAGTTCGACTCGCGCGACCTGTGGGGTCCCGACGCCGAGTCCTTCACCGTCACCGCCGACCTGTTCGACAGCTACCTGGAGCCGGCCTCATGACTGCCTCGATCAACCCCGACCGCCTCTCCCCGGCGCTGCGCACCGAGGCGCTCGAGCAGCTGCTCACCGAGCGCGGGCTCGTCGACCCGGCGGTGATGGACAAGTTCATCAGCACCTACGAGAACGACGTGGGCCCGCTCAACGGGGCGAAGGTCGTCGCGAAGGCCTGGACCGACCCCGAGTACAAGGCGCGGCTGCTCGCCGAGGGCACCGCGGCGATCAAGGAGCTCGGGTTCGCCGGTCCGCAGGGCGAGCACATCGTCGTCCTGGAGAACACGGGGTCGACCCACCACGTCGTCACCTGCACGCTGTGCTCGTGCTACCCGTGGCCGGTGCTGGGCCTGCCCCCGGGCTGGTACAAGGACCCCGCCTACCGGGCGCGGATCGTGCGCGAGCCGCGCACCGTGCTGGCCGAGATGGGGCTGACGCTGCCCGACGACGTCGAGGTCAAGGTCTGGGACTCCAGCAGCGAGGTGCGCTACCTGGTGCTGCCGCTGCGCCCCGCCGGCACCGAGGACGCCTCGGAGGAGGAGCTGGCCGGGCACGTCACCCGCGACATGATGGTGGGCGTCGCGCGGTGAGCACCCCGCTCCTGGAGATCGACGGGCCCGCCGCGCCGCCGCGCGACAACGGCGAGCTGGTGTTCGCCGAGCCGTGGGAGAGCCGGGCGTTCGGGCTCGCGGTCACGCTGCACGACTCGGGGTCGTTCACCTGGGACGAGTTTCGCGACCACCTGGTGGCCCACATCGCCGACTGGGAGCGCGACCACCCGGCGGGGGAGTGCTACAGCTACTACCGCTGCTGGCTCCAGGCCCTGGAGTCGGTGGTCGCCGAGCGCGGCCTCGTGGGCGCGGGCGAGGTGACCGGCCGCGCGGGCGAGCTGGCCGAGCGCCCGGCGGGCCACGACCACGAGCACGCCGAGGGGCACGGGCACGGCCACTGACCCCCCGCACGGCCACCGACGCGGGCAACGGAGCCCCGAGCGAACGGCACTCTCGTCCAGCGGGATCGGGCGAGGGTGCCGTTCGCTCGTCAGCGGCGGGCCGCGCGGACGTCGGCGTAGACCTCGCGGTGGCGTTGCGCGCTCGCGGCCCAGGTGTAGCGCTGCGCCACCGCGTGCCCGCCGGTGCGCAGCCGGTCGCGCAGCGCGCCGTCGGTGACGATCCGGTGCAGCGCGGCGGCCAGCGCGGGACTGTCGCCGACCGCGGGGAGCAGCGCGTCGACGCCGTCGGTGAGGTACTCGCCGAACACGGGCAGGTCGCTGGCCACCACCGGCAGGCCCATGCTCAGTGCCTCCAGCACCACCAGTCCCCAGCCCTCCTTGACCGACGGGAACGCGAGCGCGTCGGCCGCGGAGTACCACCCGGCCAGCTCGGCCTCGTCGACCGTGCCGAGCTGCACGACGTCGACGCCGAGCTCCAGCCCGAGCGAGGGGAGCGAGGCCAGCGCGGCGTCGCGGTAGGCGGTGTAGTCCTGGAAGGAGTGCCCGCCGACGACGGCCAGCACCGGGCGCCGGTCGAGCACGGTCGCCAGCGAACCCAGCGCCTCGAACAGGTGATGGGTGCCCTTGCGGGGCTCGACACCGCCCACGGCGAGCAGCAGGAAGCGGTCCCGTGCGCCGACCCGCTCCCGCAGCGCGGTCCGCTGCGCCGCGGTGACCTCCGGGAACCGGGCCGTGTCGACGCCGTTGGGCACGACCTCGGGCGTAACGCCGTAGTCGTCGCGCAGGATCCCCCGCCACTGCTCGCTGACGACGAGCACGCGGTCGGGCTCGTGGATCGCCTTCGCCTGGCAGTCGATCAGCGCGTGGGTGGTGAAGTCGTCGACGTGGTGCACGGTGCGCACGACGGTGACCGGGGCCCCCTCGTCGCGCACCGCCACGGCGGCGCGCGCGGAGATGCAGTCCTGCGGGTGCAGGATGTCGAACCCGCCCGCGATCCCGCGCAGGCCGTCGGTGAGCGCGTCGATCGCGTCGAACACGCGCTCGTCGAGCGTGCCGGCGCGCTCGCGCACCGGCACGATCGTGTGCGGCACGTCGACGGGCCGGAAGAAGCCCACGTCCGGGTCGCCCAGGGTCACCACGTGCACCGGGTAGCCCTGCCGGTGCAGCTCCTCGGCCAGGCACAGGGTGTGCACGACGCCGCCGCGCGGCTTGGTCGAGTAGGTCAGCAGTGCCACACCCCGGCTCACACCGGCCGCCCGACGATCTCCGGATCGCGCGCGGCGATGGCGGCGGCGGCCAGCGCGGCCCGCGCCGCCGTGGCGGTGACCACGCAGCCCGCCTCGGCGAACGTCCGGCGCTGGGCCTCGAGGCCCTGCGGGTCCTGGTCGCTGCCGAGCACGTAGACCACGACCCGCGGCCCGCCGTCGGCGATGATGCCGGCGCAGACCGGGGCCAGCTCGGCCGCCGGGTCGGGGTGCGCCCCGTGGCCGAGCACCACGTCGAGCACGATCACGGCGACGTCCGGGTCGGCGCCGGCGTCGCGCAGCATCTCGATCCGCGCCTCCGGGTCGATCATCGGGTGCGGGCGTCCCTGGGTGTACTCCTCCTCGCCGAGGTCGAGGCAGGTGTGGGCGCCCTCGGGTGCGGGCAGGCCCAGCGACTTGTCGACCGGGGTGTTGGAGTGCACGTCGCCCAGTGCGCCGGCCAGGATCACCAGCGCCTCGTAGCAGAGCGTGCCGCCGGAGTAGAGCCCGCGCAGCTGCGTCCGCCCGGCGGGCAGGCCCTCGACCGCGGCGGCCACCGCCTCGCGCAGCCCCTCGGTGGGGTCGGGGGCGGTGCGGCCCACCGCCTGCAGCGCGCGGACCACACCGGTCTCCAGCGAGCCCGCGAGCTCGACGCCGTCGGGAACCTCGATCGAGCCCGGTTCGAGCCCGATCAGCGCGGCCACCACCGGCTTCCCCGCCGCCGCGGCGAGCACCGACCGCGCGACGTCGGCGTCCGGCGGCTTGGACACGAGCAGCACCACCTCGGTGGCGTCGTCGGCGCGCAGCGCGGCCAGCGCCTCACGGGCCATGATGCCGCCGACCGCCGCGGACATGTCGCGCCCGCCGAGCCCGATCACGTGCGAGACGCCGACGCCCCAGCGGTCCAGCAGCGTCATCGCCTCCTGCGCCCCGGTGCCCGCCGCGGCGACGACGGCGACCGGCCCGGGCGTCACGACGTTGGAGAAGCCCAGGCAGGCGCCGCCGAGCATCGCGGTGCCCGCCCCCGGGCCCATCACCAACAGGCCCATGCCCGCGGCGCGCTCCTTGAGCTCGATCTCGGCCTCGAGCGACACGTTGTCGCTGAACAGCAGCACGTGCAGGCCCGCGGTGAGGGCCTGGTGGGCCTCCAGCGCGGCGTAGTCGCCGGGCACCGACACGACCGCGACCGAGCTGTCGGGAGCGAGTTCCCGCGCCTCGCGCACGCTGCGCGCGGAGCGCACCGCACCGCCGGCGTCGGACGAGCCCTGGGCGAACATCGCCTCCTGCCCCGCGGCGGTGGCGGCGGCCACCGCCGCCTCGGAGTCCCCGCGCACGGCGATGAACAGGTCGCCCGCTCCGGCCCCGGACCACTCGGCCGCGTCGAAGCCCTCGGAGCCGAGCGTGTCGAGGTTCGCCGGGGTCGCCATCGCGGCCGAGGCCCACCGGACGCCGTCGACCTGGCGCATCCGCCGGGTGCCGGAGAGCTGCACGACCGAGTCGAGGTAGGTGTCGCGGAACAGCGTGACCCTCGACGCGCTCATCGCCCGGCTCCGATCCGGGCGGATCCGGCGAGGATCCTGGTGCCGGGCTCACCACCGTCGTCGGGATCGAGCGAGGCACGCACGTGCGCCACGTCGGTGATCACCGCGGCCTGCCCCCCGTGCCGGATGAAGTCGATCGCGGCCGCCATCTTGGGTCCCATGCTGCCGGGCGGGAACTGTCCGTCGTCGTGGTGGCGCTGGGCCTCCTCGACACCCATATCCAGGATCGGGCGCTGACGGTCGGTACCGAAGTCGAGAGCCACGCGGTCGATGTCGGTGATGAGGACGAGCGCCTCCGCGCCGAGCTCGGTGGCGATCAGGCGCGCGGTGAGGTCCTTGTCGATGACGCCGTCGACGCCCCGGTAGCCACCCGCCTCCTCGATGACCGGCACGCCACCCCCGCCGCAGGTCACGACGATCGTCCCGTGGTCGACCAGTGTGCGGACCGCGTCGATCTCGAGGATGCGCCGCGGAACGGGGGAGGCGACGATCTGGCGGTAGCCGCGTCCGGAGTCCTCGACGATCGTCCAGCCGCGCTCGGCGACGAGCCGCTGCGCCTCCTCCTGGTCGAAGAAGGGACCGATCGGCTTGGTGGGCTTCCCGAACGCCGGGTCCCCGGCGTCGACCACGACGTGGGTGACCATCGCGAGCACGGCGGGCGAGGCGTCGTCGACCACCTCGTGCAGGGCCATGACCAGCAGCGTGCCGAGCTGGCCCTGGGTCATCGCGCCCTGCACGAACAGCGGCAGCGCGGGTACCTCCTCGGCCGCCTCGTGCTGCTGGATCGACAGGTTGCCCACCTGCGGGCCGTTGCCGTGCACGACGACGACGACCCAGCCCGCGTCGCGGAGCTCGCAGATGGCCCGGGCCATCGACCGGGCGTTGGCCGCCTGCTCGGCGTGCGTCCCGGCCTGATGGGCGCGGATGATGGCGTTGCCCCCGAGGGCGACGACGGCGGTCCTCGGCATGTCCGGTACTCCAGCCGTATAGGATCGATGATGAAGGATCTACTATAGTGGACGGGCTCGACGGAGATCCAGTCGGTGAGCGGAGGAGCGGCATGGGGGTGCACGGCGACGCGGCGGCGGCCACGCAGCGGTGGCGGGCCGCGGAGGACCGGCTCTATCCGGTGGCGATGAGCGATCCCGACGGCTACCGCAGTGGACTGGAGGCGGTGCAGGCGCTCGTGGGTGAGTTGCGTCGCACGGCCGGCAGTATCGACGACCTGATCGGGGTCGAGGCCGACCCCGGGGGTCTGCTCGCCGTCCTTCCGTCAGGCCGGCCGGGACTGCCCACCGACCTCCTGGTGGGCGCGGCGTGCAGCGCGCGGGCACGCGAGCTCCTCGCCGAGCAGGAGGTCGAACGGCGGGCCGCGGTGCTCGCCGCCGCGCGGTCGGAGGGCAGGTCGTGGGCGGTGCTGCAGGGACCGGAACGGGTGGAGGAGCTCTACGGCGGGTCCACCGTCGTGACCCACCTGGCCACCGGGCGGACGCTGCTGGCCGCGGTCGACCCGTACGCCGGCGCGGAGCCCTACCTGCTCCAGGAGTTCGGCGCCGACGGCGAGCCGGGCCGCGAGCGGGGTTTCGCCGACCCGGTTGCCTGGGTGGCGGAGCGGGACCGCTGGCGCGCGGAGATCGAGTCCTCTTGACCAATCACCGAGCGGGGGGTCTCCTATACGACATGACCGCTCCCTATAGTGAATCCGTCGTGACGGGGTGGAGTGCAGTATGAGCACCGACGTCAGCTCCTTGATCATCGACCTGCAGAGCGTCGGCCTCCGGGTGGAGGTGCCGGTGGAGTCCCGACGCGGCGGCGCCGGCCCGTCCGACTCCGGGATGCTGTGGATCGAGGGCGTCCCCGCGACGGTACCCACGCAGTCCGACGGGTCGTCGCCGTACGTGCTCAAGGCCGAGGACGACGGGCAGGGGATCTACCGCGACGGCGTCAAGCTCGCGTCGGTCGCCACGAGCAACCGGCCCCGGTTCTACGACATGACCACCGCCGACGGCGTGCCGTACTGGAAGATCGCGCTGCTGCACCTGGACTCGTTGGCCAGCACCGTCCTGCAGACCTGCAACTACTGGGGCAACTCCGACCAGTGCCGGTTCTGCGGCATCGGTGTCTCGCTCGACTCGGGACGCACGATCGCGAAGAAGACCCCGGCTCAGCTCGCCGAGGTCGCCGTCGCGGCGCGCGACCTCGACGGCGCCGTCGACGCGACCCTCACCACCGGGAGCACCCGCGCCCCCGACCGCGGCGCCTACTACGTCGCGGAGTGCGGCCGGGCCGTGAAGGAGGCTTCCGGGCTGCCGGTCGAGGTGCAGTTCGAACCGCCGCACGACCTCGCGGTGCTCGACCGCGTGCACGGGTCCGGGGTCGACGCCGTCGGCATCCACGTGGAGTCGTTCGACCCGACGGTGCTCGCGCACGTCGCCCCCGGGAAGTTCCGCACGGGCATCGAGACCTACTTCCGCACCTGGGAGCGGGCGGTCGAGCTGTGGGGGCCGGGCCGCGTGTCGACCTACGTCATCCTCGGGATGGGCGAGGACCCGGACCTGACCATCGCGGCGTGCAAGCGGGCCGTGGAGATCGGGGTCTATCCGTTCGTTGTCCCGCTGCGGCCCGTCGCCGGCTCGCTGATGGAGGAGGTCGCCCCGCCCACGGCGGAGTACACCGAGCGGGTCTACCGCAAGGTCGCGGGCTACCTGGAGGAACGGGGCCTCGGCGCCGACACCGCCGTGGCCGGCTGCGCGCGCTGCCAGGCCTGCTCCGGGCTCAACGGGCTGCAGAACCAGCTCAGCGACGGCAAGCCGTTGCTGCAGATCGGCTCCCGGCCGGCCGGCGCCTGACGGACGGGGTCGGGGATGAGCGGGGTACGGGGATGAGCGGGGTACGGGGATGACACGGGTGGTGGGCGCGCGCGCCGAGGTGTCCTGCCGGCTCGCCGGTGCCGGCGCCGACCTCGCCGCCCACCACCGCGTCCGGCACGCCGTCTTCGTCGCCGAGCAACGGATCTTCGCCGGTTCCGACCGCGACGCCCACGACGACGACCCCGGCACGCTGCACGTGCTCGGGCTCGTCGACGGTGAGCCCGCCGGCACGGTGCGGCTCTACCCGCTGGGCGGCGGGTGGTGGCAGGGCGACCGCCTGGCGGTGCTCACCGGGCACCGCACGGCGGGGCTCGGCGGCCCGCTGGTGCGCTTCGCCGTCGCGACGGCCGGCGCGGCCGGGGGCGAGCGGATGGTCGCCCACGTGCAGCCGGCCAACGAGCGGTTCTTCGTCCGGCTCGGCTGGATCCGGATCGCCGACGTCGAGTACGTCGGTCACCCGCACGTCCGGATGGAGATCCCGCTCCCCGGGGCCGGCGTTCAGGGCAGGCGCGTGTAGGTCCCGCGCAGCTCGGCGGGCAGCGCCCGGGCTATCCGGTCGCGGGCCGCCCGGCGGTCGGCCGGGGCGCCCAGCCTGCCGATGAGCAGGTCCGACCCGGTGCGGCCGGCGACGCGCGCGGCGGCCTCGTGCCGCCCCAGGTGGGCCAGGGCCAGGGACTGGTACTTCGGGGAGTCGTGGGTGCGGGCCTCCTCGAACAGCGCCTCGGCCCAGCTGCGGTCGAACCGCGCACGCATCTCCAGCAGCCGCATCGTCGCCCGCGGCCGGAAGGGCAGGGACTGCTCCAGCATCGGCGCGGCGGCCTCGACCCGGGCGCCGGCGTCGTCGTGCCTGCCCACCAGCAGGTCGCAGTCGGCCAGCGCCAGGAGGGCGTGCAGCTCCTGCTCGAGCTCCAGCGCGCCGCCGCCGCGGTGGGCGAGCTCCACGGCCAGCTCCGCGTGCTCGCGGGCCCGGCCGACGTCGCCGAGCTCCTGCCACAGCCACGACGTGGTGGTCTCGATGCCCGCGCGGTAGAAACTCACCCCGTAGCCGTCGATCAGCGCCCGGGCGCGGCCCAGGGAGCGCAGGGCGCCGGCGAAGTCACCGACGTCGCCGCGGGCCAGGCCGATGAAGAACAGGGTCTGCAGCAGCGGCCGGAACTGCCCGGTGTCGCGGCACAGCACCGCGGCCCGCTCCAGCACGGCCCGGGCCTCGGTGAACCGGTCCTGGTGCTGCAGCAGCGCGCCCTGGTAGGCCAGGGCCATCGCGGTGGTGGCGGCGCCCGGGTTCGGTTCGGCGTCCAGCACCCGCGCGTACGCCGCGCCGGCCGCCGCGTAGTCGCCGTCCCAGTGACGCACCCGGCCCAGCAGCAGCGTGGCACTGGGCAGTGCGCCACGCGCCGCGGCCGCGGACTCGGCGAGCTGCGTCGCGCGTTCGGCCAGGTCGACCGCCCCCAGCACGTCGCGGGCGTAGAGCGCCGTCCAGCCCAGCTGCTCCAGCACCCGGGCCTCCAGCTCCTCGTCGTCGAGGTCGCGGGCCAGCGCGAGCGCCTGCTCGTGGTCGTCACGGGCCTCGTCGTGGCGGCCCAGCTCGGTGCGGATCTCGCCGCGGCGCAGCCGCAGCACGGCGACCAGGGCGCGCTCGCCGCTGCGTCCGGCCGTGTCGAGCGCGTCGGTCAGCAGGCGCTCGGCCTCGTCGTTGGCGAAGGTGAGGTGGGCGGCGTGTGCGGCGAGCTGCCACGCTCGGGCCGCCTCGGCCCAGTCGTGGGCCGCGGCGAGGTGTCGGGCGGCGGTCTCCGGGCGGGCGTCGGACAGCCGGGCGGCCCGCCGGTGCCTGCTCACCCGGATCGGTTCGGGCACCGCGTCGTAGGCGACGGTGCGGACGATGTCGTTGGGGAACCGGAACGTCTCACCCTGCTCCGCGAGCAGCCCCGCGCGCAGCGCCCGAGCGGCGCGCACCGCGCAGTCCTCGACGTCGAGCCCGCTCACCGCGGCCACGTCGTCGAGGGCGAAGGAGTTGCCCAGGACGGCGCCGAACGCGAGGAGGGTGGCCACGTCCTCGCCGGCGTGTTCCAGGCGCTGGGCGACGGCCTCGTGCAGCGAGCCGGGGATGGCCAGCGCGCCCGTGCCGGAGCCCGGATGGCGCAGCAGCTCGGTGACGAACAGTGGTGACCCGCCCGTCCAGGCGTACAGCTTCGCCACGTCGTAGGCCAGGCCGGAGTCGCGCACCAGCTCGGCGACGGCGGGCTCGGCGAGCGGGCCCACCTCGTGCAGTGCGGCCACATCACGCAGTGCGGCGGCGACCGACGGGTCCTCGCTGGTGCGCTCCGTGACCACGACGAGCAGCCGGCCCCGGTCCCGGTGCGTGGCCAGGTAGTGCAGCGCCTCGACGGTGGAGGCGCCCGCGTGCTGCAGGTCCTCGATCACGAGCAGCACGGGCCGGTCCTCGGCGAGCCCGCCCAGCAGGGTGGCCAGCGCCTCCAGGCTCCGGCGGTGCTCCAGCTCGGCGCTGACGCGTTCGTAGGGTTCCGGCCCGGTCCGCGCGGCGATCTCGGGGAGCAGTCCGACGAGCGTGCCCAGCCGACCGCCGGACAGCGCGCGGATCCGCTGCGGCTCCAGCCGGGCGAGGGCCCCGCGCACGGCTTCCAGCAGGGGCTGCAGGTAGAGCGACCGCTCCGCCTCGCGGCACCATCCGGTGAGCACCAGCGCGCCGCCGTGGGCGGCCCGCACCGCGAGCGCCTCGACCAGCGCGCTCTTGCCGATACCCGCCTCACCCAGGACCAGCACCGGCTCCGACCGCCCGTCGAGGGCGTCGGCCCAGCGCGCGAGCAGCTCGCGCAGCTCGCGATCGCGGCCCACCAGCGGGGCCGGCTCGGGGTCGGGGCTGCGGGGCGCCGGGCGTCGCGGCGCGCCGTTCTCGGCCCGCAGGATCGACAGGAACAGCGACTGCGTGGCCGGTGAGGGATCGACACCGAGCTGATCGGCGAGCGCGGTGCGCAGGGCGCGGTAGACCAGCAGCGCGCGGCCGGACTCACCCGCGCTGCGGTGCGCCGTCATCGCGGCCCGGGAGGCCTCCTCGTCGAGCGGGTCGGCCCTCAGCGCCGCGCCGGTCACCTCGACCACGGTCCGGTGCGCCCCCAGCTCCGCCGCCGCCGCCCACCAGCACCGCCGGGCCCGCCGCAGTTGGTGCTCGGCGAACAGGCGCACCTCCGCGGTCCACGGGGCGTCGCGCTCCTCGGTGAGCGGGCGGCCCCCCACGAGGAGCCCGGTGGCCCGTTCGGCGGCCGCCGCCGCCGGCCCGGGGCGGCCGGCGGCGAGCTCCTGCTCCGCGGTGACGACGAGGTCGCGCGCCTCGAACAGGTCGACGGTGGTGCGCTCGTCGAGCACGAGGCGGTAGCCGGCGGGGCCGCCGTCGAGCCGTTCCCGGCCGAGCGCCCGCCGCAGCCGGCTGACCAGGACCGCGATGTTGCGTTCGGCGTGGTCGGGCGGCCGGTCCCACAGGACGTCGATCAGCACGTCGACCGGGACGAACCGTCCCTCGTGCGCGGCGAGCACCTTGAGCAGCCGCTGCGCCTGACCCGCGGGCGGTGCGGCGTCGAGGTCGCCCCGGACGTCGAAGGTCCCGAGCAGGGACAGCCTCAGACGATCGGGCGACACCCCGGGGATCCTATCCCCGCCCGCGCACGGGGCTACGATCGTCGGGATCGGAAGGGGTTCGTGGATGAGTGGCCACTCCAAATGGGCGACGACCAAGCACAAGAAGGCCGTCATCGACGCCCGGCGCGGCAAGATGTTCGCCAAGTTGATCAAGAACATCGAGGTGGCCGCGCGCACCGGCGGCGGTGACCTCGACGGCAACCCCACGCTCTTCGACGCCGTGCAGAAGGCGAAGAAGAGCTCGGTGCCCAACGACAACATCGACCGCGCCGTCAAGCGCGGCTCGGGCCAGGACGCCGGCGGGGCCGACTACCAGTCGATCACCTATGAGGGCTACGGCCCCGGCGGGGTCGCGCTGCTCATCGAGTGCCTCAGCGACAACCGCAACCGCGCGGCCACCGAGGTCCGCATCGCCATGACCCGCAACGGCGGCGCGATGGCCGACCCGGGCTCGGTGGCGTACCTGTTCACGCGCAAGGGCGTGGTGATCGTCCCGAAGACCGGCGACCTGACCGAGGACGACCTGCTCCTCGCCGTCCTGGACGCGGGGGCGGAGGAGGTCAACGACCTCGGCGAGAGCTTCGAGATCGTCTCCGAGGCCACCGACCTCGTCGCCGTGCGCACCGCGCTGGTGGACGCCGGCATCGACTACGACTCGGCCGACCCCACCTTCCTGCCGTCGATGAGCATCCCGCTCGACGCCGACGGCGCCCGCAAGGTGTTCCGGCTGATCGAGGCGCTGGAGGACAGCGACGACGTGCAGAACGTCTACGCCAACTTCGACGTGAGCGACGACGTGATGGCCGAGGTGGGCTGAGGGTCAGGTCACGGCCCGGACCCGCACCCCCGGCAGGTCGCCGACCAGTCGCGACAGGTCGTCCGGATCGCCGGTGATCACCACCGACGGCCGGGTGGTGAGGGCCGTCGCGGCGACGAAGGCGTCGACGGCGTGCCGTGAGTCGAGGTCGTGGCGGCCCAGTAACTCCCCGGCGGTCGTCGCGACGGTGCGATCGGTGTCGACGACGGGCAGCCGGGAGAGGACACGGTCGACCGCCGCTCGACGAGCCGGTGTTCGGGCCACCTCGGCAATGACCGGCGCCGGCACGCAGGCTCGCCCGCCCATCCGCTCGACCGCGGTAAGGACGGCCTGCGCTCGACGGGCCGACCGTCCACGCTCCCGGGGGAACGCGACCGCCGAGAGTGCCTCGCTGTCGAGCACCGCGACCACGGGCAGATCAGCCCGCACGGCGGTGCCCCTCGGTCACGAGTTCCCCCAGCTCGCGCGTGGCGTCCGCGACCATGTTCTCGTCCGGCGGGCCGAGCTCGACGGCGAGATCGTCCAGCAGCTCGCGAAGCCGGACCCGGTCCAGTTCGTGGCGCAGGGCCGCGGCCACGAACGCGCTGACGCCCCGCGGTCCGGCGTGGGAGCGGACCTGGGCGAGCAGCTCGGCATCGACGGTGGCCGAGAACTTGTCGGTGGGCACCGCAGGATCATACAACTATCCGATAGTGGTGGTCAGGGCGATTCGACAGCGGCGATCGCGTCCTCCGCGACGTCGGCGGGCAGGCGGGGGGCCACGCTCGGCTTGAGGCCCTGCACGATCTCCGCGTAGAAGGCGTCCACGGCCGCGTTCACGCTCGGGATGAAGGCGCGACGCAAGCCGTTGCGCTTCGTCCCGAGCGGCGCACAGAGCGAGAGTCGGAAGGAACGGACCTCCGCTGCCGGGTCCGGCAGCAGCGCCGCGGCGTTGTCGCGCACGTCCTTCAGCAGCTCGCACGCGGTCTGTTCCCGGCGGGCGAAGGCGACCTCGACCAGCAGCGTGTTCGGGGCCTCCTTGAGCTGGCGCAGGATCCAGTTGACGCGGCGCGCTCCGGATCCGTCGCTGGGCGCGTCGACCTCGATGGTGGTCCTGACCTGTCCGGTGCGCAGGTCGGCGGTCACACCCACCACGCCGATGGCCCCGGGGATGCGCAGCGTCGTGTGCAGCGTGCCATCGCCTGCGAGCCGGGTGACGGCAGCCTGTTCCCGGGCGGGGAGGTCCTTGGCGATCTTCCGCGGCAACACCGGGACGACCCCCACACCGAGCTGGCTGGTCAGGCGCAAGCACAGGTGACGGACCAGTTTCTCCCACGAGGTGGTGACCTGACCGATCTTCCGGTCGGTCGCCCGGAGAGTGCCCGCCGCGACGGCCTCGCGGACCGGTACCCACGCCGCGCCCATGTCGTCGAACCCGGCTGCGCCGGAACGCGGATGCCGGAGGTAGCGGACGAGCTCGGCGAGCAGCCACGCCTGCAACCGGTCGTCGACGCCACGGTGGGCCAGCTGCATCTGTGCCTCGTGGAGTACTTCCGACCACGAGATGTGATGCAGCGCCACCTTGCGGAGTTTGCGCCCGTCCACGTCGATCGGGTGCACCCCGCCCGTGGGTGCGAGATCGTTCGACAACGTGATGACCGCGTCGTACCCCCTGTTGACGGGCCAGATCGAGGTAGCTGTCGACCTGATCGGGTCGCAGGGAACTGGCACCGGTTTTCGTCTCGACCAGTGCGGTCCACACCCGGCCGGCCCGCGCCACCCGGATCACGGCATCGGGGATCAGGGTGCGCTCGTCGAGGGTGAAAGGCACCTCGAGGTAGGTCTCGATGGTGCCGGCCGGCCCGCCGAACCGGCAGACCAGGGCCCGCCCGAAGTCGCGGACGGCCATCATCGTCGACATCAGGGTCGAGGTCGCCCGCTTCTCCTGCTCCTCGCCCGTGCCCACGCCGGAGATCGAGAAGAGGCGGGCAGGTTGCCAGCTCGGGTCTACGGCCAGAGTGAGCGGGGCGAGAGTGGCCGCCGTCGCGCGCTTCTTGCCGGTGCGCACGCCGCGCTTTCGCGTGGCAGGCGCCGGGGTGGCCGGGTCCGCCGGAGCGGGCGCCTCGACGGCGGGATCCGCGGCCGGAGGCGGTACCTCGACGAGATCGGCCGCCGGGCCGGCCCCGGTCGCGGGCGGGGTCTCGGCGATCGCGCCGCCCGGCTCGCCGGTGTCTTGCCCGGACCGGGCGGCTTCCTGCCCGGGATCCTCGACGGTGATGCCGTAGTCCGTCGCCAGACCGGCGAGTCCGGAGTCCCACCCCTGGCCGACGGCACGGAACTTCCACTCCTCGCCGCGCAGGTAGAACTCACCGAGGACGATCGCGGTCTCGGTGCCGGCGTCGGCGACGTCGAAGCTCACGGTGGGCCGTCCGGCCGAGTCCAGCAGCACCAGGCCCAGATTCTGGACGTCGCCGAACCCCGCGACGTCCGCGTTGTCCAGGCTGGCGGCGATCACGACGCACTCGACGTTCGGCGGGAGGGTTTCGAGGTCGATGGACACCCGGTCCTCACCGGCGACGTCATCGGCCCGCTTGCCGAGCAGGCGCACCGACCCGTCGCCCCCGGCCGGTGCGTTGTAGAAGACGAAGTCCTCGTCCGAACGCACCCGCCCGTCGGAGCCCAGCAGCAGTGCGGACACGTCGACGTCGGTGGACCCGTCCGGATCCGACCATCGGACCACGGCCTGCAGCCGACCGTCCGCGATCTCGGAACGGTGTAGCAGGGAAACGTTCGCGCCCTTGGACAGCGCCTGATCGGCCACGAACCACGCATCGCTTGCCGCGGCCGAGGAGTTACCGGACGTAGCGTCGGGCGGACGGTCAGGGCGTGCGGAAGACCGCCACCCGGGCCGGGCGGACCGAGCGGCCGGACACCTCCAGGCCGGACTCGAGAAGCGTCGCGACCGTGCGGTCCTGGTCGGGCGACTCGGCGGCCACCACCTCCGCCGCCTCCATCTGCGTCCCACGGAACTCGTCGCCGACGCCCGGCGCCACCACCGTGCCACCGCGGCCGACCAGCAGCCGCTCCAGCCCGGCGGCCATCGCCTCGAACGCGGCCCGCTCGCGCCGGGACCGCGCGGTGGCGGCGCAGGCCAGCGCGTCGACGCGCAGGGCGTGCAGGTCGACCAGCAGCGCGACGTCCGGGCCGGAGGCCGTGGGCGCGTCGGTGAGCGTGGCCAGCACGGCGGCCTGGCGGGCCAGCGCGCGGGCCACGTCGTCGATCTTGTCGGAGACGTCCTGCAGCGTGGGCACGGACCGACGGTATCGCTAGTCTCGCGCCCGTGGCCGTCCACGGTATCGATCTCGGCACCACGAACTCCGCCATCGCCCGCACCGGGCCCGACGGGCGGCCGCAGGTGTTGGCCGGGATGTCCGGGAAGCCGACCACGCCGTCGGTGGTGCTGTTCGCCTCGCCCGGCGAGCACGTCGTGGGGGAGGGGGCGCGGCGCGAGGCCCGCCTGGACCCCGAGCACGTGTGCGCGCTGGTCAAGCGCCGCATGGGCGACGCGCAGTGGCGGTTCGTGGCGCACGGCAAGCCGTGGTCGGCGCCCGCGGTGTCCTCGCTGATCCTCCGGTCGCTGGTGGCCGACGCCGGGTTCGCGACCGGGGAGACGCCGGGCGCCGCGGTGATCACGGTGCCCGCCTGGTTCGGCGACGAGGAGCGCCGCGCCACCGTGCTCGCCGGCACCTATGCCGGCCTCGACGTCGTCGACGTGCTGTCCGAACCGATCGCCGCCGCGCTCGCCTACGGGTTCGGCCGCCTCGACGGGTCCCCGGAGCTGGCGAAGGGGCCCGCGCACGAGACCGTGCTCGTCTACGACCTCGGCGGAGGCACCTTCGACGCCACCGTGATCGAGCTGGCCGACCGCCGCATCTCCGTGCTCGCGGTGGAGGGCGACCACCAGCTCGGCGGCGCCGACTGGGACGAGCGTGTCGCGCTGCACCTGGCCCGCCGCTTCTGCGCGGAGAACCCCGACGCCGAGGACCCCCTCGACGACTCCGCGGGCGCGCAGGCGCTCGTGCTGGCCGCCGAGCGGGCCAAACACCAGCTCTCCGACGTCGAGCGCACCGACGTCGTCGTCACCCACGACGGCGCCCGCGCCACCGTCACCCTCACCCGCGACGAGCTGGAGGAGATGACGGCGCCGCTGCTGCGCCGCACCGTCGACCTGACCCGCGCCTGCCTGGTCGAGGCCACCCGCCGCGGCGTGCCGCGCGTCGACCGCGTGCTGCTCGTCGGCGGCTCGTCGCGCATGCCCGCCGTCGCCGACGCCCTGCTCACCGAGCTCGATCTCGATGCCCGGCTGCACGACCCGGACCTCGCCGTGGCCCGGGGCGCCGCGCTGTACGGGGAGAAGAAGGAGCTGGAGCGCATGGTCGCAGCCGACCTGCGCACCCGCGGGCGGCTGCGCGACGGCGCCCCGTTGGAGGACGCCGCCGACGCCGACCTGGACGGCGCCTGCCGCCGGGTCGCCGACGCCTACGCGGTGCCGCTCGCGCAGGTCCGCCGCGCCGTGGAGATCCGCGTCGACACCGTGGTGTCCCGCGGGTTCGGGGTGCTCGCCGTCAACTCCGCGGCCGGCCGGCTGGAGCCGACGTGGCTGGTGCACCGCAACGACCGGCTCCCGATCCGCACCAGCCGCAGCTTCGGCACGATGCGGGCCGACCAGTCCGAGATCCAGGTGACGGTCGTCGAGCAGCAGGGGCAGGCCGAGTCGTCGCGGCCCGAGGACGCGAAGGTGCTCGTCGTCGGTGACATCACCGGCATCCCGCCCGGCTACGACGAGGGTGCCGAGGTGCGGGTGACCTTCGAGATGGGCTTCGACGGGGTGCTGCACGTCACCGCGTTCCACGTCGACGCCGACATCCCGCTGACGCTGACCGCCACGACCGGCGCCACGCTGTCGCAGGCCGAGGTGGCGCGGGAGCGCGACCAGCTCGGGAAGCAGCGGCGCCGTGGCTGAGTCCGGCTCCGGGGCGTTCGACCCCAACGACTACCGCAAGCGCGTGCTCGCGGCCGTCGAGAAGCGCGGCGGCCCCGGGACGTCGGATCCGTTCGAGCTCTACGACCTTCCCGTCTCCGACGACCTGGACGACGCGTTCGTGGCCGGGCGGGTCGCCGAGGTCTGGGGTGCCTGGCAGCGCCAGCGCGACCACCCCAAGTACCGCGTGCTCGTCGCGCTCCTGGTGGACGGGCACGACGCCCGGTCGGCCGAGCTGCTCGACGCCGGTCGGCGGCGCACCGCGGCGGCACGGGTGCGGGCGCAGCGCGAGCAGCGCGACTCCGCCCGTTTCGCCCTGCTCGACGCGGCGGTGTCGCGGCTGGTGGCCCGCCACCGCGGGCTGCCCGCCGACAAGGTCGAGGGCCTGCACGAGGTCGGGGCGCTGGCCGGGCTCACCCGCGACGAGGTGACGGCCCGGCTGCGCCGCCACAAGCTGATCGACGGGGCACCCGCGGAGCCCGACCCCGGCATCGGTGTCGAGCGCCGCCGCCAGGTGCGCGCCCTGCTCGACGAGCTGGGCCGGCTCACCGACACCCCCGCCCCGTCGACCCTGCTGGCGCTGCTGGAGCTCGACCCCGCGGCGTCCGAGCAGCAGATCCGGGCCCGCGCCGCGGCGTGGCGGTCGCGGGCGCGGGAACTGCCCCCCGCGCGGCTGCGGTCGGTGCTCGACGAGCTGCTCGTGCACGTCGCGGAACTGCTCGAACCCGGCCGGTCCGCCGTGGAGGCCTACCTCGACGCGGTGACCGCCGACGTCACCGAGCACCTGCGGCCCCGGGTGCGGGCCGCCGTGCTGGTGGAGGACCGGCTCGTCGCCGACGACCACGCGCACCTGCTCGCCGAGGCCGTCTCCCTGGGCCTCGACGACGCCCGCGCCCGGGCGGTGCTCGCCGCGATCGCCGCCGAGCTGGGCGCGCCGGTCGACACGGCCACCGGCAGGCCCGCCGCCCCGCCCGGCCCGACCCCGCCCGCCCCGGCAGAGCCGGCGCCGGAGCGCGCGTGGGAGGCGCCGCTGAAGGCGGCCAGGGCCGCCCTGCGGGCCGCCCGGCCCGTGCAGGCGCAGCGCCTGGTCCGCGAGGCGCAGCAGCTGCTGGGCGAGGCGGAGCGGGCCGGCTCGGACGGCGTCACCCCGGTGCGGGCCGTCGCCGACGAGATCGACGCGGTGCTGGCCGACGCCGCCCTGCGCTGGAAGGCGGCCGGTGCCGCGCTCGCGGCCCGCCGGTGGACCGAGGCCCTGGACCAGCTCGACCACCTGCACCGCGCCGCCGCGGACGTGCCCGACCCGCAGGGCGGCGACCTCGACCGGCACCGGGCCCGGGCCGCCGAGGCGGTCCGCCGCGCCGACGACGCCACCGCCGCGGCCCTGGCCGGCCCCGCCGCCGAGCGGGCCGCGGCGCTCGGCGCCGTCCTCGACGCCTGTCCCGGTCACCCGGCCGCCGCGGCCGCGCTGGCCGCGATCCCCGTCGAGCCGCCCGCCTGGGTCCGGGCCGCCCGCGACGACCGCGGCGACGTCCTCGTCGTCTGGGAGCCCTCGCCCACGCCCGGTGTCGGCTACAAGGTGTCGAGGCTGCGACCCGACGGCGCCTGGCACGTCGTCGGGCGCGTCGCCGCCACCACGGTCGTCGACGGCGGCGCGCCCCCGGCCGTCGAGGCCCCCGTCTACGCGGTCGCGGCCGTCGCGGGCGGGCGGGCGTCGGCGGCCACCCGCTCCGACGAGCAGACCGTGCCCGACGAGCAGACCGTGCCCGACGCGGGGCCGGACGTTGCGCACGAGGCCGCCTCGCAGCCGGCCGTCCCGTCCGCTCCCACCGACGTGCGGGCGCGGCGGCGGCCCGACGGCACCGTCGTCGTGTCGTGGAACGGGCCCGACGGTGCCGAGTTCCGGGTCCGCTGCCGGATGCCCGACGGCCGCTGGCGGGTGGTGGGCCGCACCCGTGCCCGGACGCTCGAGGACGGCGGCGCACCGGCTGGGACGCTGCCCGAGTACGCGGTCAGCGCGGCGGCGGGCGGCGAGCGCACGGCCGAGGTGCCCTCCACGGGGTGAGCCGCGACCGTCGACGGGCGGCGGGACGACCGGCACCGTCGGGTCCGGTGTCGACTGCGGCACACTGGACGGCGCGCCCGTCCCCCGTGGATCACCACCGTCTACCGTGGCGGCGCACGCCCGCACATCGACAGGGGAACAGGATCACCAGGACATGAACCTTCGGATTTTCGGCTGGTCGTACGCGGTGACGATCGTGTCGCTGATCATCGCGTTCCTGTACGGGAGCTGGGAGGCGCTGATCCTGTGCGCGATCCTCGGTGTCCTGGAGGTGTCGCTGTCGTTCGACAACGCGGTCGTCAACGCCACGATCCTGGAGCGGATGAGCGCGTTCTGGCAGCGCATCTTCCTCACCATCGGCATCTTCATCGCCGTGTTCGGAATGCGGTTGATCTTCCCGCTGATCATCGTGGCGGTGACCGCGGGCCTCAACCCGGTCGAGTCGCTGACGCTGGCCCTGGACAGCCGCGGCCGGCCCCCCGAGGAACCGGGCACCTACGCGTACCTGCTCGACCAGGCCTACCCGCAGATCGCCGCGTTCGGCGGCATGTTCCTGTTCATGCTGTTCCTGGACTGGATGTTCGAGGACCGCGACATCAAGTGGCTGCGGCCGATCGAGCACTTCCTGGCCCGCGTCGGAAGCGTCGAGCGGATCTCGGTGGTCATCGCCGTCGTCGCGCTGGTGCTGCTCTCGCAGTTCCTCGCCGACGACCCGGCGGTCGTGCTGCTCGCCGGATCCCTGGGCCTGATCACCTACCTCGCGGTGCAGGGCCTGGGCCAGTTCTTCGAGCAGGCGGGCCAGGCGCAGATCGACGAGGTCGCGGAGGAGGGCGGCGCGGCCGCCACCGGTTCGGGCCCCAACGGCCTGGTGAAGGCGACCGGCAAGGCCGGGTTCTTCCTGTTCCTCTACCTCGAGGTCCTCGACGCCGCGTTCTCCTTCGACGGTGTCATCGGCGCGTTCGCGATCACCCCGGACCCGATCATCATCGCGCTGGGCCTGGGCCTCATCGGCGCGATGTTCGTCCGCTCGCTCACGGTGTTCCTGGTGCGCAAGGGCACGCTGGCCGACTACGTCTACCTCGAGCACGGCGCGCACTGGGCGATCGGCGCGCTGGCCGTGATCCTGCTCATCGGGATCGGCCCGTTCCACGTCAACGAGATCGTCACGGGCCTGATCGGCGTGGTGTTCATCGGCGCGTCGCTGTTCGCGAGCATCCGCCGCAACCGGCGGCTGGCCGCCGAGGGCATCGACACCCAGAAGACGGCCGACGAGCTGGCGGCGGAGCGAGCATGAGCGTCAGCCTGCAGAAGGGGCAGAAGGTCTCGCTCGCCAAGCGCGGCGGCGGTTCGCTGTCCGTCGTCCGGATGGGCCTGGGCTGGGACGCGGTGCGCAAGCGCGGCCTGTTCGGGTCGAGGAGCCAGTCGATCGACCTCGACGCCTCGGCCCTGCTGTTCGACGCGGGCGGCACGCTGGTCGACGCCGTCTGGTTCGGGCAGCTCCGCAGCAAGGACGGGTCGGTCCAGCACACCGGGGACAACCTCACCGGCGCGGGCGAGGGCGACGACGAGTCCGTGATCGTCGACCTCACCCGGCTCTCGCCCGCGGTCACCCAGATCGTGTTCACCGTCAACTCGTTCACCGGGCAGGACTTCTCGCAGATCGAGAACGCGTTCTGCCGGCTGGTCGACGAGACCACGAACGAGGAGCTGGCCCGCTACGAGCTGTCCGGCTCCGGGCGGCACAACGCCCAGATCATGGCGAAGGTCGGCCGGGGCGGCCAGGGCGAGTGGACGATGACCGCCATCGGCGCGATCGCGTCGGGCCGCACGTTCCAGGACCTGCTCCCGGCCACGGTCGCGTACCTGTAGTCCGTGAGCGGCCACGGGTGCTCGGAGCGCCCGTGGCCACTCACGATCTCGTGCTACAGGTCGAACTCCGACGGCGCGATGCCGACGGCGAGGCAGGCCTCGCGCACGGCCTGCTGCTCGTCCTTGTCGAAGTCGCCGTCGGCGCCGCCGATGATGATGCCCACCTGGATCACGGCGCGGGCCGCGGGCGGGTCCTTCTTCAGCTTGCCGATCGTGGCGATCGCCTCGACCTTGCCGAACTCGTAGTCCGACTCGAGCTTCGAGGCGTAGAAGGTGAAGTGGTCCTGCAGTTCGCTGGGCTCGAACACCTTCAGCGCGTCGTTGCTGCCGATGAAGCCCGCGGTCTTGCGACGCTCGTCGGCGGTGATGGTGCCGTCGGCGGCCGCGATGAGCGCGCACATCGCCATGCTCGCCTTGGCGAAGTCCTTGCTCTTGTACTTGCCGACCTGGGTGGTGGTCGTGGCCTGCAGATCGGCGAACCGGCTCTTGAGCGTGTCGAAGAAGCCCATGGTCTCGCTGTCGTCCTCTCGTCGGAGGGTTCACACCCTGCCATGTGCCGGCGTGCGGCCGTGCACCGCCGACCGTCGTAGTGCCAACTCCCGGAGGTGCCCCAGGAGTTCCGCGCCCGCCGCGCCGCCGCGGGCGGCGGTGACGACGAGGCCGTCGCGGGTCCAGCCGGTGTCGTGCAGCTCGCCGTGCGCGGGACGCACGGCGAGGTCGGCGGCGTCGAGCAGGTCGGCGTCGAGCAGCGAGTCGCCCGCCGCGAGCGTCAGGTTCGCCCCGAGCCGATCCGCGACCTCGCGGGCGGCGGAGGACTTCCGGAGCTCCCGCGGCACGGCGTAGACCTTGCGGCCCTGCAGCGACACCGACCAGCCGCGCTCGTCGCACCACGCGGCCAGCGCCTGCACCCAGCCCGCGGGAACGGCGGAGCGGTCCACGACCGCGTAGCAGAACAGCCCGCTCGCCGTGCGCCGGTTCAGCACGAAGCTCCCGCTGACCGCGCTCAGGTGCTCCTGCACCTGCGCGAGCGGCGCGGACCCGCTCAGCCGTTCCCGGACCAGCGTCGTCCACGCGGGGTCGGGCTCGCCGTCGACGAGGACGTGCCCGCCGTTGGCGGCGATCGCGTGGCGAGGCGGCGGCCCGGGCAGGTGCACGCGGGCGAGCTGCTCGGGCGTGCGCGTCGTCGTCGGGACGATCTCGGCGACCTCGCGCAGCGCGGCGAGCGCGGCCACGGCGTCCTCGGTCATGAACGACAGGGGCGCGCCACGGTAGACCTCCACGCACAGCAGGCGCGGCGCCTCGTGGTCGGGCATCGTCAGGTCGAGGGCGGCGGCGGAGTAGATGAGGGTGCGGTCGAGGTCGAGGAACGCGACGACGCTCATCGCGCGGCACCGACCCCGGGCCCGCCCGCGGCCCCGACCGCCGGGACGGCCCGCCCGTCGGCTCCGGTCGCGCCGCGGGTGAAGCGCGGGTGGATGACGCCGACGCAGCTGTAGGGCAGGTCGTCCACCTCCTCGACCGGGACGCCGCGCTGGGCGGCGAGCAGCCGCACGTGGGCCAGGTCGGCCTGCGGGGCGCCCGCCCGCGTCAGCACCCTCCACGGGACGCGGCGCAGCAGCACCCGGGTGGTCTCCCCGACGCCGGGCTTGACGAGGTTGACGTCCCCGATGCCGTAGCGCTCGACGATCCGCTCCACCGCGGCCCAGCCGGCGTGGTCGGGCTCGCGGTCGGTGGGTGGCCGCGGGTCGTGGACCTGCGCGAACCCCGCGGTGACCGTGTCGAGGAAGTCGCCGGAGACGTCGGAGGGCGCCAGCTCGGCGTAGAACTTCGCGCCGTGGTATTGCCCGGGCCCGATCAGCCGGTCGTTGAGGACGGTGCGGCTGACCAGCCCCGACACCGTCGAGTTCAGGCACGCCGAGGCGATGAGCCAGTCGTCGCGGGTGCCGAACGTGCGGGCGCAGCGGCCGGGGTCGGCGAGCACGGCGAGGTCGGGGTCGAACGCGGTGCCCCGCAGGGCCGCGGCCAGCTCGCGGTTGATCGCGCCCTTGCCCGTCCAACCGTCCACGAACACGACGCGGGCGGGGTCGTGGTGCGCGGCGAGGTGGTCGAGCGCCACCCGGTCGATGCCGCGTCCGCGCACGATCGACACCGCGTAGTGGGGCAGGTCCAGGCCGTGCCGCGCCGCGGCCCAGCGCCGCAGCAGGATCCCCACCGGGGTGCCGGCGCGGGCCAGTGAGGCGAGCACGACGTCCGGGCCCCGCTCGCGCAGCACCAGCTCGGTGACCACGCCGACCGCGTGGGCCAGCCGGCCGGCCGTGGCGTCCAGCGCGGCGCGGTAGAGCTCCAGGTAGGCGGCGTCGGGCTGGAACTCCACCGGCAGCGACTCCGCGTAGTGCGCCCCGCCGCTCTGGACGGCCTCCTCGCGCTCCTCGGTGGGCGCCTCCAGCGGCACGCCGGACAGGTCGGTGAGCAGCCACCCCACCTCGTCGGGCGCGTAGCTGCCGAACGCGGGGCCGCGCAGCGGGTCGGGCGTGCGTGCCGGCGGTGCGAGCTCGTTCACGGCGTGATCACCAGGGTGGTCCTCCGGGTCAGCGGGGCGAGCGCGGTCAGCAGGCCCTCGTGCAGGGCGGGCGTCTCCGCCGGGGGGTCGACGACGACCACGACGTGGTCCCAGCTCCCGGGACCGCCGAGGTTGTAGGCGTGCCGCGGTCCCGGGCCGTCGGCCGGGTCGTCGTGGGCGGGGAAGGTGATGCCGGTGCGCAGCGCGTAGCCCGGCTCGTCGACGACCAGCGCGGGGGAGCGGGTGGTGGTGGAGAACAGCACGGGCAGCCCGGCGTCGGCGACGACCTGGGCCAGCCGCAGGGGCAGCGCCATCAGCTCCTCGGTGCCCAGCACCAGCGTGCGCTCCCCGGCCCGGATCCCGAGCGCCGCGGCCAGCCGCGGCAGCGCCCCCGCCAGCTCCCGGTGGTGCGCGGCGAGGAACCCGTGCCGCCCGCCGACGGGCACCCCCTGCGGCCACCCGCGCTCGGTCAGCAGCACCCGCGCCGGCACCGCCGCGCCCGCCCCGTCCCCGGTCGCAGTGGTGTGGCTCTGCTCCCACCCGGTTGCAGTGGAGCCACACCACTGCGACTCGGCGGGGGTGGCGGCTGCGGCGGAGGGCAGCGTCGCGCGGATCGTTGCGGCCCGGGCGTGGACGTCCGCAGGCACCTCCACCGCCGCGCGGCTCAGGGACACCACGTCCATGCGGGCGCCCAGCTCTGCCACACCGTCGACCAGCGTGGTGTCGTCGGGTCGCGCGTCCACCAGCGCGGCCAGGACGTAGTGCTCCCGCGGGTGCGCCCGGTGCAGCGCCGTGATCGTGTTGAGCGCGGTGCGGCCGGTGCTCAGCTCGTCGTCGACGAGGACCAGCGGCCGGTCTCCGCGCAGCAGCCGGGGGTCCGCGGGCAGCAGCAGGTGGTCGGTGGCGTGCGAGTGCTCCTCGGCGAACCCCCCCGCCGCGGTGATCCCGGGCACCGGCCGCCGGGTCGAGTGCAGGTAGTCCGCTCCGAGGGCCTCCGCGACGCAGTGCCCGAGCGCGGTGGCCGTCTCCGCGAAGCCGAGCACCAGCGCGTCGACCGGCGGCGCGGCGGCGGCGGCCGTGAGGTGCAGGGTGATCGCCGCGCCCGGCTCGACGCGGACGGCCCCGTGCACGAGGTCCACCGGCACCGGGCGCGCCGGGCGCCCGGCCAGCGCGTCGGCCACCAGCCCGCCCAGCAGCAGCCCCGCGGCCCGGACCAGCCGCGGGTCGGTCGGGACGTGCTTGCCCAGCACCCGCGACACCAAGAGCTGCGCGCGCCGCGGGTTGTGCCGCAGCGCGATCCCGAGCAGGACGGACGGGTCGGCTCCGGGGCCCGACCGGCGCAACACGACGCCGAGCCGTTCGACGACCGGCGGAAGGAGGCACTGCGCCGGTGGTTCACTCGCACGCTCGCTCACGGGGGAGTCTGCACCCGCTACCGCGGCAGGCTGGCGGCCAGGAGGTCCACGAACGACACCCCGTCCGCGGCGACGCCGAACACCCGCGCCCGCAGCGCCGTGACCCGGGCCCACGCCATGTGCGGCCGGATCTCGTTCATCTTGTTCCCGTGGCCCGACGCCAGTACGCCGCTGGCGCGTCCGGCGCCCAGCACGGCCGAGGCGTCCCGGAACTCCTCCGAGCTCACCACCGACATCGCGTTGACGACGCCCACGTGGCTGGGGTGGATCGCCGTCTTCCCGAGCAGCCCGTTGGCCTTGTCCATCTGGACCTCGCGGATGAGGCCGTCGATGGAGCGGGAGACCAGGCGCCCGCGCAGCTCGGGGTCGTCGTGCTCGGCGAACGGCGAGGCCCGCAGCTGCGGTTTGAAGATCCGCTCGGCGGTCGCGTAGTACTCCCACACCGGCCCGGTGACGGTGTAGCCGGTGCCGTCGGCGCGCCCCAGAACGTTGACGACGTCGGCGATCAGGCTGCTCACGACCTTCACGTCGTAGATCGTGAGCTCCGGGGAGCGGCGCAGCCCGTAGAGGGCGCACAGGTCGGTGGCGCCGAGGCGGACGGCGAGGATGCGGCGGCGGTCACGGTGCAGCAGCGCGCGCAGCCGGGTGAGCTCGTCGACGCGGGTCTCGGCGTAGAGCACGGCGCCCGACTCGATCACCGGCATCGCCAGCAGCCGGCGCCCGCCGCGGGAGTGGTCGCAGATCCGGTCGGCGTCGTCGAGGGCGTGCAGGTACTCCGTGCCCGACGACGCGGTGAACTTGGGCAGCACGAAGCCGTCGAGGACGCGCACCGCGGCCCTCAGCCGGGCGACCAGGGCCGGCATCTGCCGGGGCTCGCGTACCCGCACGAACAGCAGTGGCAGCTCCGCGGACGTGTCGCGGTGCAGGTCGCCGAGCGCGCCGACGAGGTTGTCCTCCGCCGACTCGACCTGCTCGTCGGCGATCGAGTCCTCCAGGCAGACGACCACCGACGTGACGCCGGCGGCCGTCTGCTTGGCGATGTCGGTGACCAGCGAGGGCCGGTCGGCCGGCATGTACAGCGTGGCACCGAGCGCCACCGAGAGCAGCTCGCGGCCGCTGTCGCGGCGGAAGTGCTCCGGTGGCGTCTCGAACAGCACGTCCAGCTCGGACGCGCCCAGGAACCCGAAGTGCCTCACCGCAGTGCCTCTCTCGAGATCGACCACGGCGCTGTGGTACCCGGAAACGGACTACTTGCGCCCGCGAGCCCAGTCCATGCCCCACCCGTAGGCGCGGTCGACGTCGGCCTGCCCACCCCGGATGTAGCGCACCTCGCGGTTGACGGTGAGCTCGCCGCCCCGGTTCTCCAGCATCGCGATGACGCAGGTGGGCGACCCCGGGTCGGACTCGTCCAGGCGCACCTCGATCTCCGGGCCCGCCGAGGGGAACAGCGTGACGACCCCGTCGGCGCTGGCCCAGTTCGGCACACCCTCGTAGATGAACGTGAACACCAGGATGCGCCGGATCTCGTTGATGCGCGACAGGTCGATGAACATGTTCTCGCCGCCGACGTTCGACCCGGAACGGTCGTCGCCGTCGAGCCGGATGATCGGCGCGCCCTGGTAGGGCGCCTGGAATGCGTTGCCCAGGGCCTGTACCACGCCCTTGCTGCCGTCGGTGAACTCCCAGAGACAGGCGAGGTCGAGGTCGATCCCGCCGCCCCCTCCGCCGGTGAGCTTGCTGAACAGGCCCTTCTTCGCGGGTGCTGCCCCGGTGCTCCACTGCAGGTTGACGCGCAGCTGGCCGCCCGCGCCGCCCTGTTTGGTGAGCGAGATGCTCGGCGCCGACTTCGTCAGGGTGACCTTCGACAGAGACACCCCACCGCCGGCGGCCGGTGCGGCCGGCGGCGCCGACGGTTCGGTCGACTTGGACGGTCGCTTGTTGTAGTCGATGGCCACGGTGTCGTCTCCCGCCTTCCGCCCCGGCTCAGACGTTGACGCCGAAGTCGCGGGCGATGCCCGCGAGGCCCGAGGCGTAGCCCTGGCCGACGGCGCGGAACTTCCACTCGGCCCCGTTGCGGTACAGCTCGCCGAAGACCATCGCGGTCTCGGTGGAGGCGTCCTCGGTGAGGTCGTAGCGGGCGATCTCGGAACCGCCCGCGGAGTTCACGACGCGGATGAACGCGTTGCGGACCTGGCCGAAGTTCTGCTGGCGGGTGTCGGCGTCGTAGATGCTGACCGGGAAGACGACCTTGTCGATGTCGGCGGGCAGCCCGGCCAGGTTGACCTTGACCTGCTCGTCGTCGCCCTCGCCCTCACCGGTGAGGTTGTCGCCGGTGTGCTCGATGGTGCCGTCGGGGCTGGTCAGGTTGTTGAAGAAGATGAAGTGCTTGTCGGAGGCGGCCTTGCCCGACGCGTTGAGCGCGATGGCGGAGGCGTCGAGGTCGAATTCGGTGCCGGTGGTGCTGCGCACGTCCCATCCGAGGCCGACGATCACGTCGGTGAGGCCCGGGGCCTCCTTGCTCAGGCTGACGTTTCCACCCTTGGTGAGGCTGACTCCCACGTACCTACTCCGAATCTGTCTCTCGGGGGGCTGGTCCCCCCGAACGTCGATCTGAGCCCGGCCGAGCATATCGGGACGGACCGGACCAGCTGTCAAGAGCCGAACGGGCAAACCGCCCCGCAGGTTCCCGGGCCTACCCTGCCCGACATGGACGAGCTGCGGGTGGGCAGGCCCGGACCGGAGCATGCGGGCGAGCTGCTGACCGTGCAGCGTGCCGCCTACGTGACCGAGGCGCAACGCTACGACGCCCCGCACATCCCGCCGCTGGTCGAGACGCTCGGGGAGGTGCACGCCGACCTCGAGTCCGCGGACCGCGGGGCCGGGCCGGTGGTCCGGGCCGCGTGGATCGGTGCCCGGCTGGTCGGTTCCGTGCGCGGGCGTGTCGACGGGGACCGGATGGAGATCTCGCGGCTCACCGTCGCCCCTGACGTGCAGGGCCGGGGCGTGGCCCGTGCACTGTTGACCGCGGTGCACGCCGCCACGCCGGACGCCGTCCGTACCTGCTGGCTGGTCACCGGCGCGCGCAGCGAGGACAACATGCGGCTCTACGCCGCGGCGGGCTACGCGGTCACCGGGCGCGCCATCGACGCGGCCGGGGTCGAGCTGGTGCGGATGGAGCGCGCCGGGACCGACGGTGCCGGCCCCGCCGC
Organism: Pseudonocardia sp.; assembly: GCF_029263155.1. GTDB lineage: Bacteria > Actinomycetota > Actinomycetes > Mycobacteriales > Pseudonocardiaceae > Pseudonocardia. The sequence goes on from NZ_JAJCYB010000131.1 coordinate 42,759, forward strand.
CCCGCCGGGAGGCCCGTGACGGAGGCCCGGTTCGGCCGCGTGGCAGCGCGTGCCGCTCGTCGCCTCGTGATCGTCGGATCGGTACGTCGAGCGGGACCTGGCGTGCTTCCCGGTTCCGAGACGTCGATCATGGCCCGTCGCGCGCCGAGGGCTCCCGTCCCCGGCCGGCCGGGGACCCCGACGCTGACCGGGCCCCGGTGTGGCCTGCGCGAGGGACCGGGGCCCGGGCGGAGGCGGCACGGGGCGGGTCGGGCCCGCGGCGTGCGGCGATGCCGGGACTGTCGGGGGTCGGTCCTAGACTCCGATCCGATGAGTCCCGCCACCCCCGCGCCCGGCCAGACCGGCACCCAGAGATCGGGCGCAGACGCCGCCTCCGCCGTCCCGTCCACCGGGCGGCGGCTGCTGCTGCTCGACGGCCACTCCCTGGCCTACCGGGCGTTCTTCGCGCTGCCCGCGGAGAACTTCCGCACCGGCACGGGGCAGACCACGAACGCGGTCTACGGCTTCACCTCGATGCTCATCAACCTGCTGCGCGACGAGGCACCCACGCACCTCGCGGTGGCGTTCGACGTCTCGCGCACCACCTTCCGGTCGGAGCGGTTCGCCGAGTACAAGGCCAATCGCACCACCACCCCGGACGACTTCCGCGGCCAGGTCGACCTCATCAAGGAGGTCCTCGACGCACTGGCGATCCCGCACTTCGGGGTGGCCGGGTTCGAGGCCGACGACGTCATCGCCACCCTCGCCACCCAGGCCGAGACCGACGGCTTCCAGGTGGCCATCACCACCGGCGACCGCGACGCGTTCCAGCTCGTCAGCGACAACGTGATGGTGCTCTACCCGACCCGCGGGGTGTCCGAGCTGGGCCGGATCGACCCGGCCGCGGTGATGGACCGCTACGGGCTCACCCCCGCGCAGTACCCCGACTTCGCGGCGCTGCGCGGCGACCCCAGCGACAACCTGCCCAACATCCCCGGCGTCGGGGAGAAGACGGCCGCCAAGTGGGTGCGCGAGTACGGGTCGCTGGCCGAGCTCACCGACCGCGTCGACGAGGTGAAGGGCAAGGCAGGCGACGCCCTGCGGGCCAACCTGGCCAACGTGCTGCTCAACCGCCAGCTCACCGAGCTGATCCGCGACGTCCCGCTCGACACCACGCCCGCCGAGCTGGAGGTGCGGCCGTGGGACCGCGACGCGGTGCACCGGCTGTTCGACGAGCTGGAGTTCCGGGTGCTGCGCGAGCGCCTGTTCGCCACGCTGGTCTCCGCCGAGCCCGAGGCCGAGGGCGGCATCGAGGTGCAGGGCGGCGCGATCGCTCCGGGCGGGGTGCGGGCCTGGCTCGACGCGCACGCCCGTGACGGCCGCCGCGTCGGGCTCGCCTTCCACGGCATCACCGGCGGTGCCACGGACGGCGACCTCGCCGGCATCGCGCTGGCCGCGGGCGAGCCCACGGTGGAGGCCCGTGCGGCCGGCGCCACGGCGGGCGTCCCCCAGGCCGGCTACCTCGACCTCACCACGCTCACCCCCGACGACGAGGCCGCGCTCGGCGAGTGGCTCGCCGATCCCGAGGTGCCCAAGGCGGCCCACGACGCCAAGGCGGCGCTGCACGCGCTGCGCGGCCGCGGCTGGCTTCTCGCCGGTCTCACCAGCGACACCGCGCTCGCCGCTTACCTCACCAGGCCCGGGCAGCGCAGCTTCGACCTCGCCGACCTCGCGTTGCGGCACCTGCGCCGCGAGCTGCGCGTCGACGGCGAGGACGCGGGCGGGCAGCTGTCGCTCCTGGGCGGCGAGGAGGAGGCCGACGCGCAGCGCGCGAGCGGCCGGATGGCGGCCGCGTCGGCCGTGGCCGAGCTGGCCGACGTGCTCGACGTCGAGCTCGCCGAGAAGGCGGCCACCGCGCTGCTCACCGGCCTGGAGCTGCCGCTGCAGTACGTGCTGGCGGACCTGGAGACCGCGGGCATCGCGGTGGACGGTGACGCGCTGGCCGCGCTGGAGGCCGACTTCGCCGCGCAGGTCAAGCAGGCCGCCCAGGACGCCTACGCCGTGATCGGCAAGGAGATCAACCTCGGCTCGCCCAAGCAGCTGCAGGTGGTGCTGTTCGACGAGCTGAACATGCCGAAGACCAAGCGCACCAAGACCGGCTACACGACCGACGCCGACGCGCTGGCCACGCTGTACGAGCAGACCGGCAACGAGTTCCTGCAGCACCTGCTGGCCCACCGCGACGCCACGCGGCTCAAGGTCACCGTCGACGGCCTGCTCAAGTCCGTCGCCGACGACGGGCGCATCCACACCACCTACAGCCAGACGATCGCGGCCACCGGCCGGTTGAGCTCCACCGAGCCGAACCTGCAGAACGTGCCGATCCGCACGGCCGCGGGCCGCCGGATCCGCGAGACGTTCGTGGTGGGTGCGGGCTACGCGGAGCTGATGACGGCCGACTACAGCCAGATCGAGATGCGGATCATGGCGCACCTGTCGGAGGACACCGCGCTGATCGAGGCGTTCCGCAGCAGCCACGACTTCCACGCCGAGACCGCGGCCCGGGTGTTCTCCGTCGAGGCCACCGAGGTCACCCCGGCGCAGCGGGCCAAGATCAAGGCGATGAACTACGGCCTGGCCTACGGCCTGTCCGCGTTCGGGCTCTCGGGCCAGCTGCGGATCTCCACCGACGAGGCCCGCGGCCTGATGGACGACTACTTCGCCGGCTTCGGCGGGGTGCGCGACTACCTGGCGGGAGTGGTCGACAGGGCCCGCAAGGACGGCTTCACCGCCACCATCATGGACCGCCGCCGCTACCTGCCCGACCTCACCAGCGACAACCGCCAGCGCCGCGAGATGGCCGAGCGGATGGCGCTCAACGCCCCGATCCAGGGCAGCGCCGCCGACATCATCAAGGTCGCGATGCTCGGCGTGCACCGCGCGCTCACCGCCGAGGGCCTGCGCAGCCGGATGCTGCTGCAGGTGCACGACGAGCTGGTCCTGGAGGTCGCCGAGGGCGAGCGCGAGCAGCTGGAGACACTGGTGCGCCGGGAGATGGCCGCCGCCGCGGAGCTGTCGGTGCCGCTGGAGGTGTCGGTCGGCTACGGCCGCAGCTGGGACGACGCGGCCCACTGAGCAACGCGGCCGCCGCACTGTTCAGCAGCCGACGGCGAACCGGTGGGCGCGACAGACCTCGTCGAGGCGTGTCGTGGACAGCCGGGCGATGGGGGTCCGCAGGCGCTCCCGGCGCAGGGTGAAGACGTTGTCGAAGTTGGCGGCGCACCGACGGGGGAGACCGTCGACCGCGGTGAGTTCCACCTCGGTCGGGATGCCGCGCACGCGGGTCGTGACGGGGGCGACCAGCACGGTGGCCCAACCGTTCGATGAACCGCGGCAGATCCCAGCGCATCCCGTCGCCGGCGACGAGCGCCCGGCCGACCGCACCGGCCACCGGCTCGTCGCTCCACGCGGGGTCGCCCCGGCGGCCACGCTGCGGGGCCGGACGGGATCCGCGCCGGGGGCCTCGCGGGCATCGGGCCGGCCTCACGACCGCGGGCGACCCTGCCCCGATGCCGTCGGCGTGCCGAGCAGCACGACCGCGGACCCGACCCGCAGCACACCGTCGGTGAGCGGTTCGCAGCGCCTCCCCCCGCGACCGCGCAGGGCCCGGAACGCGCCGGGGGCGAGCACGACGTCCATCCAGGCGCACGGGTTCGCGGGGCGGTGGGCGCGGAAGCGGACCGGGCCGTCGCCGGAGTCGAGGGTGAACTCCGTGCCGCGGGGCAGGTCGTCGACGGCGAACCCGCGCAGCACGACCGTCCGGCGGGCGAGCAGCGGGTCGGGGACGGCGGGCAGGCCCAGCTCACGGGCCACGTGTTCCAGGGACTCGACTGCGATCAGCGTGATCGACGCCGCCCGGTGCGCGGGTCGGCCGAAGTAGCGATCGCCCACCACGCCGAGCCCGGCGCGGATCTCGATGCGCTCGCGCGACCCGCCGTCGGGATCGGGGAGGGGGCCGTCGGCGGGCCGTCCGGAATACGCGTGGACGGGGGAGGCGTGCAGCGCGACGATCTCCACGTGCATGGGGTCGAGCCTACGGAGGCACCACGGCGGATCCTCGTGGCCGGCGGGTCCGGGGCGGGCAAGAGCACGGTCGCCGCCGCGGTCGCGGCGCGGCTGGGCCTGCCTTACGTCGAGCTGGACTCGCTGTTCCACGGCCCGGGCTGGGTGCCGCGGCCGGAGTTCGCGGCGGACGCGGCGGCGCTCGCCGCGGGCGAGGTCTGGGTGACCGAGTGGCAGTACTCGCTCGCGCGGCCGGTGCTGCTCGCGCGCGCGGAGCTGCTGGTGTGGCTGGACCTGCCGCGGTGGCGGGTGATGGTCCAGCTCGTGGCACGGACGCTGCGTCGGCGGGCCACCGGCGCGCAGCTGTGGAACGGCAACGTCGAACCGCCGCTGCGGACGGTGCTCACCGACCGCGACCACCTCCTGCGCTGGGCCTGGCGGACCCATCCCGACACCGCCCGGCGGATCGCGACGGCCCGTGCGCAGGGCCGGTGCCCGCCGGTGGTGCGGCTGCGCAGCCGCGCGGAGATCAGGGCGTGGCTGGAGCGGGGCGCCGGGCGACCAGCACCCGGGCCGGGGGCAGGTTCGCCCACACCACCGGGCTGAGCGCGACCTCGCCGAACCGGGCGCGCACGGCGCTCTCCTGGCGCCGGGCCGGCGGCATCCACGTCGTGGGCAGCAGCGTGACCTGCGTGAACGTGCCGGTCGGGGCCAGCGCGGCGGCGGCGACGTCGGCGATCGGCGCGCTCGCCCACGCGACCCAGGGGAGCAGGCTGGACACCGCGTCGACGGTCCCGACGTCGAGGCCGCGCAGCAGGGCGGGCAGGTCGCCCGCGTCGCCGGGGACGACGGTCACCCCCGGGTGGCGGGCGGCGAGCCGGCGCGCCAGCTCCGGGTTGAGCTCGACCGCGACGTGCCGGCCACGGCCTGCGAGGCGGGCGGCGAGCGCGTCGGTGACCCGCCCGGTGCCCGCGCCCAGCTCGACGACCGTCGGGGCGGCGGCGGGGTCGTCCAGGAGCGGGTCCAGCGGGGCGAGCATCGCCGCGACCAGCGCGTCGGAGCTGGCCGTGACCGTGGCGACGCGGGTGGGGGCGCGGAGGAACTCGCGGAACAGGACTCGGCGGTCGGACACGGCCGGACCGTAGGCGGCGCGGGTGAACGGCAGGTGACTCAGCGCGCGGCGGCCCGGGCGGCCGCCACGCGGCGCGACCAGCCGGGCATGCCGAGGCGCGCGAACGCGACCGCCGCGGCGTCGAGCAGCGGTGCGGCGCGGCCGTGGTCGCCCGACCGGGTGTGCATCAGGCCCTCGTCGTGGTCGACGACCGCGCGCAGCGGGCGGGCGGCCTGCCCGTCGAGGACGGCACGGGCGGCGTCGAACCAGCGGTGGGCCTCGTCGCGGCGGCCGTCGAGCGCGCAGAGCCGGGCCAGGGCGTGGCGCGCGTCGGTCATCGGGAAGCGGAAGTCGGCGGGCAGCGCGCGCTCGCGCAGGGCGCGCTCGACGACGCTGAGGTGGTCGCGCCGGTCGAGCAGCCACAGCACCTCGGCCACCTCGCAGGCCGTGCGGCCGTAGTTCGGTGCCCACGCCGGGGCGGCGCGCAACGCCCGGACCGGGCGGGCGAGCAGGCCCAGCGCCGCCGCACCGTGCTGCATCCGGGCCTCGGCGCGGGCACTGATCGCGTCGATCGCGGCGCTGCCCCAGTGCCGGTCCGGCGCCGGGACCCGCCAGCGGGCGAAGTCGGCCAACCGCTCCGGCCAGCCCACGTCGCGGGCCATCGTCAGCGCGTCCTCGGCGCCCTCGTGGTGCAGCAGCTGCCAGCCGGGCCCCAGACCCGGCAGCCGGGCGACCAGCCCGCGGACGTGCGCCACCACCTCCGCGCCGCCGCCGAGGTCACCCAGCGCCACCCGGCAGCGCGCCGCCCCCGCCCGGCAGTACACCTCCAGGGCCAGCTGCCCGGCGGCCTCCGCGGCGGCCGCGTCCCGCTCGAACAGCGGCACCGCGGCGGCGTAGTCGCCGACCAGGAACGCCGCGACGGTCGGGTCGTCGGCCGCCTCGGCCGGGATCGCCGCCCGGCTGCCGTACACGGCGGCGACGGCGTAGCGGGCCAGGTCGCCGCGCCCGGCCAGCCGTCCCGAGCCCAACAGCACCCGCAGGGCGCGCCGGCGCCCCGGCAGGTCCAGCGGGATGCCCGGGTGGTCGGGGTCGGACGCCTCGCGCCGGTCGAGGTCCAGCAGCGTGAGCGCGGCCCAGGTGACGGGGTCCGACCCGTCCAGGGCGGTGAGCGCGGCGGGGGCGAGCGACCAGGCGTGCCGGTTGCTGCCCGCCTGCGCGAGCGCCGTCGCGACCTCGGCGGCCACCGTCGGGAGGCCGCAGACGCGCGCGGCGTCGACGGCCTCGTCGAAGCGCAGGGCCCAGGCCAGGGCCACCGCCGCGCGGGCGAGCAGCTCCGGTGCCCGCCCGTCGCCGGGGGGCAGCAGGTCCAGCGCGACCCGCAGGAACGCCGCGTGCTCGTCGTGGGCACCGGCGCGGCGGGCCTGCTCGGCCGCCTCCCGCGCCGGCCCGACCCCGGCGCTCGCACCGGGGAGCCCGGCCGCGCGGTGGTACTGCGCCGCGATCTCCGCCGCTGTGATGCGCACGCCGTCCGCCCTGGCCGCGTCCAGCGCGACGGCGAGCTCGCGGTGCAGCCGCAGCCTGCGCGACGGGTTGAGCTCCCGGTGCACCGCGTGCCGGATCAGGGCGTGGGTGAAGTCGTAGCGGTCGGGCCGGGTGTCGGGGACGACCAGCCCGGCGTCGATGACGTCGTCGAGCGCCGCGAGCGCCTCGGCGTCGTCGAGGCCCGCGACCGCCCGCACCGGCTCGAACGGGAACGGCCCCTCGACGCCCGCCGCGGCGTCGAGGAGCCGGTTGGCCCGTTCGGGCAGCCGGGCCCGGCGCCGCGCGGTCACCTGGCGGACGCCCTCGGGCACCGCGGACAGCGGCAGGTCGGTGCCGAGGCGGCCGTCGCCGTCGGGGTGCAGCGCCCCGTCGTCGTGCAGGTGCCGGACGATCTCGCGGGCGAGGAACGGGTTGCCGTCGGTCTCGGCCCACACGGCGGCGACGAGGTCGGTGCTCACCGGCGCTCCCGCGACGGAACCGAGCAGGGCGGCCAGCGCCTCCCCGTCGATGCCGCCCAGGCGCAGCTCGCGGCACTCGGCCTCGCTGCGCAGCGCGCCGAGCGCGTCGGCGAACGGGTGCCGGGCACCGACCTCCTCGCCGCGGTAGGCCGCGACGACGAGCACCGGCTCGCGGGCCGTCACCCGCGCGGTGTGTCGCAGCATCGCCACCGTGCCGCTGTCGGCCCAGTGCAGGTCGTCGAGCAGCAGGACCAGCGGTGCCGTGGCGGCCAGCGCGGCGACCCGCCGGGCGACGGCGTCGAGCAACCGCGTGCGCAGCTCGTCGGGGCGCAGCTTGTCGGGGGTCCGGGCGTCGGACGTGCCGTCGTACGGCTCGGCGGGGACGAGCGCGGCGGGGACGAGCATCTCGACGGCCGCGTCGGCGGTCCCGGCCCGGCCCAGCGCCTCGGCGAAGGGGGTGGAACGGCAGCGCCCCGCCCTCCGGGCAGCGGCCGGTGAGCACCCTCGCCCCGTCCGCCGCGGCCGCGGCGGCGAGCTCGGCGAGCAGGCGGGTCTTGCCGATGCCGGGCTCGCCGCGCACCAGCACCACCCCACCCCGGCCCGCGGCGGCCTCCGCGACGTGCGCCCGGAGCGTGCCGAGCTCGCGCTCGCGCCCCACGAACGTGCCCCGGTCGATCGGGCCCGCCGCGGGCGTCGCCGCCAGCGCCGGGTCCTGGGCCAGGACCGCCGCGTGCAGCGCGCGCACCTCGGGCCCGGGCTCGACGCCCAGCTCCGCGGCCAGCCCGCCGCGCAGCCTGCGGTAGGTGTCGAGCGCCTCGGCCTGCCGGCCGTCGCGGTAGAGCGCGAGCATGAGCTGCGCCCACGCGCGTTCGCGCAGCGGATGGTCGGCGACCATGGTCTCCAGCACCGCCACCGCCTCGCGGTGCCCACCGAGGGCGAGCATCGACGCGACGCGGTCCTCCGCGGCGGCCGCGCGCAGCTCCGCGAGCCGGGCGGCCTCCGTACGCGCGAACGGCCGGGCGGCGAACTCGTCGAGTGCCGGTCCGCGCCACAGCACCAGCGCGTCGTCGAACGCGGCGACGGCGCCCGCGTGGTCACCGCGGGCCGCGGCGCGGCGCCCGGCCACGATCCGCGACTCGGCGAGCGCGGCGTCGCAGTCCGGGGCGTCGAGCAGGTAGCCCGGCGCCCGGGTGCGGATCGTGACGCCGCCGCCGTCGAGCGCCCGCCGCAGCCGCAGCACGTAGTTCTGCAGGGTCTTCGCCGCCGTGCGCGGCGGCGAGCCGTCCCACAGGGCGTCGACGAGCCGGTCCTCGCCGACGACCGTGCCGCGGTGCACCGCCAGCACCGCGAGCAGGCAGCGTTCCTTCGGCCCGATCGGTCGCGCCGAGCCGTCGCTCCCGAACACCTCGACCGGGCCGAGGATCCGCAGGGCCACCACCGGCATCCGCACAGCCTCCGCGCGGTCGCCGGTCGCTGTCCAGACGCCGGTGGGGCGGTGCCGGCCACCCCCTCCGTGACCGGCGCCCCGCGGCCGGCCCGCTCAGGCGTCGAGCTCGCCCCGGCCCGCGTGGGCCGCCGCCGGCGTCCTGACCGCGACGGCGCCGACGAGCAGGGCCCGCCCGGCCGGTGGCGTGCCGACGATCCGCCCGGTCACGGGACCAGCACCGCCCGGCCGTGGAGCCGGCCGCTCTCGAGGTCGGCGAACGCGTCGGCGAACGCCTCCAGCGGGTAGCTGCGGGTCCGGACCCCCACCCCGCCCGACGCGGCCAGCGCGATCAGCTCCCGCAGGTCGTCGTGGGTGCCGACGGCGTTGCCGACGACGCTGATCTCCGGGAGCACCAGGTTGAACGTCGGCACCCGCAGCTCCCCGCCGTATCCGACGACGAAGTAGGTGCCGCGGGCCCGGACCATCGCCAGCGACGACGCGACCGCGTCGCCCTCGCCGACGAAGTCGAGCACCGCCTCGGCACCCGCACCACCGGTGAGCTCGGCGACCCGCTCGCCCTGGGTGCCGTCGGCCGGCACGACGTGGTGGGCGCCGCAGTCCGCGGCGAGCTTGAGCGACTCGGGGTCCGGGTCGACCGCGATCACCTCGGCGGCGGTGAGTGCGCGCAGGCACTGCACCGCGATGTGCCCCAGCCCGCCGATCCCGACCACCACGACGCGGGTGCCCGGGCCGAGCAGCGGAACGGCCTTGCGGACGGCGTGCATCACCGTGAGGCCCGCGTCGGCGTGCGGGGCGACGTCGGCCGGTTCCAGGCCCGCCGGCAGCGGCAGCACCGCGCGGTCGGTGGTGCGCATCAGCTCGGCGAACCCGCCCGCACGGGTCAGGCCGGTGAAGTCCATGCCGCGCGCGCAGCGCATGTCGTCGCCGATCCGGCAGGCCGGGCACGTCCCGCAGGAGGACTGCGGATGGCAGATCACGGCGTCGCCGACCACGACGTTCTCCACCGCGGTGCCGACCTCGTGCACCCAGCCCGTGGTCTCGTGACCCAGCACGAGCGGCAGTTCGGTGGGCACGGCCGGGGCGAACCAGCCGTCGCGGATGTGCAGGTCGGTGCGGCACAGACCGGCGCCGCCGACGCGGATTACGACGTCGTGCGGGCCGGTCGCGGCGGGTTCGGGGACCTCGTCGAGTCGCGGGGGTTCGGAGTAGGCGTGCAGGCGGACGGCTTTCACGGTCGACCTCCGGTGTGTCGGGAGCAGGTGCGGCCGAGGGTGAGCCGGACCGGTCGCGGTCCGGTCGCGCTCCGGTCGCGCCCGGCGTGCCCCCGCGGTCCCGGACCCGGTTCGCCGGTAGCGTGCGGGCTCGAACGACTGTTCGTGGACGGGCGGGGGAACCAGGTGCGGGTGCTCGGAGTGGACCCGGGGCTGACGCGCTGCGGCCTCGGTGTCGTCGACGGCTCGGGTGGTCGCACGGTGCGGGCGGTGGCCGTCGACGTCGTCCGGACCTCCGCGGACCTGCCGCTGGCCGAGCGGCTGCTGGCCGTCGGCGCGGAGGTGGAGCGGTGGATCGCGCTGCACCGCCCCGACGTCGTGGCCATCGAGCGGGTGTTCAGCCAGCACAACGTGCGCACCGTCATGGGCACGGCCCAGGCCAGCGGGGTGGTGGCGCTGCTCGCCGCCCGCGCCGGGCTGCCGGTCGCGTTCCACACCCCCAGCGAGGTGAAGGCCGCGGTCACCGGCGAGGGGCGGGCGGGCAAGGAGCAGGTGACGACGATGGTGACGAAGGTGCTGGGGCTGGCGCGGGCCCCGCGCCCCGCCGACGCCGCCGACGCGCTCGCACTCGCCGTCTGCCACTGCTGGCGGGCCCCGATGCTCGACCGGATGGCCCAGGCCAAGGCCCGCTCCGACGAGCTCGCCCGCGCCCACCGGGCCCGGCTGGCGGCCGCGGCGCGGGCCGCCCGGTAGCGGGTCGCGGGCCGGGAGCCGGTCTCGCGCGCCCCGGGGCGCCTCGCGGCCTGCCGGCGGCGCGCGAGCGGCCGTCGAGCGCGCGAGAGCGTCGAGCTGCGCCCGGTCCGACGAGGCCGCCGCGCTTCCCGGGTCGGCCGGCGGTCGCGCCCGAACGGCCGGTAGCCCGTGTGCCGGTCGGCGCACGAACGCCCGGGCGCGGCGGTTCGCGCGCTGGATGGTGCCTCGCGGCCTCCCGACGGCGCGCGAGCCGCCGGTGGGCGCGCGAGCGGCCGTCGGGCGCGCGAGAGCGTCGGCCCTGCCCGGTCCGACGAGCTCGCCCGCGCTCTCCGGGTCCGGCCGCGGTCGCGCCGGTCGGCGTGCCCTGCGCGAGATCGGCGGGCGTCGCCGGTAGCCTCCGGCCTCGAACGACTGTTCGCGCGAAGGGACTCCACGGTGATCAGTTCGGTGCGGGGCGAGGTGCTGGAGATCGCGCTGGATCACGCCGTCGTCGAGGTCGGCGGGGTCGGGCTGGCGGTGATGGCCGCCCCGAACACGCTCGCCGGCCTGCGCCGCGGCGAGCAGGCACGGCTCGCGACCGTGCTGGTGGTCCGGGAGGACTCGCTCACCCTGTTCGGGTTCGCCGACGCCGAGCAGCGGGAGCTGTTCGTGCTGGTCCAGACGGTCAGCGGGATCGGGCCGCGGATCGCGCTGGCCACGCTGGCCGTGCTCGAACCCGACACACTGCGCCGCGCCCTGCTCGACGGCGACCTCGCCACCCTCACCCGCGTGCCCGGCATCGGCCGCAAGGGCGCCGAGCGCCTGGTGCTGGAGCTCAAGGACAAGGTCACGGCCCCGGCCGCCGAGCAGGCGCACCTGCCGACGACCGCGGCGAGCGGCAGCCCGCACCGTGACGAGGTGGTGGAGGCCCTCATCGGCCTCGGCTTCCCGCAGAGACCCGCCGAACAGGCCGTGGACGGAGCGCTGGCGACAGCAGATCACCCCACGTCGAGCACCCTGCTGCGCACCGCCCTGACGACCCTGGGCCGCCGATGACCCGCACGTCGGAGCCGTACTGCTGTTCCGGGCGCTCGACGACAGCTCCACGGCTCCGAAGTGCGGGTGGGCCGAGGAGTGAGGGGGCGGCACGTGGGTGAGTTGACGCCCGACGTCGAGCCCGAGGAGCTCGAGGTCGACGCCTCGCTGCGCCCCGCCTCCCTGACCGAGTTCATCGGGCAGCCGCGGGTGCGCGAGCAGCTGGAGCTGGTGCTGGAGGGGGCGCGGCGGCGCGGCGACCCGCCCGACCACATCCTGCTGTCCGGGCCGCCGGGGCTGGGCAAGACGAGCCTCGCGCTGATCGTCGCCACCGAGCTGGGGGCGGCGATCCGGCTGACGTCGGGGCCCGCGCTGGAGCGGGCCGGGGACCTCGCCGCGATGCTGTCCAACCTCGCACCCGGCGACGTGCTGTTCATCGACGAGATCCACCGGATCGCCCGGCCCGCCGAGGAGATGCTCTACCTCGCGATGGAGGACTTCCGCGTCGACGTGGTGGTCGGCAAGGGCCCGGGTGCCACGTCCATCCCGCTCGACATCGCACCGTTCACCCTCGTCGGGGCCACGACGCGGTCCGGCGCGCTGACCGGGCCCCTGCGCGACCGCTTCGGGTTCACCGCGCACATGGAGTTCTACGAGCCCGCCGAGCTGGAGCTGGTGCTGCGCCGCGCCGCGGTCATCCTCGGTGTCGACCTGCATCCCGACGGCGGGGAGGAGATCGCCGGCCGGTCGCGCGGCACGCCGCGCATCGCCAACCGGCTGCTGCGCCGCGTCCGCGACTTCGCGGAGGTCCGCGCCGACGGCCGGGTCACCCGCCGGGTGGCGCAGGAGGCGCTGGCCGTCTACGACGTCGACGCACTCGGCCTCGACCGGCTCGACCGCGCCGTGCTGGGTGCTCTGGTGCGGTCCTTCGGCGGCGGCCCGGTCGGGGTGTCGACGCTGGCCGTCGCGGTGGGGGAGGAGGCGGGTACCGTCGAGGAGGTCTGCGAGCCCTACCTCGTGCGCGCCGGGATGCTGGCGCGCACCCCGCGCGGCCGGGTGGCCACGGCGTCGGCCTGGGCCCATCTGGGTCTCACGCCCCCACCCGACGTGGTCCCCGGAGGCCCTCCGGCGTTGTTCTGAGGCCGGGCTGGCAGACTCAGGCCCCGGCCGACGACGTGCGGAGATACGGAGACCATGGACCTCTCACTGCTGTTCCCCCTGTTCATCCTGCTGCTGTTCATCCCGATCTTCCTGTCCGGTCGCAAGCAGCGGAAGCAGATGGCGGAGATGCAGGCCCTGCAGGCCTCGCTGGAGACCGGCGACATCGTCGTCACCACCTCGGGCCTGCGGGGTACCGTCGTGGACGCCTCCTACGAGGACACCGTCGACCTGGAGATCGCCGACGACGTGGTCACCACCTGGGTGCGCGCCGCCGTCCGCGAGAAGATCGTGGCGCCCTCGGACGAGGAGACGGCCGCCGACGACTCCGCCGACACCCCGCCGTCGCTGACCAAGGGCCCGTCGCTGTCCACGGACACCGACGCGAACGGCGCCCCGCGCAGCTGAGCACCCCGGCACCCGGGGCCGACGCCCCGGGTGGCCAGGCAGGAAGAAGAGACAACCGTGGCATCCTCCCCGGGGCAGATCCGCCCCTGGCGCCTCCTCGCGTCGTTCGTCGTCGTCGTCGGCGTCCTCTACTCGCTGGTGTTCTTCACCGGTGACGGCAGCGCCACCCCGAAGCTCGGCATCGACCTGCAGGGCGGCACCCGCGTCACCCTGGAGGCGCGCACCGAGACCGGGGCGGAGGCGCCCCGTGACCAGCTCCTGCTCGCGCAGCAGATCATCCAGCAGCGCGTCGACGGGCTGGGGGTCGGCGGCTCCGAGGTGGTGCTCGACGGCAACAACCTGACGATCACCGTCCCCGGCGACGACGGCGAGCAGGCGCGCTCGCTGGGCCAGACCGCCCAGCTGCGGTTCCGGGAGGTGGTCGGCACCCCGATCCCCGCCGTCCCCCCCGTGGACGCCCCGGCCGACGCGGTTCCCGAGGACGCCGCGCCGGAGGACGCCGCGCCCGCGGAGACCGCGCCGGGCGAGCCGACCCCGGCCGAGACCCCGCAGGGCGCCGGGCAGCCGGTGGTCGAGGCCGACGTCGAGCCGGTCGCGCGGACCTCGCCGCTGGACACCCCGGAGCCGACCCCGCCCCCGGCCGACCCCGCCACCCCGCAGGCGGGCGTCCCCGACGCCCCGGCCGACCCGGAGCTGGCCGCCGCCATCGCGCAGGCCCGCGAGGTGCGCCAGAACCCGGCGATCCTGACCGACCCGGCCGCCGCACAGGCCGCGCTGGACTCGCTGGACTGCGCGGCCAACGATCCCTTGCAGGGCTACGACGACCCGTCCCTGCCCCTGGTCGCCTGCGACCAGGACGGCACGGCCAAGTACGTGCTGAGCCCGAACATCACCGACTCCCAGGGGCGTGCCCTGGAGGGCACGATGATCGCCGGGGCGCAGGCCGTCCCGGCACCGGGCGGTATCGGTACCCAGGTCAGCCTGTCGTGGACGTCCGAGGGCGCCTCCATCTGGGGCGACTACACGACCAACAACGTCGGACAGCGCACCGCGTTCGTGCTCGACGGCGAGGTCGTCTCCGCGCCGACCATCCAGGTGCCGATCTTCGGCGACACGTCCATCGAGGGTCAGTTCACCCCCGAGGAGGCCCAGGACCTCGCCGGGGTGCTGCGCTACGGCTCGCTGCCGCTGTCGTTCACCTCCTCGGAGGCGCAGACGGTGTCGGCGACGCTCGGGCTCGCCTCGCTGCAGGCCGGGCTGATCGCGGGCGGGATCGGGTTGCTGCTCGTGTTCGTCTACTGCCTGATCTACTACCGCGTCCTGGGGCTGCTGACGATCCTGTCGCTGATCCTGTCCGGGGTCGTGGTCTACGCGGTGCTGATCCTGCTCGGGCGGTGGATCGGGTTCACCCTGGACCTGGCGGGCGTCGCCGGGTTCATCGTCGCCATCGGCATCACGGCCGACTCGTTCGTGATCTTCTTCGAACGGTTGAAGGACGAGATGCGGGAGGGCCGCACCTTCCGCTCGGCGGTACCGCGGGGCTGGGTCCGGGCCCGGCGCACCATCCTCGCCGCCGACGCGGTCAGCTTCCTGGCCGCGGTGGTGCTCTACGTGCTCGCCGTCGGGCAGGTGAAGGGGTTCGCGTTCACCCTGGGCCTGTCCACGGTGCTCGACCTGATCGTGGTGTTCCTGGTGACGCACCCGCTCGTGGCGCTGGCGTCGAAGTCGAAGACGTTCAGCAAGCCGTCGATCTCCGGTCTCGGCTCGGCCGCGCGGATGGGCGCGGAGTACAAGAAGGCGGAGAGCGCGAAGAAGGCCCGCAGCGCGAAGAACGCCGACAGCTCGAAGAACACCGACAGCGCGAGGAACACCGTGTCGACGACGAAGGGGGCCTGACGTGGCTGCATCCACCCACGGCTCCACCGGCGCGCGCGAGGGCGTGCTCACCCGGCTCTACACCGGTACCGGCGCGTTCGACATCGTCGGCAGGCGCCGGACCTGGTACGTCGTGTTCGGGCTGCTGATGCTGGTCTGCGTCCTGTCCATCGTGTTCCGCGGCTTCAACCTCGGCATCGACTTCACCGGCGGCACCCAGGTGCAGTTCCCGACCGCGGGCACGTCCGTCCCGGTCGAGGTCGAGGCCGTGCGCGGGGTGTACGAGCGCGTCATCGGCGACGAGCCCGTGGTGCAGCTCGCCGGCAGCGGGGCCAGCGAGTCGGTGCTCATCCGCGGGGAGGCGCTGGACCCCGCGCAGCTCGTGGCCCTCAAGCAGGCGCTGTTCGACACGTTCCAGCCGCTGGGCGCGGCCGGGGCACCCGCGCCCGCGGCGATCAGCGACAGCGCGGTCAGCGGCAGCTGGGGCGGGCAGATCACCCGCCAGGCCATCATCGCGCTCGCGGTGTTCCTGGTGCTGGTCACGGCGTTCCTCGCGCTGTACTTCGAGCGGTCCATGGCGGTCGCGGCGCTCGTGGCGCTGGTCCACGACGTCGTCGTCACCGCGGGCATCTACTCGCTCGTCGGGTTCGAGGTGTCACCGGCCACGGTCATCGGCCTGCTGACGATCCTCGGCTTCTCCCTCTACGACACCGTCGTCGTGTTCGACAAGGTCAGCGAGAACACCCGCGGGCTGCTCGGCCTCTCGCGGCGCACCTACGCCGAGGCGGCCAACCTGGCGCTCAACCAGACGCTGATGCGTTCGATCAACACCTCGCTGATCGCGGTGCTGCCCGTGCTGGGGCTGCTGGTGATCGGTGTCGGGCTGCTGGGGGTCGGCACGCTGGCCGATCTCGCGCTCGTGCAGATGGTCGGCATCATCGCCGGCGTCGTGTCGTCGCTGCTGCTGGCCACCCCGGTGCTGGTCGACCTGAAGAACCGTGACCCGAAGGTGCGCGAGCAGGCCGAGCGGGTGCGCACCCGGCGCCTGCACGCGGCGAACGCCATGGCCGGGGCCGGGGCCGGGGGACCCGAGCCCGACGTCGCCGACGGCGGCCCGCCCGCCGGCGAGCTGCGCCGGGAGAAGGCGATGACGGCGGCGTCGGCGGTGCCCGCGCGGCCGGGCAAGGCGGCCCCGCGCCGCCCCGCCGGCGGCTCGTCCCGGCCCACCGGCAAGCGGCGCCGGTGACCTCTCCGGACGACTCCTCGCTGATGCGGGTGGCCGGTCTCGTCGTCGACGTGCCCGACCACCCGGGCCCCGGGATCCTGTTCAAGGACATCACCCCGGTGCTGGCCGACGCCGAGGCGCTCACGACGGTCGCGACCGAGCTGGCGTCCTACGTGGGGCACGCGGACGTGGTGGTCGGCATCGAGGCCCGCGGGTTCCTGATCGGCGCCGCGGTCGCGCTGGTGGCCGGCACCGGGATCGTGCCGGTCCGCAAGGCGGGCAGGCTGCCGCGGGTCGCCGGGGCCCGCACCTACGACCTGGAGTACGGCACGGCCACCCTGGAGCTGCCGGCCGACACGATCGTGCCGGGTGCGCGCGCGTTCGTCGTCGACGACGTGCTGGCCACCGGCGGCACGGCGGCCGCGACCTGCGCGCTGCTCGCCGACGCGGGCGCCGAGGTGATCGGCTTCGGGGCGCTGCTGGAGCTGACCGCGCTGGGCGGGCGCGACGCCCTGGCCCCGATCCCGGTGCACGCCCTGCTGCCGGTCTGACGCAGGGCGTCCCCGCCTCGTCCCGCGTACCTCTGCGCCATCCGCGCATGTCCCGACGTGCGCGGACGGCGGCAGGGTGCGCGGGGCCCCGGCGGGCCTCGCGGCGGCGCCCCGACCGGGCCGTCGTGCGCCGCGCTTCCCCGGACTATCCTCGGCACCGTGGAGCGCAGCCGATGACCGACGTGGCCCCGGCGCCCCCGGTCCCGACCCCCGACGGCCCGGCCAAGCCGTCGGCGACGCGCCGGGTCCGGGCCCGGATCGCCCGGCGGATGACCCCGACCCGGGTGGGGCTGGTCGCGCCCGTCCTCGAGCCGCTGGCCAGCGTGCACCGGTCGCTGCACCCGAAGGCCGACCTCGCCCTGCTGCAGCGGGCCTACGACGTGGCCGAGGCCAAGCACGAGGGGCAGCAGCGCAAGTCCGGCGACCCCTACATCACCCACCCGCTGGCCGTCTCCACGATCCTGGCCGAGCTGGGCATGGACACCACCACGCTGGTCGCCGCGCTGCTGCACGACACCGTCGAGGACACCGACTACTCGCTGCAGCTGCTGCGCGCCGACTTCGGCGACGAGGTCACCCAGCTCGTCGACGGCGTCACCAAGCTCGACAAGGTCGAGTACGGCAACGCGGCCGAGGCCGAGACGATCCGCAAGATGATCGTGGCGATGGCGAAGGACCCGCGGGTGCTGGTCATCAAGCTGTCCGACCGCCTGCACAACATGCGCACGATGCGTTTCCTGCCGCCGGAGAAGCAGGCCAAGAAGGCGCGCGAGACCCTGGAGGTGTTCGCGCCGCTGGCGCACCGCCTGGGCATGGCCACGGTGAAGTGGGAGCTGGAGGACCTGTCGTTCTCCATCCTGCACCCGAAGAAGTACTCGGAGATCGTGCGGCTGGTCGCCACCCGGGCCCCGTCGCGCGACACCTACCTCAAGCAGGTGATCGACGAGGTCACCGCGTCGCTGGACTCGGCGCGGATCGCCGCCACCGTCGAGGGCCGGCCCAAGCACTACTACTCGATCTACCGCAAGATGATCGTCAAGGGCCGCGACTTCGACGACATCCACGACCTCGTCGGCGTCCGCGTGCTGGTCGACGCGGTGCGCGACTGCTACGCTGCGATGGGCATGGTGCACGCGCTGTGGCAGCCGATGCCCGGGCGGTTCAAGGACTACATCGCCCAGCCCCGGTTCGGCGTCTACCAGTCGCTGCACACCACCGTGATCGGGCCGGACGGCAAGCCGCTCGAGGTGCAGATCCGCACCCACGACATGCACGGCACCGCCGAGTACGGCATCGCCGCGCACTGGCGGTACAAGGAGCTCGCGAGGGGCGGCTCGGCGGGTGCGGTCGAGGTCGACGAGATGTCGTGGATGCGCAAGCTGCTGGACTGGCAGCGGGAGGCGGCCGACCCCGGTGACTTCCTCGAGTCGCTGCGCTTCGACCTCAACACCAAGGAGATCTTCGTCTTCACGCCCAAGGGCGACGTGCTGACGCTGCCGCTGGGGTCCACGCCCGTCGACCTCGCCTACGCGGTGCACACCGAGGTGGGCAACCGCTGCATCGGGTCGCGGGTGAACGGTCGCCTGGTGGCGCTGGAGCGCCGGCTGGAGTCCGGCGACGTCGTCGAGATCTTCACCTCCAAGGCCGAGGGGGCGGGGCCCAGCCGCGACTGGCTCGACTTCGCCGCTTCCCCCCGCGCCAAGACCAAGATCAAGCAGTGGTTCGCGAAGGAACGCCGCGAGGAGGCCATCGAGGCGGGCAAGGAGGCGATCACCCGCGAGGCCCGCCGCACCGGCATGCCGATCCAGCGCCTCGTGTCGGCCGACTCGATGAGCGCGCTGTCGCACGAGCTGCACTACCCGGACCTCTCCGGGCTCTACGCCGCCGTCGGCGAGGGCCACGCCAGCGCCCGGCACGTGGTGCAGCGGCTGATGGCGCTGCTCGGCGGCGTCGAGGACGCGGAGGAGGAGCTCGCCGAGCGCGCCACCCCGTCCACGATCCGCTCGCGCCGCGTGGCGGGCGACGCCGGGGTCGTCGTCCGCGGCGACTCCGCCGATCTCGCCGACCTCTACACGAAGCTCGCCCGCTGCTGCACGCCCGTGCCCGGTGACGACATCCTCGGTTTCGTCACCCGCGGCGGCGGCATCTCCGTGCACCGCACCGACTGCACCAACGCCGCCGACCTGCAGAGCCGCTCCGAGCGCCTGGTCGACGTCGCGTGGTCGGTGTCGGCGGGCTCGGTGTTCCTCGTCGCGATCCAGGCCGAGGCGCTCGACCGGCACCGGCTGCTCTCCGACATCACCAAGGTGCTGGCCGACGAGAAGGTCAACATCCTGTCGGCCTCGGTCACCACGTCGCGCGACCGGGTGGCGATCTCGCGGTTCAGCTTCGAGATGGGCGACCCCAAGCACCTCGGGCACGTGCTGCGGGCGGTGCGCAACGTCGAGGGCGTCTACGACGTGTACCGGGTGACGTCGGCGGCCTGACCGGCGCGAACACATGATCGCCACGTGCGGTGCGATCGCGACAGCTCTGTCGCCCCTGCACCACAGACCGCGATCGAGGGCTACCGGTCCCACAGGTCGCAGTGGTGGGCCGCGGCTGCGGGCGTCGCGTCGCGGCCCGTCGCGGTGATCGTCGACAGCGCGCCGCCGGGCCCGCTGCCGGCCGCGGGGAGCGTCAGCCGACCGTCGCGGTCTCGATGGTGACGGGCTGGTTGGGAGCGCCGTCACCCTGCGGGGTCGACCCGGCCCGCGCGACCTCGTCGACGACCGACAGGCCCTCGGGCGAGATCGTGCCGAACGCCGTGTACTCCGGCGGCAGGTCGGCGGTGCCGTACACCATGAAGAACTGGCTGCCGCCGCTGTCGGGCTCCGGGGTCTTGGCCATCGCGAGGATGCCGCGGCCGTAGGCCAGCTCGGCGAACACCTCGTCCGGGATGGTGTAGCCCGGCCCGCCCGTTCCGGAGCCGGTGGGGTCGCCGCACTGCAGCACCTGCAGGCCGGGGCTGGTGGTGAGGCGGTGGCACGGGGTGCCGTCGTAGTAGCCCTGCTGGACCAGGCTCACGAAGCTGTTGACCGTGCACGGTGCCAGCGCCCGGTCCAGTGCGAGTGGCACGACACCCGCGCTGGTGTTCAGCGTGACAGCCTGGGTGCCCTCGCTGCTCACGTCCGTGGCCGGCGGGAGCTCGGCGGGCTTGGCGGCCTCGCCGCCCGCGACGTAGTCGCAGGAGGTGGGGTTCGGCAGCGGTGTGGAGCGCGCCGGGACCGGAGCGAGCTCGGTGGGGATGTCGACGGCGGCCACCGGGTCGTCGTCGGGCGGCGCGGCGACGTCGGTGGTCTCGGACCCGCCGCCCAGCGTCGTGAGCAGCACGATCCCGACGACGACCACGACCACCACCGCCGCCGAGGTGATCACGGCGACCCGCTGGCGGCGCTTGGTCTGCATCTCCCGCCGCTCCTGCTGGCGTTCGAGCTTGCGCTTGGCCGCCTCGCGCCGCATCTGGTTCGTCGCCACCGTGCACCCCTCTGCTCCGCCGATCGGCCGCCACGATATCCAGCAGCACCGGGCTCTACGCTGGTCGGGTGCTCGTCGCCGGATTTCCCGCAGGTTCGTTCCAGACCAACTGCTACGTGGTGGCCCAGGGTCCGGGGGAGGCGTGCGTCGTGGTCGACCCCGGCCAGGACGCCGTCGAGCCCCTGGACGCCCTGCTCGCCGAGCACCGGCTGACCCCGGTCGCCGTGCTGCTCACGCACGGGCACTTCGACCACACGTTCAGCGTCACCCCGGTCTGCGACGGCCACGACGTCGCGGCCTGGATCCACCCGGACGACCGCGCGATGCTCGCCGACCCGATGAAGGGCCTGTCCTCCGAGGCGGCCGCGTTCTTCGGGGGGCGGCTGGAGATGCGCGAGCCCCGGTCGGTGGAGGAGCTGGTCGACGGCGCGTCCCTGGAGCTCGCCGGGCTCACGCTGCGCGTCGACCACACACCGGGCCACACGCGGGGCTCGGTCGTGTTCACGACCGACACCCCCGAGGGCGTCGAGGTCGTCATCGCGGGCGACACGCTGTTCGCCGGGTCGATCGGGCGCACCGACCTGCCCGGCGGCGACCACGCGCAGATGCTGGTCAGCCTGCGCGACAAGCTGCTGACCCGACCCGACGACGCGGTGGTGCTGCCCGGGCACGGGCCCACCACCACGGTCGGTCGCGAGCGCGCGTCCAACCCGTTCCTGCAGGGCCTGCCCGTTCCCGGTCGTGGCCTGTGAACACCGCGTTCGCCGCGCCCAAGGGGATCCCCGAGTACACCCCGCCCGACTCCGCGGGGTTCGCGCACGTCCGCGCCACGCTGATCGCCGCCGCCGACCGCGCCGGCTACGGGCTGCTGGAGCTGCCCGTCTTCGAGGACACCGGGCTCTACGCCCGCGGGGTGGGGGAGTCCACCGACGTCGTCAGCAAGGAGATGTACACCTTCGCCGACCGCGGAGGGCGCTCGGTCACGCTGCGGCCGGAGGGCACGGCGGGTGTGGTGCGGTCGGTGATCGAGCACGGGCTCGACCGCGCCGGGCTGCCGGTCAAGGTCCACTACTCCGGCCCGTTCTTCCGGTACGAGCGCCCGCAGGCGGGGCGCTACCGGCAGCTGCAGCAGGTGGGTGTCGAGGCGATCGGGATCGACGACCCGGCGCTGGACGCCGAGGTGATCGCGGTGGCCGACGAAGGGTTCCGGGCGCTCGGGCTCACCGGGTACCGCCTGGAGCTCACCTCGCTCGGCGACGAGGACTGCCGCCCCGCCTACCGGGAACTGCTCACCGGGTTCCTGTCCCGGCTCGATCTCGACGAGTCCACGCGCGAGCGGGCCAGGGTCAATCCGCTGCGGGTGCTCGACGACAAGCGGCCGGAGGTGCGCGCCCTGATGGCCGACGCGCCCCTGCTGCGCCACCACCTGTCCCCGGCGGCGGCCGAGCACCACGCCGCCGTGCTCGGTCACCTCGACGACCTGGGTGTCGCGTACGTGGAGAACCCGCGGATGGTGCGCGGGCTGGACTACTACACGAAGACCACGTTCGAGTTCGTGCACGACGGGCTGGGCGCGCAGTCCGGCATCGGCGGCGGCGGACGCTACGACGGGCTGATGGCCACGCTCGGCGGGCCGCCGCTGTCCGGCGTCGGGTTCGGGATCGGGGTCGACCGCACGCTGCTCGCCTGCCGGGCCGAGGGCGTCGCACCGTGGACCGGGGCCCGCTGCGAGGTGTTCGGGGTGCCGCTGGGCGAGGCCGCGAGGCGCCGGCTCGTCGCCATGGCGGGGGAGCTGCGCCGCGCGGGGGTGCGCGTGGACCTGTCCTACGGCGGGCGCGGGCTCAAGGGAGCGATGAAGTCGGCCGACCGGTCCGGGGCCCGCTACGCGCTCGTGCTCGGCGACCGGGACCTCGACGCCGGCACCGTCGGGGTCAAGGACCTGGTGTCGGGTGAGCAGCGGTCGGTTCCGCTGGACGGGGCCGTCGCCGAGCTGGTCGCGTCGCTCGGTGGCTGAGCCGTCGGGCCCGCCGCCGGACGGGCGTGCGACCGACCCGGACCCGGCGCGAACGGTGCCGGGACCGGCCGACGTGGGGCCCGGGCCGCGGGTGCCGGACACCGCCGGAGCGTCCGATCCGCGACCGCTCGCGGCCCTGTCCGGTGCGGCGGCGGACCGCGAGCGTTGGGACGGTCGGCACGCCGTCGCCGGACCGACGGTGGCGGCGCCGCCGGACGCCCTGCGCGGGCGCGAGTCGCTGCTCCCCGTGAGCGGCCGGATGCTCGACGTGGCCTGCGGGCGCGGCGGGGTGGCCGTGTGGTTCGCGCGGCGCGGCTGGCGGGTGGACGCCGTCGACGTGTCGCCGGTCGGGCTCGCCGCGGGTGCGGCGGCGGCCCCGCAGGTGACCTGGCACGTCCACGACCTCGGCCGCGGGCTCCCCGTGGAGTGCGCCGGGCCCTACGACGTGGTCGTCTGCCAGCGCTTCCGCGACCCCGCGCTGTACCCGGCCCTCGCCGCGGCCCTCGCGCCGGGCGGGCTGCTGGTGCTCACCGTGCTGTCCGAGGTGGGCGACACCGCGGGTCCCTACCGCGCAGCACCCGGCGAGCTCGCCGCCGCGTTCCCCGAGCTGGAGCACCTCGCGCACGCCGAGCGTGACGGACAGGCCACGCTCCTGGCCCGCCGCGGGCCCTGACGCCGCGTCCGCGCGCCGCGGGCCCTGACGCGCGCCCGCCGCACCGCGCAGGCCGGTTCCGGGCGGACCTGCGGTGCGCACCTGCCCGCGACCCCGGCGCAGTGCCGTGCTCGTCCCCGCTTCGCGCGCCGCCGGGGCCCTCGCGGCCTGCCGGGAGCGCGCGAGCCACGGCTGGGCGCGCGAGCGGCGGCTGGGCGCGCGAACCGCCCGGGCCGTGCGGCGGGGGTGCGGGCTCGGCGTCACACGCGCAGCGACTCCGGGGACTCACGGCTCGCCACCACCGCGGCGAGGGCGGTGGTGATCGGCACCGACGCGACCAGCCCGATGCTGCCCACCAGCGTCCGGACGATCTCGGTGGCCACCGCCTGCGTCGAGGCCACGTCGCCGAGCCCCTGCCCGGACAGCGAGAACAGCAGCAGCAGCGGCAGCGACGCGCCCGCGTAGGCGAGCACGAGAGTGTTGACCGCCGACGCGACGTGGTCGCGCCCGATCCGCATCGCCGAGGTGAACAGCGCCGGCGTGCTCATGTCCGGGTCGGCGCGGCGCAGCTCCCACACCGCGCTGGTCTGGGTCACGGTGACGTCGTCGAGCACGCCCAGCGCACCGATGACGACCCCGGCCAGCAGCAGGCCGCGGGCGTCCACCCCGGTGTCCAGCGTCGCGATCAGGGTGGTGGTCTGGTCGTCGAGGCCGGTGAGCCGGGCGGCGGCGGAGAACGCCGCGCCGAGCACCCCGATCAGGGCGAGCGAGGCCAGCGTGCCCAGTACCGCGGTGGACGTGCGCGCCGACGGGCCGTGCGTCAGGTAGAGCACCGCGAACATGATCAGACAGGAGCCGACGACCGCCACCGCCAGCGGGTCCCGCCCGGCGAGGATCGCCGGCAGCACGAACACCAGCAGCACCCCGAAGCTCAGCACCAGCGCGCCCAGCGCCGCGAGCCCGCGCCAGCGCCCGAGCAGCAGCACCGCCGCGGCGAACAGCAGGGTGAGCCAGACCAGCGGGGCGCCGCGCTGGAAGTCGACGACCTGGTAGGAACCGGGGTCGGTGGGGTCCCCGCCGGACCAGGCCAGCACGATGTCGTCGCCGACGCCGAACGTGGGCGTGCCGGGCTCGACCGGGACGACCTGCACCAGGTCGCGCCCCGGTAGCGGCCCGTCAGACATGCGGACGACCAGCGCGGCGCAGCCGCCGTCCCCCGAGCCGGGGGTGCAGTCCGACGCCTGCGCCGCGGTGATCTCACCTCGCACCGGTCGCTCGGCGGTCACCGGCTCCGGGCCCGCCGACGGCCACAGCAGCCCCACCCCGACCAGGGTGGCCAGTGCGCACGGCACCAGCAGGGCGGCGATGAGCAGGCGCACGCGCCGCCCCGCGGGCGGCGCCGCCCCGTGGCCGTGCCCGTGGCCCACCGGGGCCCGGGGGAGCGCACCGCCGCTCGCACCGGCCGGACGGGACCGCCGCATGCGCGGCGGCGCGGGCGCCGCCGGGGGGACCACGGCCGGTCCGGGGTCCACGGCCGGTCCGGGGTCCCCGTCCGGTCCCGGGTCCCCGTCCGGTCCCGGGCCCACGGCCGGGAACTCGTCGGTGACCCCGGCGTCCGACGGCGATCCCGACCTGCGGCCGCTCGCAGCGGTGTCGGGTGGCGGGCCGTCCGCGTGCGTGCGGCGACCGCTGTGTGCCGGGCCGCCGTTCTGTGCCGGGCCGTTGTGTGCCGGGCCGTTGTGTGCCGGGCCGCTGGTGGCCCGGCGGTCGGGGGTCGGGCCGCCGGGGGTCGGGCTGCCGCTGTGTGCCGTGCGGCCCGGCTCCGGTTCGCCCGGATCCGTCCCGTCGCCGGTCTCGTGGCCGGCTGCGCGGACCCGGCGACCGTCCGGCGGACCACCGCGGCCGGATGCGGCATCGGCGCGCGCGGCCGCCGGCCCGCCCGGCTCGACGCCTGCGGGCCGGTGGCGGCCGGAGGGCCGCTGGTCGGGGGTCACCGGGCCATCCTGCCAACCGGCGCGCCCGTCCACGGACCACCCCTTGCCCCGAGATCGAACGTGTGTTCGAATTTGGTCATGCGATGGAGCCGCCAGCAGGTCCAGGACGACGGGGTCGGCACGGAGCAGGCGCTGCCGGGGCTGCGGGGGCTGCTGCGCTCGGTGCGCACGCCCGAGTTCGCCGGTGCGGTGTTCCACGAGGTGGAGGCGCGCTCGGTGCTCAACCGCGTGCCGGGCGGCTCACCCGTGCCGTTCCGCTGGACGGTCAACCCGTACCGCGGCTGCTCCCACGCCTGCGTCTACTGCCTCGCGGGCCCGACGCGCGTGCTGATGGCCGACGGCAGCACCCGCCCGATCGCGCAGCTGCGGGTGGGCGACGCGGTGATGGGCACCGAGCGGGTCGACGGGCTGCGCCGCTACGTCGCCACCGAGGTGGTGGCGCACTGGTCCACGCGCAGGCCGGCGGTGCGGCTGCGGCTGTCCGGCGGCACCGAGATCGTCGCGAGCGGCGAGCACCGGTTCCTCACCGAGCGGGGCTGGCGCCACGTCACCGGGGGGTGGTGCCGTTCCGGGCGCCGGCCGCGGCTGCGCGAGGGCGACATGCTGCTCGGCCCGGGCGCGTTCGGGGAGCGGCCCGCCGCCCGGCACACGGCCGGGTACCGCCGGGGCTACCTGTGCGGGCTGGTCCGGGGCGACGGGCCGAGCCCGGCGCAGCCGGACCGCTGCTTCCCCTCCGATCGGCTGGCGCTCGAGGTGCTCGGCCGCGCCCACCACTTCATGTCCCTGGAGCAGCGCCGGTCGCGCGCTCCTGCGGGACCCACGATGGCAGCGGCCGGGCGGGTGGTCGACGGCCGCATCGCCCCGCCCGCGGACCACGCCCTGCCGCGCGAACCGGACCGGGTCGACACCGCGATCGGCTGGCCGCGGCACGCGGGGGAGGACTGGTGCGCGGGCTTCCTGGCCGGCCTGCTCGACGCCCGGGGCAGCGTGGCGCGCGGTGAGCTGCGGATCGGGCACACCGACGAGGAGGTCGTCGGGCGGGTGGCCGGGGCGCTGCACCGGCTCGGCTTCCGGTTCGCGGTGGAGCCGGGGGAGCACGGTGAGCGGGTCGTGCGCCTTGCCGGGGGCCCGGGCGAGCTGGTCCGGCTGGTGGCGCTCGCCGGCCCGGCGGTGCGGCGCGACGTCGGCGGGGCGCCGGTCGGGGGCGCGGCCCGGGTGGTCGCCGTCGAGCCGCTGGGCCGCACCGAGGCCATGTACGACATCACCACCGACACCGGTGACTTCGTGGCCGAGGGCGTGGTCAGCCACAACTGCTTCGCCCGGGGCACCCACACCTACCTCGACCTCGACGCGGGGGCCGACTTCGACAGCCAGATCGTGGTCAAGGTCAACGTGGCACGCGTGCTGGAGCGGGAGCTGAGCGCGCCGCGATGGGCGGGCGAGCCCGTCGCCATGGGTACCAACACCGATCCCTACCAGCGGGCCGAGGGTCGGTACCGGCTGATGCCCGGGGTCATCGGGGCGCTCGCCCGGTCCGGCACGCCGTTCTCGCTGCTCACCAAGGGCACCGTGCTCACCCGCGACCTGCCGCTGCTCACCGCGGCGGCCGCGGACGTCCCGGTCGGGCTGGGGGTGTCGATCGCGCTGCTCGACCGCGGGCTTCAGGCAGGTCTCGAGCCGGGCACGCCGTCCCCGGAGGCCCGGCTCGACCTCGTCCGCCGCATCGCCGACGCCGGGCTGCCGTGCGGGGTGATGGTGGCACCGGTCCTGCCGCTGCTCACCGACTCCACCGAAGCCCTCGACGCCCTGCTGGGTCGGATCGCCGCGGCCGGGGCCACCGGTGCGAGCGTGCTTGCGCTGCACCTGCGCCCCGGCACCCGCGAGTGGTTCCTGGCCTGGCTCGCGCGCGAGCACCCGCGGCTCGTGGAGCCCTACGGGCGGCTCTACCGGCGCGGCCCCTACGTCGACGCGGAGTACCGGCGCGCGCTCGGCGCCCGGGTGGCGCCGCTGCTGCGCCGCCACGGCCTGGCGTCCTCGGACGGTGTGCTGCGGGGCCCGCCCGGTGCGTCCGAGCTCGCCCGCGCGGCGGTGCACTCCCCGCAACCCGAGCAGCTCACGCTGCTCTAGGCCCCGCGGCGAGCCGCGCACGTTCCGGCGGGTTGCGCACGTCCCGACGTGCGCGGATGGCGGGGAGGTGCGCGGGTCGCGTCGACGAGCGCCGACGGGGGCGCGGTGTAGGGAAACCTGCTGGCCGCGGCCCCGGGGGCGCCGGATAGCCTCGGCCCCGTGATGCGCACCCACCCCGCCGGCACCTTGCGTGCCGAGCACGCCGGACAGACCGTGACCCTTGCCGGGTGGGTGTCGCGCCGCCGCGACCACGGCGGGGTGATCTTCGTGGACCTCCGCGACTCCTCCGGGTCGGCGCAGGTCGTCTTCCGCGAGGGCGAGATGGCCGAGCGCGCGCACCGGCTGCGCTCGGAGTTCTGCGTGCAGGTCACCGGTGAGGTCGGGATCCGTCCCGCGGGCAACGAGAACCCCGACCTGCCCACCGGCGCGGTCGAGGTGACCGTCAGCGAGCTGACCGTGTTGTCGGAGTCGGCGCCGCTGCCGTTCCCGGTCGACGAGCACGCCGAGGTCGGCGAGGAGATCCGGCTGCGGCACCGCTACCTCGACCTGCGCCGCAGCGGTCCCGCCGCGGCGATGCGGCTGCGCAGCGCGGTCAACAAGGCCGCCCGCGGCGTCCTCGACGCCCGCGACTTCGTCGAGGTCGAGACCCCGACGCTCACCCGCTCCACACCCGAGGGCGCCCGCGACTTCCTCGTGCCGGCCCGCCTGCGCCCGGGCAGCTGGTACGCCCTGCCGCAGAGCCCGCAGCTGTTCAAGCAGCTGCTCATGGTCGGCGGCCTGGAGCGCTACTACCAGATCGCGCGCTGCTACCGCGACGAGGACTTCCGCGCCGACCGCCAGCCCGAGTTCACCCAGCTCGACATCGAGATGAGCTTCGTCTCCCAGGACGACGTGATCGAGCTGGCCGAGTCGATCCTCGCCGCGCTGTGGGAGCTGATCGGCTACGAGATCCCGCGCCCGATCCAGCGCATGACCTACGCCGACGCGATGCGCCGTTTCGGCTCCGACAAGCCCGACCTGCGCTTCGGCATCGAGCTCACCGAGATGACCGAGTACTTCGCCGAGACGCAGTTCCGGGTGTTCCAGAACCCCTATGTCGGTGCCGTGGTCATGCCCGGCGGGGCGTCCCAGGCTCGTCGCGCGCTCGACGCCTGGCAGGAGTGGGCCAAGCAGCGGGGCGCCCGCGGGCTGGCCTACGTGCTGATCGGCGAGGACGGCACGGTCGACGAGCGCGGCCCCGTGGTCAAGAACCTGTCCGAGACCGAGCGCGAGGGCCTCGCGAAGGCCGTCGGCGCCGCCCCCGGCGACTGCATCTTCTTCGCGGCGGGGTCGGCCAAGGACGCCCGCGCACTGCTCGGCGCGGCCCGCGGGGAGATCGCGCGGCGCACCGGGGCGCTCGACGAGTCCGCGTGGTCGTTCGTCTGGATCGTCGACGCCCCGATGTTCGAGGCCACCGCGGAGACCGACGACGTCGCCGTCGGCAGCGGCCAGTGGACGGCGCTGCACCACGCGTTCACCTCGCCGAACAGCGACTGGATCGACACGTTCGAGTCGGACCCGGGCAACGCGCTGGCCTACGCCTACGACATCGTCTGCAACGGCAACGAGATCGGCGGCGGGTCGATCCGTATCCACCGCGCCGACGTGCAGAGGCGCGTCTTCGAGATCATGGGCCTGGGCGAGGAGGAGGCGCAGGAGAAGTTCGGCTTCCTGCTCGACGCGTTCGCGTTCGGCCCGCCCCCGCACGGCGGCATCGCGTTCGGCTGGGACCGGATCACCGCGCTGCTCGCCGGCGTCGACTCGATCCGCGAGGTCATCGCGTTCCCCAAGACCGGCGGCGGGTACGACCCGCTCACCGCCGCCCCGGCCGCGATCACCGCGGAGCAGCGCAGGGAGGCCGGGGTCGACGCCAAGCCGGCCCCGAAGGCTCCCGCCGAACCGCGCTGACCGGCGGTGCCGCACCTGCACGTCGGCTCCCCGGCGGCGCCGATCGCCGGCGCCGCGGGTTGCCGCGCCTGCCCACCGGGTAGGGTCCCCGGTGATGGTTCGTGACCTGGGCAGTTTCCCCAGGCCGGTGCTCGCCGCGCTGGCTGCCGCCGAGCGACTCCTCACCCGCCGGGCGGGAGCCAGCGTCGTACTGGCCGATCCGGAGGACCTCGGAGGCAGCGAGCGGTCGGTCGTCGCGCGGGCGCGGGTGTCGCGCAACCCGTTCTCGCTGCCGCGCACGCTCGTCGTCAAGCACTACCTCGGCGAGTCCGACCCGAACCTGCCCGACCCGTTCCACCACGAGGTCGCGAGTTGCCAGCTGTTCACCGCGCTTCCGGCCGACGCCCGGCCCAGCCCCGTGCTCATCGCGCACGACCCGGCCACCCGGCTGCTGATCCTGGAGGACCTGGGCCGCAGCTCCACCCTCGCCGACAAGCTGTTCGGTCCCGACCCGGTCGACGCGCAGCGCTGCCTGCTCAGCTGGGCCCGCGCCCTGGGCCGGATGCAGGCGGCCACCGCGGGTCGGGAGAACGACTTCGGCGCGCTGCTGCGCAGGCTGGGGGAGCGGGCGTGGCGCGACCCGGTCGCCGACGATGCCCGGGCGGCGCTGGCCGGGGTCACCGAGCTGCTCGAGCGTGACCTGGGTGTGCGGGTGTCCGCCGCGGCCATGACGCAGGCACAGGACACCGCCCGGCTGCTGGGCGGCACCCGCTACCGCGCGTTCAGCCCGTCCGACACCTGCCCGGACAACAACCTCGTGACCAGTCGCGGCGTGCGGTTCGTCGACTTCGAGTGGGGCTGCTTCCGCGACATCGCGCTGGACACCGCCTACTTCCGGGTGCCGTTCCCGGCCTGCGAGGCCAGCTTCGCGCTGCCCGGCGGCATGGCCGAGTCGATGCTGGAGGCGTGGCGCAGCGAGATCGCCACCGTCTGGCCCGACCTGGACGACCCCGAGACGATCGAGCGTCGCCTCCTCGACGCCCAGCTCATGTGGGTGTGGCTGTGCACCTGGTGGCTGCTGCCCCGGATCCGGCAGCGCGACCGCCCCATCGGCGACGACGTCACCCGCTCCCCCCGGATCAGCACGGCGCTGGGCCACTACTGGCGGCAGATGGCCGAGTCGGCCGATGCCGGCGGGCTCTCCGCGAGCGCGGAGCTGGGCCGCGCCGTCGCCGACGCGCTGCACGAGCGGTTCTCCGACGCGCCGTCCTCGCTGCCCGTCTACCCGGCGTTCCGCTCGGTCGCCTGAGCGGAGCCCGGCGAACGGCGCCTCCCGCGCCGGGCCGCGGTTCGCGCGCCGGGCCGCGGTTCGCGCGGTGCCGGCGGCGCGCGAACCCACGGCGCGCGAACCCATCGGCGGCGCGCGAACCGACCCGGCGGCGCGCGAACCCATCGGCG
This sequence comes from Pseudonocardia sp., assembly GCF_029263155.1. GTDB lineage: Bacteria > Actinomycetota > Actinomycetes > Mycobacteriales > Pseudonocardiaceae > Pseudonocardia. The sequence continues at coordinate 73,240 of NZ_JAJCYB010000131.1, forward strand.
GCGCGCGAACCGACCCGGCGGTGCGCGAACCGACCTGCGGCGCGCGCGGGGTCCCGGCCGGCGCGTGCTGTTCCCTGGCCGGTCCGCGACACGTCACCCGCTGCACACCGAGGGTGAGCCCGGCTGCGTGATCGTGGCGGCGTGAGCGTGACGGCCGAGCCCGCCCTGCCCGAAGTCCTGCCGCCCGGGACCCTGCCGAGCACGATCCCCACGACCGCGACGCGCGTGTGCACCCTCGCCACCCTGGGCGACTCCACGCCCGTCGGGCTCGGCGACCCGGCCCCCGGCGGCGGGTGGCGGGGGTTCCCGGTGCTGCTGCGCGACGCGCTCGGCGCCACCGAGCTGGTGAACCCCGCGCGCACCGGTGCGCGGATGTCGTGGGTGCGCCACGAGCAGCTCCCGTCGACGCTGGCGGCGTCGCCGCAGGTGGCGGTGCTGTTCGTCGGCATGAACGACACGCTGCGCTCGGACTTCGACCCCGCGGCGATGCGGGCCGACTGCGCCGCCACCGTCGACGCGCTGCGCGCCGCCGGCGCCCACGTGCTGATGCTGCGCTACCACGACCACACGCGGGTCTTCCGGCTGCCCGCCCCGCTGCGGCGGGCGCTGCGCCGCCGGATCGACGCCCTCAACGCCGTGACCGACGCCGTGGCCGCGGGCCGGGCGGGGGTCGGCGTGCTGGACCTCGACCGGATCCCCGGCGGCTACGACCGCGCGTCGTGGGCCGTGGACCGGCTGCACCCCTCCGAGCTCGGCCATCGGATGCTGGCGGCCGGGTTCGCCGCCCTGCTCGCCGACGCCGGGTTCGCGGTGCCGCACCCGGTCGATCTGCGGTGCGGCGGCGGTCGCCGGGTGGGCGCCGCCCACCGCGCCGCCTGGCTGGTGGTCAAGGGCGTGCCGTGGCTGGCGCGGCGCAGCCGCGACCTCGGCCCCGTGATCGTGCAGGGGCTCGTGGACGAGCTGCGCCGCACCCGCACCGGCGACCGGGGCGCTAGCCGACGCCCTGCCGCGCCTGCTCCACCTGCTCGGCCCGGTCCTCCTCCGCGAGCCGGGTCAGCTCCGCGCCCGCTTCGGCGTCCCGCGTGAGGTTCTCACCGGTGCCCGGGTCGAAGACGTGCACCTTGCGGCTGTCGAGCCAGAACTCGGCGTCCCGGCCCTCACGGATCCGGCTGGTGGAGTCGATCGACACGATCGCCTGCGTGCGCAGCTGGTCGCTGTCCAGCTCCCGGGAGAGCTCCTTGAGCTGCTGGGTGACCTCGTCGGAGGCGTCGAACGGGATGTAGGCGAACTGCGAGTCGCCCAGCCACTCGGTGACGTCGACGCGCGCGGTGAACGTCGACCCCAGCGGTCGCTTGGCCTCGTCGACCAGCGTGGCGTCCTCGAAGTACTCGGGCCGGATGCCGACGAGCACCAGGTCCCGCTCGCCGACGGCCGCCGCGCGTTTCTCGTCCATCTCGATCGAGCCGAACGGGGTGACGAGGCGGCTGCCCTCGATCGTCGCCGGCAGGAAGTTCATCGGCGGCGATCCGATGAACCCGGCCACGAACAGGTTGACGGGCTGCTCGTAGAGCTCCCGCGGCGATGCGACCTGCTGGATGAGGCCCTTGCGCAGCACGCAGACCCGGTCGCCCAGGGTCATCGCCTCGGTCTGGTCGTGGGTGACGTAGACCGTGGTGATGCCCAGCCTGCGCTGCAGCCGCGCGATCTCCGTGCGCATCTGGCCGCGCAGCTTGGCGTCGAGGTTGCTCAACGGCTCGTCGAACAGGAACGCCTCCGCCTGCCGGACGATCGCGCGGCCCATGGCGACGCGCTGGCGCTGGCCGCCCGACAGGTTCGCCGGCTTGCGCTCCAGGTGCTCGTGCAGCTCCAGCACGTCGGCCGCCTCGTCGACGCGGCGGCGCACCTCGTCGTCGGGGGTGTTGGACAGCCGCAGCGGGAACGCGATGTTCTCGTACACCGACAGGTGCGGGTACAGCGCGTAGTTCTGGAACACCATTGACAGGTTGCGGTCGCGCGGTGCCTTGTCGTTGACCCGGGTCCCGCCGATCACCATGTCGCCGGAGGTGATGTCCTCCAGCCCCACGATCATCCGCAGCAGCGTGGACTTCCCGCAGCCCGACGGCCCGACGAGGATCATGAACTCGCCGTCGGCGATGTCCAGGCTGACGTCGTTGACGGCCGGGAAGCCGTCGCCGTACTTCTTGACGATGTTGCGCATCTCGATCGAAGCCATGACTTCTCCTAACCCTTGACCGCGCCGTTGGTGAGACCGGCGACGATGCGCCGCTGGAAGAGCAGAACGAGGATGATCACCGGGATGGTGACGACCACGGCCGCCGCGGCGATCGCGCCGGTCGGGTCCTCGAACTGGGACGCGCCCGAGAACAGGCCGAGCGCGGCAGGCACCGGTCGCGCGGCCCCGGTGGAGGTCAGCGAGATGCCGTAGACGAAGTCGTTCCAGGCCAGGAAGAACGCGATGATGGCCGTGGTGAACACGCCCGGCGCGGCGAGCGGCACGATCACCTTGCGGAACGCCTGCCAGGTCGTGGCCCCGTCGACCTGCGCGGCCTGCTCCATCTCCCAGGGGATCTCCCGGAAGAACGCCGACATCGTCCAGATCGAGATGGGCAGGGTGAGCGACAGGTACGGGATGATCAGACCCGGCCAGGTGTCGTAGAGCCCGATCTGGCGCCACAGGTTGAACAGCGGCGTGACGATCGAGATCACCGGGAAGATCGCCACGGCCAGTGCCGTGGACAGGATCAGCCGCTTGCCCGGGAAGTCCAGCCGCGCGATGGCGTAGGCGGCGAACATCGCGAGCAGGCACGACAGGAACGTCGCGATCAGGCAGATCCCGAACGAGTTGATCAGGGCCGGGAGGAACAGGTCGCTCGCGTCACCGGTGAGGATGAGCGAGTAGTTCTCCCACGTGAACACCGTGGGCAGGAACTGGCCGTTGGAGATGTCGGCCGCCGCCTTGAACGACAGCGAGACGATCCAGGCGATCGGGAACAGCGCATAGATGATGATCCCGATGCCGGCGACGATCCACCAGTTGCGTTCGCGCGTGGACATCTCCCTCACTTCTCCCCTCGGGTCTGTGACAGGTCGACCTTGAACCCCTTGATGAACCCGAACGCGATGAGCACGACCGACAGGAACAGCAGCACCGACACCGCCGACCCCAGGCCGATCTCCAGGCGGGCGATGGTCTGGCGGTAGGCCAGGAACGACACGGTCTCGGTGCCGTTCGCACCCGCCGTCATGACGAACACGCTGTCGAACACGCGGAACGCGTCGAGCGTGCGGAACAGCAGGGCCACCATGATCGCGGCCTTCATGTTCGGGATGGTGACCTTCCACATCCGCTGCCACCAGGTGGCGCCGTCGACCTGGGCCGCCTCCTGCAGCACGTCGGGCACCTGGGCGAGGCCGGCGAGCAGCAGCAGCGAGATGAACGGGGTGGTCTTCCAGATCTCGGCCAGGCAGATCACCAGCAGCGACGTGCCGGTGCCGCCGAACCAGTCGGTGTCGGCCGAGACGCCGGGCAGCCACGCGAACCAGGTGTTCACGAACCCCGAGGTGAGGTCGAACGCGAACTGCCACGCGAACGCCGAGACCACCGTGATGATCGCGTAGGGCAGCAGGATCGCCGCGCGCAGGATCGGGCGCAGCCCCTTGAGCGCCTTGAGCATCACCAGCGCGAGCGCGAAGCCCAGCACCAGCTCGACGGCGACGGTGACGACGGTGATGAAGGCGGTGACCGCGAAGGACTGCCACCACAGCGCGTCGGTGAGCACGACCCAGTAGTTGCCCAGGCCCACGAACTCCCGGTTGCCCGGGTCGGTGAGCCGGTAGGAGAACAGCGAGTCGTAGACGGCCTGCGCGATCGGGTAGGCGGTGACCAGCAGCATCACCGCGAACGCCGGGCCGGCCAGCATCCAGCCCAGCTTCCGCTCGGCGCGGACCCGGTCGGACATCCCGGTCGGACGGGTGGGCGGCTTGTCCTCGACGGAGGACCCGACGCCCGGAGGCACGGTGGTGGTCACAGCAGTTCCTCCCCGGTCAGGACGGCACGGATGAGCTCGGCCGCCGTCGGCCCGGTGGAGCCGGGGTCGACCGCGGTCGGCGGGTGGTAGACGCGCTGCAGGCTGCCGGAGACCTCGCTGTAGTACGCCGTCTGCGGGCGGGGGGCCGCCTGCTGCAGCGACTGCGCGATCACCGGGGCCATCGGGAACTCCGCGACGACCTCCGGGTCCTCGAACACGGCGAGGCTGGACGCCGGGTTGCCGTTGGACACGAAGTAGTACGCCTGGTTCTCGTCGGAGGTGATGCACTGCGTGGCCTCGTAGGCCAGGTCGGGGTACTTGCTCGACGCGCCCACCCCGAGGTTGATCCCGCCGTAGGGCGGTGCGCTCGGCGTGCCCGGGTCGACCTGGGGGTAGACGGTCCAGCCGTAGTCGTCGACGACGGACTGCTCCAGGGTGCCCCCCTCGACGCCGCTGGCCGCCCGGCCCCACACGAACGGCCAGTTGACCATGAACGATGCGTCGCCCGCCTCGAACGACGCGACGCTCTCGTCCTCGCCCGCGGTCGTGAAGGCCGGGCCCACGACGCCGCTGTCGGCCACCTCCCGCATGACCTCCGCGGCGCGCTGCGCCTGCGGGGTGTCCAGACCCAGCTGGATGTCCTCGGGGTCGTCGGCGGTCTGCGCGATCACCGCGCCACCCGCGGAGGCGATGAGCGCGTTGAACCAGACCACGAGGGACTCTGCGCGCCTGCCCTGGGCCGCGATCTGGGTGTCCTGCTCCTGCGCGGCGGTGACCAGCTGGTCCCAGGTGACCGGCTCGCTCATGTCCAGCCCGGCGGCCTCGGCGACCGACTTCTTGTACCAGAGCAGCTGGGTGTTGGCCCAGAACGGGATGCTGACCAGCTGACCGTTCCAGGTGGCGCCGTCGATCGCGCTCTGCACCACGCCGTCGGCAGCCTCGGCGGCGACGTCGGCGGGGATCGGGGCGAGGAACCCGGCCTGGGCGAACTCCGGGATGTAGGGCGGGTCCAGGCTCATGATGTCGATCGAGGAGTCGTTGGCGGCCAGCCTGCGCACGAGCTGCTGGCGCTGCTCGGAGGACTCGCGCGGGAGCACCGAGACCGTGATGTCGTAGGCGCCGTTCGCCGCCTCCGTGCACCGGGCCGCGATCTCCTCCTGACCACCGGAGTCGGGGTTGGTGTACCACGTCAGGGTGGGTGGGCCGGGATCGCCCGCCCCGCACCCGGCCAGGCCGCACAGGGCGGCCGCGGCGAGTGCCGCGGTACCCAGGCGCCGCCGTCGTCGTTGACGCATGCTGCTCCTCCTCGTCGTCGTGCCGATCGCGGTCATCCCGGCCGAACCGGGCCGCGGTCTCGGAGGCGGGCCGCCCGCCGTCCGGTGGGGAGTGGATGGGTCGCGGATCGCGCCGCACCGGCCCGGGCCGCGAGGGGGGTCGGCACGGGACCGCCACCCACCGCGCCCGCCGTGGCGCGGGGTCGGGACCACGGGGCGGCGATTTTCCCGGCCGTATTGCCCGGTCCCCCGGGATGGGCGATGCTGCGCAGTCGGCGCGCGTGGTTCACGACCGTGCGCCACCATGGCCCGCTCACGGCCCACCCCCTTGGAAGCGCTTCCAGCCCAACGACTCTGGGGGACTCGTGGACGACTGTCAAGACCTTGCAGGATCTGCGGCCGGTGTGGAAGGGCTTCCGGCGAACCTATGCTGTGGCGGTGCGGTCCGCGTCGACGTCGGTCACCCTCGCCGATGTGGCACGCCTGGCGGGCGTCTCCTCCGCGACGGCGTCGCGGGCACTGAGCGACCACCCGCACGTCGCCGCCGCCACCCGGGCACGGGTGCTGCGGGTGGCCGACGAGCTCGCCTACGTCGTGTCGCCCGACGCCTCACGGCTGGCTGCCGGCTCGACCGGGAGGGTGGCCGTCGTGGTCCCGCACCTGTCCCGGTGGTTCTTCGGGGCGGTGCTCGAGGGGCTGGAGGCCGCACTCCGGGAGGCCGGGATCGACCTGCTCCTCTACCGCGTCGGCGACGCCACGCAACGCCGTGCCTTCTTCGACCGGCTGCCGGTGCGGCGCAAGGTCGACGCGATCGTCGTGGTCGGGCTCGCCGTCGAGGGGTGGGAGCGCGAGCGGCTCGAGCTCATGGGGGTGGACATCGTGGCGGCGGGCGGGCAGGTGGCGGGCCACCCGTTCGTCCGCATCGACGACCACGGCGCCGGCCGCCAGGCCGTCGACCACCTGATCCATCTCGGGCACCGGCGGATCGGCATGATCGCCGCCGTGGACCCGGATCGGTGCGGCAGGGGGCCGGAGGCCCGCTCCGCCGCCTACCGCGACGCGCTGGCGGACGCCGGTGTCGAGGTGGACGAGGAGCTGGTGGCGGCCGTCGACCCGGGCGGTGCGGGCGGGGCGCGGGGGATGGCCCGGCTGCTGGGTCTGCGCGAGCCGCCGACGGCCGTGTTCGCGCACTCCGACGAGGCGGCGCTCGGCGCGGTGCGGACGCTGCGCAGGGCCGGGCTGCGCGTGCCCGACGACGCCTCGGTGGTCGGGATCGACGACCACCCGCTCGCCGATCTCGCCGACCTGACCACGGTCGGTCGCCCGGCGCGGGAGCAGGGCGTCGCCGCCGGTGCGATGGTGCGGGCGGTGCTGCGCGGCGAGGAGGCCGGGCCGGGGATCACGCTGCCCACCCAGCTGGTGCTGCGGGGCAGCACGGCGCCGCCGCGGGGCCGGAGGCGGCGCCCGCGATCGGATTGAGGACCGCCGGTCCGGGTCGCGGCCGTGTGCGGTGGCCCGGGGTGCGGTGGCCCGGGGTGCGGCTTCCTGGTGCGCCGGTGGAGGGGTGCTGGGCCGGGGGTGCGGTGGCCCGAGTGCGGTGCCCTGGTGGCCGGGGCCGGGCCGGAGCCCGTGATCATCGGTTGGGAACCGTGAGGCGTTCCCCGGACGCCTCCCCGTGCCGAGACGCCGATCAATCCGGATGCGCACACACGCCCGGTGCCGGACCGGTGGTCACCGCCCCGGTGCCGGACCGGTGATCACCGCCGCCGGGTGCGGTCTGTCCGGCCGGCGACCGGAGTGCGGAGCGTCGCCGTGCCCCGCCGGGTCGCTCAGGCCGCCCGCCACACCGGCACCGGCGGCGCGGACGCCCGGGGCGTCGCGACCGCCAGCCCGGCCTCGATCAGCCAGAGCTGGGCGCGGGTGCAGGTGGGGCAGAGCCAGACGACGGTGCCGTCCGGCTCGTGCTGGCTGCTCCAGGCCAGCCCGGCCGCGGCGTCGGCGGTGCGGGGCAGCGCGCACAGGGGGCAGGTGCGGGTCTCCATGGCCACCGAGGGTGGACGGCGTCCTTTGCCGGGCCGTGAACGCCGTGGGAACGCTGCGGTCCCTTGACCTCCGACTACCGGTCGTCCGACGAGCCGCGGTTCAGAGCGCGCTCAGGAAGCGGTCCATCCGGACCAGCGCCTCCTCCAGTTGGGGTAGCGCCGTGGCGTAGGAGCACCGGATGTGCCCCTCGCCGGACGGTCCGAACACGTTGCCGGGGACGACCGCCACGCTCTCCGCGTGCAGCAGTCGCTCGGCGAAGGTCTCCGAGTCGAGCCCGGAGGACCGGATCGAGGGGAACGCGTAGAACGCCCCGCCCGGCTCCGGGCAGTCCAGCCCGATCCCGCGCAGCCCCTTGACGAACACGCGGCGGCGCCGGTCGTAGTCGGCCACCATCGTCTCGACGTCGTCGTCGGGGCCGCTCAGGGCCTCCACGGCGGCGAGCTGGGAGACGTGCGGAGCGCACAGCATCGTGTACTGGTGCACCCGCACGCACAGCTCGGCGACGGCCTGCGGCGCGCAGATCCAGCCGACCCGCCAGCCGGTCATCGCGTGGGCCTTGGAGAAGCCGCCCAGCAGGACGGTGCGCTCCCGGGCCAGCGTCCCCAGGCAGGTGTGCACGCCGTCGTAGGTGAGGCGGTCGTAGATCTCGTCGGAGATCAGGTAGAGGTCGTGCTGCTCGGCCAGGCGGACCAGCGCCTCCAGCGCCGCCCGCGGCTGCACGGCGCCGGTCGGGTTGGCGGGGGAGCCGATCAGGATCGCCTTCGTGCGCGGGGTGATCGCGGCGGCGACGACGTCGGCGTCGATCGCGAACCCGTCCTCCCACCGCGTCGGCACCCGCACGGGCGTGCCCCCGGCGAACCCGACGCACGGCTCGTACGCCACGTAGCAGGGCTCCGGCACGATCACCTCGTCGCCGGGGTTGAGCAACACCCGCAGCACGAGGTCGAGGCCCTCGGAGACCCCGGTCGTGACGAGGCACTCGTCGCCGGGGTCGTAGTCGGCGCCGTAGCGGGCGGCGAGGTCGGCGCAGACCAGCTCGCGCAGCCGCGGCAGCCCCGCGTTGGAGGTGTAGGTGGTGTATCCGTGCTCGAGGGCGTAGATCCCGGCCTCGCGGATGCGCCACGGCGTCACGAAGTCGGGCTCGCCGACGCCCAGGGAGATCACGTCGTCCATCTCGGCGGCGATGTCGAAGAACCGCCGGATCCCCGAGGGCGGGCAGGCGGCGATCACCGCGTTGAGCGGCCTCACGGCGTCACCGGCAGGCGGTGGTCGGGGTCCGGGGTGGCGAAGGAGTCGCCGTCGCGCTTGTAGGTCTTGAGCACGAAGTGCGTGGCCGTGGCCCGGACGCGGTCGATCGTGGACAGCTTCTGCGACACGAAGTCCGACACCGCGCGGATGCTGCGGCCGTCGACGGTGCAGCGCAGGTCCTGGCTGCCCGAGACGAGGTACACGCTGCGCACCTCGGGGAACCGCGCGATCCGCTCGGCCACGTCGTCGAAGCCGACCCCGCGCGCCGGGGCGAGCGAGACGTCGATGAAGGCGGTGACCATCTCGCTGGTCGGGTCGTCGTCGACGGCGTCCCAGTTCACGACGGCCTTGTAGCGCCGGATCGCGCCCGACGCCTCCCACGCCGCGACCGCGGCCCGTACGTCGGCGACCGGGATGCCGGTCATGGTGGCGAGGGTGTCGTGGGAGAGCTGGGCGTCGCGCTCCAGCAGTTCGAGGATCTGGCGCACGTCCGCGACCCTACGTCCCCGCGCGTAGCGCACGCGGAGCGCGCCTCGACACGGCCCGCGCCAGCCGCCGCACCGCCTCGGTGATCACCGGTGCGGGGTGGGAGGCGTAGCAGCAGCGGATCGCCGACGGTGCCGGCTCGGCCACGGCGAACGCGCTGCCCGGCACGACACCCACGCCGTGGTCCAGCGCGCGGGGGAGCAGGGCCGTGGTGTCGACGCCGGGCAGGTCCAGCCAGCAGAACATCCCACCGGCCGGCACGGAGCAGGTGGCGCCGGGCAGGTGCTGAGCCACGGCCGCGGTGAACGCGCGCGCCCGGCCCGCGACGGCCGCCCGGACGTGGCGCAGGTGCGCGTCGAACCAGCCGGCGTCGGCGAGCAGGTCGGCGGTGACGGCCTGCGTCAGCGACGAGGTGCACAGGTCGGTGCACTGCTTGAGCCGCTCGACGGCCGCGGTGAGTTCGGGCGGGCCGTGCAACCAGCCGATCCGCAGCGCCGGGGCGAGCACCTTGGACGCGCTGCCCAGCCGGACCACCCGGTCGGTGTGGGCCGCGACCGGCGGCGGTGACGCGCCGTCGAAGGAGAGCAGGTCGTACGGGTCGTCCTCCACGACGAGGAAGCCGAACTCCTCGGCCAGTGCGGCCAGGTGCCCGCGGCGCTGCGCGGCGAGGGTCACGCCGCGGGGGTTGTGGAAGGTCGGGACGGTGTGCACGAGGCGCGGGCGCAGGCCGCCGCGCAGGCGGTGTTCGAGCAGGTCGACCCGCATGCCGCCGGTGTCGAGGGGGACCGGGTGCAGCGTGGCACCCGCGGCCTGGAACGCCTGCAGCGCGCCGACGTAGGCCGGGTCCTCGACCACCACCGGGTCGCCGGGATCGAGCACCGCGCGCGCGACGAGGTCCAGTGCCTGCTGCGAACCGGTCGTGACGACGACGCGGGCGACCGGCCGCCCGCAGCGCGCGGTCTCGTGATCGACGAGCACGGTGCGCAGGGACGCGAGGCCCGCGGTCTCGCCGTACTGGATCGCGGACGGGTCGGTGAGCACGGCCGCGGCGGCCGCGGCGATCCGCTCCCGGGGCATCAGGTCGGGAGCGGGCAGGCCACCGGCCAGGCTGATGACCGGCGTCGCCCCCGCCCGGCCCGGGGCGGTGAGCGCGAGCAGGTCGCGGATCGCGGAGCCGCGCACGGCGCGGGCGGCGGTGGACAGGTTCACGGGTACCTCGCGGTCGATCCGGCGGGAGGGACGTCCTGGATCGACAGGGCGGGTGGCGCGGTCCGGGGGTGGCGGGCCCGTGTCGATGATGCCGGTGTCTCCCGAAATACGGAACTCAGTTCTCCTTGAATGGAACAGAAGGCCGGTTCCGGCCCGCCCGTCCCGCCGGGGGTCCCGGGCCGTTCCCGGACCGTCGGTACCCGGTGGCAGGGTGGCGGGGTGACCACCGACGCGGACGGGCTGTTCGAGCTCGACGAGCCCGCCCCGACCCCCGCGCCGGACGGCCCGCGGGCCACCGCCCCGCTGGCCGCCAGGATGCGCCCGCGCACCCTCGACGAGGTCGTGGGCCAGGCGCAGCTGCTGGCCCCCGGAGCTCCGCTGCGGCGGCTGGTGGAGGGCGGGGCGGCGGCGTCGGTCCTGCTCTACGGCCCGCCCGGCACCGGCAAGACCACGATCGCGCGGCTGCTCTCCCAGGTCGGCTCCCGGCACTTCGTGGCCCTCTCGGCGCTGTCGTCGGGGGTCAAGGAGCTGCGCGAGGTGATCGCCGATGCCCGCCGCCGCCGCGACCATCACGAGCAGCAGACCGTCCTGTTCATCGACGAGGTGCACCGGTTCTCCCGGACCCAGCAGGACGCCCTGCTCGGCGCGGTGGAGGACCGGCTGGTGCTGCTCGTGGCCGCCACCACGGAGAACCCGTCGTTCTCGGTGGTGGCGCCGCTGCTGTCGCGCTCGCTGGTGCTGCAGCTGCGGTCGCTGTCCGACGACGAGGTGCGCGAGCTGCTGCGCCGGGCCGTCGCCGACCCGCGCGGGCTCGCCGGTGCCGTCGAGCTGGTGGGCGACGCCGAGGACGCGCTGGTCCGGCTCGCGGCGGGGGATGCCCGCCGCGCCCTCACCGCCCTGGAGGCCGCCGCCGACGGGGTGGCCGGCACCGGGGGCGGCGTGATCGACGTGCCGGCCGTCGAGCGGGCCGTCACCGAGGCCACCGTGCGCTACGACCGGCAGGGCGACCAGCACTACGACGTCATCAGCGCGTTCATCAAGTCCATCCGCGGCTCCGATCCCGACGCCGCGCTGCACTATCTGGCCCGCATGATCGTGGCGGGCGAGGACCCGCGGTTCATCGCGCGCCGGCTGGTGGTGCACGCCAGCGAGGACGTCGGGCTCGCCGACCCCACCGCGCTGCAGGCCGCCGTCGCCGCGGCGCAGACCGTGGCGCTGATCGGGATGCCCGAGGCCCGGCTCGCGCTCGCGCAGGCCACGGTGCACCTGGCCACCGCGCCCAAGTCGAACGCGGTGATCGCCGGCATCGACGCGGCGATGGCCGACGTCCGCGCCGGCGCCGTCGGGGCGGTGCCGCCGCACCTGCGCGACGGTCACTACAGCGGTGCGGAGAAGCTCGGCAACGCCGTGGGCTACCGCTACCCGCACGACAGCCCCGACGGCGTGCTGGCCCAGCAGTACCCGCCCGATGCGCTGGTCGGCAGGGACTACTACGAGCCGACCCCGCACGGCGGGGAGCGCACGCTGTCCGAGCGCCTGGCCAAGCTGCGCCGGGCCGTCCGCGGGCGCTGACCCCCGACCCGCGCACCTTCGGGCCACCCGCGCATGTCCCGACGTGCGCAGGTCGCCGCGAGGTGCGCGGGTCGCGGGTCAGGTGCCGAGGTCCGCGCGGAACTGCATCGCCTTGTACGGCCAGTTGCGGGCGGTGTTCCACTGGCTCACCACGAGGTGCAGGTCGTCCGTGCGGGAGCCGGGCAGCACGTAGCCGCCGTAGAGCTGCGCCACCCGCCCGGCCGCGTGGTCCTCGTGCTCCCACGCGCAGCCGTGCAGCACCGTGACCCGGCGGGCGGTGTGCAGGTCGTCGAGCGGGGAGGCGAGGTCGAGGACGTCGATGCGGTAGTTCCCGGCGTCGAACACCGACAGCAGCCAGCGGTCCTGCACCCGGCGCAGGCTCAGCTCGCCGAACGCCCCGGGCAGCGTGGTCGTCGGCGGCCGGTCCCAGGCCCACCCCTCGGCCGGCGAGTGGCCCCAGCTCTGCCAGGCCCCCGGGTCGGTGATCCGGTCCTCGGGCACGCGGTGCAGCAGGAGGCCCCTGTCCCGCTGGAAGCCGGTGGTGAACGCGTGGACGAAGCCGTCGTCGCCGCGTTCCCAGGTGAGCATCTGGAACAGCCCGCCGTGGTGCCCGCCCGGCCAGCGGGCCCCCGTCGGGCGCCAGGTGAGGCCCTGGTCGCGGGAGCTGTGGATCTCCGTCCAGTGCACCCGGCCGAGCTCGCGGCACACCATCACGTGCAGGTACATCGTGTCGCCGACGGTGATGACGTCCGTGGGCAGCACGGTGGTGACCCGCCGCGGCCTGCCCGCGAACCAGCGCGGGAACCGGTGGAGGTAGCGCACCACCTGCCGCGCCCGCCGGCCCCGCCCGGCGGCCCCGGTCCAGCGGACGCCGGTGGGCACCGATGCGGGGTCGCCGAACAGCACCACCGGCGAGCGCCAGCCCCACCCGCCCGCGCGCGCCGATGCGAAGGTGTCGCCGAACACGGAGACCAGCCGCCCGTCGGGGGCGGTGGTGGTCGTGCCCAGGTCGGTACCGCCGATGCCGAACCGGTCGGTGTGCCGCCGGTGAGATCGGTGATCTTGGTTGCCGCGCCCACGCCGTCAGCGTGGCACGGGAGCCGCAGCGGTCGATGGTGGGCCGTCACCGCCGGGCCCGGGCGACCGCCGGGCCCGGGTGACCGCCGGGCCGCCGCGTGTCCGCGTGCTGCGGGGTGTCCCGCGCGCCGTCGGGGTCCCTGCGCGCCGCCGGCAGCGCGCGAGACGCGGTTCGGTGCGCGAGTCCACGGGCAGGTGCCGGGCGGCCTCCGCGACCGGGCCGCGGTCTACCGGGCCGGGTCCCGCTGGACCGGGCAGCTCATGCACCGCGGCCCGCCCCGCCCGCGCCCCAGCTCACCGCCCGGGATGTCGAGCACCTCGATGCCGTGGCGGCGCAGGAACGTGTTCGTGGTGACGTTGCGCTCGTAGGTGACGACCACGCCGGGGGAGACGGCGAGGACGTTGCAGCCGTCGTCCCACTGCTCGCGCTCGGCGGCGTGCACGTCCTGCTCCGCGGTGAGCACCCGGATCTCCGCGAGCCCCAGCGCGTCGGCGATCGCGCGGTGCATGCCGTCCGGGGGGTGGTCGGTGACGTGCAGCTCCTTCTCGTCGTCCCCCGGGCGCACCGTGTACGCCGGGAGCATCCCGAGGCCCGCGTACTTCGTGAACGTCTCGGGGTCGACCATCGTCATCACGGTGTCGAGGTGCATCAGGGCCCGGGTCTCGGGCATCCGCACGGCCACGATCCGGTCGACCTCGCCACCGGCGAACAGCGTCCGCGCCAGCCGTTCCACCCCGGCGGCCGTGGTGCGCTCGCTCAACCCGACCAGCACGGCGCTCCCGCCCCCGTCGGCCGAGGCGCCGAGCACGAGCATGTCGCCGCCCTCGGTGGTGGCCACCCCGTTCGCCGAGCCGGGCGACCAGATCCGGAACTCGCCCCCGGCGAACAGGGGGTGCCAGCGGTACACGGCCTCGTAGTGCAGGGTCTCGCGGATCCGGGCCTGCTTGCGCATGCTGTTGATCGACACGCCGCCGCCGATCCAGGCCGAGGTGTCGCGCGTGTAGAGGTGGTTGGGCAGCGGTTCGAGCACGAAGTCGTCGGGGTCGAGGACGTGGAAGGCCACCGACCGCGGCTCCGGGATCCGGTCCAGCACCTCGCGCTTGGTGATCCCGCCGACCAGGTGCTCGGTGAGGGTGTCCAGGTCCATCGCGTCGAAGCAGTTGCGCAGGGCGTCGATCGCCATCGGGCCGTAGACGCGCTCGTCGACGATCCGGTCGAGTATGTGGGCGCGCGCCTCCGGGATGCCGACGGTCGTGCGCAGCAGCTCCCCGAACAGGTGCACCGCGACGCCGCGCTCGCGCAGCAGCGCCGCGAAGCGGTCGTGCTCGGACCGGGCGCGCTGCACCCACAGCACGTCGTCGAACAACAGCCGGTCCTTGTTGCCCGGCGTGAGCCGTTTCAGCTCCAGGCCGGGCCGGTGCAGGATCACCTGGCGCAGGGGCCCGACCTCGGAGTCGACGCGGAACACGGTGCCATCCTGCACCGCCCGCGCCGCCTGGCGGTGTCAGCCGATGGTGATCTCCAGCTGTGGCACGTTCGGGCTCTCCGCCGACCCGAGCCGCTTCCAGCCCAGCGGCGAGGACTCGTCGGCGGCCCGCAGCAGCATGGTGCCGCTGGGCGCGCCGCTCGCGGCCCAGGAGCGCACCAGCTCGGTGACGTCCACCTCGGTCCACCCGGGCGCGCAGGCCGCGGCGTTGCCCCGGGTCTCGGTGCTGGTCGCCCACAGGCGCTCGGCCGCGGGTTGGGCGGCGAAGCGGGTCGCCGGGCCGACGCCGTCACCGGCGACCGACCAGACCTGCCAGGCGGCGGGCCGGCACGAGGAGGACCAGTCCTGGTGCACCCGCAGCCGCGCCGCGGAGATCGGCGCCCCGGCCGCCCCCGAGCCGGCGATCTCCGCGAGGTCCCAGACCAGGTAGGAGCGGGCGACGGCGACCCCGTCGTAGCTGCCCAGGCGCAGGTCGGGGTCGCCGGAGCTGTCCGAGCGCAGGATCGTCGACTGCACCGTGGTGTCGAACGGCACCGGTGCCGGCCCGGGCGGGGGAGCTGCGGCCACGACCCTGCTCACCGCCGACTCGGTGGCCGCCACGGCCTCCGGGGCCGCCTCCGCGCCCCTCGGCGTGGAGGTCAGCGCGAGCGTCGGCGGCGGGCCGGTCGCGACCCCGGCCGCCCGGATGGACGCGGCGAAGCCCGCTCGCGTCGCCTCGACGAGGAGGTCGTACCCGGGCGCGACCTGCGCGTACCTCGCGCGGTTGCCGGACAGGGCCGGGGCCGGGAGCGGGCCCGTGGTGACCGGGGCCAGCGCCGCGGACCCCCCGTCGGCGAAGTGCACCACCGGCCCGGTGGGGGTGAGGGCGAGGTCGTGCGGTGCCGCGACGGGGCGGACCACGCCGTCGCCGCCGGGGCGCAGCGTCAGGTCGACGGTCACCCACTCGGCCCCCCGGCGTAGCTGCACCGGGCCGGTGAACAGCGTGACGGTCCGCGTCCCGTCGGTCCGGGCCACGGTCGTGCTGGCCTCGGTGCGCGTCCCGGGGTCGTCCGGGACGGGGCCGGCCGTGGCGGGCGCCGCCGTGGCGGTACCGGGGAGGGCCAGCACGAGCGCGGCTCCGACGGCGAGCGGGAGGAGCCGACCTGCTCGGTATCTCATGATCGATAGAAGTAGGGCCCGTGACGGTGCGCCGACAAGATCCACGGTGCGATCGCCCCCACACGGGTGATGGCGTCCACCCGGTCGGAACTCCGGGGACACGGCCGATCGCCGAGCGGTACGCCCGAACAGCGTCAGGAATGAGGCCTGAACGGGCGACAGTCAGCTGGTCCGTTCAGCAGGAGATCGGGCCGGAGGGTGCCGAACAGGACGGTCAGCAGGAACTCGGCGCGCCGGTCGGCGGGCTCCCTGGGTCGGTTGACGGCACGCAGCAGCAGGAGGTTGACGACCATCCCGCTGATCTCGGTGGCCGGCGGGAAGGGGCGCAGTTCGCCGGTGCGCTGGCCGTGGTCGATCAGCAGGCGGACCGACTCGGGGACCGGGGCCACCGTGCGCGGGTCGATCTCGTCGTCCGGATCGGGGGGGCCCTCGACCCGGATCGTGTAGTCCTGCACGGCGGAGAAGAACGACGCGGTGAGTTCCCGATGCCGGGAGGTCGTCCGCGCCAGCGCCCTGACCTGGTCCTCCAGTGCGGCGACGACCGGCCTGCCCGCGGCGATGTCCCGCTCGGCCTGCACCCGCAGCGGCCCGATCAGCGGCGCGTAGACGTGGCCGATGAGCGAGTGCTTCGACGGGAAGTGGTTGTAGGCGGTGGCGGCACTCACGCCCGCCGCGGCCGCGATGTCCTCGATCCGGGTCCGCGCCCAGCCCCGTGACCCGAACGTGGCGTCGGCCGCGTCGAGCAATGCGCGCCGTGTTCGGTCGCGCTTCGTCTGGGCCGCACGGGCACGCGGATCGTCCGGTCGGGGTTCGTCGGAGGGGGACATCGAGCGCAGCGTAACCAACTCGCAGCCGAGTTGCCCTTGACTCTAAGTTGGAGTGTCACCCAAAATACGTACTTGAACGATGAACGAGTTCGCGGAGACGGGCACAGCGACGCGAACTCGGGAGGGTCTCGAACCGGTGGCGTCGGGGGACGTTACACGTATCTGTCGGGCATCTCGATTCCTCCACGCAGGATGACGCAGTTCGCATCACCGCACGAAGCCGGCGCCACGGGCGTCTGCCACCGGGGAGGGGAACCCATCATGTCCGAATCCGTCGTGTCCGAGTCCGTCCGATGACCGCCGCGCATGTCCTGGAGCCGTCGGGTGTTGCCACGCTCCGCTTCGAGCGCCGCGTCGAGGCCGGTTCCGTCGCGGCCGGCCGCGCGACTCCCAGTCTGAGGGTCGTACCCGCATCCGTCGAGCCGGTGTCACCCCTTCCGGTGACCCCCGACGGGGATGCCGGAGCCGACGACAGGGGTGTGCCGGAGGAGACGCCCGCCGAGACCCTCTGCGTCGAGTCGCTCGTCGCCGCGGCCGTCTCGGGCGACCACGGCGCGCGCGCCCGGTTGCTCGCCGAGATCCACCCGTTCGTCCTGCGCTACTGCCGTGGCCGGCTGGGCAGGCAGGAGACCGTCACCGGGTCCGCCGACGACGTCGCGCAGGAGGTCTGCCTGGCCGTCGTCACGGCGCTGCCCAACTACACGGTGAAGGGCCTGTCGTTCCGCGCGTTCGTGTACGGCATCGCGGCACACAAGGTGACCGACGCGTTCCGGGCCATCGGCCGCAACCGCAGCGACCCGGTGGCGGACCTGCCCGACAACCCCGTCGCCGAGGACGGCCCGGAACACCACATCATCGCATGCGAGCTGAGCGAGCGGCTCGGCCTGCTGCTGTCCCAGCTGACCCCGCGCCAGCGCGAGGTGCTGGTGCTGCGGATCGCGGTGGGCCTGAGCGCCGACGAGACCGCGCACGCCGTCCGCTCCACACCGGGTGCGGTCCGGGTCACCCAGCACCGGGCGCTCAACCGGCTGCGGGATCTGCTCGGGCGCAACCCGGCGGACGCGCTGCTCGCGGGTTTCGGCGAGCCGTCGACGCCTGCGGAGTAGTGCTGCGCGTGCCCGTCGCCGTCGCCGCAGCGGGTCGTCCGGTCGGGCCGCCCCGCGGTGGCGCCGACCCGCCGTGGGAGTAGCCTTTCCGCGATCACCCATCGCATCAGGGAGGCTTCGTGTCGGCTGGTCAGATCGCCGCACTGATCGCTGCGGGGGCCTTCGTGGTCCTCGTGCTGCTGCTGGCGGTCCCGCTGCTGAAGCTCGGTCGCACCCTGGACGAGGCCACCGTCGCGATCCGCAAGGCCCACGAGGGCAGCGCGCCGCTGCTGGACAACGCCCAGACCACGCTGCACCAGGTGAACACGCAGCTGGAGCGGGTCGACGGCATCACCTCGAGCGCGCGCACGGTCACCAGCAACGTCTCGGTGCTCACCTCGCTGTTCACGGCCACGATGGGCGGCCCGCTGGTGCGTGCCGCGGCGTTCTCCTACGGGCTGAACAAGGCGGTGAAGGCCCGCCGGGCGGGCAAGGACGCCGGGGCGCACTCGTTGCGGACCCGCCCGGGGCGCCTGCGCCGTAAGGGGAAGAAGCAGCAGTGAAGCGCCTGTTCTGGCTCGGCGTGGGTGCCGCGGCCGGGTCCTACCTCACCCGCCGTGCCACGCGCGCCGCGCACGCCGTCACCCCGGCCGGGATCGGGGAGAACATCGCGGACGGGCTCCGCGAGCTCGGGGCGGGTCTCGGGGCGTTCGGTGCCGAGGTCCGGGCGGGGATGCTCGCGCGGGAGCAGGAGCTCACGGAGCTGGTCGAGCGCCGCACCGGCGGGCACGTCCCCACCTACGCCGAGGCGCTGGCCGAGCCCGCGCCCGCCGCACGAGCGCCGCGGGCAGGACGGTAGACGCCGCGCGTCGCCCGGCCCGCCCTGCCGTTCCCGCGTCCGCAACCCACCCTGTCGGAGAGCCCTGCCGTGCAGACCCACGAGATCGTCCGCCGCTTCACCGAGCACTTCGTCCGGGCCGGGCACACCCCGGTGCCCAGCGCCTCGCTCATCCTCGACGACCCCAACCTGCTGTTCGTCAACGCGGGGATGGTGCAGTTCAAGCCCTACTTCCTCGGTGAGGTGCCTGCGCCCTACCCGACCGCGACGTCGATCCAGAAGTGCGTGCGCACCGGGGACATCGACGAGGTGGGCCGCACCACGCGGCACAACACGTTCTTCCAGATGGCCGGGAACTTCTCCTTCGGCGACTACTTCAAGGCCGGGGCGATCGAGCTGGCCTGGACGCTGATCACGGAGTCCTTCGGGTTCGACCCGGAGCGGCTGTGGGCCACCGTCTACCTCGACGACGACGAGGCCGAGCAGCTGTGGCGCAGGTACCTGCCCGCGGAGCGGATCCAGCGCCGCGACGGCAAGGACAACTACTGGGACATGGGCGTGCCCGGCCCGGGCGGGCCCTGCTCGGAGATCTACTACGACCGCGGGCCCGAGCACGGCCGCGACGGCGGCCCGGTCGCCGACGAGGACCGGTACCTGGAGATCTGGAACCTGGTCTTCATGCAGGACGTCCGGGGTGATCTCTCCCCGAAGAACGGTCACCCGCCGATCGGGAAGCTGCCCCGGCCGAACATCGACACCGGCATGGGGATCGAGCGGGTCGCCACGCTCCTGCAGGGCGTGGACAACGTCTACGAGACCGACCTGGTGCGCCCGGTGATCGCGCGCGCCGAGGAGCTCTCCGGCCGCCGCTACGGCGCGGGGGGCGCCTCCGGGGCCGAGGACGACGTGCGCTTCCGCGTCATCGCCGACCACGCCCGCTCCGGCGTGATGATCATCGCCGACGGGGTCACCCCGGCCAACGACGGCCGCGGCTACGTGCTGCGCCGCCTGCTGCGGCGCATCGTCCGCTCCGCCCGGCTGCTGGGGGTCACCGAGCCGGTGCTCGGGGCGTTCGCCGAGGTCGTGCGTGACGCGATGGCCCCGTCCTACCCGGAGCTCGTCACCGACTTCGAGCGGATCTCCGCGGTCGTCCGCGCCGAGGAGGAGGCCTTCCTCCAGACCCTGACCGCGGGCGAGCGCATCTTCGACACCGCGGTCGCCGAGACCAAGCGGGCCGGGGCCGCGGTGCTCGCAGGCGACCGCGCGTTCCAGCTGCACGACACCTACGGGTTCCCGATCGACCTCACGCTGGAGATGGCCGCCGAGGCCGGTCTGGAGGTCGACCGCGACCGGTTCACCGCGCTCATGACCGAGCAGCGCACCCGCGCGAAGGCCGACGCGGCCAAGCACAAGGTCGGCCACGGCGGCGACGGGTCGATCTACCGGGCGATGCTCGACACCCACGGCGCGGTCGACTTCCTCGGCTACACCGAGCTGGCCGCCGAGGCCACGGTCATCGGCCTGCTCGTCGACGGCACCCCGGTGCCGGCCGCGCGCGAGGGCGACGCGGTCGAGGTCGTGCTGGACCGCACCCCGTTCTACGCCGAGGCCGGGGGGCAGCAGGCCGACACCGGGGAGCTGCGGGGTGCCTCGTTCACCGTCCGCGTCGACGACGTGCAGTCGCCCGTCGCGGGCCTGCGGGTGCACCGCGGCACGGTCACGGCGGGCGAGGTCCCGCTCGACGCGTCCGTCGTCGCGTCCGTGGACACCGCGCGCCGCGCGTCGGTCTCCCGTGCCCACACCGCCACCCACCTCGTGCACGCCGGGGTCCGCGGCGCGCTGGGTCCGTCCGCGGCCCAGGCCGGCTCGCTCAACGCCCCGGGCCGCATGCGCTTCGACTTCACCTCGCCCGGCGGCGGCGTGGCCCCGGCCGCGCTCGCCGAGATCGAGGACGAGGTCAACACCGTCCTGCAGCAGGACCGCTCCGTCGAGGCCTACGAGACCACGATGGACGAGGCGCGCCGGCTGGGCGCGATGATGCTGTTCGGCGAGAAGTACGGCGACCGCGTGCGCGTCGTCGACATGGGCGACTACTCCCGCGAGCTGTGCGGCGGCACGCACGTGGCCCGCACCGGGGAGATCGGCATGATCAAGGTGCTCTCCGAGGGCTCGATCGGGTCGGGGGTGCGCCGCGTCGACGCGCTGGTGGGGCTGGACGCGTTCCGGTTCCTCTCGCGCGAGCACCTGCTCGTGTCCAACCTCGCCGAGCAGCTCAAGACGCGGCCGGAGGACCTCCCGGAGCGGATCAACGGGCTCGTCGAGCGGTTGCGCACGGCGGAGCGCGACCTGGAGAAGGTCCGGGCCGACTCCCTGCTGTCCTCGGCGGGGGCGCTCGCCGGCGAGGCCGAGGAGGTCGGTGGGGTCGCGCTGGTCGCCGTCGCGGCGCCGGAGGGCGTCGGGGGCAACGACCTGCGGGCGCTCGCGTCCGACGTGCGGGGCCGGCTCGGCGCGCGGCCCGGGGTGGTCGCCCTGTTCTCCGCATCCGTCGACGAGAAGGGCGCCGGGAAGGTCGCGTTCGTGGTGGCCACCACCGCGGCGGCCCGCGACGCCGGGCTCGCGGCGGGGAAGCTGATCCCGGCGTTCGCGGCCGCTGTCGGCGGCCGCGGCGGGGGCAAGCCGGACCTCGCCCAGGGCGGCGGGACCGACCCGTCGGGGATCCCGGCGGCCGTCGAGGCCCTGCGGGCGCACCTGCGCGCCCGATGACGAGCACGGCCCGTAGTGATCGGGCGCGGTAGGCGGCTGGGCGTCGACGTCGGTTCGGTCCGCATCGGGGTGGCGGTGTCCGACCCGGACGGGCTGATCGCCACCCCGCTGGTCACCGTGCCGCGCGACGTCGAGGGCGGCAGCGACGTGGCCGCGCTCGCCGCGCTGGTGTCCGACCACGACGTGGTCGGCGTAGTGGTCGGGCTCCCGCGCACCCTGGCGGGGCGCGAGGGCCCCGCGGCGGAAGCGGCGCGCGAGTTCGTGACCGCGCTGGAGCCCGCGCTGGCGGTACCCGTGGAGCTGTCCGACGAGCGGCTCACGACCGTCGTCGCCACCCGGCAGATGCGGGAGAGCGGCCGCCGGGGGCGCCGGCAGCGTGCGGTCGTCGACCAGGTGGCGGCGGTCGGTATCCTGCAGGGCTGGCTCGACCGCCACCGGTGAGCTCGGCGGACCCGGTACGGGTGTCCGGTATGCCCCCGTCCGGTGGGCTGCGGCGAAGCTGGCTACCCTCCGGAACCGTGGACCTCGACGGCCCGACGGCACGGCTGCGCCCCGTGAACGCCCCCGCGCGGGCGGCGTGGGCGCCCGACGACGACGCCGACGCGGAGACCGCGCCGCTGCCCGTGGTGCACGCGCGGGACACCGACGGCGACGGGTCGCGGCCGGGTGGGGACGGCGACGTGGCGTCACCGGCGCGGTCGCGGCCGCTGCGCTCCGGTGGCGACGACCTGCCCCCGCGTGGCTCGCGGTGGCGCCGGTCGGCGGTGCTGCTGGTCGCCGTGGGGGTGCTGCTGGCCGCGGTGCTCGGTGGGGGCCTCTACCTGTTCTCGACGCTGGGTTCGGCGCCCGACTTCGAGGGGCCCGGCGACGGCGACGTCATCGTGGCGGTCTCCGAGGGGGACTCCACGGCGCAGATCGGGCGCACCCTCGAGGGCGCAGGCGTCGTGGCCAGCGTGGCGGCGTTCCTCGACGCGGCCGCCGAGGACGAGCGCATCCTCACGGTGCAGCCGGGGACCTACCAGATGCGGCTGCGGATGTCGGCGGCGGCGGCGGTGGCGCGGTTGCTGGACCCCGCGGCGCGGGTGGGGCAGCTGGAGATCCGCGGCGGGGTGCAGCTCGACGACACGAGCGGGCCCGACGGCTCCGTCGCACCCGGGGCGCTCAGCCTGATCTCGCAGGCGACCTGCGCCACGATCGACGGCGCCGAGTCCTGCATCGGTGTCGAGGAGCTGCGGGCCACCATGGCCGAGACCGACCCGGCCGAGCTGGGCGTACCGGAATGGGCGCTGGAGCGGGTCCGGGCCGCGGACCCGGTCCGGCGGCTGGAGGGTCTGTTCGCACCCGGTCTCTACGACATCGAGCCGGGGCAGTCGGCGGCCGACGTGCTGCGCGCCCTGCTGGCCACGTCCGAGACCCGGCTGGAGGCCACCGGCCTGGTGTCGGGGGCCCGTGACATCGGCTCCTCGCCCTACGAGGTGCTGGTGATCGCGTCCCTGGTGGAGAAGGAGGGCATCACCGCGGACATGCCCGAGGTCGCCCGCGTGATCTACAACCGGCTCGGCGTCGGGCAGCGCCTCGAGCTGGACTCCACGGTCAACTACCCGCTCGACCTGCAGGCCCTCGCCACCACCGACACCGACCGCTCGACCCCCGGGCCCTACAACACCTACCGCACCGCGGGGCTGCCGCCGACGCCGATCGCGGCGGCGGGGGAGGCCGCGATCGGCGCGGCGCTCGCCCCGGAGCCCGGGCCGTGGTTCTACTTCGTGCGCTGCCGGCCCGACGGCACCTCGTGCTTCGCCGAGACGTTCGAGGAGCACACCGCGAACGTGGCGCTGGCCCGCGAGAACGGGGCCTTCTGACCCCCGGTGGGCCACCGCGCTCACGGCCTGCCGAAGAACCCCGAAGGCGGCATCGGTGACGGGGTGGCGGTCCGGTCGGTCGGCGCCACCGTGGCCATCC
The DNA here is from genome assembly GCF_029263155.1 of Pseudonocardia sp. Taxonomy (GTDB): domain Bacteria; phylum Actinomycetota; class Actinomycetes; order Mycobacteriales; family Pseudonocardiaceae; genus Pseudonocardia. The sequence goes on from NZ_JAJCYB010000131.1 coordinate 96,318, forward strand.
GCCCGGCCTGCGTGCTGTCGAGGACCCGCGCCGGGAACGGGTCGCCCGCGGCCCGGCGGGTGAGCCCGTCCACCGGGAGCGGGGCACGGGCCCCGAGCACCACGACGTTGCCGAACCGGCGCCCGCGCAGCACGTCGGGGGCGGCCACGGCGGCCAGCTCCGGGAACACCGCGGCGACGGCGGCGAGCTGGGTGCGGGCGAAGCCCAGATCGCCCCCGTCGGCCACGTTCGCCGCGTAGACGCCACCCGGCGCCAGCAGCGCGGCCGCGGCCGTCACGTACTCCACGGACGTCAGATGGGCCGGCGTGCGCGCCCCGGCGAACACGTCGAGCACCAGCAGGTCCACCGACCCCGGGTGGACCGAGGTGAGCGCCGCCCGCGCGTCGCCCACGGTGACCTCGAGACCGAGCCCGTCGGCGGGCAGCCGGGCGGTCACCAGGTCCACCAGCCCCGCGTCGATCTCCACGATCCGCTGCGTCGACCCGGGACGCGTGGCGGCGACGTAGCGCGGGAGCGTCCACGCGCCGCCCCCCAGGTGCAGGACGCGCAGCGGCGCGGTGGCCGGCGCGATCAGGTCGACGACGTGCGCGAGCCGGCGCACGTACTCGAACTCCAGATGCGTGGGGTCGTCGAGGTCCACGTGCGACTGGGCGGTGCCGTCGACGAGCAGCGTCCAGCCCTGCGGCCGGTCGGGGTCGCCGAGCAGCTCCGCGCTGCCGTGCTCGACCTCGGCCCGCACCACCGCCCGCGCCCGGCCCCCGGGCCTGCCGGCGCCCCGCCTCACGCCGGTGGCCGGACCCAGCCGTAGACGTGGTCGATCGCGACGGTGAGCAGGACGCGGCGGTCGGCGACCATGGTGGCGCGGTAGTCGTCCCAGTCGGGGTGCTCCCCGCGCAGGTCGCGGTAGTAGCCCACCAGGGCCTCCACGGTGGCGTCGTGCGGGTCCGCGGCGGGGGCCGAGAGCTGGGCCAGCCCCTCACCGACGGCGTAGGCGCCGAGGTCGGCGCGGGCGACCTGGTAGCTGACGCGCGGGTCGCGGCGCAGGTTGCGGGTCTTCGCCCGGCCCTCGGTGACCGAGATGCGCAGCGCGCGCGAGGCGGGGTCGAAGGCGTGGGTGACGATCGAGGACTGCGCGCGGCCGTCGCGCTTGAGCGTGATGAGCGTGCCCCCGCCGATCTCGGAGAACAGGCCGAGCAGCGCGGGATCGGGGGCGGTGTCGGGGGGCATGGCGCAACTCCTGCCGGTCGTCGGTTCGCATCCATGACGCGGGTCTACCACCGGGCACCAACGCCATGGGGGCGCCGCGATATGCCCGGGCACGGTTGTCCACATCGGCCACCGGCCGTCCACAGCTTCGTGCCGCGGCCCGGCGCCGCCGCCGCGGGCACCGACACTTGGGACCGGAGCGGACGGAGGACCTCATGGTCGGGTGGGTGCTGGTGGTCGGGTGGGTGCTGGGCGGGGCGGTGGCCGGGTTCGGGGCCGGGGCGGTGGCCCGGGTGCTGCTCGGGAGGCTGCGCAGGGGCACGCGCGTGCGGGCGCCGGTGTGCGAGCTGGCGGTCGGGGCGCTGTGGGCCGGGGTGGCCGGGTGCTGGGTCACGGGGGTCGTGCCGGGCCGCTGGGTTCCCGCCCTGCTCGGCCTGGCCTGGTTCGGGGTCGCGGCCGGGCTGGTGGACCTGCGCCACAACCGGCTGCCCGACGCGCTCACCCTGCCGGCGGTGCCGGCGGCGGTCCTGCTCGTCGTGCCGCTGGGGGCCGGTGCCGCCGGGCGCGCGGTCGGTGGCGCGCTGCTCGCCGCCGCGGTCCACGCCGCGGTGCACCTCACGGCGCCCGGTGCGCTCGGTGCGGGTGACGTCAAGCTGGCGGCCCCGCTGGGGGCGGTGCTCGCCGCCGCCTCGTGGCCCGCGATGGTGCTGGCCGTGGTGTGCGCCTCGGTGGTGACCGCCGTGGTCGGGCTGGCCCGGCGGCGCACGGTCGTGCCGCACGGGCCCTCGATGCTGCTGGGCACGGCCGTGGTGCTGGCGGCGGCCGCGGCGGGAACCGGTGGGTAGGGGTGCGGGGTGCTGGTGTGAGAATGGACGGCGTGCTGCGTTGGATCACTGCCGGGGAGTCCCACGGTCCCGCGCTGGTCGCCGTGCTGGAGGGCATGGTCGCCGGTGTCGAGGTCACCACGAAGGAGCTGGGCGCCGAGCTGGCCCGACGCAAGCTCGGCCACGGCCGCAGCCCCCGCATGGCGTTCGAGGCCGACGAGCTGGAGGTGATCGGCGGCATCCGGCACGGCCGCACCCAGGGCGGCCCGGTGGCGGTCCGCATCGCCAACACCGAGTGGCCGAAATGGGAGACCGTGATGGCGGCCGACCCCGTCGATCCCGAGCTGATCGCGGGCCGGGCCCGCAACGCGCCGCTCACCCGCCCGCGCCCCGGGCACGCCGACATGGCGGGCATGACGAAGTTCGGCTTCGACGACGCCCGCCCGGTGCTGGAGCGGGCCAGCGCCCGGGAGACGGCCGCGAAGGTGGTCATGGGCACCGTCGCGAAGGCGTTCCTCACCCAGGCGCTGGGCGTCGAGATCGTGTCGCACGTGGTGGCCATCGGAGCCGTCGACGCCCCCGAGGACGACCCGGTGCCCGGCCCCGGCGACCTGGAGCGGGTCGACGCCAGCCCGGTGCGGGCGTTCTCCGCCGACACCACCGCGCGGATGGTCGCCGAGATCGACGCGGCCCACACCGACGCCGACACGCTCGGTGGCGTGATCGAGGTGATCGCCTACGGCATGCCGGTCGGCGTCGGTTCCTACGTGCAGTCCGACCGCAGGCTCGACGGCCGCCTCGCCGGGGCGCTGATGAGCATCCAGGCGATGAAGGGTGTGGAGATCGGCGACGGGTTCCGCACCGCGCACCGGCGGGGGAGCGCGGCGCACGACGAGATGGTGCCGGGGGATCCGGTGAAGCGGCTGTCCAACCGCGCGGGCGGGATCGAGGGCGGTATGACCAACGGCGAGCCGGTACGCGTGCGGGTGGCCATGAAGCCGATCTCCACGGTCCCCCGCGCGCTGCGCACCATCGACACCGCCACCGGTGAGGAGGCCACCGCGATCCACCAGCGCTCCGACGCGTGCGCGGTGCCGCGCGCGGGCGTGGTGGCCGAGTCCATGGTGGCGCTTGTGCTCGCGGACGCCGCGCTGGAGAAGTTCGGCGGCGACTCGCTGGCCGAGACCCGGCGCAACGTCCGCGCCTACCTCGGCGCGGCGGGCTGAGGTAGGCGCAGGGCAGGGCAGGCCCGGTGCCCCTCGGCCCGGTGCCCGATGGCCTCGTCCACGCATCCCGCGATCGTCCCGATCCACCAGGCAGCGGAGCCGTGGCCGGGGACCGGCCGAAGTCGTCACCCAGCGCCGCGCACGACGCCGCGAACAGCGTATCCGGCCACCGTTGCAGGTGATCAACCGGGCGCCGGGGTGGGTACGCAGGGTCACCGCGCCTATCCTCGGCGCGGTGACCGCCTCCCACCGGCCGACGCTCGTGCTGATCGGCCCGCCCGGCGCCGGGAAGTCGACCGTCGGGCGGGTGCTCGCCCGCCGTCTCGGGATCGGCTTCACCGACGTCGACGCCCTCATCGTCGAGCGGGCCGGCAAGCCGATCGCCGACATCTTCCTGCACGACGGCGAGGACGCCTTCCGTGCGCTGGAGACCGCCGTCGTGGCCGAGGCCCTGACCACCGTCGACGGCGTGCTCGCCCTGGGCGGGGGGTCGGTGCTGGCGGCGGCCACGCGGGAGCGGCTGCGGGGGCACCGGGTCGTCCACCTCACGGTGGGGCTGGCCGACGGCCTGCGCCGCACCGGGATGTCCACCGCACGCCCGCTGCTGGCCGGGGTCAACCCGAGGGCCACCTTCAAGGCGCTGCTCGACGCCCGCACGCCCCTGTACCGCGAGGTGGCCACGGTGGAGGTGGACACGGCCCGGCGCAGCGCGAACCAGGTCGCCCGCGCCGTGCTGGAGGCGGTGGGAGAGCCGGTGACGGGCCCGGAGTCCAGCGACCCGCACGACCCGCTGAACATCCCCACCCCGCACGAGAGCACCCTCCTCCCGGACCCGGGCCGCCGTCCCTGAGTCGAGTTCCCCTCCCCGGACCACGTACCCCCCGGAGCGTGGTCCGGGCCCACGGCGGCGCTCCGCGGTGCGGGTGCGGGTGCGGGCGGCAGTAGGGTGCACGGGTGGTGCGCATCGATGTCGCTTCTGCCTCTCCGTACCCCGTCCACGTGGGGCGGGGGGTCGCCACGGAGCTCGTGGACGTCGTCACCGGGAGCGGCGCGCGGGCCGCGGTGATCGTGCACCAGCCGCCGCTCGCCGAGGCAGCGGAGCGGGCACGGGCCGGGCTGGTCGCCGCCGGCGTCGACGCGCACCGCGTCGAGGTGCCCGACGCCGAGGAGGCCAAGTCGCTGGCCGTCCTCGGCTTCTGCTGGGAGGTGTGCGGCAACGTCGGGCTGGCCCGGGGAGACGTCGTCGTGTCGATGGGCGGCGGTGCCGTCACCGATCTCGCGGGCTTCGTCGCCGCCACCTGGATGCGGGGGATCCGCGTCGTCCACGTGCCCACCACGCTGCTGGCCATGGTGGACGCGGCCGTCGGCGGGAAGACGGGGATCAACACCGCGGCGGGAAAGAACCTCGTCGGGGCGTTCCACGAGCCCACGGCGGTGCTCGTCGACCTGGCCACTCTCGACACGCTCCCGTCCGCGGAGCTGGTGGCGGGAAGCGCGGAGATCCTCAAGGCCGGGTTCATCGCCGATCCCGTGATCCTCGACCTCGTCGAGCAGGACCCGTCCGCCGCACTGGATCCGGGCGGCGACGTGCTGCCCGAGCTGGTGCGGCGCTCGATCCAGGTCAAGGCCGACGTCGTGGCGGCGGACCTGCGCGAGTCGCACCTGCGCGAGATACTCAACTACGGCCACACGCTGGGCCACGCCGTGGAGCACCGCGAGTCCTACCGGTGGCGGCACGGGGCCGCGGTCAGCGTCGGGCTGGTGTTCGCCGCGGAGCTGGCCCGCGCCGCCGGACGGCTCGACGACGCCACCGCCGACCGGCACCGCGCGGTGCTCTCCGCGGTCGGCCTGCCGGTCAGCTACGAGTCGGGAGTGCTGCCCGAGCTGGTGGAGACCATGCGCGGGGACAAGAAGACCCGCGCGGGGAAGCTGCGCTTCGTCGTGCTCGACGGGCTGGCGCGGCCGGGCCGCCTGGAGGACCCGGAGCCCGCGTTGCTGGAACGGGCGTACGCGGCGGTGTCGGCGTGAGCGGTGATCGCCAGGATCGGGACATGAGCTGCGGATCCGCAGCCCGTGTCCGGCAGCCGGCGACCGTGGAGGTGTCATGAGCGAGGATGCCGGGGTCGTCCGGGGCGGACCGCGTCCCGTCCTCGTCCTCAACGGGCCCAACCTGGGCCGGCTGGGCACCCGCGAGCCCGCGGTCTACGGCTCCACGACCCACGCCGACCTCGTGGCGCTGTGCGAGCGCACCGGCGCCGAGCGGGGGCTGGCCGTGCAGGTGCGCCAGACCGATCACGAGGGCGAGCTGCTCGGGTGGCTGCACGAGGCCGCCGACACCGGTACGCCCGTGGTGCTCAACGCCGGGGCCTGGACGCACACCTCGGTGGCCGTGCGCGACGCGTGCGCCCAGCTCAGCGCGCCGCTGGTGGAGGTGCACATCTCGAACGTGCACAGACGCGAGGAGTTCCGCCACCACTCCTACATCTCCGCCGTCGCCGACGGCGTGATCATCGGATTGGGTGTCGCGGGGTACGCCCTCGCGCTGCGCTGGATCGCCGAGCAGGACGGGCCCGCCACGCGATGACCGGTCCCGGCCGTCGCCCCGACCTGCTGCCGACCGTCGCCGTGCTCGGGCCGGCGCACGGCCTGTCCGGCAACCTCCACGCCGTCCGTGGGATCGTCGTCCCCCTCGTGTTCACGTCCCCCGGGCCGGGTGACGCGGCACGCGCTCGGCGGCTCCGCCGCGATGTGGCTCGGATGGCGGCCACCGCGATCGCCTGGTCGCGGGCGCGTCGGGTGCGGGCCCGACGGCGCGGTCCCCGATAGCGTGGCGAGCATGCCCCACCCGCTCCGACGGGCCGCGCTGCGCGAGTCGCTGCGGGCCGCCGATGTCGACGCCCTGCTCGTCACCGACCTGACCAACGTCCGGTACCTCACGGGGTTCACCGGTTCGAACGCCGTGCTGCTGGTGCACGCCGCAGGGGACGCGTCGAGCCGGTTCGGCACCGACGGGCGCTACCGCGAGCAGGCCCGGACCGAGGTGCCGGACCTGGCGCGGATCGAGGACCGCGCCACCGGCGTCGCGGTCGCCGCGGCCGCCCACGACCTGGGGGTGCGCCGGCTGGGTTTCGAGTCCGACTCGGTCACCGTGGACGGGCACACCGCACTGGACGCGGCGGCCGAGGGGGTGTCCCTGCACCGCGTGCCCGGGCTGGTGCAGCGGCTGCGCGCGGTCAAGGACGGCGGCGAGGTGGACGCGCTGCGCCTGGCGTGCGCCCTCGCCGACGCCGCGTTCGCCGACCTCGTGGCCGCCGGTGGGTTGCGGCCGGGCCGCACCGAGCGCGAGGTCGCCCTGGACCTGGAGATCCGCATGCGCCGGCACGGGGCGCAGGGCCCGTCCTTCGAGACGATCGTGGCCGCCGGGGCGCACTCCGCGGTGCCCCACCACCGGCCCACCGACGCCGTGCTGCGCGCGGGTGACCTCGTGAAGCTGGACTTCGGCGCGCTGCACGCCGGCTACCACTCCGACACGACCCGCACGGTGGTGCTCGGCCCGGCCGCGGACTGGCAGCGCGAGCTGCACGCGCTGGTGGCCGCGGCGGCGCGGGCCGGCCGGGACGCGGTCCGGCCCGGCGCCGAGGCCGTGGCCGTCGACGGGGCCGCGCGCGAGGTCTGTGCCGCCGCCGGGCAGGCCGAGCGGTTCCTGCACGGGCTCGGGCACGGCGTCGGGCTGCAGATCCACGAGGCCCCCGCCCTGTCGCCCACCGCGACCGGTGCGCTGTCCGCCGGGATGGCCGTCACCGTCGAACCCGGCGTGTACCTGGAGGGGCGGGGCGGGGTGCGGATCGAGGACCTGCTCGTCGTGCGGTCGGGGCGGGCCGAGGTGCTGACCGGTGCGCCCCGGGAGCTCTCGGAGCTCTGATCGGCCCGGGCGCAGGCGAGCGGGTCGAGCCGCCGGCCGGGCCGTCGGACCGTCACCGGTATCGTGGACCGGGATGGTGGCGCCGCCCCGCGGCGGGCGCCCCGACGACACCGGCCGAGCCGCTCGGCCCACCCCGGACCGAAGCAGCGCAGCGCGAACCAGGAGTTGACACCCACGTGGCCACCACGAACGACCTGAAGAACGGCCTGGTCCTCAACCTCGACGGCCAGCTCTGGGCGGTCACGGCCTTCCAGCACGTCAAGCCCGGCAAGGGTGGCGCCTTCGTGCGCACGACGCTGAAGAACGTCATGACCGGGAAGGTCGTCGACAAGACCTTCAACGCCGGCACCAAGGTCGAGACGGCCACCGTCGACCGGCGCGACATGACCTACCTCTACCGCGACGGCGCCGACTTCGTCTTCATGGACGGCGACACGTTCGACCAGATCCCGATCCCTTCGAGCACCGTCGGCTCGGCCGCGGGCTTCCTGCTGGAGAACCAGGTGGCGATGGTGGCGCTGCACGAGAGCGTGCCGCTGTTCGTCGAGCTGCCCACCTCGGTCGAGCTGGTGATCAGCCACACCGACCCCGGCCTGCAGGGCGACCGCTCCACCGGCGGCACCAAGCCGGCCACGCTGGAGACGGGCGCGGAGATCCAGGTGCCGCTGTTCGTCACCACCGGCGAGAAGGTCAAGGTCGACACCCGCGACGGGCGCTACCTCGGCCGCGTCTCCAGCTGATGCGAGGTCTGGTCTAAGTGCTACGCGCCCGTACCAAGGCCCGCAAGCGCGCGTTGGACATCCTGTTCGAGTCCGAGGCCCGCGGCGACGACCCGCTGTCCGTGCTCGTGCAGCGCCAGGAGACCGACGACGCTCCGCCGGTCTCGGAGTACGCGGCGATGCTCGTGGCCGGTGTCGTCGAGCACCGGGAGCGCATCGACCAGCTGCTCACCGAGCACGCCGAGGGCTGGACGGTGGTGCGCATGCCCGCCGTCGACCGCGCCCTGCTGCGGATCGGGGTGTTCGAGCTGCTCTGGGTCGACGAGATCGACGACCCGGTGGCGATCACCGAGGCCGTCGAGCTGGCGAAGACCCTGAGCACCGACGACAGCCCCAGGTTCCTCAACGGCGTCCTGGGCCGCATCGCCGACATCGCCCCGCAACTCCGCGCCACCCGCTGACGCCCCCGTCCCCGCACTTCGGAGCCGTACCGCTGTTCGGGACGTCCGGGAACAGCACTGTGGCTCCGAGGTGCGGGTGGGACGCAGACCGGCCCCCGTCCGCGAAGGACGGGGGCCGTTCGTGCGTGGTGCGGGTGGCCTTCCCCTGCCACCCGTGCCACTACTGCGCGGGCCGCGCCTCGGGGGGCAGGACGCCCCACTCGATGAGCTGGTCGGTCAGCTCGCCCGGGCTCTTGTCGTAGATGATCGCGAGCGAGCGCAGGTCCTCGGCGCGGATGCTGAGCACCTTGCCGTTGTAGTCGCCGCGCTGGCTCTGGATGGCGGCGGCGTAGCGGGCCAGCGGGCCCACCTTGTCCGCCGGGAGCTGCTGCAGCCGCTCCAGGTTGATGACGATCTTCGTGGCGGGCTCGGAGCCGGACGGCACGCGGCCCTCGGGCAGGAGCTCGGCCACGGGCACGCCGTAGAAGTCGGCCAGCTCGGCCAGCTTCTGGACGGTGACGGCACGATCGCCGCGCTCGTAGGAGCCCACGACGACGGCCTTCCACCGGCCGCCCGACTTCTGCTCGACACCGTGCAGCGACAGACCCTGCTGCTGCCGGATGGCGCGGAGCTTCCCGCCGAGCGCCTTGGCGTAGTCGCCCATGCAGCGACCTCCTTACTCACTGGCACCGGCCGCGGGACCGGTGTCGTAGGACCTGATGTGGATCGGGGCCCGGCGCTCGGGAACGCCGGAGTGCCGGTGGTGGTGCCCCCCGCGGCCGCGGCCACCCACGGAACAGTCGATCAATACGGAGAGTAATCATGCGCTCGCCGTCGCTGTTCGGTCAAGTTGCCCGCCCTCTCCCACCATCATGGTCGCCCGGTTCCACCCAAATGGCTGATCGACAGGGCGCCGCCAGGCGATTCGCTACGGGTCCGGCGGCGGGACGCGCCGTATCCGTGACCGGAGCGTGACCGGCCTGTGACAGGCGGGACTCCGGAGGGTGTCGTGGGCGGCCGGTGTGACGCTCGCGATGTCGGGCCGCGGCGAGGCGGGTCGGACGCGGCGGCGCTGGTACGGTCGCCGTACATCGATCCTTTAAGGCCCGTCCGGTGAGGCGGGGAAGGAGTGCCTCGTGGCGAACGACCGCCGCGGGGACGTCACGGGTGCGCCGGGTGACCGGGAGTTGCTCAGCGCCGCCGACGTCACCCGCACCATCGCGCGCATCGCGCACCAGATCATCGAGAAGACCGCGGGTACCGACGTCCCGGTGCTCATCGGCATCCCCACCCGCGGAGCGGTGCTCGCCCGGCGCCTGGCCGCCGCGATCGGCGAGTTCTCCGGCACGGCGCCCGAGGTCGGGTCGGTCGACGCCACGCTCCACCGCGACGACCTGCGCCGCCGCCCCGCCCGGCCGCTGGAGGACACCGCGGTGCCCGAGGGCGGGCTCGACGACCGGCTGGTCGTCCTCGTCGACGACGTGCTGATGTCCGGGCGCACCGTGCGTGCCGCCCTGGACGCGCTCGCCGACCACGGACGTCCCCGCGCCGTGCAGCTGGCCGTGCTGGTCGACCGGGGCCATCGCGAGCTGCCGATCCGTGCCGACTACGTCGGCAAGAACGTGCCCACGTCGCGGGAGGAGCAGATCCTCGTGCTGCTGAGCGAGACCGACGACCTCGACGGGGTGCGCCTGCGGCGGGGGCTCCCCACCGGCGGAGCCGGATCCGGCGGCGCAGCGTGAAGCACCTGCTCTCCGCCGCCGACCTCGACGCGGCCGCCGCGACCGGGCTGCTCGACACCGCCGACCGGCTCAAGCAGGCGCTGCTGGGCCGGGAGGTCCGCAAGCTGCCGACGCTGCGCGGCCGCACGATCATCACCATGTTCTACGAGAACTCCACCCGCACCCGCGTGTCGTTCGAGGTGGCGGGCAAGTGGATGAGCGCGGACACCGTCAACGTCAGCGCGTCGGGCTCGTCGGTGGGCAAGGGGGAGTCGCTGCGCGACACCTCGCTGACGCTCTCGGCGATGGGCGCCGACTGCGTGGTCGTGCGGCATCCCGCATCCGGTGCCGCGCACCGGATGGCGGCGTGGGCGGACCGGGACCGCGCCGCGACGGGCACCCACACCTCGATCGTCAACGCCGGCGACGGCACCCACGAGCACCCCACCCAGGCGCTGCTCGACGCCGCGACGCTGCGGGACCGGCTCGGGTCGATCGCCGGGCGGCGCGTCGGGATCGTCGGTGACGTGCTGCACAGCCGCGTCGCCCGGTCCAACGTGCTGCTGCTGGCCACGCTGGGCGCGGAGGTCGTGGTGATCGCCCCGCCCACGCTGCTGCCCGCCGGCGTCGCGCAGTGGCCGTGCCGGGTGAGCCCGGACCTGGACGCCGAGCTGCCCGCCCTGGACGCGGTGATGATGCTGCGCGTGCAGGCCGAGCGGATGCACGGCGCGTTCTTCCCGTCCGCGCGGGAGTACGCGGTGGGCTACGGGCTCTCGCCCGCCCGCGCCGCGCTGCTGCCCGAGCACGCCCCCGTGCTGCACCCTGGCCCGATGGTGCGCGGGATGGAGATCGCCCCGGCCGTGGCCGACGGCCCGCGGTCGGCGGTGCTGGCCCAGGTGGCCAACGGCGTGCACGTCCGCATGGCGGTCCTGTACCACCTGCTGGCCGGAGCGCCGGAATGAACGCCGTCCCCCCGACCCCGTTGCAGGAAGGCCACCTTCATGCAACCAGATTGCGTGAAGGTGGCCTTGCTGCAATGTCGTGCGACCTGTTGATCACCGGTGTGCGGCCGTACGGGGGCGAGGTCGTCGACGTGCTGGTGCGCGACGGGATCGTCGAGTCCGTCGGCTCCGGGCTCGAGGCCCCCGACGGCGTGCCCGCACTGGACGGCGGCGGCGCCGTGTTGCTGCCGGGGTTCGTGGACCTGCACGTGCACCTGCGCGAGCCGGGTGGCGAGGAGTCCGAGGACGTCGCCACCGGGTCGGCGGCCGCGGCGCTAGGCGGGTTCACCGCGGTGTTCGCGATGCCCAACACCGATCCCGTGGCCGACACCGCCGTCGTCGTCGAGCACGTGTGGCGGCGCGGGGTGGAGGTCGGGCTGGTCGACGTGCACCCGGTGGGCGCGGTCACCGTCGGGCTCGAGGGCGCGAGGATGGCCGAGCTCGGCACGATGGCCGCCAGCCGCGCCCAGGTGCGGATGTTCAGCGACGACGGTCGGTGCGTCAACGACCCGTTGATCATGCGCCGGGCGCTGGAGTACGCGTCCGCACTCGGGGCGGTCGTCGCCCAGCACGCGGAGGACCACCGGCTCACCGGCGGCGCCCAGGCCCACGAGGGCGTGGTCGCCTCGCGGCTGGGCCTGCAGGGCTGGCCCGCCACCGCCGAGGAGACGGTCGTGGCCCGCGACTGCGCGCTGGCCCGCGACGCCGGGGCCCGGCTGCACGTCTGCCACGTCTCCAGCGCCCGCACCATCGAGGTGATCCGCGCCGCGAAGGCCGCCGGGGTCCGGGTGAGCGCCGAGGTCACCCCGCACCACCTGCTGCTCACCGACTCGCGGCTGCGCGGCTACGACCCCGTCAACAAGGTCAACCCGCCGCTGCGCACCGCCGAGGACACCCGCGCGATGCGCGAGGCGCTGGCCGAGGGCGTGATCGACGTGGTCGCCACCGACCACGCGCCCCACGCGGTCCAGTACAAGGACACCGAGTGGCAGGCCGCCCGCCCGGGGATGCTGGGGCTACAGACGGCGCTGTCGGTGCTGGTGCACACCATGGTCGAGCCCGGGCTGCTGGACTGGCGCGGCGTCGCCCGCGTGCTGTCCGAGCGGCCCGCGGAGATCGGCGGGCTGCCCGACCAGGGCCGCCCGATCGCGGAGGGGGAGCCGGCCACGTTCGCGCTGGTCGACCCCGACGCGCAGTGGACGGTGCGGGGGGAGGCGCTCGCGAGCCGGGCGTCGAACACCCCGTACGAGGGAATGCGGCTGCCCGGGGCGGTGGTCGCGACGGTCCTGCGGGGACGGATCACCGCGCGGGACGGGAAGGCTCAGGAATGACAGCGGTCCTGGTGCTCGAGGACGGGCGGATCTTCCGCGGCCAGGCCTACGGGGCGCGCGGCACGGGGCTGGGCGAGGCGGTGTTCACCACCGGCATGACCGGCTACCAGGAGACGCTGACCGACCCCTCCTACCACCGCCAGATCGTGGTGCAGACCGCACCGCAGATCGGCAACACCGGCTGGAACGACGAGGACGACGAGTCCGCGGGCATCCAGGTGGCCGGGTACGTGGTGCGCGACCCGGCGCGGTCGCCGTCGAGCTGGCGGTCCACCGGCTCCCTCGCCGCGGCCCTGGAGCGGCAGGGGATCGTGTCGGTGGCCGGCATCGACACCCGCGCGCTGGTGCGGCACCTGCGCGAGCGGGGCGCGATGCGCGCGGGCGTGTTCTCCGGTGCCGACCTGGCCGCCGACGACGTGCTGGTGCGGCGCGTGCGGGAGAGCCTGTCGATGGAGGGCGCCGACCTCTACGGCGCGGTCACGACGCGCGAGCCCTACGTCGTGCCCGCGGACGGGGTGCGCCGGTTCCGGGTGGCGGCGCTGGACGTCGGGATCAAGTCGAACACCCCGCGCTGCCTGGCGCGCCGCGGCGTCGAGACCCACGTGCTGCCCGCGTCGAGCACGATCGAGCAGGTCGAGGCGCTGGCGCCGGACGGGTTCTTCCTGTCCAACGGACCCGGCGACCCGGCCACCGCCGACGGCCCCGTCGCGCTCACCCGGCAGGTGCTGGAACGGCGGATCCCGCTGTTCGGCATCTGCTTCGGCAACCAGATCCTGGCCCGCGCGCTGGGCCGCGGCACCTACAAGCTGCGCTACGGCCACCGCGGCATCAACATCCCGGTGGTCGAGCACGCCACCGGCCGCGTCGCGATCACGTCGCAGAACCACGGGTTCGCCGTCGAGGGCGAGGCGGGGGAGATCTTCGACGGCCCGTTCGGGCGCGCGCAGATCACCCACATCTGCCCCAACGACGGTTGTGTCGAGGGGCTGGCGGCCCTGGAGGTGCCGGCGTTCAGCGTGCAGTACCACCCCGAGGCGGCGGCGGGCCCGCACGACGCCGAGGACCTGTTCGACCGTTTCGTGGACCTGATGACGGCGCACCGCACCCCCGACCGCCGGGGCGCCTCGTGACCGGCCGCGTACTACCCACGCGATCAAGGGCAGACGGTCGCTCGTGGATCACTGCAAGCCGCCATCTGCCCTTGATCGCCGCCCGCCCCGGTGTCGCCCGGAACCAGGAGGACCGCTGATGCCCCGCCGCGACGACATCCGGCACGTCATGGTCATCGGGTCGGGGCCGATCGTGATCGGCCAGGCCTGCGAGTTCGACTACTCGGGCACCCAGGCCTGCCGCGTGCTGCGCGCCGAGGGCATCCGGGTCTCGCTGGTCAACTCCAACCCGGCCACGATCATGACCGACCCCGAGTTCGCCGACGCCACCTACGTCGAGCCGATCACGCCCGATTTCGTCGAGAAGATCATCGAGATCGAGCGGCCGGACGCGATCCTGGCCACCCTCGGCGGGCAGACCGCGCTGAACCTGGCCGTCGCCCTGCACGAGAACGGCGTGCTGGAGCGCTACGGCATCGAGCTGATCGGCGCGGACTTCGAGTCGATCCAGCGCGGTGAGGACCGGCTGAAGTTCAAGGACATCGTGCAGTCCTGCGGCGGGGACGTGCCGCGCTCGGCGGTCTGCCACTCGATGGACGAGGTGCGCAAGGCCGTCGGCGAGCTGGGGCTGCCGGTGGTCATCCGGCCCTCGTTCACCATGGGCGGGCTCGGTTCCGGCATGGCGCACACCGACGCCGACCTGGAGCGCCTCGCCGGTGGCGGGCTGGACGCGTCGCCGGTCACCGAGGTGCTCATCGAGGAGTCGGTGCTGGGCTGGAAGGAGTTCGAGCTGGAGCTGATGCGCGACCGCAAGGACAACGTCGTCGTCATCTGCTCCATCGAGAACATCGACCCGATGGGCGTGCACACCGGCGACTCGATCACCGTGGCGCCCGCGATGACGCTGACCGACCGCGAGTACCAGCACATGCGCGACGACGGCATCGAGGTGCTGCGCGCGGTCGGCGTCGACACCGGCGGCTGCAACATCCAGTTCGCGATCCACCCGGAGACCGGGCGGCTCGTGGTGATCGAGATGAACCCGCGGGTGTCGCGGTCGTCCGCGCTGGCGTCGAAGGCCACCGGGTTCCCGATCGCGAAGATCGCCGCACGGCTGGCCGTCGGGTACACACTCGACGAGATCCGCAACGACATCACCGGCGAGACGCTGGCCGCGTTCGAGCCGACGCTGGACTACGTGGCCGTGAAGATCCCGCGGTTCGCGTTCGAGAAGTTCCCGGGCGCCGATCCCGAGCTCACCACGACGATGAAGAGCGTCGGCGAGGCGATGGCGTTGGGGCGGTCGTTCCCGGAGGCGCTGGGGAAGGCGCTGCGGTCGATGGAGACCACGGCGACCGGGTTCTGGACCACGCCGGATCCGGACGGGCCGCCGGAGATCCGCGTGCCGGTCGACGGGCGCATCTACGAGGTGGAGCGCGCGCTGCGGGACGGCGCACCGGTGGCCGCGGTGGCGGCGGAGACGGGCATCGACCCCTGGTTCCTCGACCAGATCCTGGGCCTGACCGAGCTGCGCACCGAGATCCTCGACGCGCCCGTCCTGGAGGCCGGGCTGCTGCGCCGGGCCAAGCGGGCCGGGCTGTCGGACCGCCAGATCGCCGTGCTGCGCCCCGAGCTGGCAGGCGAGGACGGCGTGCGCACGCTGCGGCACCGCCTCGGTGTGCGCCCGGTCTACAAGACCATCGACACCTGTGCCGCGGAGTTCCGGGCGCTGACGCCCTACCACTACAGCGCCTACGAGACCGACCCCGCGGCCGAGTCGGAGATCGCGCCGCAGCCCGAGCAGCCGAAGGTGCTGATCCTCGGCTCCGGGCCCAACCGCATCGGGCAGGGCATCGAGTTCGACTACTCCTGCGTGCACGCCGTCATGGCGCTGCGCGAGGCCGGTTTCGAGACGGTCATGGTCAACTGCAACCCGGAGACCGTCTCCACCGACTACGACACCGCCGACCGCCTCTACTTCGAGCCGCTGACCTTCGAGGACGTGCTGGAGGTGGTGCACGCCGAGCAGGAGAGCGGCACCGTCGCGGGCGTGATCGTGCAGCTCGGGGGGCAGACGCCGCTCGGTCTCGCGGCCCGGCTCACCGCGGCGGGCGTCCCGGTGGTGGGCACGAGCGCCGCCGCGATCGATCTCGCGGAGGACCGCGGCGCGTTCGGCGAGGTGCTGCGCAAGGCGGGGCTGCCCGCACCGGCGTTCGGGATGGCCACCACGTTCGGGGAGGCCGCCGACATCGCCGCCCGCATCGGCTACCCGGTGCTCGTGCGGCCGTCGTACGTGCTCGGCGGGCGTGGGATGGAGATCGTCTACGACGACGAGACGCTGGCCGGCTACATCGCACGCGCCACCACGATCTCCGAGGAGCGCCCGGTCCTCGTCGACCGCTTCCTCGACGACGCGGTCGAGATCGACGTCGACGCGCTCTGCGACGGCACGGACGTGTTCGTCGGCGGCATCATGGAGCACATCGAGGAGGCCGGGGTGCACTCCGGCGACTCCTCCTGCACGCTCCCGCCGGTGACGCTGGGCCGCAGGGTGCTGGAGCAGGTACGGCGCTCCACCGAGGCCATCGCCCACGGCGTCGGCGTGCGGGGGCTGCTCAACGTCCAGTACGCCCTGCACGGTGAGACGCTCTACGTGTTGGAGGCCAACCCGCGGGCGTCGCGCACGGTGCCGTTCGTGTCGAAGGCCACGGCGGTGCCGCTGGCCAAGGCCGCCGCGCGGATCATGCTCGGCGCCACCATCGCCGACCTGCGGGTGGAGGGCATGCTGCCGGCCGAGGGCGACGGCGGTGAGCTGCCGGCCGACGCGCCCGTCGCGGTCAAGGAGGCGGTGTTGCCGTTCAACCGCTTCCGTACCCGGGAGGGCCGGGGCGTCGACCCGCTGCTGGGGCCGGAGATGAAGTCCACCGGCGAGGTCATGGGCATCGACGCGTCGTTCGGGCCGGCGTTCGCGAAGAGCCAGGCCGCGGCCTACGGGTCGCTGCCGACGTCGGGGAAGGCGTTCGTCTCGGTGGCCGACCGCGACAAGCGGGCCATGGTGTTCCTGATCCGCCGCCTCGCCGATCTCGGCTTCGAGATCCTCGCGACCGGCGGCACGGCCGACGTGCTGCGCCGCCACGGGATCGCGACCACGGTGGTGCGCAAGCACGTCGAAGGGGGCGAGACGATCGTGGACCTCATCCTCGCCGGCGACGTCGACATGATCATCAACACGCCGGACGGCAACTCCGGCCCCCGCATCGACGGCTACGAGATCCGCGCGGCCGCGGTGAGCCGCGGGGTCCCGTGCATCACGACGGTGCAGGGCGCGGGGGCCGCGGTGCAGGGCGTGGAGGCGATGAAGCGGGGCGCCATCGGCGTCCGCAGCCTCCAGCACTTCCACAAGGACCTGAAGAAGGCCCGCCCGTGACCGCCGGACCGCACTTCGGAGCCAGAACGCGGTCCCCGGGGCGGCAGAACAGCGGTGTGGCTCCGAAGTGCGGGGTGGGTCGTGGGTGACGCGTTCGGGCTGCGGCTGCGCGCCGCCACCTCCGCGCTCGGGGCGCTGTGCGTCGGGATCGACCCCCATCCCGCGCTGCTGGCCGAGTGGGGGCTCACCGACGACGTCGACGGGCTCGCCCGCTTCTGCGACGGGTGCGTGCAGGCGTTCGCGGGGCAGGTGGGCGTGGTCAAGCCGCAGTCGGCGTTCTTCGAGCGGCACGGCTCGGGGGGCGTCGCGGTGCTGGAACGGCTGCTCGCCGCGTTCGCCGGATCCGGCACGCTCACGCTGCTCGACGCCAAGCGCGGCGACATCGGGTCCACGATGGACGGCTACGCGGACGCGTACCTCGCGCTCGGCGCCCCGCTGGGTGCGGACGCGGTGACGCTGTCGCCCTACCTGGGTTTCGGGTCGCTGGCGCCGGCACTCGACGCGGCGGCGGACGCGGGGCGCGGGGCGTTCGCGCTGGCCCGGACGTCGAACCCGGAGGGCACCGAGGTGCAGTTGGCCACGCTGGCGGGGCGCTCGGTCGCCCAGTCCGTGGTGGACGGTGCGGCGGCGCGCAACGCCGGTGCGTCGCCGATCGGGGACGTCGGGGTGGTCGTCGGGGCCACGCACGACCACGGCCTCGACCTGTCGGCCCTGCACGGTCCGGTCCTCGCACCCGGCGTCGGAGCGCAGGGGGCGGGGCCGGCCGACGTCGCCCGCCGGTTCGCGGGCGTCGACGGCATCGTGTTGCCCGCGGCGGCCCGCTCGGTGCTCGCCGCGGGCCCGGACGTCGGGGCACTGCGCTGCGCGGCCCAGCGTCTGCGCGACGAGATCGCCGCGGCGCGTCCATGATCGTCCGGGATCGGGACCCGGGCAGCGCATCGGCAGCCGACGCCCGGGACCGGTGATCACGGCGCGGGTTCGCGCGCGGGGCTGATCGTGGGGTGGCGTCGGCCCGCGGCTCGGCGTCCTGCGCACACGCTGCAGCCGGTCGCACAGGCTGCGACCTGTGCGGGAGACGGCGTCATCTGCGACAGCGCGGTGGTGGGGGTGTTCTCGACGGCGGAGCGGTGCGAGCCGGGGTCGTTCGTCGCCGCGGGTGCGGGAGTCGCCGTCGTCGAGGTGCCGGTGTCGGCCGGCGGGCGGGTGCGCTCGTCGCCGCCGGCCGTGCTGACCACCCGGGAACGCGCGACGTGCCCGCCGAGATCGCACAGGGTCGCCAGCAACGCCGGCGTGGCCGCCGCGCCGCACCCGTCCGAGCGCGCCGTCGGGCGGCATGTCACCACGCTGTTCGCCGAGCGCGGGCTGGAGGCCGAGCCGGACACCGGCCCTCGCGTCGAGGCGGTGCCGATGCCACTGGCCGACGGGGCCGGGCGTGGGGTGCCAACCCTTCCCGGGCCCGCCGGACGGGCGCACGATCGGCCGATGACGGGGAGGCCGGCGGTGGTGGCTCGCACCCGCGCCGGGCACCACGGACGTGCTGCTGAGCAGCTGCGCCCGGGAGGATCTGCCCCGCAGGCGCCGCCGACTGCGGTGCCGTGGCCGACCCCCCCGAGGAGGCCTGACACCGGCGGCGCTGCGCGCCTCGTCAGCGCGCAGCAGTGCTCCGGCGCCGCGGCGCACTCACGGGCCCGCCAGCGCCAGACCGGCCGCCTGCCAGCCGCCCATGCCGTGCACGCCGCCGCCGGGCGGGGTGCTCGACGAGCACAGGTACACACCGGGCAGCGGGGTGCGCCACGGGTGGCGGGCCAGTACCGGGCGGCTGAGGAACTGGCGCCAGTCGCCCGCGCCGCCGTTGATGTCGCCGCCGACCTCGTTGGCGTTGTGCGCCTCCAGCGCGGCGGGCCCCATCGCGTGCCGGGCCAGCACCCGGTCACCGAAGCCGGGCGCGAACCGCTCGATCTGCCCCTCGATCGCCGCCGTCATGTCCACCGTGGACCCGTTGGGCACGTGGCAGTAGGCCCAGAACGTGTGCTTGCCTTCCGGCGCCCGGGACGGGTCGGCGGTGCACGCCTGCACCCCGAGGACGAACGGGCGCTCGGCGTGCCCGCCGCGGGCCACGGTCCGCTCCGCCGCAACGACCTCCTCGAACGTGCCTGCGAGGTGTACGGTCCCGGCACCGGCGACCGCCGGGTCGGACCACGGCACGGGGGCGTCGAGGGCGTAGTCCAGCTTGAAGACCCCCGCGCCGTAGCGGAACCGGGCCAGCCGGCGGCGGTAGCCGGTGGGGAGCCGGTCCCCGGCCAGGGCGAGCACCTGGCGCGGGGTCAGGTCCAGCAGCGTCACCGGGGCCGGGGGCAGCTCGCCGAGGTCGCGGACGCGGCACCCGGTGACGATCTCGGCCCCCAACCCGCGCAGCCGCGTCACCAGCCCGTCGGCCAGGCCCTGCGACCCGCCCCGCACCACGGGCCAGCCGACGGAGTGGGCCAGTGCGCCGATCAGCAGGCCGTAGCCCGCGGTGACGGGCGCGCCGAGGTCGAGGATGGCGTGCGCGGCCATGCCGGCGAAGGCCGCACGGGCCGCGGGCTCGCGGAACAGGCGCCCGGTGACGGTCGCGGGCAGCGCGCCCAGCACGCCGTACCGCGCGGCGGCGAGCAGCGCCGCCGGGGGCAGGTCCAGCGGCGCGAGCAGCGTGTCCACCAGCGGGAACCCGGCGCCGGCCGTGGCCCCGACGGTGGCCCGCCAGCGGGCCGCGTCGGCACCGAACCCGGCGGCGGTCGCATCGACGTCACGCAGCACCAGCGCTGCGGGGGCGCCGTCGAGGGGGTGCGCGGCCGGGACCGGGGGGTGGCAGAACTCCACGCCGTCGCGGGTGGGGTCGATCGCCCGCAGCGCCGGGGACGCCAGCGCCAGCGGTAGCGCGGTGGCGCACACGTCGTGGTGGAAGCCGGGCAGCGTGAGCTGCTCGGTGCGCAGCCCCCCACCGAAGGTGTCGGCGGCCTCCACGAGCAGCACGCGGAGCCCCGCCTCGGCCAGCCGCACCGCGCCCACGAGCCCGTTGGGCCCCGACCCGACGACGACGGCGTCGAACCCGTCGGGGCTCACCGGTGCCCCCTGGCCGGCCGCTGTGACCGGATCGGCGGGCTCACGGCGCGGCCACCCCGGATCGAGTCGACCTCCGGGTCGCCGCCCACCGCGCCGAGGCGGTCGCCCGGGTCGACGAGGCCGGGCCTGTCGGCGGCGGGCCTGTCGGCGGCGGGCCGGGAGCCCGCCCGGTCGTCGCCGACGACGGAGCGCAACCGGCCCCGGAGTGGTCCACGCGCACGAGTATCTCCGTCCCCGCCCCGGCGTGCTCGCCGGCCGCGCTCGGCGCCGGGCACCCCCGCGAGCTGCCCGGCTGCGCGGAGCGGCGTTCGTGAGGCCGGCCCGGGCACGCGACCGTCGGGGACGCCGTGGTGTTCGCCCGCCGGTGTGGCGTGCGGCACCTCGTGCCCACCCACCACGCCCCCGCCCGTACGGATCGGCAGCGCGACGAAATCGTGGAGTTCGCACGGTATGTCGCGGGTCGCGCACCGTGGGTCACCGCGGCGATCCGGGGGACGGTCCCCGGGATGCGCTGAACGGGCGCGTCGAGGGGGCGTGCAGCCGTCGGCACGTGGTATCGCCCGACCGGGTGACAGATGAGGAAACCCACAGGTGGCACCCCCCGTTTCCCTTCTCGGACGTGGCGTGAGTACGTTCGGAACCGTCCCCGTGGGCAGGCCCGCGGGGCGGTGGATTTCACGAACGACGGAGGAGACCGTGGCCCTTCCCCAACTCACCGACGAACAGCGTGCTGCCGCGCTGCAGAAGGCAGCGGCTGCGCGCCGGGCGCGGGCGGAGTGGAAGGAGCGTCTCAAGCGTGGGGGCGCGTCCCTGCACGAGGTGCTCAAGGAGGCCGACACCGACGAGGTGCTCGGCAAGATGAAGGTCTCGGCGCTGCTCGAGGCGCTCCCCGGCGTCGGCAAGGTCCGGGCCGGTCAGATCATGGAGCGTCTGGAGATCGCCCCGAGCCGCCGCCTTCGCGGGCTCGGCGACCGGCAGCGCAAGGCGCTGCTCAGCGAGTTCGCCTGATCCGTCGTGACGGTGTCGTCTCGGGCCGGGTCGCCCCGGAAGGGGTCTGCGCGGAGGGGTCGGCTGGTCGTCCTGCTCGGCCCCTCCGGCGTCGGCAAGAGCAGCGTGGTGCGCGAGCTGCGCGCGATGCTGCCCGAGATGTACTTCAGCGTGTCGGCCACCACGCGGGACATGCGGTCCGGTGAGGTCGACGGCGTCGACTACCGGTTCGTCGGCCCCGCGGGCTTCGACGACCTCGTCGCGCGCGGCGAGCTGCTCGAGTGGGCGGAGATCCACGGCGGGCTGCAGCGTTCGGGCACCCCGCGCGAGCCCGTGGAGTCCGCGCTCGCGGCCGGCGTACCCGTCGTGGTCGAGGTGGACCTGGCCGGGGCCCGCGCGATGAAGCAGGCGATGCCGGAGGGTGTCACCGTCTTCCTCGCGCCGCCCTCGATGGCCGAGCTGGAGCGGCGGCTGCGCCACCGCGGCACCGAGAACGAGGCCGCGTTCGCCCGGCGCCTGCAGACCGCGCGCGAGGAGATGGCCGCCCGCCACGAGTTCGACGTCACCGTGATCAGCGACGAGCCGCGGGCCGTCGCCGCCCGGTTGGTAGAGTTGTTGGTTCCCGCCCCATCGCATCCCCCGCTTCCTCGTCCGCAGGAGTCTTCTTCGTGAGCATGCCGCTGACCGCCCCCGTCGCCGGGGCCCTCCCCGAGGGCATCACCAACCCGCCGATCGACGACCTGCTCGGCCAGGTGAGCTCCAAGTACGCGCTGGTCATCTACGCGGCCAAGCGCGCCCGCCAGATCAACGACTACTACTCCCAGCTCGGCGAGGGCCTGCTCGAGTACGTCGGCCCGCTCGTCGAGCCGGGTCCGCGCGAGAAGCCGCTGTCCATCGCCATGCGCGAGATCCAGGCGGGCATGCTCGAGCACACCGAGGGCGAGCAGTAGCCGTGCCCTCGTCACCCTCGGTGCTGCTGGGGGTGGCGGGTGGGATCGCCGCCTACAAGAGCGCGGAGCTGCTGCGCAGGCTCACCGAGACCGGCCACTCCGTGCGCGTGCTGCCGACGGCGGCGGCGCTGGAGTTCGTCGGCGCCGCGACGTTCGAGGCGCTGTCCGGGCAGCCGGTGCACACCGGCGTCTTCTCCGACGTCCCGTCGGTTCCGCACGTCAGGCTCGGCCAGCAGGCCGACCTCGTCGTCGTCGCCCCCGCCACGGCCGATCTCCTGGCCCGCGCCGCGCACGGCCGGGCCGACGACCTGCTCACCGCGTCGCTGCTCACGGCGCGCTGCCCGGTGCTGTTCGCGCCGGCCATGCACACCGAGATGTGGGAGCACCCCGCCACCCGCGCCAACGTGGCGCTGCTGCGCTCGCGCGGCGCCGTCGTCATGGAACCGGCGTCGGGGCGCCTGACCGGCCGCGACACCGGCCCCGGCCGGCTGCCCGACCCGGCCGAGATCGCCGACCTCGCCCGGCTGCTGCTCGAACGCGCCGACGCGCTGCCCCGGGACCTGGCCGGACGGCGCGTGGTCGTGTCCGCGGGCGGTACCCGCGAGGCGCTCGACCCGGTGCGGTTCCTGGGCAACCGCTCCTCGGGGAGGCAGGGCTACGCGCTCGCGCGGGTCGCCGCGCAGCGCGGGGCCGCGGTCACCCTGGTGTCCGCGCACACCGCGGAGCTCGCCGACCCGGCCGCCGTCGACGTCGTGCGCGCCGGCTCGGCCCGGGAGTTGCGCGAGGCCGTGCTGGCCGCGGTGCGGGGCGACGCCGCGGTCGGGGGCGCCGACGCCGTGGTGATGGCCGCGGCGGTGGCCGACTTCCGCCCCGTCGACCTCGCCACGCACAAGATCAAGAAGGACGGGTCGGAGCCGGAGCCGCTGCGGCTGACGACCAACCCGGACATCCTGGTCGATCTGGTGCGGCAGCGGGCGCCGGGCCAGGTCGTCGTCGGGTTCGCGGCGGAGACCGGGGACGGCTCGGGTGACGTCCTGCACCACGGGCGGGCCAAGCTCGCGCGCAAGGGCTGCGACCTGCTCGTCGTCAACGCGGTGGGGGACGGGCGGGCGTTCGAGGTGCCCGACAACGCGGGCTGGCTGCTCGGGGCCGACGGCAGCGAGCGGGAGCTGACCTCCGGCTCGAAGGCGCTGCTGGCCTCCCACGTCTGGGACGCGGTCGCGGCCCGGTTCGGCTGAGCCCGCCCGCCCCTCCTCGGCCGCCGACCGGCCGGCGGTCACCGGGCGGCCGCCGGCTGCGGAGCGCCGCGGGGCGGGGCTCGACGGGTCTCGGGGAACCCGGAGCCTCCGCCCCGCGGCGGGGGGCTACAGCAGGCCGCCCGCGAGACCGGGGCTCTGCGGCTCCGGCTCGTCGTCGTCGGTGGTGGGCGAGGTGTCCGACTCCTGCGGGGTGAAGGTGTTGCGGCCGGTGGTGGAGGGTTCGGAGCCCGACGGCGTCTGCCGCAGCTCGTCGCCCGCGTCGCCGCCGGTCCCGGAGCCGGTCTCGTCCGTCGGGGCCGGGCGGGTGGAGGGCCGCGTCGTCGGCTCCGTCGTCGGCTCCCCGGTCGGCTCCGTCGTCGGCTCCGTGGTCGGGGAGGTCGCGGTGCTCGGGGCGGGCCCGCTCGACGCCGGCGGCGCACCGTCGATGGAGATGTACTCCGCCGACGCCCAGCCGCCCAGGTCCATGAGCCGCACGAACCCGTCGCGGGTGGCACCGGTCTCGACCGCCGTTCCGGCCTCGCACAGCGCGACGATGCGGGAGTCGATGCTCGGCTCGGCCCGGACGTTGACGTTGTCGGTGCAGGTGCCCGGCACCCGGGCCAGCGCCGTCCCGGCGAATCCCATCAGGGTGGTCGCGCTGACCGCGACCACCGCGCCGACCACTGCAGCCGTGCGGCCCGGTCGTTGCAACGCCTTCATCTGTCGGTCCTCTGCTCGGTGGGGATGTCTACAGGGCCCAACGAGCGTCTCCGTTACCGATTCGCTACCAGCCACGACACCACCGGAACCGGTGACGGCGGCCGAAGCCGATCACCGAGCGTCACGACGAACGTCACGTCGACCCGCGATCGGACTCCACTAGGCTTCGGGAACGATTACCAGGGCCAACGGATGGAGCAGGGCGTGGGAGCAGTGGGTCGACGGTTGTTCACGAGCGAGTCGGTGACCGAGGGGCACCCGGACAAGATGTGCGACGCGATCAGTGACACGATCCTCGACGCGCTGCTCGCCGACGACCCGCGCAGCCGCGTGGCCGTCGAGACGATGGTGACCACGGGGCAGGTGCACGTCGCGGGTGAGGTCACCACCAACACCTATGCCGACATCCCCACCCTGGTGCGGGACAAGATCCTGGAGATCGGCTACGACTCCTCGGCCAAGGGCTTCGACGGCGCGTCCTGCGGGGTCAACGTGGCGATCGGCGCGCAGAGCGCCGACATCGCCCAGGGCGTCGACACCGCCTACGAGAGCCGCGTGGAGTCCAGCGAGGACGAGATCGCGAAGCAGGGCGCGGGCGACCAGGGCCTGATGTTCGGCTACGCCGACACCGACACCGACGAGCTGATGCCGCTTCCGATCGCGCTCGCCCACCGGCTGGCGCGCCGGCTCACCGAGGTACGCAAGACCGGCGTTCTGCCCTACCTGCGCCCGGACGGCAAGACCCAGGTCACCATCACCTACGACGGCGACAAGGCCGTCGGCGTGGACACGGTCGTGGTCTCGAGCCAGCACGCGGCGGACATCGACCTCGACGGGATGCTCGCCCCCGACGTCCGTGAGCACGTCGTGCTCCCGGAGCTCGCCGACCTCGGACTCGACACCTCGGCGATGCGGCTGCTGGTCAACCCGACCGGCCGCTTCGTCGTCGGCGGTCCGATGGGTGACGCCGGCCTCACCGGCCGCAAGATCATCGTCGACACCTACGGCGGGTACGCCCGCCACGGCGGTGGCGCGTTCTCCGGCAAGGACCCGTCGAAGGTGGACCGGTCGGCGACGTACGCCATGCGCTGGGTCGCGAAGAACGCGATCGCGGCCGGGCTGGCCGAGCGCATCGAGGTGCAGGTCGCCTACGCCATCGGCAAGGCCGCGCCGGTCGGCCTGTTCATCGAGACCTTCGGCACCGAGCACGTCGACCCGGCGAAGATCGAGAAGGCCATCGGCGAGGTCTTCGACCTCCGCCCGGCCGCGATCATCCGCGACCTCGACCTGCTCCGCCCCATCTACGCGCAGACCGCCGCGTACGGCCACTTCGGCCGCCGCGACGTCGACCTTCCGTGGGAGAGCACCGACCGCGCCGACGCACTCAAGGCCGCCTGCGGGGCATGAGCTACCACGTGCACCGCGCGGCGGACCCACCCGAGCTCGTGGGTCCGCCGGCGGTGCGCTTCGTCGCGCCCGGGTCGAGCACGGCCGGGCGCTACGGCCTGTTCGAGTACACGGCACCACCCGGCTCCGGCGCCCCGACGCACCTGCACCACACGTTCTCCGAGTCCTTCTACGTGCTCGGCGGCGAGCTGACGATCTTCGACGGTGGCACGTGGTCGGTCCTCGGGCCCGGGGACTACGTGTACGTGCCCGAGGAGGGCGCGCACGCTTTCCGCAACGACGGCGACGTCGACGCGAGGTTCCTCATCCTGTTCGCACCCGGCATCCCGCGCGAGCGGTTCTTCACCGAGCTGCACGAGATCCGGGACTCCGGGCGGACGCTCTCGCAGGGGGAGTGGGTGGACTTCTACGTCCGCCACGACCAGGTCAACCTCTGAACCCGCCCCCCGTCCGCCCGGTGGCCGGTACTCGGCCGTCGCGCCGGGTCGGGACGTGGCGGTCACGGGGATCAGGCGCGGCCGTCGTGAGTCGCCCCCGGGTGCGGCGCCGGTGCCGGGATCGTCGGGCCCGTCCTGCACCATGCGGGACATGACGTCGTCGGCCGTGACTCCGGCCCGGGGGGAGTGGCGGCCCGCAGCGGTCGGGCCGGTGGCGCGCGTGGCCGTCGACGTCCCGCTCGCCCACCTGGACCGCCCCTTCGACTACCGGGTGCCGGCGCACCTCGACGCGGACGCACGACCCGGGGTCCGGGTCCGGGTGCGGTTCGCCGGGCGCGCGCTCGACGGGTACCTGCTCGAGCGGGTGGCCGATTCCGAGCACGAGGGCCGGCTGGCGTGGATCGACAAGGTGGTGTCCCCGGAGCCCGCCCTGTCCGCCGAGGTGGCCGCGCTGTGCCGGGTGGTCGCCGACCGGTACGCGGGCGTGTTCGCCGACGTCGCCCGTCTCGCGGTGCCACCGCGGCACGCGCGGGTGGAGAAGGAGGTCCCGCGCCGGCGGGAACCCGCGGCGCCCGCCGCCCCCGACCCGACCGGGTGGGGCCGCTACCCCCGCGGCCCGGCCCTGCTCGACGCGCTCGCGGGCGGTCGCGCGGCGCACGCGGTGTGGCAGGCGCTGCCCGGGGAGCGGTGGGCCGACCGGCTGGCCGAGGCCGCTGCGGCCACCGCGGGCGCGGGGCGGGGTGCCCTGCTCGTGGTGCCCGACCAGCGTGACGTCGACGCCGTGGTGGCCGCCTGTGCCGCCCTGCTCGGCGAGGACGCGGTGGTGGCGCTCACCGCGGAGCTCGGGCCCGCCGAGCGGTACCGCCGCTGGCTCGCGGTGCGCCGCGGCACGGTGCGGGTGGTCGTCGGCACCCGCTCGGCCGCGTTCGCGCCGGTCGCCGACCCGGGCCTGCTCGTGGTCTGGGACGACGGCGACGACCTGCACGCCGAGCCCCGCGCTCCCTACCCGCACGTGCGGGACGTCCTGGTGCTGCGCGCGCACGCGGCCGGGGCGGCGCTGCTGGTCGGCGGGTACGCCCGCACGGCGGAGGCCCAGCTGCTGGTGGAGTCGGGGTGGGCGCGCGAGGTGGTGGCCGACCGGGCCGGGGTGCGCTCCGCGATGCCGCGGGTGGTCGCGCTCGGGGAGACCGACAGCCACCTGACCCGCGACCCCGACGCCCGCGCCGCCCGGTTGCCGCACGTGGCGTTCGAGGCCGCGCGGGCGGCGCTGGACGCCGGCCGGCCGGTGCTGGTGCAGGTGCCGCGCGGCGGGTACGTGCCGTGGCTGTCCTGCGGCAGCTGCCGGGAGGCGGCGCGGTGCCGGCACTGCGCGGGGCCGCTGGGCCTGCGCCGCGGTGACGACACCGGCGACCCGGCCGACCGCGACGGTGCGGGCGCCGCAGGGTCCGTGGCGTCCCCGCACTGCCGCTGGTGCGGGCGGCCCGATCCGGCGTTCCGGTGCGCGGCCTGCGGGTCGCGGCGCCTGCGGGCCGGGGTGGTGGGGTCCGGGCGCACGGCCGAGGAGCTCGGGCGCGCGTTCCCCGGCGTCCCCGTGCGTACCTCCGGTGGCGGGGCGGCCGTGCTCGCGCGGGTCTCCGCCGGCCCGGCGCTGGTGGTGGCGACCCCGGGCGCCGAGCCGCCCGCCGACGGCGGCTACGGCGCGGCCCTGCTGCTCGACGGCTGGGCGATGCTCTCGCGGCCCGACCTGCGCGTCGGGGAGGAGACGCTGCGCCGCTGGCTCGCCGCCACGGCGCTGGTGGTGCCGCACACCGACGGCGGGCGCGTGGTCATCACCGCCGACGCCGCGCTGCCCGGCGTACAGGCCCTGGTGCGGTGGGACCCGGCCGGGCACGCCGCCGCCGAGCTCGCCTCGCGCGCCGAGGTGGGCTTTCCTCCCGCGGTGCGGATGGCCGCGGTGGAGGGCGTGCCGGCGTCGGTGGCGCACGTCGTCGACGAGGTGCTGGCGGCCCTGCCCGACGTGGAGGTGCTCGGCCCGGTCGAGATCGAGCCGCCGCACGGTCCGCCACCGGACCCCGCCGGCGGTGACCCGGTCCGCGAGCGCACGCTGCTTCGGGTGCCCCGGGCGCAGGGGAGGGCGCTCGCCGCCGCGCTGCACGCCGCCCAGGCCGCCCGCACCGCCCGCAAGGCCGCCGACCCCGCACGGGTGCGGCTCGATCCGGCCGAGATCGGCTAGCCCTACCCGCCCCGGGCCTGCTCCGTCGGCCCTCCCACCCCCCTCACCCGGCGCGTGACAGAATCTCCGGGCACCCCGTCGAAGCCGCCGCGTAGGAGATCCGTGCCCGTCCAGCCCGTCCGCCTGTTCGGCGACCCCGTGCTGCGCACCCCCGCCGCTCCCGTCACCACGTTCGACGCGGAGCTGCGTCGGCTCGTGGCCGACCTCACCGACACCATGCACGAGGAGGGCGGCGCCGGGCTCGCCGCACCGCAGCTGGGCGTGGGCCTGCGCGTGTTCACCTACGACTGCGACGGCTTCGCCGGGCACCTGGTGAACCCCACCTGGGACGTCGTCGGCGACGAGGAGCAGCTCGGGCCCGAGGGATGCCTGTCGATCCCGGGCCTGGGCTGGGACTGCCGCCGGCACCTGCACGTGGTGGCCCGCGGCTGGGACATGCACGGCGAGCCCCAGGAGATCGAGGGCAGCGAGCTGCTCGCCCGCTGCATCCAGCACGAGACCGATCACCTCGACGGCATCCTGTTCGTCGACCGCCTCGATCCCGAGACCCGCAAGCAGGCGATGGCCGAGATCCGCGCGGCCGAGTGGTTCGGTGCCGCCGTGCCGGTCGTGCGCGAGAGCCCGCACGCGCTGTTCGGGAAGGCCCGGTGACGGGAGGGACCGCCGAGCGCGGCCCGGCCCGGCCACGCGCCGCCCGGCGGACGCCCGCGCCGCGCCGGGCGGGCCGCCCGTCCGGCGGTGGCGCGATCGGGTCGCCGACGGGGCCGGGCACCGGTGCGGGTCGAACCGGTGCTCCCGGGGCCCACCGGTGAGGCTGGTGTTCGCGGGCACCCCCGAGCCCGCGGTGCCGTCGTTGCGGGCACTGCTGGCGTCGGCACGCCACGAGGTGGTGGCCGTGGTGACGCGGCCGGACGCGCCGTCGGGCCGGGGCCGCAGGCTGCGCCGCTCCGCGGTGGGGGCGGTCGCCGACGAGGCCGGCATCCCGGTGCTCACGCCCGCGCGGCCGTCGGAACCGGAGTTCCTCGACGCCCTGCGCGCTCTGGCGCCGGACTGCTGCCCCGTGGTCGCGTACGGCGCGCTGGTGCCCCGCGCCGCGCTCGACGTGCCCCGGTACGGCTGGGTCAACCTGCACTTCTCGCTGCTGCCCGCGTGGCGCGGCGCCGCCCCGGTGCAGGCGGCGATCCGGCACGGCGACGACATCACCGGCGCCAGCACGTTCGGGCTGGAGGAGGGGCTCGACACGGGGCCCGTGTACGGCGTGGTCACCGGGGCGGTGGGACCCCGCGACACCGCGGGCGACCTGCTCGGCCGTCTCGCGGTCTCCGGCGCCGACCTGCTCGTGGCCACCATGGACGGCATCGCCGACGGCACTCTGGTGGCCCGCCCCCAGCCCGTCGAGGGGGTCTCGCACGCCCCGAAGGTGACCACCGCGGACGCCCGGGTCGACTGGGGCCGGGCGGCCGCGGTGATCGACCGGACGGTGCGGTCGGTGACCCCGGAGCCCGGCGCGTGGACCACCTTCCGCGGGGAGCGGCTCGGCCTCGGCCCGCCGAGCCCGGTGAGCGACCCGCCGCCGCTGGGACCCGGGGTGCTGGCGCCGGGCAGGCGGCAGGTGCTGGTGGGGACCGGGTCGGGCGTGCTGGAGCTGGGCGAGGTGCGCCCGGTCGGCAAGCGCGCGATGCCCGCCGCCGACTGGGCACGTGGGGTCCGCATCGAGACCGGGGAAGCGCTCACGTGACCACGACCCGACCGCTCGCACACATTCTCGGAGACCGGCCCACCGGTCCGGACCCGTACCCCGGCGCCGCACCCTGCGCGCGGGCCGCCGAGGTCCGGTCGTGACGGAGCGACGGCCCACCGGTGGCGGACCGCGCGGGGAGCGGCGGGGTCGGCCGGGGGTGCGGCGCGGGTCCGGACCGCCGCGCGGGCGCCAGGGTCCGGGTCGCCCGCCGGAGCCGGACCTGCCGCGGACGGCCGCGCTGGAACTCCTCGCCGCGGTGCGCACCCGCGACTCCTACGCCAACCTCGCCCTGCCCGCGATCCTGCGCCGGCACCGCCTGCGCGACCGCGACGCCGCACTGGCCACCGAGCTCGGCTACGGGACGCTGCGCGCCCGCGGCCTGCTCGACGCGGTGCTGGAGGCCTGCATCGACCGGCCGCTGGCCAAGGTGGAGCCGCCGCTGCTCGACGCCCTGCGGCTGGGCGCCTACCAGCTGCTGCGCACCCGGGTCCCCGCGCACGCGGCCGTGGACACCACGGTGAACCTGGTGCGCGGCGAGGCCGGCTCGCGGTCCGCGGGCTTCGTGAACGCCGTGCTGCGCAAGGTCGGTGAGCGCGACGAGGCCGCGTGGGTGGAACGGCTCGCCCCGCCCGTCGCCGACGACCCGCTCGGGCACGCCGCGTTCGCGCACTCCCACCCGCGGTGGATCGCGCAGGCCTTCGCCGACGCGCTGGGCGCCCGTGCCCTCGGTGAGGGGGCCGAGCTGGACGCGGCGCTCGCCGCCGACGACTCCCGCCCGGTGGTGCATCTGCTGGCCCGGCCGGGCGACATCACCGCCGAGGAGCTGGCGCTGGCCACCGGCGGCACCGAGGGCCCGTACTCGCCCTACGCCGTGCACCTCGACCCCGGATCGGGGGCGATCGGCGACCTCGACGCCGTGGCGCAGCACCTGGCCGTGGTCCAGGACGAGGGCAGCCAGCTCGTGGCGCTGGCCCTGACCCGGGCCCGGCTCACCGGCGAGGACACCGGTCGCTGGCTGGACCTGTGCGCCGGCCCCGGCGGCAAGGCGGTGCTGCTCGGGGCGCTCGCCGCCCTCGACGACATGACCGTGGACGCGGTGGAGGTGGGGGAGCAGCGTGCCGACCTGGTGCGCCGCGCGGTCGACGGCTTGCCGGTCACCGTGCACACCGCCGACGGGCGGGCGGCCCCGCTGGCCGCCGACGCCTACGACCGGGTGCTGGTGGACGCCCCCTGCACCGGGCTCGGCGCGCTGCGTCGCCGCCCGGAGGCCCGCTGGCGCCGCAGGCCGGAGGACGTGGCCGGGCTCGCGAAGCTGCAGCGAGAGCTGCTCGCCGCGGCGCTGCGGCACGTGCGGCCCGGGGGCGTGGTCGCCTACGTGACGTGCTCGCCGCACCTCGCGGAGACCCACGGCGTGTTCACCCGGGCGGCGCGCGGCGCCGAGGTGCTCGACGCCCGCGTGTACCTGCCCGGCGTGCCCGACCTGGGCGACGGGCCGACGGTGCAGCTGTGGCCGCACCGCCACGGCACCGACGCCATGTTCCTGGGCCTGCTTCGCCGCACCTGAGCGACGCCTGCGACCCCCGCCCGCCGGTCGTCGGTGGGGAGTGCGGCGGCGCTCACCGGATCGACCCGCCAGGGGCCGCGTAGCCTCTCCTGCGTGCACCCGATGATCGCCCCCAGCATGCTGTCGGCCGACTTCGCGCGCCTGGCCGATGAGGCGGACGCCGTGACCGGGGAGCCGGGCGCCGGCGCCGACTGGCTGCACATCGACGTGATGGACGCGCACTTCGTGCCCAACCTCACACTCGGCCTGCCGGTGGTGCAGTCGCTGCTCAAGGCCACCGCGGTGCCGCTGGACTGCCACCTGATGATCGAGGACCCGGACCGCTGGGCGCCCGCCTACGCGGAGGCGGGCGCGTACAACGTGACGGTGCACGTGGAGGCGGCGCGGGATCCGGTGATGCTGGCCCGCGACCTGCGCGCGGCGGGGGCGCGCGCCGGGTTGTCGATCAAGCCGGGCACCCCGCTGGAGCCCTACGTGGAGATCCTGCGGCACTACGACACGCTGCTGGTGATGAGCGTGGAGCCCGGGTTCGGCGGCCAGAGCTTCATCCCGGAGGTGCTCGACAAGGTGCGTTCCGCGCGCCGGCTCGTGGACACCGGGCACCTCACGCTGCTCGTGGAGATCGACGGAGGCATCAACTCCGACACCATCGAGGCCGCGGCGCAGGCCGGTGTCGACTGCTTCGTGGCGGGTTCGGCCGTGTACGGGGCCGACGACCCGGGCCGGGCCGTGCGCGCCCTGCGGGACCGGGTGCGGACCGCGTCGCCGCACCGGCACTGGACGGGTGCGGAGGGCGCCTCCTGAGCCGCCCGATCGGGCCGTGGGCGGACGGGGGATGATCCGGGGGCGCCGGGCTGTTGCCGGACGCAGCAGCGGACGGGAGGCGGCGGGCATGTTCACCGGTATCGTCGAGGAGATGGGCGAGGTCCTCGCCGTGCAGGAGAGCGCCGAGGTGGTGGTGTTCACCGTGCGCGGTGCGCTGGTGACCACCGACGCCGGGCACGGCGACTCGATCGCGGTGAACGGCGTCTGCCTCACCGTGATCGACCCCGACGGTGCCACGGGGGACACCTTCCGCGTGGAGCTGGTGCCCGAGACCCTCACGCGGTCCAGCCTCTCCGCTGTGACGGCGGGCACGCCGGTGAACCTCGAACGGGCCGTGCCGGTGGGCGGGCGGCTCGGCGGGCACATCGTGCAGGGCCACGTCGACGGAGTGGCCACCCTGATCTCCCGTACGCCCGCCGAGCGCAGCGACGAGCTGCGGTTCAGCCTCACCCCCGACCTCGCCCGGTACGTGGTGGAGAAGGGCTCCATCACCGTCGACGGGGTGTCGCTGACGGTGGCGGGGGTGTCGGCCGACACGTTCACCGTGGCCCTGATCCCCACGACGTTGGCACACACCACACTCGGGTTCCGGCGTCCGGGGGATACCGTCAACATCGAGGTCGATGTCGTCGCGAAGTACGTGGAGCGGTTGACGGCGGGGTACCGCGGATGACCGGAACGGCTCGAGTGGACGGTGGAGCAGTGGACAGTACCGATGGTGGCGAGACCCTCCCGCTGACCGGGACCGAGTCGATCGAACGCGCGATCACGGACCTGAAGGCCGGCAAGGCCGTGGTGGTGGTCGACGACGAGGACCGCGAGAACGAGGGCGACCTGATCTTCGCCGCGGAGATGGCGACCTCGGAGCTGGTGTCGTTCATGGTGCGCTACACGTCGGGGTACATCTGCGTGGCGCTCACCGAGACCGAGTGCGACCGCCTCGACCTCCCGCCGATGCACCACACCAACTCCGACAGCTTCCGCACCGCGTTCACCGTGACCGTCGATGCCCGCCAGGGCATCACCACCGGCATCTCCGCGGCCGACCGTGC
Organism: Pseudonocardia sp.; assembly: GCF_029263155.1. Taxonomy (GTDB): domain Bacteria; phylum Actinomycetota; class Actinomycetes; order Mycobacteriales; family Pseudonocardiaceae; genus Pseudonocardia. The sequence goes on from NZ_JAJCYB010000131.1 coordinate 129,500, forward strand.
CCACACGATCCGGCTGCTCGCCGACCCGGCCGCGGCCGCGGGCGACCTGGTGCGGCCCGGGCACGTGCTGCCGTTGCGGGCCCGCGAGGGGGGCGTGCTGCGCCGCCCGGGTCACACCGAGGCCGCGGTGGACCTCGCCCGTCTCGCCGGGCTCTCGCCCGCGGGCGCGCTGTGCGAGATCGTGTCGCAGAAGGACGACGGCACGATGGCCCGCGGCGAGGAGCTTCGGGTGTTCGCCGAGGAGCACGACCTCACCCTGATCACGATCGCCGACCTCATCAGCCATCGCAGGCGCTTCGAGAAGCACGTGGTGCGCGTGGCACAGGCCAGGATCCCCACCGCGCACGGTGAGTTCGTGGCCTACGGCTACGACTCGGTGCTCGACGGCATCGAGCACATCGCGATGGTGCGCGGGGACATCGGCACCGCGGGGGACCCGGGCGAGGACGTGCTCGTGCGGGTGCACTCCGAATGCCTCACCGGCGACGTGATGGGCTCGCTGCGCTGCGACTGCGGCCCGCAGCTCGACGCCGCGCTGGCCGCGGTGGCCGCGGAGGGCCGCGGCGTCGTGCTCTACATGCGCGGGCACGAGGGCCGGGGCATCGGCCTGCTGCACAAGCTGCAGGCCTACCAGCTGCAGGAGGCCGGCGCCGACACCGTGGACGCCAACCTCGCGCTCGGCCTGCCCGCGGACGCGCGGGACTACGGCATGGGCGCGCAGATCCTGGTCGACCTCGGGGTGCGGTCGATGCGCCTGCTCACCAACAACCCGGACAAGCGCGCAGGCCTGGAGGGCTACGGCCTCACGGTGACCGGGCGGGTGCCCCTCCCGGTGCGCGCGGTGCCGGAGAACCTCGCCTACCTGCGCGCCAAGCGCGACCGCATGGGCCACGACCTGCCCGACCTCGAGGGGCCGACCTCGGCCGTCTCGGAGGCCGGGCTGTGATCCGGAACCCGGTGAGCGGACGCCGCCGAACGGAACATCGGCACGGGGCCCCCCGGGCCGACGGCCCCCGGCGCGAGGTGCCGGGCCCGCGCGGCGAGGGAGCTCGGTGAGCGGCGAGGGACGACCCGAGCTCGGCGCCCTGCCCGACGCCTCCGGGCTGCGGGTGGCGGTGGCGGCCACGACCTGGCACCCCGACATCGTGGAGGAGCTGCTGGCGCGGGCGCTGGCGGTGGCGGTGGAGTCGGGAGCGGCCCGGCCCACCGTGGTGCGGGTGCCCGGCACCGTGGAGCTGCCGGTGGTGTGCCAGGAGCTGGCCCGCACGCACGACGCCGTGGTGGCGCTGGGCGCGGTCGTGCGTGGGGGCACCCCGCACTTCGAGTACGTCTGCGACGCGGTGACGGCCGGCCTGACCCGGGTGGCGCTCGACGAGCGCACCCCGGTGGGCAACGGCGTGCTGACCTGTGACACCCACGACCAGGCCGTGAACCGGTCCGGACGCCCGGGCTCGGCGGAGGACAAGGGCGCCGAGGCCTGCCTCGCGGCGCTGCGCACCGCACTGGTGCTGCGCGACCTGAAGAGCACGGCCGACCACCGGGAGATGGCGTGAACGCCGGGAAGCAGGCGGGGACCGGCCGGGCCGGTACCGGCGAGACCGTGGTGCTGCGCCCCCGCAAGCTGTTCGTGATCTCCTGGGTGGGCGCGGCGGCCATCGTGGGCATGTTCGTCGCCATCGCGCTGGTGCTGCGCAACACCGACACCGGCGTGATCTTCCGCACCGCCGACCAGGTCGCCCTGATCCTGATCGGCGTGTTCATCGCCGGCGGGATCCTGCTGGTCGCGCGCCCACGCGTGCGGGCGGACGCCGAGGGCGTCGAGGTGCGCAACATCCTCGTGACCCGGCGCCTGGGGTGGGACCAGGTGGAGCGGGTGGCCTTCCCGGACGGTGCCTCCTGGGCGCGGCTCGACCTCCCCGACTACGAGTACGTGCCGGTGATGGCCCTGCAGGCCGTGGACGGCCGGCGCGCCGTGGACGGCATCCGTCGGCTGCGCTCCCTGCACGCGGCCGCCCGCGCCGGCTGACGGGCGTGGGCGCCGACGACGACCCGACGCCCACGTAGCATCGGGCCCGTGCTGCGTGGGCGGGGGATCCGGGACCAGGGTGACGTGCGGCTGGGCGACATCGTGCTGCGCAACCGGCTGGTGACCTCGTCGAGCCTGCTCGGCTACGGCGTGGCGAACGCCCCGCTCGTGCCGTACGGCATGAGCCCGGTGTCGATGTTCGTGCCGCTGTCGGAGTTCGGCGCGGTGACCACCCGCACGCTCACCGTGGAGCGTCGCGAGGGCCACTTCAGCACCCGCGACGACTACCGCCTCGGTGAGCTGCCCGGCCTGCTCCGGCGCTACGGGCGGGTGCTGCGCAGCACCGACGGCGGTTGGGTCAACGCGTTCGGCTGGTGCAACGTGGGCATCGAGGCCTACCTGCGCGACTACCACCCGCGCACCCGCGACCAGCGCACGATCATCTCGCTCGGCGGGTTCTCCGCGGCCGAGTTCGTGACGTTGGTGGACCGGGTGAACGACGCGGTGCCCGCGGGCGAGATCGCGGCCGTCGAGTTCAACGTGTCCTGCCACAACGTGAACTTCGACTTCTCGACGATCCTCCAGGACGTGCTCGACCAGGCGGTGCCCCGCAGCAACCACCCGGTGATCCTCAAGCTGTCGCCCGACTACGACTACCTGCGCAACGCACAGCAGGCGGCGCGGGCGGGCGTGTCGGCACTCACCGCGATCAACACCGTGAAGGCGCTGCGGCTGGACCCGCGCACCGGGGAGCCGTTGCTGACCAACCGCTACGGTGGGCTCTCCGGCCGGGCGATCAAGCCGATCGGGCTGCGGGTGGTGTCGGAGCTGCGCGAGGCCGGCGTGACGCTGCCGATCATCGCCACCGGCGGGATCCGCACCGCCGACGACTGCCGTGAGTACTTCTGGGCCGGTGCCGACGCGGTGAGCCTCGGCAGCGCCGTGTGGCTGGCCAGCTACCCCGGCTACGCGCTCGCGCCGCTGCGGGCACTGCACGTTCGGCGCGTGCTCCGTGCCGTTCGGCGCTACACACCGCAGTCCCCCGGTCGCGCTCCGTCGCGCTGAGCAACGATCTCGGCCCGGGCGCCGCGCAGCCGATCGGAGCCCGAGGACGGACCTGCCGGGGCAGGACGGGGGAGTGCGATGTGGGCGAGCGGCGCAACGACGGATGAGACCGGCAGCGGGTCGCGCCCGCGGGCGGCGGACCGCAGGCCCCGGGTCGTGCTGTTCGACGTGTTCGAGACGGTGCTGCGGGTGGAGGCACTCGGCGACCGGTTCCGGGACGTCGGCAGGCCCGCGCACGAGTGGGAGCTGTTCTTCACCCGCACCCTGCGCGACGGCATGGCGCTGACCCTCGCCGGGCAGGCGCCCCCGTTCGGGGAGGTGGCCCGGGCCGCGCTGCGCACCACGGTGGGCCACACGCTGACCGACGAGGCCCTCGATCACGTGCTGAGCGGGTTCGCCCACCTGCCGCCGCACCGTGACGTGGAGCCGGCGCTGGTCACGCTCGCGCGGGCCCGGGTGCCGGCCTACGCGTTCACCCACGGCGACCCGCGAACCGCGTGCGACGCGCTCGACCGCGCCGGACTGCGGACCTACCTGCGCGGGGTGCACTCCGCGGAGGCGATCGCGTCGTTCAAGCCGCCCGCCCGGGTGTACGACTGGGTGTGCGCACAGGTGGACACCCCGCCCGAGCGCGTGGCGCTGGTGGCGGCGCACTCCTGGGACGTGCACGGCGCGGTGCGCGCGGGGATGGTGGGCGGGCTCGCGACCCGGCTGGAGGGCGCGGTGCCGACGGTGGTGGACCGTCCGCACGTGTCGGCGGAGCGCGTGGACCTCGTGGTGGACGGGCTGCTGGCCCTGCCGGGGTAGGCGCATCTCAGGCCCCCAGAGCCCGGCTGCGGGACCGCCCCACGGCGGTGTGCCCGAGATCGGCACGTGCCCCCGCGCGGGCACCGGCCCCGAAACCGGATCCGGACAGCACCGACCGGCGGGCCCGGCCCAGCGCCGGGAACGCGGCGGCGTAGGCGCGGTCGACCCGCTCGCGCCGGTCGGCGAGCACGAGCGCGACCGACGGCCCGCCCGTTCCCGGCGGCGCCGCGCGGGCCGCGTCGGCCGCGGCCTGCTCGGCGGCGGTGAGCCTGCGGTGCACCTCCACGGCGAACCCGTGCAACCACGACCGCCGGTAGGCCGCGACCGACTCCCCGGTCCGCGGCGGCCGCAGGCCGACGACCTGGGCGGTGGCCTGCAGCAACAGCGAGGTGTAGAGGACCTCGACCCGCTCGCGGTCGGACGCGTGCCCGAACACGGTGACCGTGCCGACCCGGCCGCCCCGGGCCTCGTGCAGCACGCAGCGGCAGCCGAGCGCGCTCGCGACCCAGCCCAGCAGCCGCGCCTTGGCCGCGCTGTAGGGGTCGTCCAGCGCCACCCGGACCGCACCGATCGGATCCCGTGCGGGGTCCGCGGCCCCCAGCAGGGCCTCGTCGACGCCGTGGCGGGCCATCAGGTCCACGGCCTTGGCCGTGTACGCCTCGGCTTCCTCGGTGGTGGCGGCCCCCTCGGCCTTGGCCAGCAGCTTGCGGATCGTGTCGAGCTTGTCGGTGCCCATCGAGGTCTCCCGTCGAACCGGTGTTCGGATCACGGCCATGGGTACCAGGGCGGTCCGACAGTGCCCACCGACCGGCCGCGTGATCGACGAACGGGAACCGGGGCCGCGCCGGAGCGCTGTTCGGCGTTCCCGGATGGCGATCACGGCCCGGACCCGGCCCGGACCCGGCCCGGGGCCCGTGCGTGTCGGGGTGCGGTCCTACTCTGGGGGAGCCATGCCCGAACCCGCCGCGAACCCTGCCCGCCGGACCGCCGCGCGCGGCGCAGCGGTCCGCAGCGACCCCGCGTCCTACCGCCCCGCCCCGGGGTCCGTCCCCGAGGCGCCCGGCGTCTACCGCTTCTCCGACGTCCACGGCCGCGTGATCTACGTCGGCAAGGCCAAGAGCCTGCGCCAGCGGTTGAACTCCTACTTCGCCGACCTCACCGGGCTGCACCCGCGCACCCGCCAGATGGTCACCACCGCCGCCCACGTGGAGTGGACGGTCGTCGGCACCGAGGTCGAGGCACTGCAGCTCGAGTACAACTGGATCAAGGAGTTCGACCCGCGGTTCAACGTCCGCTACCGCGACGACAAGACCTACCCGGTACTCGCCGTCACGGTCGGCGAGGAGTTCCCGCGGCTGCACGTCTACCGCGGACCGCGGCGCCGGGGCGTGCGCTACTTCGGGCCCTACGCCCACGCCTGGGCCATCCGCGAGACCCTCGACCTGCTGCTGCGGGTCTTCCCGGCCCGCACCTGCTCCGCGGGGGTGTTCCGCAGACACGGCCAGATCGGTCGGCCCTGCCTGCTCGGCTACATCGACAAGTGCTCGGCGCCGTGCGTCGGGCGGGTCGACGCCGACGAGCACCGCGCCATCGTCGAGGACTTCTGCGACTTCCTCGCCGGCCGCACCGACCACCTCGTCCGGCAGCTGGAACGTCGGATGGCGGAGGCCGCCGAGGGGCTGGAGTTCGAGCGGGCGGCGCGACTGCGCGACGACATCGGGGCGCTGCGCCGGGCGATGGAGAAGCAGGCCGTGGTGCTCGGCGACGGCACCGACGCCGACGTCGTGGCGTTCGCCCAGGACGAGCTGGAGGCCGCGGTGCAGGTGTTCCACGTCCGGGGCGGTCGGGTCCGCGGGCAGCGCGGCTGGGTGATCGACAAGGTGGAGCCGACCGACACCGCCGCGCTCGTGGAGCGGTTCCTGCTGCAGTTCTACGGGGAGCAGGCCGGGCTGGCCGAGTCCAGCGACAACGCCGAGGCACCCGTGCCGCGCGAGATCCTCGTGCCCGACCTGCCGCCGGACACCGACGCGCTGGCCGAGTGGCTCTCCGAACTGCGCGGTTCCCGGGTCGGCATCCGGGTGCCGCAGCGCGGCGACAAGCGCGCGCTGGCCGAGACCGTCGCCCGCAACGCCGCCGAGGCGTTCACCCAGCACAAGCTGCGCCGGGCGGGGGACCTCACGGCCCGGTCGGCCGCACTCCAGGAGATCCAGGACGCGCTCGGGCTGGACACCGCGCCGCTGCGCATCGAGTGCGTCGACGTGTCGCACGTGCAGGGCACCGACGTCGTGGCATCACTGGTGGTGTTCGAGGACGGTCTGGCCCGCAAGTCCGAGTACCGCCGGTTCGAGATCCGTGACGGTGCGGCGGGCGGTGACGTCGCCTCCATCGCGGAGGTCGTGCGGCGCCGCTTCCGCCGGTACCTGTCCGAGACCGGTCAGGACGCGCGTCACAGCGACCCTGTCCGGGACGACGCCCCCGGTATCGCCCCCGCCCACCCGACCCCCGCACCCACGGCCCGCCCCGGTATCGATCCGGAGACCGGGCGGCCGCGGAAGTTCGCCTACCCCCCCAACCTGCTCGTCGTCGACGGCGGCCGGCCGCAGGTCGAGGCGGCCGCGGAGGTGCTCGGCGAGCTGGGCGTCACCGACGTCGCGGTGTGTGGGCTCGCGAAGCGGCTGGAGGAGGTGTGGCTGCCCGCGGATCCCGATCCGGTGATCCTCTCCCGCACCTCCGAAGGCCTCTACCTGTTGCAGCGGGTGCGTGACGAGGCCCACCGGTTCGCCATCACCTACCACCGGCAGCGGCGGTCGGCGGGCATGACGAGCTCCGAACTGGACGGGGTGCCGGGGCTGGGCCCGGCCCGGCGCTCCGCGCTGCTCAAGCACTTCGGGTCGGTCCGCAGGCTCAGGGCGGCCGGGGTCGACGAGATCGCCGCGCTGCCCGGGTTCGGGCCACGCACCGCGCAGGCCGTGCTGGCCGCGCTCACCGGGGACCGCACGGCGGGGGAGCAGGTATGACGGGGGAGCGGGAATGACGGGGGAGCGGGAATGACGGGGGACGTCGCCGATGACGCGGCCGGGATCGAGGTCGCGCTGGTCAGCGGGCTGTCCGGCGCGGGGCGCAGCACCGCGGCGAAGGTGCTGGAGGACCTCGGGTGGTTCGTCGTCGACAACCTGCCGCCGGAGCTGATCGCCACCATGGTCGACCTCGGCGCGCGGGCGCGCGGTGAGATCACGCGTGTCGCCGTCGTGATGGACGTCCGCAGCCGCGCGTTCACCGCCGACCTCGGCGCCGTCATCAAGGACCTCGACGCCCGCGGCTACCGGCCGCGGCTGCTGTTCCTGGAGGCGGGCGACGCCGTGCTCGTGCGGCGCTTCGAGCAGGTGCGGCGCAGCCACCCGTTGCAGGGCGACGGCCGCCTCGTCGACGGCATCACCGCCGAGCGCGAGCTGCTGCGCCCACTGCGCGAGACCGCGGACCTGGTCGTCGACACCTCCACCGTCACGGTGCCCACCCTGCGAGCCACCCTGGAACGCGCGTTCGGTGCCGAGGCCGAGCAGGCCACCCGGGTCACGCTGGTGTCCTTCGGCTACAAGTACGGGCTGCCGATGGACTCCGACCTGGTCGTCGACGTGCGATTCCTGCCCAACCCGTTCTGGATCCCGGAGCTGCGCGAGTTCACCGGGCGCGACGAGACGGTGCGCGACTACGTGCTGAGCCAGGAGGGTGCGCAGGAGTTCATCGACCGCTACCTCGAGCTGCTGCGCCTGGTCGGGGCCGGGTACCGGCGCGAGGGCAAGCGCTATCTCACGGTGTCGGTGGGATGCACCGGCGGCAAGCACCGCAGCGTCGCCATCAGCGAGGAGATCGCGCGGCGCCTCGCGGGTGACCAGGGTGTCACCGTCAGCGTGGCGCACCGCGACCTGGGGCGCGAATGACGGCACCGCACGCCTCGGTGCCGCACCCGGGACGCCCGCTGAGGGTCGTCGCGCTGGGCGGCGGGCACGGGTTGCACGCCACCCTGTCCGCGCTGCGCGAGCTGGCGGGGCGGGGGGTCGCCGACGCCCGCCTCACAGCCGTGGTCACGGTCGCCGACGACGGGGGCTCGTCGGGCCGCCTGCGCCGGGAGCTGGGCCTGCTGCCCCCCGGCGACCTGCGGATGGCGATGGCCGCGCTGGCCGCCGAGGACCCGGCGGGGCGCCGCTGGGCCACCCTCGTACAGCACCGGTTCGGGGGCACCGGCGCCCTGGCCGGGCACGCCGTCGGCAACCTGCTGCTCGCCGGGCTGATGGACACCCTCGGCGACCCGGTCGCGGCCCTCGACGCCGTCGGTGACCTGCTCGGGGTGCGCGGGCGGGTACTGCCGATGTGCGCCGAGCCGCTCGACATCGAGGCCGAGGTCACCGGGCTGGGCCCGGGTGGTCCGCACCGGATCCGGGGCCAGGTCGCCGTCGCCTCCACCCCCGGGCGCGTCCGACGGGTGTGGCTGCATCCGGCCGAGCCCCGCGCCTGCCCCGAGGCGGTGGCCGCCGTGCACGACGCCGACCTGCTGGTGCTCGGCCCCGGGTCCTGGTTCACCAGCGTCCTGCCGCACCTGCTGGTCCCGGAGCTGCGCGACGCCGTGCTCACCTCCCGGGCGCGCCGCGTCGTGGTGCTGAACCTGGCCCCGGAGCCGGGGGAGACCGCCGGCTTCTCGCCCGAGCGGCACCTGGCCGTACTCTCCGAACACGCACGGGAACTGCGGGTGGACGCGATCGTCGCGGACGTCGCCGCGGTACCCGTGCCCGATCTGCTTCTCCGGGCGGCGGCACCGATGCTGTCCCCCGGCGGCCGGGTCCACCTGGCCGCGGTCGCGGCCGACCCGGCGCGCCACGATCCGGTGGCGCTGGCCGACGCGCTCGGTGCGGTCGCCGGGCCGGGGGAGTCCCGGGACCCGTCGAGCGGCGGAGCCGGAGCGGCCGTGCCCGGCCCGCCCGCGGCTCCCGGTTCGACACCAGCGCCCGATTCGACAGTCCAACCCGGTCGGAGGTCCGTGACATGGCGATGACCGCAGCGGTCAAGGACGAGCTGAGCAGGCTCGTCATCACCAAGCCGTGCTGTCGCCGGGCCGAGGTCGCAGTGCTGCTGCGCTTCGCCGGTGGGCTGCACATCGTCGGCGGCCGGGTGGTGATCGAGGCCGAGGTCGACACCGGATCGGTGGCGCGCAGGCTGCGCCGCGACATCCACGAGCTCTACGGCCACACCTGCGAGGCCCACGTGATCTCGCCGGGCGGGCTGCGCCGCGGCGCGCGCTACGTGATGCGGGTGGTGCGCGACGGCGAGGGGCTCGCCCGGCAGACCGGGCTGCTCGACGCCCGCGGCCGCCCGGTCCGCGGGCTGCCCCCGCCCGTGGTCTCCGGCGGGGTGTGCGACGCGGAGGCGGCGTGGCGGGGAGCGTTCCTCGCGCACGGCTCGCTCACCGAGCCGGGCCGCAGCTCGTCGCTCGAGGTCACCTGCCCCGGCCCGGAGGCCGCGCTGGCGCTGGTCGGCGCGGCGCGGCGGCTCGGCGTCACCGCCAAGGCGCGGGAGGTGCGCGGGGCCGACCGGGTGGTGGTCCGCGACGGCGACGCGATCGGCGCGCTGCTCACCCGCATGGGCGCGCACGAGTGCGTGATGGCGTGGGAGGAGCGGCGCATGCGCCGCGAGGTGCGGGCCACGGCCAACCGGCTCGCCAACTTCGACGACGCCAACCTGCGCCGCTCGGCCCGGGCGGCGGTGGCCGCCGCGGCCCGGGTGGCGCGGGCGCTGGAGATCCTGGGCGACGACGTGCCCAAGCACCTGCTCGCCGCGGGCCGGCTGCGCGCCGAGCACACCCAGGCGTCGCTGGAGGAGCTGGGCCAGCTCGCGGACCCGCCGATGACCAAGGACGCGGTGGCCGGGCGGATCCGCAGGCTGCTGCACATGGCCGACAAGCGGGCCGCCGACCTCGGGATCCCCGACACGGAGTCGGCCGTCACCGCGGACATGCTCGACGAGAGCTGAGCCCACACCGGGGGTGACCACCCGATCGGCCTATTGTAAGCGCATGCTGCGCAATATGAGGTGAGGCTGCCCATAACAAAGGAATCCGACCCGGTCGCGCGCGGCCCCGCCCACATGTGGTGAGGCTGCGCTGTGCACAGGTGAGCCGACGATGGTGAGGTAGGCCGATGACGATCTCAGTCCTGGACCGACGGGCCCCGATCGAGGCGGCCACCACCCGCCGCCGTTTCCTGACCGGCAGCGCGCTCGCCGTACTCGTCGCCGGCTGCGGCACCGCCCCGACCGGGTCCGCACCGGACCCGGCCGCCGGCTCGTGGAGCTTCACCGACGACCGCGGCGAGACCGTCGAGCTGCCGACGCGGCCGACCCGGATCGCGGCCTACGACACCGCAGGCGCGGCGCTGTTCTTCCTGGGCACGCCGCCGGTCGCGGTCTTCGGCGGCTCGCCGATCGGTCAGAACCCCAACCTGGAGGGCGTGGACCTGACCGGGATCGAGTCGGTCGGGGAGGTCTACGGCGAGATCGACATCGAGGCGCTGGCCGCCGCCGCTCCGGAGCTCATCGTCACCGCGTTCGACCCGCGCCAGTCGGGCCCGGTCTTCGGTTTCGTCGACGGGCCGGTGTTCGACCAGGTCCGGCAGCTGGCGCCGATCGTCGCCATCGACGGCACCCGCGACCCGCTGGAGGTGATCGGGCGGTTCGAGGAGCTGGCCGTCGCACTGGGGGGCGACGTGGAGGCGCCCGCGGTGGTCGCGGCGCGCCAGGACTACGACGACGCCGCCGCCGACCTGACCGCGGCACTGGCCGAGAAGCCCGGCCTGCTGGCCGTCGCGGCCTACGCCGACCCGGCGGAGGGGGTGGCGTTCTTCCGTCCCGCGCCGTCACCGGGCCTGCGTCAGCTGCAGGGTCTGGGCCTCTCGCTCGTCGAGCCCGAGGGCGGGTCGGCCGACATCAACGAGGACTTCGCGGGCTTCTTCTTCGATCTCGTCAGCCTGGAGTCCGCGGGCAAGTACCCGGCGGACCTGATGCTGCTCGACTCGCGGTACGACCCGGCCGCCATGGCCGGCGTCGCGACGTGGGCCGCCCGGCCGGACGTCGCGGCCGGGCAGATCGTGCCCTACCGGGCGCTGGAGTCGTGGAGCTACCAGGCCTACGCCGGGGACTTCCGGACCCTCGCCGAGGCCGTCCGGGCTGCGGACCCCGACCTGGTGTGAGACCCGAGGAGGAACCATGATCACCATTGACCGTCCATCCGCTCCCGTCGTGGGGCGGGGCGCCGTCCGGGACCGGCCGCTGCCCCCGATCGACGACGCGACCCGCCGGGAGCTGCTGGCCGGTGCGGCGCTGCTGCTGGCCACCGCCGCGTGCGGCACCGGCGGACCCGCCCCGGCCCCGGCCGCCGGGCCCCGCACGATCGAGCACGCCTTCGGCAGCACCCGGGTCCCGGCGGCGCCCGAGCGGGTCGTCACCCTCGGCTACGTCGACCAGGACGCGGTACTGGCCCTCGGCGTCACCCCGGTCGCCGTCCGGCAGTGGGTGGGGGATCAGCCACCGGCCGACTGGCCGTGGCAGCGGGACCTGGTGGCCGGCACCGCGCCTGCGGCCCTGCCCTTCGAGCTCGATCTCGAGCAGCTCGCCGCGCTGGAGCCGGACCTGATCCTCGCCGTCTGGGCCGGGATCACCGAGTCCGAGTACGCGGACCTGTCGCGGATCGCCCCGACGGTGCCGCACGAGAGCGCCCACGCGGCGGACCCGTTCCTGGCGCCCTGGCAGGACCGCACCCGCCACACGGGGCGGATCCTCGGCCGGGCCGAGCGGGCCGACGAGCTGGTCGCCGAGGTCGAGGACCGGTTCGCGCAGGTGCGGGCCCGGCGCCCGGAGTTCGCGGGCGCGACCCTCGCCATCGTCGAGGGGCCGGTGGAGGGCGACGTGTTCGTCTTCACGCCCGCCAACCTGCGGGGCTACGTCGCCGAGGCGCTCGGGTTCACGGTCCCGGCGCAGCTCACCGGGGCCGACCCCGGCACCGGGATCATCGAGCTGAGCCAGGAACAGCTGGACCGGGTCGACCTCGACGTCGTGCTCTGGATCGGCGAGGACCGCGACGCGATCCGCGCGATGCCGCTGCACGCCCGGCTCGACGCCGTCCGCGAGGGCCGCGAGGTCTTCGCCGACCCGCCCGTGATCACGGCGCTGAGCTTCGGGACGGTCCTGAGCCTGCCCTACGCCCTGGACCGGCTCGAACCCGCGCTCGCCGCGGCGATCGACGGCGATCCCGTGACGGCGGTCCCCGCCTGAGGACCGGGGCCGCCCGCGCCGGAGGACGTGGGCGGCCTCTCGCCACTGCCCCCGCGGGTGAGGGCCGCCGGACGCTAGGGTCGGACCCGACAGCACGGACGATCGAGGAGGCTGGCGTGGCGGTGCGCGTAGGCGTGAACGGGTTCGGACGGATCGGGCGCAACTTCTGGCGAGCGGTCGATGCACAGAGCCGCGCGGGCGAGACCGACATCGAGATCGTGGCGGTGAACGACATCACCGACAACGCCACGCTGGCGCACCTGCTCAAGTACGACTCGATCCTCGGCCGCCTCCCGTACGAGGTGTCCTCCACCGACGAGGAGATCCTCGTCGACGGCAAGGGCTTCAAGGGCCTCGCCGTGCGCGACCCCGCCGAGCTGCCCTGGAAGGACCTCGGCGTCGACGTCGTGGTCGAGTCCACCGGCCTGTTCACCAAGCGCGAGGCCGCGGCCAAGCACCTGGACGCGGGGGCGAAGAAGGTCGTCATCTCCGCGCCGGCCACCGGCGAGGACCTGACCATGGTCAAGGGCGTCAACGACGGCGACTACGACGGCAGCCAGACGATCATCTCGAACGCCTCCTGCACCACCAACTGCCTGGCGCCGATGGCGAAGGTGCTCGACGACCTCGTGGGCATCGAGAAGGGTCTGATGACCACGATCCACGCCTACACCCAGGACCAGAACCTGCAGGACGGCCCGCACAAGGACCTGCGCCGCGCCCGCGCCGCCGCGCTGAACATCGTGCCGACCTCCACCGGCGCCGCCAAGGCCATCTCGCTGGTCATGCCGCACCTCAAGGGCAGGCTCGACGGCTACGCGCTGCGCGTGCCGATCCCCACCGGCTCGGCCACCGACCTGACCGCCACCGTCGGTCGCGAGACCACCGCCGAGGAGGTCAACGCCGCGATGAAGGCCGCGGCCGAGGGCCCGCTGAAGGGTGTGCTGCTCTACACCGAGGCCCCGATCGTCTCCTCCGACATCGTCACCGACCCGCACTCCTGCATCTTCGACGCCGGCCTCACCAAGGTCATCGGCAACCAGGTCAAGATCGTCGGCTGGTACGACAACGAGTGGGGATACTCCAACCGGCTCGTCGACATCACCGCACTCGTCGCCTCGAAGCTCTGAGGACGCCCGGGTGAAGACACTCGACGACCTCATCGACGAGGGCGTCGAGGGCCGCGTGGTCCTCGTGCGCTCCGACCTCAACGTCCCCCTCGACGACGCGGGCGAGATCACCGACGACGGGCGGATCCGGGCCTCGGCCCCCACGATCTCCGAGCTGTCCGGGGCCGGTGCGATGGTCATCATCGTGGCGCACCTCGGGCGGCCGAAGGGCGAGCCGGACCCGGCCCTGTCCCTCGCCCCGGCCGCGGCCCGGCTGGGCGAGCTGCTGGGCGCGCCGGTGCGGCTGATCGGCCAGAAGCACTGGGACGCCGGGCGCGGCGACCTCGGCATGGCGGCGGGTGACGTCGTCATGCTGGAGAACATCCGCTTCGACCCGCGCGAGACGTCGAAGGACGACGACGAGCGGGCCGCGCTGGCCGACGAGCTCGTCGCCCTCACCGACGCCGGTGACCATCCTCTGGGGGGCGCCTTCGTCTCCGACGGCTTCGGCGTCGTGCACCGCAAGCAGGCCTCGGTCTACGACGTGGCACGCGACCTGCCGGGCTACGCGGGCGGGCTGGTGCTCTCGGAGGTGGAGGTGCTCCGGACGCTCACCGAGTCGCCGAAGCGGCCCTACGCCGTGGTGCTCGGCGGATCCAAGGTCTCCGACAAGCTCGCCGTGATCGAGGCGCTGCTGCCGAAGGTGGACGCGCTGCTCGTCGGCGGCGGGATGTGCTTCACCTTCCTCGCCGCCCAGGGCTACGGCGTCGGCGACTCCCTGCTCGAGCGCGAGCAGATCGGCACCTGCCGCACGCTGCTGGAGTCGGGGAAGATCCTGCTGCCCACCGACGTCGTGGTGGCCGACGACTTCTCCGCCGACGCGAACACGCGGACGGTGGCCGCCGACGCGATCCCTGAGGGCTGGAAGGGCCTCGACATCGGCCCCGGGTCCGTGGCGGCGTTCGCCGAGGTGCTCTCCGGGGCGGCCACGGTGTTCTGGAACGGCCCGATGGGCGTGTTCGAGCTGGCCCCGTTCGCGGAGGGCACCCGGGGCGTGGCGCAGGCGATCGTCGACGGCTCGGCGTTCTCCGTCGTCGGCGGCGGTGACTCGGCCGCCGCGGTGCGGGCCCTGGGCCTGCCCGAGGACGGCTTCTCCCACATCTCGACCGGCGGCGGCGCGTCGCTGGAGTACCTGGAGGGCAAGCCCCTCCCCGGCATCGCCGTTCTGGAGCAGTAGATGGCCACGCGAAAGCCGCTCATCGCCGGCAACTGGAAGATGAACCTGCACCACCTCGAGGCCATAGCGCTGGTGCAGAAGCTGGCGTTCGCCCTGCCGGAGAAGTACTACGACAAGGTCGAGGTGGCGGTGCTCCCGCCGTTCACCCACATCCGCTCGATCCAGACGATGATCGACGGTGACCAGCTGCTGGTGGTGCACGGCGCGCAGGACCTGTCCCCGCACGACTCCGGCGCCTACACCGGTGACGTGTCCGGGGTGATGCTCGCCAAGCTCGGCTGCCGCTACGTGGTGGTCGGGCACTCGGAGCGCCGGGAGATCCACGGCGAGGACGACGCCGCCGTCAACGCGAAGGTGCGCGCCGCGTACCGGCACGGGATCACTCCGATCCTGTGCGTCGGTGAGGGCCTGGACGTGCGTGAGGCGGGCGAGCACGTCACCCACACCACGGGCCAGCTCACCGGCGCGCTGCAGCAGGTCGACGCCGAGCAGGCGGCCGGCCTGGTGGTCGCCTACGAGCCGGTGTGGGCCATCGGCACCGGCCGGGTGGCGGGCGCCGCCGACGCGCAGGAGGTGTGCGCCGCGCTGCGCGGGACCCTGTCGTCGCTGTACGGCGCCGAGGTCGCCGCGGGCGTGCGGGTGCTCTACGGCGGCTCGGTGAAGGCCAAGAACGTCGGCGAGATCGTGGCGCAGGCCGACGTCGACGGCGCGCTGGTGGGCGGGGCCAGCCTGGACGCCGACGAGTTCGCGCAGCTGTGCGCGATCGCCGCGGGTGGCCCGCTGCCCTGAGTCCGGCCGGTCGGGGCTGCCGGGTACCCTCGGTGGTGCCGTTCACACGGCGCCACCGAAGACGTCTGCGGAGAAGGATCGGATGAGGCTCGCCCTACAGATCGTGCTGATCGTGTCCAGCATCCTGCTGGTCACGTTCATCCTCTTCCAGCGCGGCAAGGGCGGAGGTCTGTCCAGCCTGTTCGGTGGCGGCGTGCAGTCGAGCCTGTCCGGCTCGACCATGGCGGACAAGAACATCCAGCGGATGACGCTGTTCACCGGCGTGATCTGGCTGATCGCGATCATCGGTGTCGGTCTGCTCATCAAGGTGGGGGTCTAGACATGGCCATGTCCGGCGGCAACGCCATCCGCGGCACCCGCGTGGGTGCCGGACCGATGGGCGAGTCCGAGCGCGGGGAGACCGCGGCCC
This sequence comes from Pseudonocardia sp., assembly GCF_029263155.1. Classification (GTDB taxonomy): domain Bacteria; phylum Actinomycetota; class Actinomycetes; order Mycobacteriales; family Pseudonocardiaceae; genus Pseudonocardia. The sequence continues at coordinate 145,258 of NZ_JAJCYB010000131.1, forward strand.
GCGAGCACGTCCCGTACTACTGCGCCAACGGGCACGTCACCACTCCGTCGTTCGCGTCCGAGGCCGACATCCCCGAGTCGTGGGACTGCCCGCGCTGCGGGCTGCCCGCCGGCCGCGACGGCCAGAACCCGCCCGCAGCGCCGCGCACCGAGCCGTACAAGACCCACCTCGCTTACGTCAAGGAACGCCGCAGCGACGCCGACGGCGCCGCGATCCTCGACGAGGCACTGAACCGGCTGCGCGCCTCCCGCGAGCTCTGAGCCGAGCCGCACCACGGCTCAGCCGGCCTCCGCGAGCTGCTCGCCGAACGCCGCCGTGAGCCGTTCGGGTGTGGTGCCGACCGGCACCTCCGCGGCCGCGACGGTCAGCATCGTGTCCGCCCGGTCCCGCGCGGCGAACACCCCGCCGCCGGGGAAGCGGCAGACGAACCCGTCGGTCCCCACGGGCTCGCGCGACCCCGCGGCACAGGCCTGCGCCAGGGTCTCCAACCTCGGGACGTCGGGGGCCGGGACGTCGGGGGCCGGGACGTCCGGCGCCGGGACGTCCGGTGCCGCGGTGGCCTGATCGGCACCGGCCGGTGCTGCCGGGAGCACCTCCACCGACACGAAGCCGTCGCCGGCGTCGGGGTCGGGGTCGTACACGCAGCGGGTGTCGCTCGCGGTGGTCGCGTCCGCGGTCCAGCTCAGGCCGGTGGCGGCGGCGAGCGCGGCCACGTCGAGGACGCACGCCGCGGGCGGGACGACCGGCTCCGGCGCGGGTGCCGCCGCCTGCTCCGGTGCGGGCGCCACCGTGCACCCGGTCCACACCGCGGCCCCGAGCACGAGCGCGGCCCCGACGCCACGCCTCACCGGGGAAGCGCGGCCTCGACCGCGCCGACCACCGCGGCGGAGGTGGGCTCGGTGCGCGGCCGGAACCGGCGCAGCACCGTGCCCCCGGCGCCCACGAGGAACTTCTCGAAGTTCCACGCCACGTCGCCCGCCGCGCCGTCGTCGTCGGGGGCGGCGGTCAGCGCCGTGTAGAGCGGGTGCCGGCCCGGGCCGTTGACCTCGACCTTCTCGGTCAGCGGGAACGACACCCCGTACCCGGTGGCGCAGAACGTGGCGATCTCCTCGGGGGAGCCGGGCTCCTGCCCGCCGAACTGGTCGCACGGCACACCGAGCACCGTGAAACCGCGGTCGCCGTAGCGCTCCTGCAGCTCCTCGAGCCCGGCGTACTGCGGAGTGAGCCCGCAGCGGGAGGCGACGTTGACGACGAGCACCGCGGCCCCGGCGGGCAGGGTGAGCGGGGAACCGTCGAGAGCGGCGACCGGGGCGTCGAACAGGACCATGTGCCGCACCCTACGGGCGCGATACAGTCCGCCGATGACGCGGTGGACGCTCCCTCCTGACAAGATTCCCGGCGCCTGGTTCAACGTGGTGCCACACCTGTCGGCCCCTCCGCAGCCGCCGCTGCACCCGGGGACCCGCGAGCCGGTCGGCCCCGACGACCTGGCGCCGCTGTTCCCGATGGCGCTGATCGGCCAGGAGGTGAGCGCCGAGCCGTGGATCGACGTGCCCGGCGAGGTGCTCGACATCCTGCGGCTGTGGCGGCCCACCCCCCTGGTCCGCGCGACCCGGCTGGAGAAGGCGCTCGGCACGCCCGCGCGGATCTACTTCAAGGACGAGTCGATCTCGCCGTCGGGCAGCCACAAGACCAACACCGCGGTGCCGCAGGCCTTCTACAACGCCCAGGAGGGCATCACCTGCCTGACCACGGAGACCGGCGCGGGCCAGTGGGGCACGGCGTTGGCCTTCGCTACCGCGCAGTTCGACCTGGACCTCAAGGTGTACATGGTCCGCGCCTCCTACGAGCAGAAGCCCTACCGGCGCATCGCGATCGAGACCTGGGGCGGCGAGGTCGTGGCGTCCCCGGTCGACGACCCGGGGCATCCGGGCTCGCTGGGTTCGGCCATCTCCGACGCCGTGCGCGACTGCGCAGGCCGCGCCGACACCCACTACTCGTTGGGGTCGGTGCTCAACCACGTGCTGCTGCACCAGACCGTCATCGGACTCGAGGCGCGCGAGCAGCTGGAGCTGGCGGGCGAGCGGCTGCCCGACGTCGTCATCGCGCCCTGCGGCGGCGGGTCCAACCTGGGCGGTATCGCGTTCCCGTTCGTGCCCGACGCCGGGGTGCGGCTGCTCGCCGTCGAGCCGCTGTCGTGCCCCACGCTGACCCAGGGCGAGTTCGGCTACGACTTCGGCGACGTGCAGGGCCTCACCCCGCTGCTGCCGATGTACAGCCTGGGTCGGGAGTTCGTGCCGCCGTCGATCCACGCGGGCGGGCTGCGCTACCACGGCGACTCCCCGCTGATCTCCCAGCTCGTGCGCGACGGGCGGATGGAGGCGGTGGCGTACCCGCAGGGCAAGGTGTTCGAGGCCGCGATCCAGTTCGCCCGTACCGAGGGCAAGATCCCCGCCCCGGAGTGCGCGCACGGCATCCGCGCCGCGATCGACGAGGCGCTGGCCGCCAAGGAGACCGGGGAGGAGAAGGTCATCCTGTTCAACTACTGCGGCCACGGCTTCCTCGACCTCTCCGCCTACGACGACCACAACAACGGCCGGCTGCCCGAGGAGCAGGGCTCGTAGGCCGGACCGCAGGACATCCGGACCTCCCGGGAACCGGTCGGGTCTGACGCGTCGCCAGCTCCTCGCGGGATCGTCCGTGCTCGCCGTCGCGCCGCTGCTCGCGGCGTGCGGGCGCGACGCGCAGCGGGCCGGGCCCCCGCCGGCGGTGCCGGCGGAGGTGTTCCCCATGGCGGTCGACCACAAGTACGGGACGGCGACGATCCCGGCACCGCCGGTGCGCGTGGTCACGGTCGGTCTCACCGATCACGAGGCCGCCATCGCCGTCGGCGTCGTCCCCGTCGGGGTGACGGCGTGGTACGGCGACGCGCCGGGGCAGATCTTCCCGTGGGCGAGCGAGGCGTTCGGGGACAACGAGCTCCCGACGGTGCTCTCCGCGACCGAGCTCGAGGTGGAGCAGATCGCCGCGCTCGAGCCGGACCTCATCATCGGCCAGTACACGGGGCTCACCGAGGAGCAGTACGGCCTGCTCACCCGGATCGCACCCACCGTCGCCCAGCCCGCCGACTTCCCGGACTACGCCGCCCCGTGGGACGTGATGGCGACCACCATCGGCACCGTTCTGGGGCGGGCCGAGCAGATGCAGGGGGTCGTCGACGACGTCTCGGCCCGGATCGACGCCGCAGCGGCCGCGCACCCTGAGTTCGCGGGCAAGCAGGCGGTCGTCGCCCTACCCTACGAGGGCATGTACGTGCTCGGGCCCGAGGACCCGAAGACGGATCTGCTGCTCCGGCTCGGGTTCGACTACCCCGAGGAGGTCTTCCCCTACACCGAGGGCCGCGAGGCCGGCACGCAGTTCTCGGGCGAGTCGGTCCCCGACCTCGACGAGCTCGATCTCGTCATGTGGCTCAGCCTCGACGGCACGCAGACCGAGGAGGTCTTCGAGACGACCGACGTCGCGGCCGAGGGGCGGTTCCTGAGCATCGAGGAGGAGGACGGGTCGCTATACGGGGTGGCGATCAACTACTACACCCCGCTCAGCATCCCCTACGTCCTCGACCGTCTCGTCCCGCAGCTGGCCGCGGCGATCGACGGCGACCCGGCCACCCGCGTGCCGGTGGCCGTCGACTGATCTTCGCGCCCCGCCCCGCCCCGCCCCGCCCGGCCCGGAACCTCGGGCGGGCGGTGCAGAAGGCGTCGTCGGACGTCCGCGCGTCCGGCGGGCATGCGACGCGGCGTCCCGGACCGCGCTCCGCGGCCCCGCGCAGCCGGGTCCCGTCAACCGGTGGGCGGCTCGGAGACCGTGTCGAGGAGGGCGCGCGGCCCGGTGGTCGTCGCGCCCACCGCGCGCACCCGGACACGCAGACCACGGTCGGCCGTGACCACGACGACGCCGGTCCCGCCCAGCTCCACCGCGCGTTCGACGATCGCGGCGTCGCCGTCGGCGGGGGCGCGGACCACGGTCAGCCCGGGATGCGAGGGCAGGTCCGTGGCCCGGGCCGCGGCTCCCTCCAGCACCAGGTGGACATGTGGGTGCGCACCGGGCCCGTCGAGTGCGTCCACGAGGCGCTGCGCCAGCCGGCGGGCGGCCCCCGGCCGGTCGCGCCACCAGCCGTCCGGGCGCGACCCGACGACGTTGGCCCCGTCGACCACCACGTGATCGACGGAAGCGGGCCCCGAGCTGCACATGCGCGGTTCAGGTCCCGATCGTGGCGATCATCAGCCGATGGCCGGCACCAGGTCGCGCGGCAGCTTCGAGGCCGCGGCGCGGTCGAGCAGCCAGCGGGTGCGCCGCCTGCCCTGCGCGCCGGCCACCGGGATCGCCACCTCGCCCGCCCCGGACAGCGCCATCGACACCGCCGCCGCCTTGGCCGCGCCGGTCGTCACGATCCACACCTCGGCTGCCCGCCGGATCGCCGGCAACGTGAGCGTCACCCGCGTGGGCGGCGGCTTCGGGCAGCCGTGCACGGCCACGACCGGGCGCTCGGTCTCGTACACCGCGGGCGAGTGCGGGAACACCGACGCCGTGTGGCCCTCGCCGCCCATGCCGAGCAGCAGGATGTCGAACGACGGCACCGGTCCGTGGTCCTCGGGCCGGGCCGCCCGCGCCAGGATCGTCGCGTAGTCCTCCGCGGCGGCCTCGGCCCCGGACGGACCGGTCCCGGTGTCGGCGCCCATCGGGAACACCCGCGCCGGGTCGACCCGCACGTGGTCGAGCAGCGCCTCGCGGGCCTGGGTCTCGTTGCGCTCCGGGTCGCCGGGGGGCAGGAAGCGCTCGTCGCCCCAGTAGAACTCCACGTGCGACCAGTCGACGGCGTCGCGCGCGGTGCTGCCGCGGATGTGCTCCAGCATCGCGATGCCGACGCCACCCCCGGTCAGCACGAGCTTCGGGACGTTGCCCGCCGCCTGCAGGTCGACGAGCCGGGTGACCAGCCGCGCCGCGGCCGCGGCCGCGAGCACGGTGGGGTTCGCGTGGACGGCGATGTCGGCGGCCACCATCACGCACCTGCCATGGCGGGCACCCGGACCGGGGTGCGGCCCCGGGTGACCTGGGAGACGCCCGCGAGCGCGGCGCCGTATATCTCGTCCGGGTCGAGCCGTCGCAGCTCCTCGGCCAGGCAGTCGCGGACCTCCCGGCGGGCCAGCGCGACGAGCCGGTCGGGCTGTCCGGGCTGGCGCAGGTTGCCGACCCTCCCGTCCGGGCGCGTCAGCTCCACCGGGCCGGACGGCCGTTCCAGGACCACCGAGACCAGGCCGGGGCCGCTCGCGGCGGGGGAGCGCTTGACCTTCACCCCGAGCCGCGAGACCAGCCAGCCGGCGATCAGGTCGGTGGACGGGGAGACCGTCTCGCCCGCCACCACGGCCGAGGTGACGTCCTCGTGCGGTGGCGCGTCGAGCGCGGTGGCCAGCAGCGCGCGCCACGAGGTCAGGCGGGTCCAGGTGAGGTCGGTGTCGCCCGCGACGTGCCGGGCTCGGCGCTGCTCGAACGCCTTGACCGGGTTGCGCGCCGCCAGCGCGTCGGTGATCCGGCGCTGAGCCAGCCGCCCCACGGCGTCCTCCGACGGCACGGCCGGTGCCTCGTCCGGCCACCACGCGACGACCGGTGCGTCGGGCAGCAGCAGCGGGGTGACCATCCCGGCACCGGCGTCGGCCGCGGCGAGCGGGCCGTATCCGCGCAGCACGATCACCTCGCTGGCCCCGGCGTCGCCGCCGACGCGGATCTGCGCGTCGAGCCGCGGCGCGGCCTTGCGCTGGCCGCGGGCCAGCACGATCACCCGGCACGGGTGCTCGCGGCTGGCGGAGTTGGCGGCCTCGATGGCGCTCTCGATCGCGGAGCCGTCGTCGGTGATGATCACCAGGGTGAGCACGCGGCCCAGTGCCTGCACCCCGCCGTCCTCGCGCAGCTCGACGAGCTTGCGGTTGACCGCGGAGGTGGTGGACGAGGGCAGGTCGACGATCACGGCCCCACGCCTTTCGTTGTCACGAGCCCGTTCATGGTCTTCTCCAGGTGCGTCCGGTGCGGGCGAGCATGGCGTCGGCGGACTCCGGTCCCCACGAGCCGGCCGGGTACGGATCGGGGCCGGTCTCGGCGGCGTGCCAGTGCTCGATGACCGGGTCGAGGATCTCCCAGGACCGCTCGACCTCCTCGTTCACCGGGAACAGTGACGGCTCGCCCAGCAGCACGTCGAGGATCAGCCGCTCGTAGGCCTCGGGGGAGGCCTCGGTGAACGCGGTGCCGTAGCCGAAGTCCATGGTGACGTCGCGGACCTCCATGGTGGAGCCGGGTACCTTCGAGCCGAACCGCATCGTGACGCCCTCGTCGGGCTGCACCCGCACGACGAACGCGTTCTGGCCGAGCTCCTCGGTCATCGTCGCGTCGAAGGGCAGGTGCGGCGCCCGCTTGAAGATCACCGCGATCTCGGTGACGCGGCGCCCGAGGCGCTTGCCGGTGCGCAGGTAGAACGGCACGCCCGCCCAGCGCCGGGTGTCGATCTCGCAGGTGATCGCGGCATAGGTCTCGGTGCCCGACTCCGGGTCGAAGCCCTCCTCCTCGGTCAGCCCGAGCACCTTCTCCCCGCCCTGCCAGCCACCGGTGTACTGGCCGCGGGCGGTGGTCTCCGACAGCGGCCGGACCAACCTGGTGGCCTTGAGCACCTTGGTCTTCTCCGCGCGCAGCTCGTCGGAGGAGAACGACGTGGGCTCCTCCATCGCGATGAACGCCAGCAGCTGCAGCAGGTGGTTCTGGATCACGTCGCGGGCCGCGCCGATGCCGTCGTAGTAGCCGGCGCGCCCGCCCAGCCCGATGTCCTCGGCCATGGTGATCTGCACGTGGTCGACGTAGTGGGAGTTCCAGATCGGCTCGAACAGCTGGTTGGCGAAGCGCAGCGCCAGGATGTTCTGGACCGTCTCCTTGCCGAGGTAGTGGTCGATGCGGAACACCGAGTCCTCGGGGAACACGTCGTTGACGATCTCGTTGAGCTCCTTCGCCGACGCCAGGTCGTGGCCGAACGGCTTCTCGATGACGACGCGGCGCCACTGGTCGAGCCCCTCCTGCCGGGCCAGGCCGGAGCGGGAGAGCTGCTTGCACACCACCGGGAACGCGTCCGGGGGGATCGACAGGTAGAACGCGTGGTTGCCGCCGGTGCCGCGCTCGGCGTCCAGCTCGCGGACGGTGTCCTCCAGGCGGTCGAACGCGTCGTCGTCGTCGAAGCTGCCCTGGACGAACCGGAACCCCTCGGCGAGCCGGTCCCACACGGCCTGCCGGAACGGGGTGCGGGCGTGCGTCCTGACCGCCTCGAGGACGACGTCGCCGAAGTCCTGCGCGGCCCAGTCGCGGCGGGCGAAGCCGGTGAGGGCGAAGCCCGGGGGCAGCAGCCCGCGGTTGGCGAGGTCGTAGATGGCGGGCATCAGCTTCTTGCGCGAGAGGTCGCCGGTGACCCCGAAGATCACCAGGCCGCACGGGCCCGCGATGCGCGGGAGCCGCTTGTCCCGCGGGTCACGCAGCGGGTTGGTCCAGGCCGCGCCCGGATGGGCCGTCATCGCGTCTCCAGTCTCGTCTCTAGAGTTCCTGCACGGCGCGGGCGAGCGTGACCAGGCCGGTGAGCCGGTCCCGCAGGTGCAGCCGCAGCCCGTCGGGCCCGGGCCCGGGCGGTGCGGGACCATCCTGGAGCACGTCCCCGACGAGCTGCACGGCGAGGCCACCGGGTGGGGGACGGCCCGGCGCCCAGGTGAACGTGACCGGGCGCCGCGCGCGCCGGGCCAGCTCCCCGCGCAGCACGGCGGCCGAGGCGTCGGACTCGCGGTCGAGGTGCGCGTGCAGCGCGACCGGGCCGGGACGGGAGTCGAGCAGCGCCGCGAGCGCCCCGGCGACGGTGGTCACCCCGGCCGGGAGCCCGGCCGCGTGCACGTCCACGTCGCCGTCACGGAACGCGAGCGGCGGCACCTCGGTCGGCGGCTCCTCGGGCGCGGTCGGGTCCGTGCCGCGCAGGTACCCGGCCACGGCCACCGCGCGCTGGAACAGGTGCAGCCGCCCGGTCGGGTTGCCGCCGATGCGGACGTCCGCCTCGCCGTCGTCGACGTCGATCGTGAGCCGGTCGCCCGCCCGCCGCAGCCCGCCGCCGGAGCGCGCGAGCGTGCGGATCAGCTCGACCAGCACGTCCTCGACACCCAGGGTGTCGGTGATCGTGACGGACTCGGCGGCGGCCAGCAGCGCCCCCAGCACGAGAGCGTGGTTGGCCGGGTCGTCGGCGTCGTAGGACTGCTCGGCGTTGCCCAGCAGCATCCGGACGTCGGCGCCGGCGATCCCGCCGGGCACCAGCGAGTAGGGGGTGAACGCCGTCCAGACGTCGTGGACGTCGGGCGGTCCCTCGATCACGGTGAGCGCGTCGGGGGCGGGCTGCCCGGGCGGGACGACCGCGACGGTGCGCGAGCGCGGGTCGATCCCGTCGGCGCGCAGCGCGCGCTGCACGGCGGCGGTCACGGCGTCGATCCCGCGCCGGTCGACGCCGGGCGGCACCGCGACGACCAGCGCCGTCGCCTCCAGATCGCCGGCCAGCACGTCGGCCACCCGGGCGGCGTCGGGGGTGTCGAGGACGGTCAGGCGCGGTTCCCCGGGCACCAGCGCAGCGGCGTTGTACCCCACGGCGCCCGCGGTGACGGCGACCGTGCGGCGGGCGCCGGCGTCACACAGCTCGGAGTGCAGGGCGTTCACGTGCCCGCCCAGCGGCCGGGCCAGCCGGCGCGCGTCCAGCCAGCCCGGCCGGGCGTGCGGCACCCGGCCGGCGGCGAGCCGCGAGGCGACCCGCTCGTCGACCAGGCGCCGCAGGACCGCCGGGGGCGGCGGCTCCTCGGTCGTGAGGGTGACCGGCCAGGTGATCAGCGGGCGCCGTCCAGCTGCCCCTGGACGGTCTCGCCCAGCTCGTCCCAGGACGTCGCGAACTTGTCGACGCCCTCGTCCTCCAGCGCCAGGAACATGTCGGTGAGGTCGACGCCCACGCGCTCCAGGGCGTCGAACACCTCCTGGGCCTGCGCGGCCGTGCCGGTGACCCGGTCGCCGTGCACCTCGCCGTGGTCGGCGAAGGCCTGCATCGTCTTCTCCGGCATCGTGTTGACGGTATCGGCGACGACGAGCTCGGTGACGTAGAGGGTGTCGGGGTAGTCGGGGTTCTTGACCCCCGTGGACGCCCACAGCGGCCGCTGCGGCTGCGCGCCCGCCTGGGCCAGGTTGTCCCAGCGCCCGCCGACGAAGGTCTCCTGGAACGCGGCGTACGCGAGCCGCGAGTTCGCGACCCCGGCCTTCCCGCGCAGCGCCAGCGCCTCGTCGGTGCCGATCGCCTCCAGTCGCTTGTCGATCTCGGTGTCGACGCGGGAGACGAAGAAGCTGGCGACCGAGGCGATGCGGGCGATCTCCTGCCCGTTCGCCGAGGCCTGCTCCAGCCCGTCGAGGTAGGCCGCCATGACCGCCCGGTACCGCTCGACGGAGAAGATCAGGGTGACGTTCACCGAGATGCCCTCGGCGAGCGCCCGCGTGATCGCGGGCAGGCCCTGCTCCGTGGCCGGGATCTTGACCAGCAGGTTGGGCCGGTCGACGGCCTTCCACAGGTCGACCGCCTGCGCGACGGTGGCGTCGGTGTCGCGGGCCAGGCCGGGGTCGACCTCGAGCGAGACCCGCCCGTCGACGCCGCCGGTGGACTCCCAGGTGCCGCTGAACACGTCGCAGGCCTGCTGCACGTCGGCGACGGTGATCTCGCGGACGGCGTCGGCGACCGACGCGCCGCGCGCGGCGAGCTCGCGGACCTGCTCGTCGTAGGCCTCGCCGTCGGCCAGCGCACCCGCGAAGATCGTGGGGTTGGTGGTGACGCCGACCACGTGCGACTCGGTGATCAGCTCCTGCAGGTTGCCGCTGCGCAGGCGCTCGCGGGACAGGTCGTCGAGCCAGATGGATACGCCCGCGTCGGCGAGCTGTCCCAGTCGTTCGTTGCTCATGGAACTCCTCCTCAGGAGACTGCGTCCGTCGATGTCGCGGCGAGGCTGCGCCGGGCGGCGTCCACGACGGCCTCGGTGGTGAAACCGAACTCGCGGAACAGCACGTCGGCCTCCGCGCTCGCGCCGTAGTGCTCGATGGAGACGATCTCGCCCGCGTCGCCGGCGAAGCGGTACCAGGACTGCGCGACGCCCGCCTCGACCGTGACCCGCGCCTTCACGGCCCTCGGGATCACCGACTCGCGGTAGGCCTCGTCCTGCTCGTCGAACCACTCGACGCACGGCATCGACACCACACGGGTGGCAACGCCGGAGTCCTCCAGGACCTTCCGCGCCTCCACGGCGAGCGCGACCTCCGAGCCGGTGGCGACGATCACCAGCTGCGGGGTGCCCGAGGACGCCTCGGCGAGCACGTAGCCGCCCTTCGCGACGCCGTCGACCGACGTGCCCGCGAGCGTCGGCAGGTTCTGCCGCGACAGCGCCAGGCCGGCCGGGCCCTCGGGCCGCTCCAGGATCGCCTTCCACGCCGACGCCGTCTCGTTCGCGTCGGCGGGGCGCACCACGGACAGGCCCGGGATGGCACGCAGCGCCGAGAGCTGCTCGATCGGCTGGTGGGTCGGCCCGTCGCCGCCCAGGCCGATCGAGTCGTGCGTCCAGACGTAGATGCCCGCGCACTTCATCAGCGCGCCCAGGCGCACGGCGGGGCGCATGTAGTCGGAGAAGATGAGGAACGTGCCGCCGTAGGGGCGGGTCGGCCCGTGCAGCGAGATGCCGTTGAGGATCGCGCCCATCGCGTGCTCGCGCACGCCGAAGTGCAGGGTGCGGCCGTAGGGCCGGGCGTTCCACATCGTCGTGGCGATCGACTCCGGTCCGAACGAGTCGGCGCCCTCCATCGTGGTGTTGTTGCTCTCCGCGAGGTCGGCCGAGCCGCCCCACAGCTCGGGCAGCACGTCGGCCAGCGCCTTGAGCACCTCGCCGGAGGCCTTGCGGGTGGCGAGGCCCTTCGCGTCGACGTCCCAGGTCGGCAGCGCCTTCTCCCAGCCGTCGGGCAGCGTGCGACCCAGCATCCGGTCGAGCAGCGCCCTGCGGTCGGGCTCGCGCCGCGCCCACGCGTCGAACCGCGTGGTCCAGTCCGCGTGGTCCGCCTTCCCGCGGTCGACCAGCGCCCGGGTGTGGGCGAGCACGTCGGCGTCGACCTGGAAGGTCTGCTCCGGGTCCATCCCGAGGATCCTCTTGACCTCGGCGACCTCGTCCTCACCGAGCGCGGAGCCGTGCGCCTTGCCGGTGTTCATCTTCGTGGGCGCCGGGAAGCCGATGATCGTGCGCAGCAGGATGAACGAGGGCCGCGAGGTCTCGGCCCTGGCCGCCTCCAGCGCGTCGAGGATGCCGGTGACGTTCTCCCCGCCCTCGACGACCTGCACGTGCCAGCCGTAGGCCTCGTAGCGCTTCGCGACGTCCTCGGACAGCGCGATGTCGGTGTCGTCCTCGATGGAGATCTTGTTGTCGTCGTAGACCACCGTGAGGTTGCCGAGTTGCTGGTGCCCGGCCAGGGAGGACGCCTCGGCGGTGACGCCCTCCTGGATGTCGCCGTCGGAGGCGATGACGTAGATCTGGTGGTCGAACGGGCTCTCGCCGGGCGCGGCGTCCGGGTCGAACAGGCCGCGCTCGCGGCGCGCGCCCATCGCCATGCCCACGGCCGAGGCGAGCCCCTGGCCCAGCGGGCCGGTGGTGATCTCCACGCCCGGGGTGTGGCGGTGCTCGGGGTGCCCGGGCGTGGCCGAGCCCCACTGGCGCAGGTTCTCGATGTCGTCGATCTCCAGGCCCCAGCCGCCCAGGAACAGCTGCAGGTACAGCGTCAGGCTGGAGTGCCCGCAGGAGAGCACGAAGCGGTCGCGGCCGATCCAGTCCGGGTCGGCCGGGTCGTGCCGCATGACCTTCTGGAACAGGCCGTACGCCAGCGGGGCCAGGCTCATCGCGGTGCCGGGGTGACCGGAACCGGCCTTCTGCACGGCGTCCGCCGCGAGCACCCGGACGGTGTCGACGGCCCGGCGGTCGAGATCGCTCCAGTCCGCGGGCCACGAGCCCCGGGTCAGGCGGGTGACTTCGGCATCGGACACGGGCACGGCGGCTCCCTGGATGGTCGGTGTTCCGGTACGGGCGGTGCTGATGGGTCTGTACTGCTCACGGGGGCGCTACGCCACGACGCGTCCCGGCCAGCCTAGCCACGTCGGGCGGGCGCGTGCGATGTCCGCGTGCACCGCTCACCCGCGGTCTACCCGGCGGCCCCCTCCGCCATGCCTGAAGCTAGGATCGACGCGCTGTAGAAGACCCGCCCCACCACATCGCGGATCGAGGTAGCCGGTGAGTGTGTCGCCCCCCGAGGTCGGTACGGCGCCCACCCGGTGGCGCGCCGGGCTGGACCGGGCCCGGGACACCGTGTCGGCGTACCTCGGCCTCACCAAGACGCGCATCATCGAGCAGTTGCTCGTGGTCACCGTGCCGGCGATGTTCCTCGCGCAACGCGGGATCCCGTCGGTCGGGCTGATCGTGGCCACGCTGCTCGGCGGCGCGCTCGCCGCGGCCAGCGCGCACGCCCTCAACTGCGTCGTCGACGCCGACATCGACAAGCTCATGAAGCGCACCGCGCGCCGCCCGCTGGCCAAGGGGCAGGTGCCGCCGCGCAACGCGCTCATCTTCGGGCTCGCGCTGGGCGTGTTCAGCTCGGTGTGGCTCGGGCTCACCACCAACTGGCTGGCCGCCGCCCTCTCGGTCGCCGCGATCGCGTTCTACGTGCTCGTCTACACGCTGCTGCTCAAGCGCCGCACGTCCCAGAACATCGTGTGGGGCGGGGCCGCGGGCTGCATGCCCGTCGTCATCGGCTGGGCGGCGGTCACCGGCACCGTGGAGTGGCCCGCACTGGTCATGTTCGCGGTCATCTTCTTCTGGACGCCCCCGCACTTCTGGGCCCTGGCCATGCGCTACCGCGACGACTACGCGGCCGCGGGTGTCCCGATGCTCCCCGTGGTGGCCACACCGGTGCAGGTGTCGCGCCGGATCGTCGCCTACTCGTGGATCATGATCGGGGTCACGCTGCTGCTGCTGCCGGTCACGTCGTGGATCTACGCGGCGGTCGCGGCCCTGCTGGGCGCCTGGTTCGTGTTCGCCGCGCACCGCATGCACCACGGGATCGTCGCGGGCCACGAGGTCACGCCGATGAAGCTGTTCCACCTGTCGAACATCTACCTCTGCGGCCTGTTCGCCGCCATCGCCGTGGACGCCGCCATCGGCCTGCCGGTCCTGGGCCTGCCCCTCTAGGGACCGCGACCCGACGGGTGGGACTCCCGTAGGACCCACCGCGACGGTCGCCCCACCCGTCGCGGTCCGCCACCGACCCGGCCTCAGGGCAGCAGCAGCAGCTTTCCCGTCGTGCGGCGGGACTGCAGGTCCTCGTGGGCGGTCCGGGCCTCGGCGAGCGGGTAGCGGTGCCCGATGCGCACGTCGAGCGTGCCGTCGGCGACCGCGCCGTACACCGCCGCGGCCCGCGCCGTCAGCTCCTCGGGCGAGGCGACGTGGTCGAACAGCTTGGGGCGGGTGAGATACGTCGACCCGGCCTGGTTGAGCCGCTGCGGGTCGACCGGGGGCACCGGGCCGCTCGCGGCGCCGAACAGGACGAGCATCCCGCGCGTGCGCAGCGACGCGAGGCTGGCGTCGAACGTGGTCCTTCCCACGCTGTCGTAGGCCACGGCCACGCCGGTCCCGCCGGTCAGGTCGCGGACCGCTGCGGCGAGGTCCTCGACCTCGGTGTAGTCGACGACGTCCGCGGCCCCCGCCCCGCGGGCGAGGTCCCCCTTCTCCGCGGTTGACACCGTGGCGATCACGCGCGCCCCGCGGGCCGTGGCGAGCTGGGTGAGCAGCAGCCCCACCCCGCCCGCCGCCGCGTGCACGAGCACGTCGTCGCCCTCGCGCACGGGGTAGGTGTCGGTGACGAGGAAGTGGGCGGTCATGCCCTGCAGCAGCGCGCCGACGGCCGTCTCGTCCGCGACGGCGTCGGGCACCGGCACGGCCTTCGCCGCGGGCACCGCCACGAGCTCGGCGTAGCTGCCGAGCTGCTCGCACCAGGCGACCCGGTCGCCCGCGGCGTACGCGGTGACGCCCTCGCCCACCGCCCGGACCCGGCCGGCACCCTCCATCCCGGGCACGCAGGGCAGGGTCATCGGGTAGATGCCCTCGCGCTGGTAGGTGTCGATGAAGTTCACGCCGGCCGCGGCGACCTCCACCAGCAGCTCGCCCGGCCCCGGGGTGGGGTCGGCGAGCTCGGTCGGGGTCAGGACGTCGGGGCCACCGCTCTCGGTGATCTGGATCGCGCGCACGGCTCGATCATGCCCGGGTGGGGTGCGAGGGGGCAACGAACGGCACGTCCGTCCACTCCCGGCGTACGAGCGGGGCGGGGCGGCAGCCCGGTCAGTGCGCGGGGACGGCGGGCGCCGCGGCGGGGGCGGGGTCGGTGACGGCCCCCCGCTCGACCGTGCCGAACCACAGCGCCGCCGCGGCCGCGGTGACCAGCCCGGCGCCGAGCACGTGCAGCACGACGAGGACCTCGGGGACACCGAGCACGTACTGGACGCTCCCGAGCAGTCCCTGCGCGAGCACCACGGCGAGCAGCACCCGGAACCGGCGCTCCAGCACGGCGGGCGCCGCCACGGCCCGCAGCGCGAACCCGATGCCGACCAGCAGGCCGAGGTAGCCGAACAGCAGCTCGGTGTGCAGCTGGGCGGTGGCCTCGACACCCAGGCCCAGTCGCGGGGTCGCGGCGTCCCCGGCGTGCGGTCCGGCGGCCGTCACCAGCGTGCCCGCGACGAGCAGGGCGGCGAGCACGCCGGAGCTCACGGCGACCAGCCCGCGCACCGACCCGGGGACCAGCGGTCGCGCCCGCCCCGCCCCCTCCCGGGCCGCCCCGACGAGCGCCACCGACAGCCACACCAGCACCGCGGAGGCCATCAAGTGCAGCGACACCCCGCCCCAGGCGAGGTCGGTGAGCACCGTGAACCCGCCGATGAGCGCCTGGACGACGATACCGACCGGCATCACCGCCGCCAGCACCGTGAGCCTGCGGCGTCGCGGCCGGGTGCCCAGCGCGGCGAGCAGCACCATCCCCGCGATCGCGACCAGCACGAACGTCAGCAGCCGGTTCCCGAACTCCACCCACTGGTGCAGCGGCGCCACGTCGGCGTGCGAGACGGGGACCATGCTGCCGGGGAAGCACTGCGGGAACTCCGGGCAGCCCAGCCCCGACCCGGTCACCCGCACCGTCACCCCGGTGACCATGATCCCGATCTGTGCCACGAGGTTCGCCACGGCCAGCCGCCGCATCGTGGTCGCGGAGGTGACGGGAAGCCGGTCGAGAACACTCACGACCCGATCATAAGGCGCCGCCGCACACCCCGGTCGCGCCCGCCGCCCCCGCCCCGTCGCACGAGTTCCGGCCGCTCGCACAGGCTGTGCGGTCTGCGAGGGGCTGCGTGGTGTGCGAGGGGCTGCGTGGTGTGCGAGAGCGATGCGCTGAGGTCGCGTCGGTTCCCGACCGTCGCAGCCGGTGTGGGCTCTCGCAGGGGATGCAGCGCCTGCGAGGTGCCGGAATCTGTGCGACCGCGCTCGCGCGGCGGTCACGCTGCGCGGAAGGTGCGGCGTAGGCGGGTCGCGGTCGGGGTGAACGGGTCCAGGTCGGTCCAGCCCCAGCGCACGGCGCCCAGTCCCTCGTCGCGCATCGCGTCCTCGCGGCGCTTCTCCGCGTAGACGATGTCGCCTGCCGTTCGCCCCGGCGGCACCAGCCGTCCGTACTTCTCCCGGCCGTCGAACTCGCCGAACGTGCGGTACTGCGGCCACCCGAAGTCGGTGCGGCCGAGCAGGAGCCCGCCGGCCGTGCGCACCTCCCACTGGAGGATCGGCGCCGGGATGCCCGCGTGCAGCATGGCGACCCGGCTGCGTGACTCCCCGACGCTCTCGCTGCCCCAGCGGGCGAAGGCCAGCGCGCGGCGGGCCGCCGGGACCCCGGGACGGCCGTGGGCCGCGGCGAGCGCGACGTCCAGCTCCTCGCGCGTGACGACCTGCCTCCACATCGCCGCGTCCGCGACCACCACCGCCTGCTCGAACCCGACGTGGCGGCCCACGTCGACCAGCGTGCGGGCCACCGAGGTGACGGTGATCCCGTCGACGGTCACGAGCTCCCACGGGTCCAGCGGTGCGGCGTGGACGTGCAGGTCATCGGTGACGCGCGCGCCCGACCGCCGGCTGCGGGTCATCTGCACCCTCCGCAGCGGGTCGCCCCACACCGGGAACCCGTACAGCACGGCGGCCGACAGGTGGCTGACGACGGCGTCGGGCGACACCTGCCGGACCGCCACCCGGACCTGCGCGGCGTGCCGGTCCTCGGGCCGCTCCGGCAGGGCCCCGGCCGCGGCGTAGGCCCCGCGCCGCAGTGTGATCAGCTCCCCGCGGCGCTTCCGGCCGCGGATCTCCCCGTCGTCGAAGCCGTGGGCGAGCAGCTCGCGGCGCGTGACCAGCCGCGCGTGGTCGATGTCCATGCGCACACGGTGCAGCGAGGCGTGCGGGCCGCGCAGGCGAACGCCGCAACATGTGGACAACCGGGCCCGCTCGCACAGGCTCCGGTCGCTCGCAGCCTCCCCGTCCTCTGCGAGGACCCGGAACGTCTGCGAGGACCCGGAACGTCTGCGACGGCCCCGAACCTGTGCGACGGCCCCGAACCTGTGCGACCGGGTGCTCAGCGCAGGCGGACCAGGCGGGTGGCCAGTACGGCTGCGGCCGCGGACCAGGCCGCCAGGACGAGGAGGGGTGCGACGCCGGGGAACGTGCCGTCGGCCAGCGCCGTGCGCAGGCCCTCGGCCAGCGCGCCGGAGGGCAGGTAGCCGGTGACCACGGCCAGCGGGCCGGGCAGCTGGTCGGCCGGGATCACGATGCCGCCGGCCAGCAGGAGCACGAACCACACCACGTTGGCGACGGCCAGCGTCACCTCCGCGCGCAGGGTCCCGCCCAGCAGGATCCCGAGCGCCCCGAACGCGGCGCAGCCCAGCAGCACCACCAGCAGCGCCCAGCCCAGCCCCGCCGCGGCCGGGCGCCACCCCAGCACCGCGGCCACGGCGCCGAGCACCACGACCTGGATCGCGACGACCGCCAGCACCGCCACCAGCCGCCCGGCCACGAGCAGCCAGCGGGGGAGCGCGGTGGCGGCGAGGCGGCGGATCACGCCGTAGCGACGGTCGAAGCCGAACGCGATCGCCTGCCCGGTGAACGCCGTGGACATCACGGCGAGCGCGAGCACCCCCGGTGCCACGGCGGCGACCCGCGGCTCGGGCAGCGGCACGATCGCCAGCAGCGTCAGCCCGACCAGCAGCACCAGCGGGATGAGCAGGGTGAGCAGCACCTGCTCGCCGTTGCGCAGGGCCAGGCGCAGTTCGGTGCCGGCCTGCGCGGCCAGCATCCGGCCCGGCGCGCCGGGCCCGGGGCGCGGGGTGAACGTGCCCGGCGCGAACCGCTCACCGGGCGACGCCGTCGACGAGGTCACGGTGCCTCCACCGGGGTGAGCGGGCCGGGGGTGTCCCCGGGCGGCGCGGGAACCGGTGCGGGTCGGCGGCCGGTCATGCCCGCAGCTCCCGCCCGGTCAGCTCCAGGAACACGTCCTCCAGGCTGCGCCGCGCCACCTGCACGTCGTCGGCGAGCGCGCCCTGCTCCGCGCACCACGTGGTGATCACCGACAGCACCGACGGGTTGATCCGGCCCTGCACGAGGTAGCGGCCCGAGATCGTCTCCGCGGCGCCGTAGCCCGACGGAAGCGCGGCGCGCAGACCGTCGAGGTCCATGCCGGTCCGGGCGCGGAACCGCAGCTCCTGCTGCTCTCCGGCGGTGAGCGCGGCGGGGGTGCCGCGGGCGACGACCCGGCCGTGGTCGACGATCACGACCTGGTCGGCCAGCGACTCGGCCTCCTCCATCAGGTGCGTGGTGAGCAGCACCGACACGCCGTCGCGGCGCAGCGCGGAGATCAGGTCCCAGACCAGGCGGCGGCCCTGCGGGTCCATCCCGGCGGTCGGCTCGTCGAGGAACACCAGCTCCGGGCGGCCGACCACGGCGCACGCCAGCGAGAGCCGCTGCTGCTGGCCGCCGGAGAGGCGCTTGTACGGGGTGCGCCCGCAGGCGTCGAGGCCCAGCACACCCGACAGCCAGCCGACGTCGAGCGGGTGGGCGGAGCACGCCGCCACCACCCGCAGCATCTCCGCGGCGTGCACGCCCGGGTAGGCGCCGCCACCCTGCGGCATGACCCCGATGCGGGCGCGCAGGGAGTCGGGGGCCCCGGCCGGGTCGACGCCGAGCACGCGGACCTCGCCCGCGTCGGCCCCGACGTTGCCCTCGCACACCTCGACGGTGGTGGTCTTCCCGGCGCCGTTGGGACCGAGCAGGGCGAGCACCGACGCCGCGGGCAGGTCGAGATCGAGGCCGTCGACGGCGGTGACGGCGCCGTAACGCTTCACCAGGCCGCGGACGCGGACGGCGGGGGTGCTCACGGAAGAGGAGTCTATGCGGGGGTCGTTCCGTCCCCCGACGGGCGACCCGCCGGGACCCGCCCGGGCCACACGTCGACGTCGACGCCGGCCCGCCCGACCAGGCTGCGGCGCACCACGAGCAGCGCCAGCGCCAGCACCAGGATGCCCGCGGTGATCGCCATGGGGAGCTGGTAGGCCCGGAAGTTGAAGTCGGCCCCGGTGGGCGGCACGACGACCGCGAGCACCGCGGAGATGGCGAGGACGGCACGCCGGCAGCGCGGCATGGCCCGGGTGGCGGCCAGCGGGATCACCGCCCACAGCAGGTACCAGGGGTGCACGATCGGGCTGAGCATGACGACCGCGCCCATCCCCGCCGCCATCCCGGTGATGGCGTCGACCCGCCCGCGCAGCACCGCGAGCATCAGCCAGGCGGCGATCAGCGCGGCCGTGACGAGCCCGAGCGTGCGGGTGAGCGACAGGACGGTGTCGGTGTGGTCGCCCAGACCGCCGACGATGCCGAGCTGGCCGCCGAGCAGCCCGAAGTCGGTGGAGACCGACAGCCAGCTGCGGATCAGGCTCGGCGCGTCGAGCGCGCTGAGCCAGGCGATCCCCAGACCGGTGCCGTAGCCGAAGATCGCGTAGACGACCGCGGCGATGGCCGTGAACACCGTGGTCGCCACCGCGACGTCGCGCACCCGGCCCCCGCGCCTGCGCGCCCACTCGATGCCGAGGAAGCCCAGCGCCAGCAGCGCGGGCAGCTTCACCGCCGAGGCCAGCGTGATGACCACCCCGGCCGCGAGGAAGTGGGGATCCCACCAGCGTGGCCCGGCCCGCAGGCCCAGCTCGAAGCCCACGAGCATCAGACCGACCATCAGCGATTCGTTGTGCATGCCGCTGACCAGGTGGAACAACACCAGGGGATTGGCCACGCCCAGCCACATCGCGAGCCCGACGTCGAGCCCGCAGCGCCGCGCGAGCTTCGGCAGCACCCACACGATCAGCGCGACGCCCACGAGGGCGAGCGCGCGGTGCGCGAACACGCCGAAGACGATGTCGTTGCCGGTGAGCGCGGTGATGCCCCGCCCGAGCACCAGGAAGAACGGGCCGTACGGGGCGCCGGTGTCACGCCAGATCGTGGGGATGGAGGAGACCAGCGGGTCGTCGACGCCGAACGCCTCCGCGGGCCCGAGCGAGTAGGGGTCGAGCCCGCGGGCGAGCGTGGCGCTCTGCGCGAGGTAGCTGTAGACGTCGCGGGAGAACAGCGGCGGTGCCAGCGCCAGCGGGATCGCCCACAGGACCGCCGTGCGCGCCAGCTGCGACGGGGTGGGCGCGGGGGCCACCGCTCCGTTGGGGCGGAGCATCTTGCCGATCCACAGCCAGGCCAGCACGACCATGCCGATGCCCGCGTAGGTGATCGCGATGGCGAGGGTGGCGTTGCGGCTGGGCAGGGACAGCACCCGGATGCCGAACAGGGGGTTGGGGACGGGCAGCGCGCCCGACCCGAGCGCGCCCCCGGCCATGAGCAGCGCACCGGTGAGCCCGAGCAGCCGCGCGGTGCGGCTGGGATCGCGCGACACACCGGGCCGGGGCGGGACCCCGTCCACGATCGTGTCGTCCACCCCCGGTGCGGCCATGTGAGGAGCCTATCGAGGGGCCGCGATGGTGAAGCGCCTCACCCGAACGGCAGGCGGTTTTGCCGTCTGCGGCGATATAGGCAACACTGGCGTTGTGAAAAGCACCGGAGCACCCGTCGTCGGGGCCATCGGTGTGCCGTCCCAGGCGGGGGGGCCCACCGACGGCCGTACCCGCGAGGCGGTGGCGCGCCTGCTCATGGAGCAGGGGCCGGTCACCGCCGCCCAGGTCGCCGCCGCACTGGAGCTCTCCTCGCCCGCCGTGCGCCGTCACCTCGACGCGCTCATCGCCGACGGGGAGGCGGAGGTCCGCCAGGCCTCGCGCCGTGGCCCGCGCGGTCGCGGGCGTCCGGCCCGGCAGTACCTGCTCACCGACTCCGGGCGGGCCCGCTTCGGCCACGGCTACGACGACCTCGCGGTGGCCGCGTTGCGCTACCTCGCCCAGCACGGCGGGCCGGACGCGATCGCCGGGTTCGCCCAGAGCCGCGTCGAGGAACTGCTCGGCGACGGGGTCGCGCAGATCGAGGCGGCCCACGGAGCCGACGCCCGCACCGAGGCACTGGCCACGGTGCTCACCGCACGCGGCTACGCGGCCCAGGCGCGCGACGCCGGGCTGGGCGTGCAGCTGTGCCAGCACCACTGCCCGGTGGCCCACGTGGCGGCCGAGTTCCCGGCCCTGTGCGAGGCTGAGACCCACGCCTTCGCCGAGCTGCTGGGCACCCACGTGCAGCGCCTGGCCACCATCGCTCGCGGCGACTCCGCGTGCACCACACACGTTCCCCTGGATCTTCCTGTCCGGCGGGGCGCCACCACCACGACCACTTCGGGGTTCCGCCCCGAGGCAACGATCCCGAGAGGGAGGCAGCCCGAATGACGACCGCTCCTGAGGCACCGCTCACGCAGGAGGAGACGCTCGCGACGCTCGGCCGCTACGACTTCGGTTGGGCGGACCCGGACACCGCGGGTGCCACCGCCCGGCGCGGCCTCTCGGCCGACGTCGTCGCCGACATCTCGCGGCTCAAGAGCGAGCCGCAGTGGATGCTCGACTTCCGGCTCAAGGCCCTGGGCATGTTCGACAAGAAGCCCATGCCGCGCTGGGGCTCCGACCTGTCCGGCATCGACTTCGACAACATCAAGTACTTCGTGCGCTCGTCGGAGAAGCAGGCGGCCACCTGGGACGACCTGCCCGCCGACATCAAGAACACCTACGACAAGCTGGGCATCCCGGAGGCCGAGAAGGCCCGCCTGGTGTCGGGTGTGGCGGCGCAGTACGAGTCCGAGGTCGTCTACCACTCGATCCGCGAGGACCTCGAGGAGCAGGGGGTGATCTTCCTCGACACCGACACGGCGCTCAAGGAGCACCCCGAGATGTTCGAGGAGTACTTCGGCTCGGTCATCCCGTCGGGGGACAACAAGTTCTCCGCGCTGAACTCGGCCGTGTGGTCGGGCGGGTCGTTCATCTACGTGCCGCCGGGCGTGCACGTCGACATCCCGCTGCAGGCCTACTTCCGGATCAACACCGAGAACATGGGCCAGTTCGAGCGCACGCTGATCATCGTCGACGAGGGCGCCTACGTGCACTACGTCGAGGGCTGCACGGCACCGATCTACTCCTCCGACTCGCTGCACTCGGCGGTCGTGGAGATCATCGTGAAGAAGGGCGGCCGCTGCCGCTACACGACGATCCAGAACTGGTCGAACAACGTCTACAACCTGGTCACCAAGCGGGCCAAGGCCGAGGCGGGCGCCACCATGGAGTGGGTCGACGGCAACCTCGGCTCCAAGGTCACCATGAAGTACCCGGCCGTCATGCTGATGGGCGAGTACGCCAAGGGCGAGGTGCTGTCCATCGCCTTCGCCGGCGAGGGCCAGCACCAGGACGCCGGCGCGAAGATGACGCACCTGGCGCCGCACACGTCCTCGACGATCATCTCCAAGTCGGTGGCCCGGGGCGGCGGTCGCACCTCCTACCGCGGGCTCGTGCGGGTCAACCCGAACGCGCACCACTCGCGGTCCACGGTGAAGTGCGACGCGCTGCTGGTCGACACGATCAGCCGGTCCGACACCTACCCCTACGTCGACGTCCGCAACGACGACGTCTCGATGGGGCACGAGGCCACCGTGTCCAAGGTGAGCGAGGACCAGCTGTTCTACCTGATGAGCCGCGGGCTCACCGAGGACGAGGCCATGGCCATGGTCGTGCGCGGGTTCGTCGAGCCCATCGCGCGCGAGCTGCCCATGGAGTACGCACTGGAACTCAACCGGCTCATCGAGCTGCAGATGGAGGGTTCGGTCGGATGACCGAAGTTGCAGGGCTGGCCCCCGAGCTCGAGGGCGCCAAGGAAGGCATGGGCTCCAAGCCCCTGGCCAGCGCGAGCGAGCGGTTCACCTCCTACGACGTGGCGGCCTTCGAGGTCCCCAGCGGTCGCGAGGAGAACTGGCGGTTCACCCCGCAGCGTCGCCTGCGGGGGCTGCACCAGACCACGACGTTCGAGGCGAAGCCCACCGTCGCGGTGGCGGGCGCGGCGGGCGTGACGGTCGAGACCGTCGGCCGCGACGACGCCCGCATCGGCGAGGGCGGCGTCCCCGCCGACCGCGTCGCCGCGGCCGCGTGGTCGGCGTTCACCGAGGCCACGGTCGTCACGCTCGACGGCACGCCGGAGCCGGTCACCGTCACGGTGACCGGGCCCGGCGAGGGCGCCACCGCGGCCGGGCACGTGCAGATCCGCACGACCCCGCACACCGTGGCCACCGTCGTCGTGGAGAACAGCGGCTCCGGCACGCTGGCCGACAACCTCGAGGTCGTGCTGGCCGACGGCTCCACGCTGCACCTCGTGGTCACCGAGGAGTGGGCCGACGATGCCGTGCACGCGGGCGCGCACCACTTCTCGATCGGCCGCGACGCCACCCTGCGCGGGGTCGCCGTGCAGCTCGGCGGCGACCTGGTGCGCATCGTGTCCACGGTGAACTACCGCGGACCCGGCGGCGACGCCGAGCTGCTCGGCCTGGGCTACGCCGACGCGAACCAGCACCTGGAGCAGCGGCTGCTCGTGGACCACGGCGTCCCCCACTGCCGCTCCAACGTGCTCTACAAGAACGCGCTGCAGGGCAACGGGGCGCACACGGTGTGGATCGGCGACGTGCTGATCCGCGCGGCCGCGGAGAACACCGAGACCTTCGAGTTCAACCGCAACCTGGTGCTCACCACCGGGGCCCGCGCCGACTCGGTGCCGAACCTGGAGATCGAGACCGGTGAGATCGTCAGCGCCGGGCACGCCAGCGCCACCGGCCGCTTCGACGACGAGCAGCTGTTCTACCTGCAGAGCCGTGGCATCCCCGAGGACGCGGCGCGCCGCCTCGTCGTCCGCGGGTTCTTCGGCGAGATCCTGTCCAAGATCACCCTTCCCGAACTGCGGGAACGGCTGGAGGCGGCCGTCGAGGCCGAGCTCGCCGTCACCGGCATCTGACTCGCCCGACCTTCTTCGAGAGAGAGTTCCCACCACATGTCCACCTTGGAGATCAAGGACCTGCACGTCTCGATCGCGGTCGACGGCGGCACCAAGGAGATCCTCACCGGCGTGAACCTCACGATCCGCGCGGGCGAGACCCACGCGATCATGGGGCCCAACGGCTCGGGCAAGTCCACGCTCGCCTACGCGATCGCCGGGCACCCGCGCTACGAGGTCACCTCGGGCGAGATCCTCCTCGACGGGGTCGACGTCCTGTCGATGACCGTCGACGAGCGCGCCCGCGCCGGGCTGTTCCTCGCCATGCAGTACCCGGTCGAGGTCCCCGGCGTGTCCACCGCCAACTTCCTGCGCTCGGCGGCCACCGCGGTACGCGGCGAGGCGCCGAAGCTGCGTACCTGGGTCAAGGAGGTCAAGGCCGCGATGAGCGACCTCGACATCGACCCGGCGTTCGTCGACCGCAACGTCAACGAGGGCTTCTCGGGCGGGGAGAAGAAGCGCCAGGAGGTGCTCCAGCTCGCGCTGCTCAACCCGAAGTTCGCGGTGCTCGACGAGACCGACTCCGGCCTGGACGTCGACGCGCTGCGCGTCGTCTCCGACGGCGTCAACCGCTACCGCGCGAGCGGCGAGACCGGCGTGCTGCTGATCACGCACTACACCCGGATCCTGCAGCACATCACGCCCGACCACGTGCACGTCTTCGCCGGCGGCAAGGTCGTGGAGTCCGGTGGCCCGGAGCTGGCCGACGAGCTGGAGAAGCACGGCTACGAGCGCTTCACGAAGGCCGGCGCGGCGGTAGGAACCGCCGTCTGATGGACGTCCAGAAGATCCGCGGGGACTTCCCGATACTGGCGCGCACGGTGCGCGGCGGGCGGCCCCTCGTGTATCTCGACTCCGGCGCCACCGCGCAGCGCCCGCGCCAGGTGCTCGACGCCGAACGCAGCTTCCTCGAGCAGCACAACGCCGCCGTGCACCGCGGCGCGCACCAGCTCGCCGAGGAGGCCACCGACGCCTACGAGTCGGCCCGGGCCCGGATCGCCGCGTTCGTCGGGGCCGACCCGGGCGAGGTCGTGTTCACCAAGAACGCCACCGAGGGGATCAACCTGGTGGCGTACTCGATCAACAACGCCGACGGGTTCCCCGGCGCGGAGCGGTTCGAGATCGGCCCCGGCGACGAGATCGTGGTCACCGAGCTGGAGCACCACGCCAACCTCGTGCCGTGGCAGGAGCTGTGCCGGCGTACCGGGGCCACCCTGCGCTGGTACGCCGTCACCGAGGACGGGCGGATCGACCTCGACTCGATCACGCTCTCGGACCGGACGAAGATCGTCTCGTTCGCGCACCAGTCCAACGTGCTCGGTACGGTCCTCCCGGTGGCCGAGCTGGTGCGGCGGGCCCGCGAGGTCGGGGCCCTGGTGCTGCTCGACGCGTGCCAGTCGGTGCCGCACATGCCGGTCAACCTGACCGAGCTGGGCGTCGACTTCGCGGTGTTCTCCGGGCACAAGATGCTCGGGCCCTCGGGGGTCGGTGTGCTCTACGGGCGCGCCGAGCTGCTGGCCGCGATGCCCCCGTTCCTCACCGGCGGCTCGATGATCGAGATGGTGCGGATGGAGGGGTCGACCTACGCCCCGCCGCCGCAGCGGTTCGAGGCCGGGGTGCCGATGACGTCGCAGGCCGTGGGCCTGGCGGCGGCCGTCGACTACCTGAACGAGATCGGCATGGACGCCGTGCACGCGCACGAGCGGGAGCTCACCGCCCTCGCGCTCGACGGGCTGTCGGCGATCCCCGGTGTCCGGATCGTCGGTCCGGCCACCACCGAGGACCGTGGCGGCGCCGTGGCGTTCGTCGTCGACGGGGTGCACGCGCACGACGTCGGGCAGGTGCTCGACGACCGGGGCGTCGCGATCCGGGTGGGCCACCACTGCGCGTGGCCGCTGCACCGCCGGTTCGGGGTGGCCGCCACGGCGCGCGCGTCGTTCCACGTCTACAACACGCCCGACGAGGTCACCGCGCTGGTGCAGGGCGTGCAGGCGGCCCGCGAGTTCTTCGGGGTGGCGTAGAGATGCAGCTGGAGCAGATGTACCAGGAGATCATCCTGGACCACTACCGCACGCCGCACGGCTCCGGGCTGCGCGAGCCCTTCGACGCCGAGTCGATGCAGATCAACCCGACCTGCGGCGACGAGATCACGCTGCGCGTGCGGCTCGACGGCGACACCGTCGCCGAGGTCTCGCACGAGACCCTGGGCTGCTCGATCAGCCAGGCGTCGGCGTCGGTGCTCACCGACCTCGTCGTCGGGCGCTCGGTCGAGGACTCGTTCCGTATCCTGGCGGCGTTCCAGGAGATGGCGCAGGGTCGGGGCAAGGTCGAGCCGGACGAGGACGTGCTCGGCGACGGCGTCGCGTTCGCCGGCGTGGCGAAGTACCCGGCGCGGGTCAAATGTGCGCTGCTCGGGTGGATGGCGTTCAAGGACGCGGTCGTCCGGGTCGGCGACTCCAAGGAGGCAACAGCATGAGTGAGACAGAGGACGTCGTCCGCGGCGCGGCCGGGATGCCCGAGCCGCCTGCCGCGGCCGGGGAGAACCCGTCGGTGGACGACCTCGAGGAGGCCATGCGCGACGTGGTCGACCCCGAGCTCGGGATCAACGTCGTCGACCTGGGCCTGGTGTACGGCATCGCGGCCGCCGACGGCGTGGCCACCATCGACATGACCCTCACGAGCGCCGCGTGCCCGCTCACCGACGTCATCGAGGAGCAGACCCGCTCCGCGCTGACCGGTGGCGGCTCCGGCGGCCTGGTGGACGACATCAAGATCAACTGGGTCTGGATGCCGCCATGGGGCCCGGAGAAGATCACCGAGGACGGTCGCGAGCAGCTGCGCGCCCTCGGTTTCCGTGTCTGATCCCTCCGACGGGCCACGTCCCGGCGAGGGCTCCGCTCGTGGCGAACCCGGGGGTGCCGGCGAGACGGCGGCGGGGCTCAGGCGACGCGGGCCGGGTGGGCGTAGACGTTCATCGTGTCGCCCCGCAGGAACCCCACCAGGGTGATCCCGGCGTCGTCGGCCAGCTCCACGGCCAGCGAGCTCGGTGCCGACACCGCGGCCAGCAGCGGCACCCCGGCCATGACGGCCTTCTGCACCAGCTCGAACGAGGCCCGGCCGGACACCATCAGCACCGTGCCCGCTGCGGGCACCCGCCCGTCGAGCAGGGCCCGCCCGAGCACCTTGTCGACGGCGTTGTGCCTGCCCACGTCCTCACGGGCCACCAGTAGCTCACCGGAGGCGTCGAACAGGCCGGCGGCGTGCAGACCGCCGGTGGAGTCGAACAGCTTCTGGGCGGCCCGCAGCCCGTCGGGCAGGGCGCGCAGCAGCGCGGGAGTGACGATGAGCGGGTCGGCCGCGGGGGAGAAGCGGGTCTTGAGCCGCACGGCGTCGAGCGAGGCCTTGCCGCACACCCCGCACGACGACGTGGTGTAGAAGTTTCGCTCGATGCTCGCGTCGGGCGGTTCCACGCCGGGCGCCAGGGCCACGTCGAGGACGTTGTAGGTGTTGCGGCCGTCCTCGTCGAAGGAGTCGCAGTAGCGCGCTGTGGCCACGTCGGCCGGGCTGCCGAGCACGCCCTCGGTGAGCAGGAACCCGTGGGCCAGCTCGACGTCGTGGCCGGGGGTGCGCATCGTCACCGAGAGCGGCCTCCCGTCGACGCGCAGCTCCAGCGGCTCCTCGGCGGCCAGTGTGTCCAGCTCGCGGCGCCTGCCGTCGGGCCCGATCCGGACCACCGGCCTGCGCACGCTCAGGCGCCCCATCCCGATCCCTCCACTGACGACGCGTTCCGGTGACGCAGAACACGGACGATCAACTATCGTGGGTTCCAGGCTAACCCCGTTGCAGGCGAAAGGACCGACGATGCGCCGCCGCCCCCGTCACGTCCGGATCACCGAGCCGCTCGTCCGTGAGCGCGGGGAGCTGCGCCCCGCGAGCTGGGACGAGGCGCTCGACCGTGCCGCTGCCGGGTTCCGCGGTGTCCCGGGTGCCGCCTTCGGCATGTTCAGCTGCTCGAAGGCCACCAACGAGATGAACTACACCGCGCAGAAGTTCGCGCGCGCGGTGATGGGCAGCAACAACGTCGACTCCTGCAACCGCACTTGACACGCTCCCTCGGTCGTCGGTCTGACGGCCACGTTCGGAGCGGGTGGCGGCACCTCGTCCTACGAGGAGGCCGAGCACGCCGACCTGCTGATCCTCTGGGGCTCCAACGCGCGTGAGACGCACCCGATCTTCTTCCACCACGTGCTCCAGGGGCTGAAGAACGGCGCCCGGATGTACTCGGTCGACCCGCGGCGCACCTCCACCGCGCAGTGGGCGGACGGCTGGCTGGGCCTCGACGTGGGCACCGACATCGCACTGGCCAACGGGATCGGCCGCGAGATCATCCACGCGGGCCTGGTCAACGAGGCGTTCGTGAAGCGGTCCACCGAGCACTTCGAGGAGTACCGCGCCACCGTCGAGCCCTACAGCCTGGAGCGGGTGTCGCAGATCACCGGCGTCGACGCCGCGCTGATCCGGGAGCTGGCCCACGCCTACGGTCGCGCCGACCGCGCCCAGATCTGCTGGACGCTGGGCATCACCGAGCACCACAACGCGGCCGACTACGTGTTCGCACTGATCAACCTCGCGCTGCTGACCGGGCACGTCGGCCGCTACGGCTCCGGCCTGGTGCCGCTGCGCGGCCAGAACAACGTGCAGGGCGGCGGCGACATGGGGTCGATCCCGGCCAAGCTGCCCGGCGGCTACGACGTCGGCGACGACGAGGCGCGGGCCCGCTTCGAGCGGGCCTGGGGCGCCTCGATCCCGCCGGAGCCCGGGATGCACCTGTCGCAGATGTTCGAGGCCATGGAGCCGGGGCCCGATGGCAGAGCGCAACTGCGGGCGCTGTACTGCATCGGGGAGAACCCGGCGGAGTCCGAGGCCAACGCCACACACGCCCGGCACCTGCTGGAGGGTCTCGACCACCTCGTCGTCCAGGACATCTTCCGCACGGCCACGGCCGACATGGCCGACGTCGTGCTGCCCGCGGCGGCCGACTGGTGCGAGTACGAGGGCACCGTCACCAACTCCGAGCGGCGCGTGCAGCGGGTGCGCAAGGCGATCGACCCGCCCGGCCTGGCCCGTCCGGACACGCACATCATCTGCGCGGTCGCCGACCGCCTCGGGATGAGCTGGGGCGAGCCGACCGCGGAGCAGGTGTGGGACGAGCTCCGGTCGCTGTCGCTGAACTGGCACCACGGCATGAGCTACGCGCGCCTCGACGCGCTCGGCGGCCTGCAGTGGCCGTGCCCGGACGAGGACCACCCGGGCACGCCGCTGATGCACGCCCGCCTGTGGGAGTCCGGCGAGGCGCGGGGGAAGGCGGCCCCGTTCACGCCGGTGGAGCACGTGCCCCCGGTCGACACGCTGACCCCCGAGTTCCCGATCCGGCTCACCACCGTCCGGGTGCTCGACGGCTACAACTCCGGCGTGCAGACCGGCGGGTACGACTCGCCGCTGCGCCGCCGCGAGTCGCTGCGCATGGACGCCGCCGACGGGGCCCGCCTGGGCATCGCCGACGGCGACCGCGTCCGGGTCACGAGCCGGCGCGGCTCGGTGCAGGCCCCGGTCTGGTTCGACCCGGGCCTGCGCCCCGGCCTGGCCAGCTTCACCCCGCACTTCTCCGAGGAGGTCGACGTCAACGTGCTGACCAACGACGCGTGGGACCCCAAGTCCGGCACGTCGGAGTTCAAGGCCACGGCGGTGCGCATCGAGCGGGTCGAGGCGGCCCTGCCGGTGGCGGGCACGTGATGTCCGCTCGCACACAGGTTGCGGGGATCGCACACCGGTCCTGCCCTGCGTGCGACCACGTCAAGGTGTGTGCCAGCGGTCCGGACGGGCAGTAGGGAGAAGCGTGGATCTTCGTATTTCGTCGGCGGCACCCAGCGACGCCGAGCGCGCCGCGGTCGACGGCTTCCTGGGCGGCACCGGCGACGAGCACTTCGCCGACGCCGGGCACGCCGCGCGGGGACGGCGGCACCTGCTGCTGCCCGCGCTGCACGCCGTCTCCGACGCCGTCGGCTGGATCTCCCCGGGCGCGCTGAACCACGTGGCGCGCCGGCTGTCGGTGCCCCCGGCCGACGCGTACGGGGTGGCCACCTTCTACGCGATGTTCGCCACCGAGGCGCAGGACCCGCGCGTCGTGCACGTCTGCGACGACGTCGCCTGCGGGCCGTTCGGCGGGGAGGAGATCCTCGGCGCGCTGGACGGCAGCGGGGTCCACGCCGTCCGCAGCCCGTGCCTGGGCCTGTGCGAGCGGGCCCCGGCGGTGCTGTTCCAGCTGGCGGGCGAGCCGGACTTCAGCCACGCGCCCGCGGTGGCCGAGCAGGTGCGGGCGGCGGCCGAGGGCGCCGGCACCGCGGCCGAGGCCGACCGGCGCTTCGCCGACGTCACGGTGAGCGTGCCGCAGGCCGGGCAGCCGGGGCTGCGGCTGCTGCGCCGGGTCGGCGTCGTCGACCCCGACAGCCTCGACGACTACCGCGCCCACGGCGGCTACCAGGCGCTTCGGCGCGCCGTGGACCTCGGACCGTCGCGGGTGATCACCGAGGTCGCCGACGCGTCGCTGACGGGCCGCGGCGGCGCGGCGTTCCCCACCGGTGTCAAGTGGGACGGCGTCGCGAAGGCGCCCGAGCGCCCGCACTACCTGGTGTGCAACGCCGACGAGTCCGAGCCCGGCACGTTCAAGGACCGCGTGCTGATGGAGGCCGACCCGTTCGGGCTGATCGAGGCCATGACCATCGCCGCCTACGCCACCGGCTGCGAGCGCGGCTACCTCTACATCCGCGGCGAGTACCCGCTGGCCACCCGCCGTCTGGAGCGCGCCATCGCGGCGGCGCGGACCCGCGGCTACCTCGGCGACGACGTCATGGGCGAGGGGTTCGCCTTCGACATCGAGCTGCGCCGCGGCGCGGGGGCCTACATCTGCGGCGAGGAGACGGCGCTGCTCAACTCCATCGAGGGGTTCCGCGGGGAGCCGCGCAACAAGCCGCCGTTCCCGTCGGTGAAGGGCCTGTTCGGCAAGCCCACCGTGATCAACAACGTCGAGACGCTGTACAACGTCCTGGAGGTCCTCGCGATCGGCGGGCCCGCGTTCGCCGGGATCGGCGCCGGGCGCTCCACCGGGTCGAAGCTGTTCTGCGTCGCCGGAGCGGTGGGCGCTCCCGGCGTCTACGAGGTCGACTTCGGCACCACGCTGCGCGAGCTGCTGGAGCTGGCGGGCGGCCTGCGCGGCGAGCTGCGCACGATCCTGCTCGGTGGCGCCGCGGGTGGGTTCGTCATGCCCGACCAGCTCGACGTCGTCCTCACGCTGGAGGGCGCGCGCGAGATCGGGGCCACGCTCGGGTCGGGCGTGGTGCTCGCGTTCGACACCGACGCCGACCTGACCGCCACCCTGCGCCGGATCGCCGCGTTCTTCCGCGACGAGTCCTGCGGGCAGTGCGTGCCGTGTCGGGTCGGTACCGTGCGCCAGGAGGAGTCGCTGGCGCGGCTGGAACGGGGGGCTCCGCGCGGGCCGGAGCTCACGCTGCTCGGCGACCTCGCCCGCGTCATGCAGGACGCGTCGATCTGCGGGCTCGGGCACACCGCGCCCGCAGCGGTGCAGTCCGCGCTGGACCTGGGCCTGCTCGACGTGCCCACACCCCGCAACGGGAAGGTGTCGCTCCGATGACCACCACCGCCGACGGCGCTCCCGAGGCCGACGCAGCGGGCGCGGCCGTGCCCGGCACCGACACCGTCGGCGACGGCCCGCGGGCGGGCGAGGGGGCGTCGCGCGAGGCCGCCACCGGGCCGGTCGGCCCCACATCGGTCGACCCGGTCGCGCCCGACCGGGCCCCCACCACGGGTGGGCCGGTGCTGCTGGGCCGGATCCGCCGGATGGTCACCCTGACCGTCGACGGCGCGGAGCTGCGGGTGCCCGAGGACGCCACGATCCTCGACGCGCTGCACGCCGAGGGCACTCCCGAGCAGGCCGACACCCCCACGCTGTGCTGGGCCCCCAACATGGACCCGATCAACGCCTGCCGCGTCTGCGTGGTGGAGGTGGAGAACTCGCGGGTGCTCGTGCCGTCGTGCGCGCGCACGGTCGAGGACGGCATGGTCGTGCGGACCGACACCGAGAAGGTGCGGCACAGCAGGCGCATGGTGCTGGAGCTGCTGGCGTCGTCGGTGGACATGAGCCAGAGCAGCGCCGACGTGGCACGCTGGATGGTCGACTACGGCGTCGACGCGGGGCGCTACGGCCCGCCCGCGCCGCCCGCCGCCGACGGCGAGCGCGACCGCCGCCACGCCGGCCACCACCACGCCCCCGACGGCGCCACCGCGGAGACCGTCGCCCAGCCCGTGAAGATCGACAACGACCTGTACGTGCGGGACTACTCGCGGTGCATCATGTGCTACAAGTGCGTCAACGCCTGCGGCACCGACGCCCAGTTCACGTTCGCGATCGCCGCCGCCGGGCGCGGGTTCGACGCGCGCATCGCCACCGAGTACGACGCCGAGCTGCCCGACTCGGCCTGCGTGTACTGCGGCAACTGCATCGGCGTCTGCCCCACCGGCGCGCTGAAGTCCGTGCGCGAGCACGAGCTGCGCGAGGCCGGCGACTGGCATCCGGAGCAGGAGACGGTCACCACCACGATCTGCTCGTTCTGCGGGGTCGGCTGCAACCTGGAGCTGCACGTGCAGCAGGGCTCGATCGTCAACGTGACCAGCCCGGCGGACCACTCGGTCACCCACGGGCACCTGTGCATCAAGGGCCGGTTCGGGTTCCAGCACGTCCAGAACCTGCCCCCGGGCACGTAACCTCCCGTCCACCCGCCTGGGCCAACCTGGCGGCGTGACCGACCTGCGACCCCGCACCCGCACCGCGGCCGACCGGTTCGCCGGTCTCTGCGCGCGGATCGCGCGTCCCCTCCCCGCCTGGGTCGCGCCGAGCTTCCTGGGCTTCTGCCTGATCAACGGGTTCACCTTCGGCGTCGACCTGGTGCTCCTGACGATCATGTACGGCCTGCTGGGCTGGCCGAGTCCGGTCGCGGTGACCCTCGGCTACGCCGTCGCGTTCGGGCTGAGCTTCGTGCTCAACCGGTGGCTCAACTTCCGTTCGCACGCCCCGGTGGGCCCGCAGGTGGGGCGCTACGTCGTGGCGGTGGTCGTCAACTACCTGGCGTTCATCCTGGGCGTGGGCAGCGGGTTGGTGGCGTTGGGCGTGCAGTACCACGTGTCCCGGCTCGTGGCGGGCGCGTGCGAGGGTGTGTTCATGTACGGCGTGCTGCGGTGGGTCGTGTTCCCCGCGCCGCCTGCCGCTGCGGGAGCAGCAGGGACACCAGCGCGACCGCGGCGACGGCGGATGCCGCGACCGTGGACGTGACCCCGACGGCCTCGGGTCCCTCAGCCGAACCGGACCGTGTCTCCCGCCACCATCGGCAGGTACGGGTCGGTGCCGACCGGCCCCCCGTTGAGCGTGACGGGGCCGGTGGGGTGCAGCTCGCCCAGGGTGGCCGCCCGGACCGGGCCGATCCCCTCCACCCGCACCACGGCCGCCTGCCGGGCGCGCGCCGCGGTGTACTCGTCGGGGGTGTTGACGTTGAGCACGGAGTCGAGGTCGGGATCGAGGCGCGCGACGTCGGCGTCGGCGAGCAGCGCGGCGTCGTCGAGACGGGCGACCGCGCAGCGCGCGAACAGCAGCCCCGGGCCGAGCTTGCCGGGCGGGTGTTCCTCGAGGATCGCCCTCACCAGCGCGGCCAGGTCGGGCCGGTAGGCGGCGGCCAGCGGCTGGCGGAAGCCGCGGGCGTGGGGGAGCGCGACGTCCACGCCGGGCCGCACCGCGGACAGCACGCGGCGGACGAACGCGGGATGCAGGAACGGCATGTCGGTGGAACACACGAACGCGACCGGTGCGCGTCCCGCGACGGCCGCCAGCCCGGCCCCGATGCCGACCAGCGGGCCGCGCCCCTCCACCGGATCGGCGACGACCTCGGCGCCGGCCGGCAGCGGCGGCAGCACCTGCCCCGGCGAGGCGACCACGACCAGCGGGCCGTCGACGGTGCGCCCCAGCAACGCGACCGTCCGGTACAGCATCGTGGACCCGTGCCACTCCAACGCGGCCTTCGCGGTGCCCATCCGCGACGACCGCCCGCCCGCGAGCACCACTCCCGCCGCGTGCATGCGCGCCACCGTAGCGGCCGCTGTGTGCGGCGCCCGGCGGGCGGTCGGCGTAGCGTCGAGGGCGGCCCGTGGACCCGCGGGCCGGGCGCAGTGGGGTGGTGGTTGCCGTGATGCGGATCGTGTTCGTGCTGCTGGCGCTGTGGGTGGTGCTGACGGTCGTCGGGTTCGTCGTGAAGTCGCTGTTCTGGCTGGCCGTCGTGGGCCTGGTGCTGTTCGCGGGCACGGCGGCATACGGCGCGATCCGGCGCAACGAGGCCCGCCGCTCGCTGCGCTGAGAACCGCTCACGTGGTGACCCGGTCGATCAGTCCGTACGCCACCGCCTCCGGCGCGGAGAACCAGCGGTCGCGGTCGAAGTCGGCCTCGATCCGCTCCACGGGCTGTCCCGAGCGCCCGGCGATGAACTCGGCGATCTGCCGCTTCATCAGCCCGAGCCGTTCGGCCTGGATGACGATGTCGGACTCGGCGCCGCCCACGCCGCCGGAGGGCTGGTGCATCAGCACCTGCGCGTGCGGCAGCGCCGTCCGCTTGCCCGGCGCACCGGCGGTGAGCAGGATCTGGGCCATCGAGCCGGCCAGCCCGGTGGCCACGGTGGCGACGTCGGGCTCGATCGCGTGCATCGTGTCGAGGATGGCCATCCCGGCGGTCACGGATCCGCCGGGGGAGTTGATGTAGAGCGTGATGTCGGTGCTCGCGTCCTCGGCCGCGAGCAGGAGCAGCTGGGCGACGATGCGGTTGGCGATCGGGTCGTCGACCTCCTGACCGAGCACGATGATGCGCTCGCGCAGCAGCCGGTCGAAGACCGAGTCGTCCAGGGTCGGAATCGCGTTCGGCATTCTCGTGACCTCTTCTCAGGATTTCTTGCGGCTGGGCACGATCTGGTCGGCCAGGCCGTAGTCGACGGCCTGCTCGGCGGTGAGGAACAGATCCCGCTCGACGTCGGAACGGATCCGGTTGGGCGACTGCCCGGTGTGCCGGGCGAGCGCGGCCTCCATCGCCCGGCGCATCCGGGAGATCTCGGCGGCCTGGATCTCCAGGTCCTAGGCCTGGCCGCGGATGCCCGCCACGGCCGGCTGGTGGACCTTGTTGTAGGGCGTGGTCTCCTGCACGCCGTAGGTCGTGCGTTCCACGAACGACGGAAGGACGTATCGGGAATGGGCGGTCGTCATGGGCGGGACGGTATCGCCGCAATGGTGACGATCCGGCTCTGTTTCGCCGCGGGCGGAAGGTTCGCTCCGAGCGAAATCGACCGGACGGCTTTTTTTCTCAGAACAGGCGCGCGAGGTGGGTGTCGAGGTCGGGCAGGCCGGAGGTGTCGACGTGCAGGTGCCGTTCGAGCGCGTCGCGCACCTCGCGCACCGAGCCGAGGTCGACGATCTCCGAGGGGCCCCCGAGATGGTGGACGGTGTAGCGCGCGTCACCGAGGGCGTGGCGCCGGTCGGCGTCGACGCGGGCCGCGGTCAGCCCCGTCACGAAGTGCGAGTCCGGGTGGTGCGAGACGTAGAAGCTGGCCACCTCGTGGTCGATCGGATGGTGCACCCCGTCCGGGTCGAACCGGTACATCGACCGCCAGGCCCCGCCGATCGACACCTGCATCACGAGGTCGCCACCGTCGGGCCGCAGCCGGTAGGTCTCGTGCGGCGTCTCCTGCGCGACCCCGGGCGCCAGCGCCAGCACGCCGGTGAGCGTGTTGCCGCCGAACCCGACGTCGACGACGTGCGGGCCGTGCGGCAGCTCCACGCGCAGCAGCAGGTGGCTCAGCGGGGTGGGCGGGGTGTCGACCGGCCGGCCCCACACGACCCGCGCGAGGAGGGCCACTGCGGTGTAGCCGAGCGCGCCGAGTGCGCCGAGCAGCAGCCGGTTGTG
Source organism: Pseudonocardia sp. (assembly GCF_029263155.1). Classification (GTDB taxonomy): domain Bacteria; phylum Actinomycetota; class Actinomycetes; order Mycobacteriales; family Pseudonocardiaceae; genus Pseudonocardia. The sequence continues at coordinate 181,054 of NZ_JAJCYB010000131.1, forward strand.
CTCGAAGCAGTAGCCGCCCCGCCCGCCGCGCACCAGCTTCGCGTCCAGCGATGCGGGATCCAGGCCCACCTCGCGCCCGGTGAACGGGTCGAGGTTCTCGAAGGGGATGGACCGGGTGTGACCGGAGACGACCGCGCCCAGCGTCGCGAGGTCGGGCGGTCCGGCGGGGACGCCGATGCGGTCGAGGTAGGCGGGGAGGTCGACGTCCATGTGCTCACCGTGCCCGGTGCACCCGGGTTCAGGTCAAGGGGCACCCGGGCGACCGAGCAGCCACGGGTGCAGGTGCCGGTAGCCGCGCACCGCGACCGGGCGCAGGGACCGCACGGTGAAGCGCGCGTCGGCGGCGAGCGCGTCGGCCACGGCCCGGTCGACGAGCACCGAGTCCGGCCGGGCGTGGGTCGTGAGCCGGGAGGCGATGTTGACCACCTCGCCGTAGACGTCGCCGTAGCGGGTGAGCACCGCTCCGGCGGCCAGCCCGATCCGCAGGTCGGGCAGCACGTCGTCGGCCCGCACCCGGTCCAGCAGCGCCAGCGCGATGCCCGCCGCGTCCGCGGCGTCGTCGGCGACGAACAGCACCTCGTCGCCGACGGTCTTGACGATCCGGCCCCGGCCCTGCGCGATCACCTCCGTGGTGGCGGCCGAGAAGCGCTCGATGAGGTCGCCGAGCTCGTCGACCGACCGCCGCCGCGTGGTGCGCGTGAACCCCACCATGTCCGCGAACCCGACCACGAGCTCCTGCGAGCCGCCGGCCGGGGCGGTCATCCGGTGCACCGCGGCCGCGAGATGGCGGCGCCACACGTAGCTCTGCAGCTGCTCCAGCGCCGGGATGACGGCCGCGGCGACCTGCAGCGACTGCTGCGGGGTCAGGCCGTCGCCGGATCCCTCGAGCAGGCGCCGCAGCATCCCGACCTGCCACTCGGCGAGCCGCGACATCGACTGCGCCACCGCACGGGCGACGGCCTCGCGGACGTCGGGCTCCAGCACGCCGGCCTCGGTGAGCCCGGTCATCAGCCGGATCGCGGCGAGGTCCTGGTCGGTGAACAGCGTCTCGGTGTCGTCGACCTCGGCGAAGCCGAGCGAGCGCCACAGCCGCCTGCCCTCGTCGGGGTCGAGATCGGCCGCGGCGGCCAGCTCGGCCCGGGTGTAGCGCCGGGGCGCGCCGAGCACGATCTCCTCGACGGCCTCGTCGAGCGGCGCGTCCCCGGCCAGGTGGCGCACGACCGCGCCGGACAGCAGGCTGCCGACGCCGTCCAGGAAGCGCTTGATGCCGCCCGTCCCGCTCAGGTGGTGTGCACGATCAGCACGTCGATGCCGGAGCGGCGGGCCACGTCCGACGGCACGGAGCCCAGGATGCGGCCCGAGAGCGTGTTGAGGCCGCGGTTGCCGACGACGATCAGGTCGGCCTTCGCGTCGTCGGCGGCCCGCCGCAGCACGTCGGCGGGCGGGCCGTCGGCGGCGATCGTGCGGACCTTGGGCGCGCCGGCGGCGACCGCGCGGTCCTCGGCGGTGCGCAGCGTCTCCTCGGCCGGGGTCCAGCCGACGACCAGGAAGGCCTCGTCCTTCAGCGCGTCCTCGGCGCCCGCGGTCTCCTCGCGGCTCGCGGGGGTGAACGCGCACACGACGACGAGCTCGGCGTGGCTGTCGGCGGCCACCGCGGCGGCGCGGTCGACCGCGGCGAGGGAGGTGTCGGAGCCGTCGGTGCCGACGACGATGGTGCGGTACGCGGTCATGGGTTCCTCCGGCTTCGGGGCACCCAGGTTACTGCGGGTAGCACCCGCTTGCCGCACCGGTGTCCTCACCCGATCGGGGCAGCCTCGTTGGTGCGCACCGGGGGCAGCAGGGCCGGTGCGACGAGGCGCCTGCGCAGCGGGCCGTCCGCGGCCCGGAACAGGGCGCCCATGGTGGCGGCGGTGCCGCGGACGTCGTCGCGCGCGGTGAGGTAGGACCAGCGGTGACGCTCGGGTAGCGAGAAGAACACCTCGAAGAACGCCGGCACGTCGGCGGGCGGCATCCGCAGCAGTGCCTCCAGGCCGATCCGCCGGAAGCGGTGCACCGCCCGGGCGGCGGGCGGCCAGACGCCGGCCCGGGCGTGCGCGAGCGCGGCGCCGGGGTCGGCGGGCAGGTGGCGGGCGAGCGCCGCGGCCACCTGCGGGGCGAGCCGCAGGGACGCGGCCAGGCTGAACCCGCTGGCCGGGTGGACGAGCGGCGCCGCGGCGCCGAACCCGAGCGAGGCGGCCGCGCGGTGCCGGGGCCGGTCCACCGGGAACGACACCTTCTCGGTCCGCGCGTCGGGCGGGGGAGCGATCCCGTGCCGGGCCAGCCGGGCGTGCAGCCGGCGGCGCAGCACCGTCAGCGGCAGCCCGGGGCGGCGGGCCAGTGAGGTTTCCTCGAGCAGCACCCGGCCCCCGCCCAGCGGGACCGCGTAGAGGAACGTGGGCCAGCCGGGCTCGCCGTGGTCGGCGCGCCAGTCCATGAACAGCGCCTCACCGGGCGCCACGAGCGGTGCGGCGAGAGTCGCGTCGACCACGAGCCCGTACGCGGTCTGCTCGGCAGGCAGCCGGTGACCCGCGCGCGGGCCCAGCGGTTGGGCGCGCCCCCCGGCGTCGACGACCACCGCGGCCCGCAGGTGCGAGCCGCCGGCGAGCGCGACGACGCCGGGCTCCGGGGACCCCACGGCGCGCCCGGCGTGGACGCGGACCCCGGCGAGCCCGTCGTCGAGGTGCGCGCGCAGGGCGGGGACGTCGAGTACGGCGTACTCCCACCCGAGCCGGTGCCCGGTCACCGCGACGGCCCGGCCCGCGGCGCGCGCCGCGACGACCCGGGCCGGCAGGTCGGGGGGGAGTTCGGCGCACCACATGCCGTACGTGGCGGTCCACGGCCGGTCCGGGGCCGGGTCGAGGAGCCCGACGTCGAGCCCGGCCCGCCCGCACGCCGCGGCCAGCGCGCGCCCCGCGGGCCCGCCACCGACAACCAGGACGTCCACGCGACCCATGGTGCCCTCCCGTTGCAGCCCGGCCCCGTTGCGGCCCGGCCCCGTTGCGGCCCGGCCCTGTTGCAGCAAGGCCACCTTCACGCAACGAGACTGCGTGAAGGTGGCCTTGCTGCAATCCGGTCAGGTCTGCGGGCCGCCCGTGACCAGCAGCGACACCCCGTGGTGCGCGTCGAGCTCCATCGCGAAGCTGTGCAGGTCGTCGACGATGGCGATCTCGTCGCCGGTGACCATGTCGGTGACGGTCGCCCCGGCGGGCAGGTGCTCGGAGCGGACGGTGCCGGCGATCGCCTCGGCCGCGAAGTTCAGCACCGTGAGCTGCATCCCCTGCGTGTCGTCGAGCTCATGGACCAGCACGAGCATGCCCTTCTGCGACACGTCGGGGATGTCCACCTGCCGGCCCACCGCGATCCCGTGCTCCCGGCGCACCGAGAGGATCTTCGCCAGCCGCCGCGCGAAGCTCGTCTCGTCGCGGATCTGGTCGGGCAGCGTGCCGTACAGGGACACCCCGCGCGGCATCCCCGACGCGGACACCGTGGCGTCGGGGTCGTAGCCCATCAGGTCGTGGGCGCCGCGGTGGATCCAGCGGGTGTCGCCGTCGGCGATCAGCGGAGCGACCTTCGCCGGGTCGACGGTGAGCATGCCGCACAGGTCCCAGCCCGACAGGGCGAAGACGCCGGGCTGCCAGGCGTTGAACATGGCCAGCAGCAGGTGCGCGCGCCGGACCCGCTCCACGTCGTCGGCCGAGAGCGCCGCGGTGTCGTGGTACCCGAGCACCGCGGTGATGACCGACGCGGTGGTGCAGGCGATCCCGTTGGTCGTGAACACCCGGTTGTACGGGGCCGCGTCGCCCGTGAGGTGCTCGACGAGGTCCGCCCGGACGGCCGCGGCCAGCTCGGTGCCGGTGGCCTCCTCGCCGCGGAAGGTGTAGACGTCGTCGCGGTGCCCGGCGTCCCAGTGCACGAGCTCGTAGGTGAGCTCGTCGTGGTTCTGCAGCGCGTGCACCAGCGACGCGGGCTCGACACCCAGCTCCAGCGAGGTGCGCAGGGTCAGGCGCAGGAACTCGGTGTCGCCGGTGGCCAGTGCGTGGTGGTAGGCGGGGCGGTTGACGAAGTCGTAGGACAGGTCGGCGCCGGCCTCGGCGGTGATGCGGATGTCGTCGATG
>NZ_JAJCYB010000132.1 GCF_029263155.1 Pseudonocardia sp.
AGTCCTCACGGGACGACACCGTTGTGGGCGTCAGGCCTCCACGGCCGTCCCTCCGGGACGCGGTCTCACGTCAGTCCTCGCAGGACAAGCGAAGGAAGCGTTCCCGAAGGGGGCCTGTCATGGAAGGTAGGCCCATCAGCGGACCACCCGACGGCCGAGTCCGGCGGCCGTCGACCGATCCGCCCTGGTGTCTGGAGGGATGGCGTGCCGAACCCCCCGCAGATCGAGCGGCTGCTCCGAGGTGCCGCGCTGCGCGTCACCACGCCGCGCAAGGCGGTGCTGGCCGCCGTGCACGACCATCCGCACGCCGACACCGACTCCCTGCTGGCGGCGACCCGGGCGCGGGCCGGCTCGGTGTCACACCAGGCCGTCTACGACATCCTGCGCGCCCTCACCGCCGCCGGCCTCATCCGGCGCTTCCAGCCCGCGGGGTCGGTCGCCCGCTACGAGGCCCGGGTCGGTGACAACCACCACCACCTCGTGTGCCGCTCCTGTGGCGCGATGAGCGACGTCGACTGCGCCGTCGGGGACGCGCCCTGCCTGACCGCCTCCGACGACGGCGGATTCCGGGTCGACGAGGCCGAGGTCGTGTACTGGGGCACCTGCCCCGCCTGCCAGTTCCCGCCCACCGCGCGCTGAGCGGGCCCCGGACCGGAGCCGCCCCGCCCGCCCGTACCCGGGGCCGCCCGCACCATGCGGTGCCGGGTGACCCCGGCGGCCGTTGTGGTCAGCGGCGATCGCGACGGTGCTCCCGCGGCGTTTACGGCGCGCCGGGCCGGGCATCTGATCACCATGATGCTGATGCGCGCCCCCGGGGTGTACCGGGCCGAGAGCGACACCGAGGTGTTGATCGCCGAGATGCACCGGGGCGCGTACGCCACCGGGCGCCGGGTGCTCGACCTGGGCACGGGAACCGGTGCCGTCGCGCTGGCGGCCGCGCGCGCCGGCGCGTCGTCGGTCACGGCCGTCGACCTCTCGGCCCGCTCCGTGGCAGCGGCCCGACTCAACGCAGGGCTGGCCGGCCTGGCCGTCGACGTCCGGCGGGGCGACCTGTTCGCACCTGTCGCCGGGGAGCGCTTCGACCTGGTGGTGAGCAACCCGCCCTACGTCCCCGCGCGGACGCAACGGCTGCCGCGGCACGCCCGCGCCCGCTGCTGGGACGGCGGGACGGACGGCCGCGCGGTGCTCGACCGCATCTGTTCGGGCGCCGCCGACGTGCTCTCCGACGACGGGCAGATCCTGCTCGTCCACTCGGCGCTGTGCGGCACCCGGACGACCGTGGACGCGCTCGGCGACGCCGGGTTCGCGCCGACCGTGCTGACCCGGGTGCGGATCCCGTTCGGTCCCGTACTGCGCGCCCGGGCGGCGATGCTGGAGGAGCGCGGGATGATCGCCGCGGGCGAGCGTGTGGAGGAGCTCGTGGTCGTCGCCGGCATCCGCGGTGAGAAGGCGAGCCGCGCAGACGATCTCCGCACTCGTGAACTACGCGGTTCAGATCGATAAAGTGGGACGAGCTGGCCTGTAAGCCGGAGACTAATCAGCCCTTCCCCCGACCTGCGACGACGTCCGAAGAATGCCCTCTGAGCTGCCGTTTTACCGTTGGCAAACGGTGGCTCGCGATGGCCGTTCGTGGACCTCTTGCGGACTGTCTGCGGACTGACGGAGATCCACTTCTGTCCTGAGTGGACGGTCAGACCTCGGGGCGCTCGCCCTGTTCGCGTAGCTGGGTCTCGACCTCCGACCACCGAAACCGGTACCGGCCGCCCGGCGTGGTGACAGCAGGCGTCAGTAGGCCGCGGGCGACCCAGCGGCCGACCGCGCGCGGGGTGACACCCAACCGGCGCGCAACCTCCCCGGACGTCAGCAGCTCCTCGTCAGGCACGTGCTGACGGTAGGTCTCCGACTCGGCCGATCGGGCGCCTTAGTCGCATCGGTCGCATCGGTCGCGTTACGGTCCTGTAGTCACAAGGCGGCCCCGGCGCGACGACGCAACCGTCGGCCGGGGCCTTGACCGGATGGAGGTCCGGCCCATGGCACACCCTGCCACCCCACCGAAGATCATCGACCGCTCGGCCGCGAGAGCTGCACTGCTGGCCCGGTTCACCGACGAGAGCGCGGGGCCGCCGACGGGTGTCGAGGTCGCGCTGCGCTGCACCGAGCACGGTGCGTTCCTGCTGTGGGTGAGCCCGCCCGCACCGCCGTGCCGGGTGGCGTGCCCGCCGTCGTGCTCGGCCGACCGGGCGCAGACATGACGGCCCGGACCCGGCAGGCTGGCCGCGTGACCCTCCTGACGTCCCGCGGTGTGCTGCGGGCCCGTGTCTGCGATCTCTGCGCGTGCCTGGTCGTGCTCGACGGCACCGAGCAGCACCGGCGCTCGCACGTCGATGCGATCTCCCGCATTGACCGCGAGAGATCCAGCGCGGCAATCCCCCGAGAGGACCTCACATCATGATGGAAACAGCGACCGTCGCCGAGCCGGATGCTCCACCGATCGATGCATCCGCGCTGTTGGACTGGATGACCGACAAACTCACGGCCGCGTTCACCGAGGACCCGTACCGCGCGGGCCTGGAGATGATCGGTGTCATCGTCCAGCAGCGTCACGAGATCCTGAAGCTCCGGGAACTCGTGGTGGCGCTCGGCGGTATCGAGATCCGGGACCTGTGATGCCTGCACCGATCCCGGGTGACCCGGACTACGACGCTGACGGTGATCTTCCGCTCACGCAGGAGAACTACGACGAGGAACTCGCGGACCTGCGGGTGAATTTCTACGCCCGCGAGAAGGCACGCGAGGACGCGGACGGTGCAAACAGCTCCGTCGACGGTGATCTTCCGCTCAAGACGTATGCCGTCGATGCGGAAGCCGATCGTCTCCGCGGCACACTGAGTCCTTCCCAGTAGCGATCGGCCGGGCCGGTTGATCACGTCGTCCGGCCGTGCTGGTGGTGAAGCAGGACGAGCGCCGCAGCGGTGATGGTGCCGATCCGCCAGGGGCACAGGCTCACCCGTCGCAGGGCCTTG
>NZ_JAJCYB010000133.1 GCF_029263155.1 Pseudonocardia sp.
CCACCGCGTCCAACCCGGCCGGTGCCGGCGCGGCCGGGCCGTCGACGACCTCGTCGAGGTCAACCACTCGCTCGGGCATCAGGTCTGTCATGGGTGTCATCCTCCTTGATCGGAGTTACACCGTTGTGCTTACAGTCCCGGTCGTCGAGGTCGTCGAGGTCGTCGAGGTCGGCTCCGGCGTCGCGCGGACCCGCGTCGGCGACATGGTGTGCCTGCCGTTCAACATCGACTGCGGGTTCTGCCGCAACTGCGAGGACGGCCTGACCGGGTACGGGACTGTAAGAACTTGACAGACCCGATCCGGTGTCCGGGAGGCGAGTCATCAGCAGGAGCCCGCTGCGAAGTAGTCGATAACGTCAAGGGTCGGTGTCGGGTGACGTCGACAGCTCCGCCGGTTCGCCCGCGCCGGACCGGTACGACCGTTCCGCGGTGGGAAGCACCGGTCACCGACCTGCGTTGACAACGTCGGAGGTGGTCTTCCAGGTGGCCGCACAACGGACGTGCATAGGGTGCGGTAACGAGCTGCCCGAGGAGCGGGCGGGGCTCGGCTATCGCTACTGCACGAAGAAGGAATGCCAGCGCCGGCACCATCGTGGCGTGCTGGTCACGACGGTCGGGGTCAACAAGAGCGCCGACAGCGTCCTCGTCGCCGATCCTGAGGAGATCAGTCGCCGTGGTGAGACCGGTGAGTTCGGGCGAAAGGACTCCGCAGTCGGGCTGGACTACCGCCAACATGCCGGGGCGCCGGTCACTGTCCGCGAGCGCTCCCGCGAGCGGCGGGTGCCGGCTCCTCGGGCGGCGCGGGGTTGGACGGCGGAGCAGGAGAAGATCGTCCGGCTCTACCACGACATGGGGCTGAGCCCACGGCAGATCGCGGAGCGGGCGCGGGACACCACGCCCCGGCTTCACATCACCGAGCGGCTCGCGATCCAGATCCTGTCGGCGCCCCGGCAGTGGCAGCGGGCGCGTGATGATCGGGAGCGACCTTGACGGCGATCGAGGTGCCGTCTCGACCGTGAGGCGACCCGACGGGCCGGTCCGTCACCCGGCGCTGGCTGCACGTGGGCGAGGTGCCACCCGGCGTGGCCGGGGCACGCTCGGCGTCGACCGACGACGATGCTGATGCCGCGCGACGTGCTGCACGGCCTGTGCCCGCGTCGGCAGCAGCTCGACGAAGGCGGCTCCGGTCGCGTCTATCCAGTGCGCCTCGAACTTGTCACCGGCCGTGACGACCCCACCGAGTAGGCCGGACCGCACGAACGACGGGCGCCAGATGCGTGAGCGGAACAGCGTCCGCCGCAGCGGTGCGCCCACCGCGTTTGCTCCTGATCGGCCGGGGCCGCACCGCCGTGCTCGTCGTCGCCGGTACGGTCACCGGTGTCGGGGTCAGCGCCCGTGCCGCCGGTGGAGTCGGCGTCGGCCTGGCTGTCGTCGCCCGGCTGCTCGTCATCGGGCAGGACGAGATGCTCGACCGGGGCCAGCGGGTGGCCCCAGTCGCGCAACGCGGTGAAGTAGGCCCGGTGCCCCGCCTCGGGAGACCGCCAGGTCTGCCGGTTGCAGGCGTCCTCGGCGGCGCCGAGCAGCACCGCCAGAGCGAGCTGGGTCGCCCGTTGCGGCGACACCGCCCGTGCGGCTTCGGCGATGGGGTTCGGGCGTCCGGTATAGACGCGGCCGTCCGGTTCCATCGCCCGGCGCAGGTCGTGTCCGCCCCGACCGAGGGTGACCGCGATGAACACCAGCGCATCCCGCGGCAGGGTCTTGCGGCTCAGGAAGGTCCGCAGCCACTGCCGGCGGACCGTGGTCGCCGAGTCCCACTCCCGGTTGTTCGCCATCACCAGCCGCCGCTGCGCCTTGTCCTCCTCGCTCATTCCTGCCGCGCTCGTCCCGCCCGGGCCGCCGACGGCGACCTGGGTCCAGCGGGCCGCGTGCCGGTGGGTGTCGGGATCGGTGCACCAGTGCACGACCCGCAGCTGCGGCTCCCGGTCCCAGCCGCGGCGGATCTCCACGCTGGCCGCCCGCCCCGGGCACCCGCCGTGCGCGTCGGCGGTCAGCTCGACACCGCTGGGCGACTCCGCATCGGGGCGTAGCCCGCTGATCTGGCGGGCGGCGCCGGGCTGGTCGGGGTCGACCAGCTCGATCCCCTGGTCGGCCAACTCTCGAATGGTGTCAGCCAGCAGGGCGGCGTCGGCGCGCTCGTCGCGCAGCTTCTGCGCCACGTGCTCGAACTGCGCGGGCTCCTTCGCCGCGGTCACCGTCAGCACCTTCACCGCGACGGTGCCGGCGTCGGTGCGGTCGTCGAACTCGGCGATCACCGCGGCCTGGTCCAGCGTCACCTCGTAACGGTCCAGCACGGCGGCGGCGAGCGCGCTGCGCGCCACCGCCGCGGTCACCTTCACCCGCGCCGCCGGGACGTGGGTGCGCCGCGCGATCTGCCCGCCGTCAAGCCCAGGTCGAGCAGCTGCTGGTGGGCGTGCACCTCGTCACCGGCACAACCCACATACTCGATCCCTGCGATATCCGCGGACCCCGGCGACCGCCAGCCGTCGACCGATCAACACCTGGTGGACTGGCCCTTCGGCGCTGATCGCCCTGCTTGTCCATAGCACGAGATACATATACCGTTGAATGCATGGCCGATCTGTACGAGGTCGAGGTCGAGCCAGAGGTCCGGTTCTGGCTGGACAGCCTCAGTGACCGCGACTTCGGTCGGGTCGACTTCCTCGTCGGCTTGCTCGCCGAGCGGGCCGAGACACTCGGCGAACCATACGCCCGCCACCTCGGCGGGAAGGTGCGAGAACTGCGGTTTCATCTGCTGCGCCAGCAGGCCCGGGTGACGTACTGGCTGGCGCCGGGCCGGCGGGTGGTGTTGCTCACCGTGTTCCGCAAGACCCGCAACGCCGAGACCGCCGAGGTCGAACGCGCCGTACGGGCGCAAGGAACGTGCGAAGCCACCCACGGCGTCGCGCACGACGTCTACGAACGCGAGGGAAGATGAGATGAGCACCGACCACCGTTCCTACGAGGAGATCGCGCGCCAGCGGCGTAGCAGCGCGGAGTACCGCGAGGGGTACGACGAGGCCCGGCGTGCGTTCATGATCGGACAGGCAGTTCGAGAACGCCGACTCGCGCTGGGCATGTCCCAGACCGAGCTGGCCGCCGGCGCCGGTATGACCCAACCTGCCCTGTCCCGGCTGGAGGCCGGCGGTGCCGTGCCGACGATCCCGGTGCTGGAGCGGATCGCGATCGCTCTCGGTGCTGAACTCATCGTGACGATCGCCCCGCACGCAGCCTGACACACCCCATGACGCAGTTCAGGGCCGTACAACCGCCCGGTGGCAGTCATCGGTTGGTGGTGTGGTCGGCCCAGGTTCGTCCGGTTCGTGCCGCCCGGATCGACCGGCCGGTTCTGCCGCTGGTGGACGCTCCCGTACCTTCCTGACGGTGTTCGTGTCTGATCTACGGCACTTCCTGGATCTGCCCGACGACGCTCCGGGTCCGGCGCGCGCCGTGGCCGAGCAGCTGGGTCTCGTGGTCCGCGCAGCGACGGCCGGTGCTGTGGGCATCCCATGGGTCAGCGCGCTGCCCTGCCGGCGCCGTCCCGGCCGCCGGTCATGTCCGGGCCACCTCACCGTCGAGGCGGCGCGTCGCTGCTGATCGCCGAGGCGCGCGAGAGCGGCACGGTCGGGCTCTACGACGCCGCGGGCGAGGTCCGCACCGAGCTGGTCGAGTCACTGCTCGCCGACCTGCCGTCAGAGAAGATCATCTTCGAGGCCCCGCGCAAGGACCAGCAGGCCTGGTTCATCCGGCGCCTCGGTCCGGTGGCGAGCCTCGGCAACATCGCGGCCGAGGAGGTGATCGCGCTGGAGACGCTGCGGCTCGGGCTGCGCTCCGACACGCTCGACCTGCTCCCGGCCGTCGACGGCCCCGCGACCGAGCCCGACGCCCACCACTGGGTCGCGCCGGTCCACCCCCTGATCCACTGACGACCCTGATCCGACGACGACCCTGATCCATCGACGACCCTGATCCACCGGGTCGGGAGGCACCGTGCTGATCGGCGACCACGACGTCCTGCTGCCGACGACGATGGTGGGCAGCTGGCCGCGTCCGCTGTGGATGCGCGGCGGCGTGCTCCGCGAGTCGGTGCACGACGTCGACTACCTGGACATGTACCAGCGCACGCTCTACGAGGACGCGGTGCGGCTGTGCGTCAAGGACCAGGACCTCGCGGGTCTCGACATCGTCACCGACGGCAACCAGTACTTCCAGGGCGAGACCCCCTACGACAAGGTCCAGATGCTGCTGGTCCCGCTGCGGCTCGCGGGCTTCCGCGCGTACGGCCCGCCCGGCGACCAGCCGGGCACCGAGCACTACTTCCGCCCCGTCGTCGCCGAGAAGATCAGGTGGGTACGGCCCGTGTTCGGCCCGGTGCTGGCCGCGATGCGGGAGGCCACCGACAAGCCGATCAAGATCAATATCAACTCGGGCCCGGCGACGGTGGCCGGCTGGTGCGAGGACCAGTACTACGGCGACGTCACGGCGCTGCGGGCCGACGTCGCCGCCGCCTTCAACAACGAGCTGCGCTGGCTCGCCGAGCACGGCGCCGGGTTCATCCAGCTCACCGAGCAGGCCCTGCTCGCCTCCGGGGGCCGCGACGGGTGGGTCGTCGACATGATGAACCGGGCCTCCCGCGGCGTGGAGGCGCACCTGACCTGGCACATGTGCTACGGCAACGCGCGGGGCACCGACAGCACCTACCCGGCGATGAACGCGGGCAGCCTGGCCACGCTGTTCGCCTCCGAGACCGCGGTGGACTGGACCGAGATCCACATGGAGACCGCCCGTCCCCGCATGGCGGAGGTCGAGGCGCTACGCGGCTGGACCGAGCGGGAGGGCTCCAGCCTCGGCATCGGGGTGGTCGAGGTGCTGAACCCGCACGTGGAGTCGCCCGAGGAGGTGGCCGACCGGATCCGCGTGGCGCTGAAGGTCGTGCCGGCGCAGCGGCTGGTCGTCAGCACCGACTGCGGCCTCTACCAGCTCCCCCGCGACCTGGCCTTCCGCAAGCTGCGCAGCCTCGTGGCGGGCACCCGGATCGTGCGCCGCGAGCTGGGCCGGGGCGCCGACGGGCGGGTCACGTGAACAGGGTCGGGGCTCCCCCGGTCACCAGGAAGACCACCGGGCCGACCGCGGTGCCCGCGCGGGCGGCGGCGAGCAGCCCGGCCATCGCCTTGGCCGCGAACACCGGGTCCAGGAACACCCCCTCGGTGCGCGCCACCAGCTCCGCGGCCGCCTCGCCCTCGGGCGAGCGGGACCCCTTGGCGGGCCCGAGGAACCCGTCGACGACGACGGGCGGCGCGCTCGCCCGCGGTGTCCCGATCAGGTCGCTCGCCTCGGCGGCGATCCGGTCGACGCGCTCCGCGGCCTCCGCGGCAGGCCTGCTGACGGTCACCCCGACGACGTCGTAGCCCGGCCGCAGCCACGCCGCGGCGGCCCGCAGCCCGGCGTGGGTGCCGCAGGAGCCGGTGGCCAGCCACAGCTGCGCGGGGGCCAGGCCGGTGTCGTGCAGCTGGCCCGCCAGCTCGAGGCCCGCGGCGACGTACCCGAGCGCGCCGACGCCGGTGGCCCCGCCGCGGCCCATCGGGTAGGGCGTCCGCCCGGCTGCCGAGAGCTCGTCGGCGACCGACGCCACCGCACGGTCCACCGAGCTGCGGTCGTCGTCACCGGTGAACCGGACCTGCGCCCCGACCGACACCGCCAGCGCCAGATTGCCCACCGGCTCCACCGGGTGCCCGAAGTTGACCAGCACCGTGTCCATCCCGAGCGTCCGCCCGGCCAACGCCGCCAGCATCGCCCAGTTGGACTGCGGCCCGCCGCCCGTCACGAGGACGTCGCAGCCGCGCCGCTGCGCGTCGGCGAGCAGGTACTCCAGCCCGCGCACCTTGTTGCCGCCCAGGCCGAGCCCGGTGAGGTCGTCGCGCTTGAACCAGATCTCCACCCCTGCCGCCGCCGACAGCCGCGGCGCCGCCACCAGCGGGGTGGGGAACGTGCCCAGCCGCACCCGGGGCATCCCGAGCAGGCCGGTCATGTCCGCACCGGGCCGGCGTGGGGTCGGTCCGCGGGTGAGATCGACGAGGTGGGGGTCCCGGCGCCGGCCGACCCCGATGGTGTCGATCTCACCCGTCGCGGACCGGCCGGGGTCGGCGCCGGACGGGTCACCGGGCCCGCCCGGCGAGCACCCGGTCGACGAACGCCGTCGCGGCGCCGAGCGCGTTCGCGGGGTCCAGCGCCGCCGCCAGCTCGGCCTCGGTCAGCGCGCCGGGGCCGACGAGGCCCGCCGCCCGCAGCGCCGCCTCCAGGTCGACACCCGCGTCCAGGCCCGCCATCGTCGCCGCGTAGACAGCCTCGTGCGCGGCGTGCTTGCCCCACCGCTGCGCCAGCACCCGCATCACCGGCTCGGAGAGCACGTACCCGCGCTGGGCGTCGACTCCTGCCCGCATCCGGTCGGCGTGCACCTGCAGCCCCTCCAGCAGCCGGGCCGCGAACCCGAGCGCGGCCGCGGCGAGCAGGCTCGACTCGGGCAGGATCAGCCACTCGGCCTTCCACCCGCGCCCGTCGCGCTCGTGCAGGGCGATCATGCCCTCCACCGCCAGCCCGGCGTTGGTGCGCACCACGCGCCCGAGCGTGTCCAGGTGCTCGGCCAGCTCGGGGTTGCGCTTGTGCGGCATGGTGATGCTGCCGACCTGCCCCGCGGTGAACGGCTCGCTGAGCTCCCCCAGCTCGGGGCGCTGCAGCTCGTAGATCTCGTTGCCGATCTTGGCGAGGGTGGCCGTGACGAGCGCGAGCAGCGTGGCGAACTCCGCCACCCGGTCGCGGGCGGTGATCCACGGCCCGTCCGGCACGCCGAGGTCCAGGCGCGCGGCGAACGCGTCGAGCAGGTCCAGCGCGTGCTCGCCCCAGAACTCCATGGTGCCCAGCGCCCCGCCGAGCTGGACGACGGCCAGGCGCGGCCGGGCCTGCGCCACCCGCTCCCGGTGCCGCGCCAGCTCCGCCGCCCAGACCGCGGCCTTGAAGCCGAACGTGATCGGCAGCCCGGGCTGGCCGTGCGTGCGCCCGCACATCACGGTGTCGCGGTGCCGCCGGGCCAGGTCGAGCGCGGCCGCCTCGCAGCGGGCGAGGTCGCGGTCGACGACGTCGAGCACCGAGCGCATGACCAGCGCGAACCAGGTGTCGGTGACGTCCTGAACGGTGGCGCCGTAGTAGACCCACTCGGCGGCGTCGGGCGGGAGCACCGCCCGCAGGCAACGGATCAGCCCGAGAGTGGAGTGCCCGGTGGCCCGGGTGCCCGCGGCCACCTCCTCCAGATCGAGCAGCTCGACGCGGGCGTGCGCCCGGATCGCCGCGGCCGCCTCCGCCGGGACCAGGCCGAGCCCGGCCTGCGCGTCGGCCAGCGCCGCGAGGACGTCCAGCCAGCCCTGGGTGCGCCCGGCGTCGTCGAACAGGTCGTGCGTCTCGGGGGTGGACCACAGGTGCCGGTAGATCAACGAGTCGGCCGGGTGCGCGCTCACAGCAGCAGCTTACGAAGCCCCTCGCGCACCTCGTCGAGGTTCGCGCCCCACGGCACCACGGCGGTCCGGTCGTCCACCTCGAGGCCGCGCTCGATGAGGCAGCACTTGGTGAGGGTGAACCCGGAGGCCGCCGCCCTGGCCCGCGGGCAGAGATCCACCCGCTCGGGCTCGTCGCCGTAGAAGTGCCGATGGAACTGCAGCGACCGCTCGCAGCCGATCATGAGCCAGTCCCCGCGCTCGGCGGGACGCGTGTCGAGGAAGGCCACCGGCGCGCCGAGTTCCGTACCCGAGCCGCGGCACGGCAGCAGGTAGCCCGCCGCCGGATGCGCGGCGGCCAGCGCGTGCACGTCCACCGCGTCCAGCACCAGCTCCACCGGCGGCAGGTCCTCGTCGTAGGCGATCGCCTGCTGCGCCTGGGCGAAGAGCTTCGGCGGGTGCGGCGGCACCACCTCGGTGACCCGCACCGGGATCGGGGCGGGCTCCCAGATGAAGTTGACGTGCTCGAACCGCCCGATGACGACGGTGGCCCGCGCGCCGGGCACGGCCGCGGCGGCCAGCGCGGTGGCGTTGCCGACGTCGGTCTCCGGAGACTCGACCCACGCCGTCTCGTCCGGGCCCGCCAGTACCCGCGCCTCCACGACCGGCGAGAACAGCGGGTCGAGGCTTGCCTTGACGACGGCGACCAGCGCGGTGGCGCCGTCCGAGCCCGAACCTGGACCGCGCAGCGCCAGGAAGTCGGTGCGGCGGTAGACCTCGCGTCCGTGGAGGTGCTCGAGGATCGCCCGCTCGGTGAGCGGGAAGCCGACCTCCTGCACCGACAGCCCCCGGTAGGGGTGCGCGCGGGTGTTCGGCGGCGGGATCGGGATCATGGGCACTCCCCGGTATCGGTGGTGCAGGCCACGGTAGCGACCCGCGGCCCGGCGTTCATCGGCCTCGCGGGCCGAAGCCGCCCGCTGGTCACGGCCCGGGCGTCCGCCCCGCCGAGGAGCACCGGATCGACCCGGTGCTCCTCGCGCCGCCGGTAGGTGATCCTCATCGGCGACCCGCCCTGACCGAGGACCCCGGAACGGCCACGGTGTGGTGCTCGACGGCGCGCGGAACACCTGCTGACCGGTTTGTTGTCCCCCACGGCCGAAGACGGGACGGCGTCGCGATCAGTAGCGTGAAGGTCCAGACCGGCCCCGAGGAGCCCCGACGGCGAGCACGTGCTGCCGCTCGGGCGGGCGAAGATCGCGCGGGCGGGCGACGACGTCACGCTGGTCGCCCTGTCGATCACCGTCGGCCAGTGCCTCGCGGCGGCCGACGAGCTGGCTGCCGACGGGATCGCCGCGGAGGTGATCGACCTGCGCACGCTGGTGCCGCTGGACGCGGCCACGGTGCTGACCTCGGCCCGCCGGACCGGCCACGTCGTGATCGTCGAGGAGAACCCCGGCCAGCTCGGCTGGGGCGCCGCGATCGCGGCGATCCTCGCCGAGGAGGCCTTCGAGGACCTCGACGCCCCGATCGTCCGGGTCAGCGGCGGCAACATCCCGCTGCCGGTCGCGGCCCCGCTGGAGGCGGAGGTGTCGACGTCGGCCCGGCGCGTCGTGGCCGGGGTGCGCCGCCAGCTCGGCCTGCCCGCGCCCGCAGGGTGACCCGCCCCCGGCGCGCGGAGCCGGCCGGCGGGTCGAGGTCGAGCCGCCACCGTGACCACCGCACCGGCATCCTGGTCACCGCACCGGCGCCGCGGCACGTGTGTGGTCACCACAACGGGTGTGCGGTGGTGCCGCGCCCCGCCTCGCACCGATGATCGGTCCGACCGCCACCCGGCGCCGTCCCTGTGGGTGTTGCCGAATGCCGCTCGCGGGTCACCGGCCGGTCGCGCACCGCGCGAGCCCGGATGCGTCCATGATCGACATCTCGGAACCGGGAGGCGCAAAATACGCAGCTCCGGGTACCGAAACGTCGATCAACGCCTGCCGTATGCGGCTGCCCGTTCCGAAACGCCGATCATCGCGGGCACCGACCCGGTCGGCCGCTCCACGATTCGGCAACGCGCACCCCTACCGCACCCACGCTGCGTTCGCCGCGATCACCGGGTCGGTGCAGACCTCGTGCCCCCGGTCGATGGGCCGTCCCCCGCCGCGCGGATCGCGAGGATCTTCAGCGCGAGCTGGGCGTTGAACCGGTCCTCCTGCCGCGTCACGACGATGCCGGCGAGCGCCCATCTTCGTGGCGCCGCCCTACACCAACCTGATCTCCGACCCGGCCACCCCGATCTCCCCGGACCTGCTCGACCTGCTGGGCCCCACGACCGCCGCCCGCACCGGCCGGATCCGGCCCGTCGGGCTCGCCTGGACCAACACCAACGTCGCCTCGCTGATGACGATCCTCGACGACCTGGAACGCTTCCTCGGCCCCGACCCCGACGCCTTCCTCCCCGTCGGCGGCTGAACCGCCGCGCCGGGCCGAAGACCTCGACCGCGACGTCCAGCGCGGACCCCCCCCGTGCCCCGTGATCGACACGATCCGACGCCTCCGGCCCGGGTGCCCGGCGTCGGACCGAGCCCGACGGCCTGCCGGCGACGACGGGACCGAGTCGGCGTAGTCACGGCTGCTCCGGGGAGCGGGCTCCGGTGCCGGCACCGGGAGCACGCAGCCGCTCACCGTTGGCCGTGAGGCGCGCGAGGAGGTCGGCGTCGCCGTGCAGCGACTCGAGCTCGGCCGGCCTCAGCTCGGCCGCGAAGGGGTAGTCGCTGCCGTAGACGAGCCGGTCGGCGCCGAACACCGCGCCGGCGAGGTGCAGCGGAGCCGGGGCGTAGGCCAGTGCATCGGCCCAGAACGATCGCCGCACCGTCGCCAGGGGGGACTCAGCCAGGGCGGGGTGCATACCCAGCTGCCAACCCCTGGTCAGACGGTCGACGGTGGCGGGGAACGCGCCGCCTGCGTGGGCGAGCAGCACCCGGGTGCGGGGCACCGCCGCGAGCATGCCCGACAGCACCAGCGCCGTGGCAGTGCGGGCGGTGGCCAGGGGCATGCCCAGGCCGAACACGGCGCCGGTGGCTGTGTCCTCGGCGCACATCGCGGTGTCGGCCGGGTGCACGAACACCACCCATCCGTTGGTGGCGAACCGCGCCCACAGTTCCTCGTGCGCGGCATCGGTCACCGGGTCGTCGCGGTGAGCGGTGAGACAGACACCACGCACGCCCGGCAGCTTTTCCAGCCGTTCGATCTCCGCAGTGACCCGTGCAGGCTCCCCGTAGGGCAGCATCCCGAGCATCGCGAAGCGCTCCGGGCAGGCCGAGGTGATCTCGCCGAGGAACGCGTTCTGCTGCTCGGCGAGCGACGCGAACTCGGCCGCGGGCCCGTCGAACGCCACGGCGTAGGGCGGCGGGGACAGCACCTGGACGGCCACCCCGCGGGCGTCCATGTCGACCAGGCGCGGCTCCGGGTCGAACGTGCGCGCGTCGACGGGCCGGTAGGGCCGCCCACCGAGGGTCAGCTCCAGGGCTCCGCCGGCCGTCCGGATCCCCGGCCAGGCACCCTCGGCGCCCGACGGCGGGGCGAGCCGGTCGGAGAGCATGTGCGCGTGCCAGTCGACGAGGGTCACGGCACCGTCAACCCGCCTGCGACGCTGAGGACCTGGCCGGTGACGAACGACGCGTCGTCCGAGGCCATGAACGCGATCGCCGCGGCCTGCTCGTCCACGCTCCCCCAGCGACCCATCGGCACGATCGTCTCCTGGGAGGAGAACAGCTCCTCGATCCAGCGGCCGTTCTCCCGCTCCTGCTCCTCGGTCATCCGCGGGACGGCGCGGTCGTCGACCCTGGTGGCCCCCGGCGCGACGCAGTTGACGCGCACGCCGCGCCGGGCGACCTCGGCCGAGAGCGAGGTGGTCAGCGCGAACACCCCGCCCTTCGCCGCGGCGTAGGGCACCCGGTAGATGCCGCGCGGCGAGTTCGACCCGACGTTGACGATGCTGCCGCTGCCCTGCTCCAGCATCCGGGGCAGCACCGCGTGGCAGCACACCAGCGCCGTCCACAGCGACCTGTCGACCTCCGCGCGCATCTCCTCGGCGGTGTAGAGCTCGAACGGCTTGATCTGCCGGGTGCCGCCGACGTTGTTGACCAGCACGTCGACGCGGCCGAACCGGGCGACGACGGACTCCACGGCCGCGGCCGTGGCGGCGGCGTCGGAGACGTCGACGACCATCGCCTCGACGTCCGCGCCGTCCGCGCGCAGCTCCCGTGCCGCGGACTCGACACCGGGCCGGTGCAGGTCGACCAGCGCCAGTGCGGCGCCCTCCGCCGCCAGCCGTCGGGCGGTGGCCAGCCCGATGCCCTGCGCCGCCCCGGTGATCACGCAGACCTTCTCCCGGAAACGGACGAGCGGCGGCGTCACCGGAAGATCGCGAAGCACTTGGAGGAGTTGAACACCCGCGTCGTCACCAGCTCCGTCCAGGTGGGTGCGGCTCCCAGCTCCTTGACGGCGCCGAGCAGGCAGAACCAGTTGAGCATCTCCTGCTGTCCCGACGCGGCGAGCCCCTCGGGGGTGGCCGCCTCCCAGACCGCGTAGTCCTGCTCGACCATGGCCCGGTAGTACTCCTCGTCGGAGGCGATGTCGGGGTAGAGGCGCCAGGCCTTGTCGTGCAGGAACGCGTGCGACCAACTCGACGAGCCGATCACGGCCACCCGCCACGGCGACGCGGCAGCGGCGCGGGCGAACGCGGCACCGACCTCCATGGCCCGCTGCGGGGTGGGCCCGGGCGGGTCGAGGTCCTCCGGGGCGTCGGCGTGCCCGAACCGGGTCGGCTCACCGTGGCGGGCGATGACGTAGCTGCCGTAGCAGTTCACCTGGAACGGGATCACCGGGTACGGGAAGCCCGTGCGGTCGTAGTCCAGGAACAGCAGCGTGTTGAGGAACGCGTGCGGTGCGATCGTCTCGTCCCGCAGCCGGTAGGAGTACGCCAGGTCGACGCCGTCGGCCAGCATCGCCGAGGCGAAGTGCTTGGCCATGTCCTTCGCCCCGCGCACCGGCAGCACCTCGTCGGCCGGCTCGCCCCAGACGTTGGCCGCCCGGCTGTGCTGCCACGGCCGCAGCTTGAGGTCGTCGAGGGCGAACAGGCAGAACGGCGGGATGATCTCCTCCCTGAAGTTCTCGTACTGGTCGTCACCCCAGATCACCACGACGTCCGGCCGGAACTCGTCGAGCTCGGACCGGAGCCTGCGGAAGGCGGCCAGGCAGCGCTCCCGGTGGACGGCGGCCGACGCCGTCCCGCCGTCGTCGCCGTACTCCTCCCGCATGGCCGCGGGCCACGCCGCCGGGTCCTTGTGCTCGGCGGGGATGGCCTCGTCCTCCAGCACCCACCGCAGGATGCCGGCCATGCGCTCGTCGGGGTTGACCAGCGCCGGGTAGTGCGTCATGCCGAGTGCGAGTACTTCACCCACGTCGTCCTCCAACACAGTTATGTTTCATATGTACTTGCGGGCCCACCGCGGCCCGGCACCGGGCGCGGTGTCGCGCTAGCCGTCGTCGCAGGCGGCGGCGACGATGTTCGACGCGATCTCCGCGGAACCCTCGCCGTTGTGCAGCGTCGCGAGGAGGCGGTCGAGGTGCGTCGCGAGGGTGCGCTGCCCGGCGGCGTCCAGCCCGGCGTAGAACTCCGACATGAACCGCCAGTGGCCGGGCAGGAAGTCGGCCATCAGGGCGTCGCCCTCGGCCGTGGTCACGACCCGGAAGGACCGGCGGTCCGCACGACTGACGGTCTTGGCCACCAGGCCGCGGCCGCGCAGCATGTCGACCAGCGTGGTGAGGTTGGGCGGCCGGATCGACAGCGTCTCGGCGAGCTGGGTCATGGTCATCGGGCGCTCGGCGCGGTGCAGCACCGTCAGCACGTTGAACTGCGCGGTGGTCAGGCCCAGCGGCTCGATGTCGAGGCTGCTCGCCTTGACCAGCATGGCCGTGACCCGGTGCAGCAGCAGGGTCAGCGACAACGGCAGCGCGTCGAAGTCCGGCCCGTGCTCGGCGCGGGCCCGCTCCACCTGGTACCGGACCCGGGGATCGAGCAGCTCGAGCTCCGGTTCCCCGGTCCCGGTCCCGGTCCCGGTCCCCGCCGGCTCCACGTCCACCGCTCTCCTCGGCCCCTCGTGGCGCGCGCCCGTGCCCACCGTCATGCGCTCGCCCGCCGTTCCTGCCAGAGGTCGGCCGGGAACGGCCCGTCCTGGAGCAGTCCCGCCGCCTCGAGCTGCCGCTCGGGCTCGTTCACCGTGAGCACCGCGCCCACCCGTCCGCACCGCAGGTACGCCGCCGTGAGGCGGTCGGGCCGATCCCCCCGGGTGATCACGACATCGTCCCACGACGGGACGTGACCGGCCCACCGGAGGGCGAGGGCACCCTGGTCCGACCAGACGTGCGGCAGCCCGCGGTAGGCCACCGGGCGGCCCAGCAGCGTGCGCGCCGCCGCCGTCGCCTGGTTCTGCGCGTGCGTCTCGTGCTCGATCCGCAGGCTGCCGAACCCCGGGTGCGTCCAGCGGGCGGCGTCGCCTGCCGCGAGGACGTCGGGTACCGAGGTGCGGCAGTGCTCGTCGACCACGATGCCGTCGTCGACATCCACGCCGGAGCCGTCGAGCCAGTCGACGTCCGGCGTGCCGCCGATGCCCACCACCACGAGATCGGCGGGCAGCGACTCGCCACCGGCCAGCTCGACGGCCGTCACCCGGTCGACCCCGTGCACGCGCTCGACCGTCCGGCCGGTGCGGAAGCGCACCCCGGTGCGTTCGTGCAGGTCCTGGAGGAGTGCTCCCACCTCGGCGCCCAGCACCGTCGCCAGCGGGGCGGGTCCGGCCTCGACGACGGTGACGACCGCGCCCGCGGCCACCGCGGCCGCCGCGACCTCGGTGCCGATGAAGCCCCCGCCGACGACGACGACCCGGCTCCCGGGCCGCAGCGCGGCGCGGACGGCCGCGGCGTCGGCGAGGGTGCGCAGCAGGTGGATCCCGGCCAGGTCCGCGCCGGGAACGGCCAACCGGCGGGGCCGGGTCCCCGGGGCGAGGACGGCGGCCGCGTAGGGCACCTCGGTGCCGTCGTCGAGCGCCACGACCCGTTCCGACGGGTCGAGCCCGACCGCCCGGACCCCGAGCCGCAGTGTGACGGAGCGCGCGGCGTAGAACGTCGCGTCCCGGAAGTAGACCTCCGCCGGATCGCCTCCGCCGAGCAGCTCCTTCGACAGCGGTGGCCGGTGGTAGGGCCGCTGGGCCTCACCGCCGACGAGGACCACGCCCCGGCCCCGCCCGCGCAGGGCCAGCATCTCCGCCGCCCGGCCTCCCGCCATGCCCGCGCCGACGACGACGTAGGGCCGCTCCGCGGCGCTCATCGCGGCTCGGTCCCCACGAACACCCCGCCGTCGACGACGGTGACGGTGAACGCAGCGATCGGTTCGGTGGCCGGCTCGTGGGTGGCCTCGCCGGTGCGCAGGTCGAACCGCCCCTCGTGCAGCGGGCACCGCACCTGACAGAGCTCGGGGACGAGGAACCCCATGTCGAGCCATCCCTCGGCGTGGCTGCACAGGTTGTCCACGGCGAAGTAGTCCTCGCCGATCCGGGCGAGCAGCACCTCGCGATCGCCCACCTGCACCGGGGTCATCTCGCCGTCGGCGGGCAGGTCGGCGGGGCCGACCCGCACGCCGCTCACCTCCCGGGCGGTCACTGCGGCTGCTCCGTCGCACCGTCGGCGGCCCGCTGCCGGGCGACCACGAAGTCGCGGCCGTTCTCCAGCAGGAACCGGCGCAGGGTGAGCGGGAAGACGTCGGTGGCGGTGAACGTCTCCGGCCGGTCGTAGTACTGCTGCTCGACGATCTTCTGGTCCTGGCCGGAGAAGTTGTAGTTCACCATCCAGTTCAGGTAGACGGTGAACAGCAGGCGGTCCCAGATCCGGCGGGGCCGGCTGCGGGGCCTGGTGGTGTGGAAGTAGAAGACCCGCGAGCGGCCGGCGTCGACCGGCACTGTGACCCGGCTGTAGATGTGGTCGTGGTAGTCCACCTGGAACGTCGACGGGAGATGCGCCTGGCGCCACTCGGCGTCGGCGATCATCGGTTCCTCGGGGCGGGCCGGCTGGAACCGCTTCGCGAGGTCCACCAGCCGGTGCCAGTGCAGCCGGGTCGTGCGCTTGGGCCACAGCTGACCGCCCAGCGTGGGGTAGGCGTCCTGCAGATCGTTGTTCGGCCAGCGGCGGGGCTCGGCCGCGGGCTCCGCCTCGGGCTCGGCGGCCGAGCCGCCGCCGAAGGCGGTGATGAACTTCAGCTCGCCCGGTGCGTAGGTGAGCCCGCGACCGTTGACCACCCGCGGCCGGGGCCGCCGGGGGCCCATCCGGCTCATGGTGAGCATGCCCGCGGTGCCCATCGTCAGCAGGTGCACCGAGTCGCGGTGCACGTAGAAGACGTGCGAGTCGAGCAGGTTCTCCATGGCCGGGCGCCAGTTGCAGTTCCACATCGTGACGCTGTGCTGGACGAGCGCGGCGTCGTCGAAGAACTGCGGGGGCACGTCCTCCCGGATGTCGACGGGCTCGGAGTCGCCCATCCAGACGAAGACGATGCCCTGGTGGGTCTGCGTCGGGTACGTGCGGACCCGGGCGTCGGGCATGCCGGGGGCCCGCGACTCGGGCCCCTCGCCGAGCACCGCGACGCAGCGCCCCTCGCCGTTGAACGTCCACCCGTGGTAGGGGCACGAGATCGTGCCCTTGAAGTGGCTGTTGCCGGTGGCGAGGTTGCCGCCGCGGTGCGGGCAGGCGTTCGCGACGATCGCCACCGCGTCGTGCTCGTCCCGGAACACGGCGAGGTCGGTCCCGGCGATCTTGACGAAGCACGGCTTCGTGCCCGACACCGCGGAGTCCGGGATAGCCGGGTACCAGTACTCCCGCAGGCCGGTCTCGGGCAGCTGCTCGCGCAGCGCCGACGGGTGCAGGCTGCGCAGGTTGAGCGCGGTGTCTGCGGTCTGCGCGCCGGGCTCGTGCGTGGCCGTCATCGGCCGTCCCCTCTCGTGGTGGTGTCCGTCGGGCCGGGCAGGTCGTCCGGCCACACGCTGGAGAGCACCTCGAACGTCTCGATCCAGGCGTCGAGCAGCTCCTCGGTCTCGCAGATCCGTCCGCCCGTCCCGACGACGTCGGCGACCTCCGCGAGCACCTCCATGTGCACCTCGCTCAGCAGCTCCCCGCGGTACAGGTCGGAGATCGCGTATCCGCTCGCCGCGACCGACCGTGGGCCGTCACCGCCTGCCGGCCGGTAGCGGGCCAGGTCGTCGATGCGTTCGAGTCCGTCGTCGTCCAGCATTCCCGGCCACCTCCACTCCACCGTCGGG
The DNA here is from genome assembly GCF_029263155.1 of Pseudonocardia sp. Classification (GTDB taxonomy): domain Bacteria; phylum Actinomycetota; class Actinomycetes; order Mycobacteriales; family Pseudonocardiaceae; genus Pseudonocardia. The sequence continues at coordinate 16,895 of NZ_JAJCYB010000133.1, forward strand.
GTCACCTGCCGACCTCAGCCCTGCACCGGTGCGGCGTCGGCGACCAGGGTCCACTGCCCGCCCTGCGACTGCGCCAGCACGTAGCCCCCGGGCTCGGCGCCCGCGTGGTCGTCCGGTGTGCGGTTCCACACCGTCGTGGCGCCCACGTACTGCTGGTTCTCCAGCGCCCCGCGGATCGCCTGCGCGTCGGTCGACCCCGCCTCCTCGATGGCCTGCATGAGCGACATGGCGGCGTCCCAGCCCAACACCGCGTTGCTCGCCCCGCCGTCGGCGTCGAGACCGGAGGCCTCCATGCCGTCGAGGTAGGCCTGCGCCGCCGCCCGGCTGGCGAACGTGTCGGGCAGGTCGGCGAGCAGCTGCGTCGGGTAGGACAGCGCGAACACGCCCTCCAGGTCGGCGTCGCCCACGGCCGCACGCACCGCGGAGCCCGCGTTGCCGCCGTTGATGCCCAGCGGCACGTCCGAGCCGAGGCGCTGGTAGGTCTTGATGACGTTGACCTGGTCGGTGCCCGACACCCAGGACAGGACGAAGTCGGGATCGGCCGACGCGGCCCGCAGCAGCTGTGGGCTGACGTCCACCGCGCCGGGGGTGAACTGCTCGCTGGCCACCACCTCGAACGGCAGCGAACCCGCGAGCGAGTCCAGGTAGGTCGGCAGCTGCTGGGCGAACGGCGTGCCGTTGCCGAGGATCGCGACGCGCTCGATGCCGTTCTGTTCGAAGTAGGAGATGTAGGAGTCGATGCCGTCCTCGGTGTTGGCCGTGGCGGTCCACGACCAGGCCGTCTCCTCGGGGCTCAGGCCGTTGGGCCAGGCCGCCGAGCTCACGACGTTGGGGATCTCCGAGCGCGCGGCCACCGGCACCGTGGCACCGATGGCGGTCGCGTCCTCCGGACCGAGCACGGCCGCGACGTCGTAGCGGGTGACCAGCTCGGTGATCTGCTGCTGCGCCCGGGTCGGGGACGACTGGTTGTCCAGGCTGGTCAGCTCCACCTGCCGGCCGAGCAGGCCGCCGTCGCGGTTGACGCTGTCGACCGCGGCCTGCACCCCGTCCTTCACCTGGGCTCCGAGCACGGCGTAGGCGCCGGTCAGGGCGTCGACGGTGCCGAGCCGGATCGGGCCGTCGGCGCCGGCGTCGCCCCCTCCCCCGCCCCCGCCGCAGGCGGTGGCCAGTCCGAGGGTCACGAGTACGGCGAGCGCGCGGAACCGCCGCGTCGAGGTCTTGCGCATGGCTTCTCCTAGTCGATGTCGGTCGCCGCGTCCCCGCGCGCGGCCGTGGTGGTCGTCAGGTCGCCGGCTGGGGCTCGGCGGCCGGTGGCGCGTCGTGCGGTACGGAGGGCGCCGCGCCGAGGTAGGCCTCGGCGACGACGGGGTCGGCGGCGAGCCCGGAGAGCTCGCCCTCGTAGATGGATCGCCCCGTCGCCAGCACGACGACGTGGTCGGTGAGCCGCCCGATGAAGTCCAGGTCGTGCTCGATCAGCAGGATCGGCAGGTGCTCCGCGATGCGCCGCAGCCGCTGCGCCATCTGCTCGCGCTGCGCGTCGCTCAGCCCGGAGGCCGGCTCGTCGAGCAGCAGCAGGCTGGGGCGCCCCGCGAGCGCCCGGGCCAGCTCGACGAAGCGCTGGCCGGCCAGGGTGAGCCCGCCGGGGTCCTGGTGCGCGAGATCGGCGATGCCGAGCCCCTCGAGGACCTGGCGGGCCTGCGCGCGGGCCTCGGTGAGCTCGGGACGGGTCAGCGAGCGCCAGAGCCCGGCGGTGTTGGCGATCCGCACCCCGGACGCCACGTTGTCCAGCACCGAGAGCGAACCGGGCAGGCGGACCAGCTGGAAGGTCCGGCTGAGTCCGAGCCGGGCCCGGCGCCAGTCGGCGAGGCGGGTGACGTCGGCCCCGGCGAGGTGCACCGTGCCGCCGTCGGCCGGCAGCAGGCCACTGACCACGCCGAAGTAGGTGGTCTTGCCCGCCCCGTTGGGTCCGACGATCGGCAGGATCCCCCGGTCGGGCACCGACAGGCTCACCCCGTCGACGGCGGCGAGCCCGCCGAACTGCTTGCGCACGCCGTCGGTGACGAGGATCGGGGCGACGCCGCCCCCGCGGCGCCCGTGCGGCAGAGCGGCGAGGTCCGGCTCCGCCGTCGCGGCGCCGGTGTCCGCCGGCTCGACGTCGGGTCGCCCGCGCCGGGCCACGGCCCCGGCGGCGAGCCGGACCAGCCCGACGATGCCGTCGCGGGCGAACATCAGGACCAGCGTGAGCAGCACCCCCTGGATGATCAGCAGGTTGTTGGCGACCGCGGGGTCGATCGTGGGCAGGAACAGCAGCACGGCGGCCCCGATCAGCCCGCCGACGATCGAGCGCCGCCCGCCGAGGAAGAACATCAGCATCAGCGAGAGCGCGAACGCCACGTCGAACTGCTCCGGTGCGATGAAGCCCTGCCCGTGGGCGAAAAGGAACCCGGCGACGTCGGCCAGCAGCGCGCCGAACACGAAGACCTGCACCTTGCGGCGCCGCACGTTGATCCCGAGCGAGCGCGCCACCGCCTCGTCCTCGGCGAGCACGTGCACCTCCAGCCCGGTGGCCGACCCCATCACCCGGGCGGCCACGAGCACCGTGACCACCAGCACCCCGAGGACCAGGAAGCAGAAGGTCACCGGGTCACCGAGGGCCCGGCTCAGCGGGGGGATCCCACCCAGCCCGTTGGAGGCGCCGAGGAACTCCGTGACCAGCAGCAGGTGGCCGCTGATCAGCAGCAGGAACAGCGACACCAGGGTGAGCGCCATCCCCGCCACCCGCAGCACGGCCCGGGCCACGACGTACCCGAGCACCAGTGTGATGACCAGGCCGGTGGCCAACCCGGCCAGCGGCGGCCAGTCCAGGTGGGTGGAGACCGCGGCCGTGCTGTACGCGCCGATGGCCATGAACACCGGCTGGCTCATCGCGAGCTGGTTGGCGTAGCCGATCTGCACGTCCATACCGACCAGGACCACGCCGTAGACCAGGACCGTCATCAGGACCGGCAGCCGGTAGTCGTCGGCGAGCAGGCCGATCGCGAGCGCACCGACCACGGCCACGCCCAGCGCGGTGACGGTCGGCCTGCGCCACTCGCCGCCGGGCAGGCCGCGACGGAGGAGGTGCGGGACGGGGGTCGGGGTTGCGGTCATCGGGCGGCCACCACATTCGGCTTGGCGAGGACGTACGCGGTCATGAGGGCGAGAGCCACGACGCTCTGGTAGTGGCCGCTGATGTAGCCACCGACCAGCGACTGCAGCAGGCCGACGCCGAGGCCGACGAGCAGGGCTCGGACCGGATCCCGGAGGCCGGCGATCGTCGCGGCCAGCAGGCCGGTCATGGCGAGCAGGAAGCCCGAGTTGTACGCGAAGGCGATGACCGGCGACACGAGCAAGCCGACGACGACCGCCAGGCCGGCCGAGACGGCCATCGCGAGCCTGCGGTAGCCGTCCGGCGACACCCCGACGGCCAGCGCGCCGCGCTCGTTGATCCCGCATGCGGTGAGCGCCTTGCCGTGGAGCGTGTGCCGGGTGAACAACCACGCGACGAGGCAGAACAGGCCCACGAACCCGACCACGATGAGGATCTGCCGGTCGAGCACGACCCCGCCGACCCGCAGCGGCTCGCCGGGAAGGAAGGGATCGAGGGCGAACACGTCACGCCCGAACATCCGTAGCGCCACGCCCTGCAGCACCATCGACAGCGCGAAGGTGAGCAGGAACAGCTGCAGGATCCGCTCGGCGCTGGGTCGGCGGATGGTCGGGGCCAGCACCGCACGGTCGTAGAGCAGCGCGAGCAGCACCGCCGCGACCAGGCAGATCAGCAGGGCCAGTGGCAGCGCGACGCCCGCCGCGGTCAGCGCGACGGTGGCCAGCACCCCGAACATCGCGAACTCGCCGACGGCCACGTTGATGACCTTGCAGACCTGGAACAGGAAGGCCAGGACGAACCCGAACACCCCGATGACCACGCCCTGGCCGAGACCGGAGACGCACAGCTGCAGGAAGGTCGACACGTCCGCCCCCTACGCCAGGTAGAGGCGCTCGAGGACGCCGGGCCTGCGGAGTTCCTCGACGGGAGCCTCCTCGATGACGCGGCCCGAGGAGAGCACCACGCCGCGGTCGCACAGCTCCAGCGCCCGGCGCGGGCTCTCCTCGACCAGCAGCAGGGAGAGCCCCTCGCCGCGCAGGCCGTGCAGGATGCGGTAGGTCAGGTCGATCATGGACGGGCTCAGGCCGAGCGAGGGCTCGTCCATGACGAGCACCTTCGGCCGCCCCATCAGGGCTCGGCCCATCGCGACCATCTGCTGCTCGCCGCCCGACAGCGTCACCACCTCCTGGCGGCGGCGCTCCGCGAGCCGCGGGAAGAGCTCGTAGACGTTCGCCAGCTCGGGCGAGCGCCGGATCACCGAGACCCGCCGGGACCACGGGTAGGCACCGAGCAGCAGGTTCTCCTCCACCGACATCTCGCCGTAGAGCTGGCGCCCCTCCGGGACCATGACGAACCCGCGCCGGGCGAGCCAGTGGGCCGACCGCGGCGGCACCGGCGTGCCGTCGAACACGACCCGGCCCGTCGACGGGGCCACCCCGGCGATGGCCGAGAGCCAGCTCGTCTTGCCGGCACCGTTGCGGCCCAGCACGCACACGGCCTCACCGCGGGCCAGCCGCAGCGAGCACGCGTCGACGGCCACGGCGCCTCCCCAGCGGACCGTGATGTCCTGCGCCTCCAGCACCGGGGCCGGCGCGCCGTCCCGCTGTCGCGCACCTGTCCGCAGCGCTGCGGCGTCCGTCGTCACGGCCATCACCTCGACCTCGTCATCGTGTGGTGGGGGTTCGTCGTCGGGGTCCCGCCCGGGGGCCGGTAGACGCGCAGCGCGTTGCCGGCGAAGACGCGCCCGAGCGCCGGGCCGTCGAGGTGGTCGACGGCGAGCCGGGAGGCGACGAGCGTCTCCGCGTAGCTTCCGCTGACCAGGGCGACCGGCCAGTTGCCCGCGAACAGGACCCGCTCGTGGCCGACGTGCTCGAGCACGTGTCCCACGAACGGCCGGACGGCGTCGGGGTCGGGACCGCGCAACCGCGTCGACCACCCGGAGTACTTCACGTGCAGGTCGGGGCAGCCGCCGAGCCGGGCGATGCCGCCCGCCCAGTCGAGATGGTCGAGCCCCCGGCGCAGGTCGGGGCGGCCGAGGTGGTTCAGGACGATCCGCAGCCCGGGGACCTGCTCGGCCAGCTCGGCCACCGCCCCGAGCGTGCTCGCGTCCGGCATGTGCACGTCGAGCGTGAGCCCGTGCTCGGCCAGCACCCGGGCCGCCGGGGCGAGCCGGCCGTCCACGAGCGCGTCCTGGCCGCGGCGACCGGTGCCGAAGTGCCGGACACCGACCAGCCGGTCGCCGCCAGGGGTGGTGCGCAGCCGCTCCAGGTCACGCCGGGTGGCCGCCGCCGAGTCGAGGTCCACCCAACCGACCACGCCGAGGACCTGGGGCAGCGCCGCGGCCACCGCGAGCAGCTCGACGGTCTCCTCGACGACCGTGGCCGCCTGCACGAGCACCACCCCGGCCACGCCGGACCCGCCCAGCGCCCCCACCAGGTCGGCGGGGGTGACGGTCCGGGCCACGGAGGCGAAGAACGGGTCCTGGCGCAGCCAGCCCATCCACGGTCGGTCCATGTCCCAGATGTGGGCGTGCGTGTCGATCGTCGGCATCGACGGCGTCGTCGACATGGTGGCCTCCGGCCGGGGAGCGGGTCAGGGGGACGCGACGAAGTCGGCCACGATGCGGGAGAAGGTCTCGGCGTACTCGATCTGCGTCCAGTGCCCGCACTGCCCGAAGACGTGGAGCTGGGCGTCGGGCACCAGGTCGAAGATCTCGTAGGAGGCCGAGACCGGGACCACCTGGTCCTCGCGACCGTGGATCACCAGCGTGCGGTGCGGGATCCGGGCGACGTCGGCGGGGTCGGAGGCGAGCGCGTCGATCCAGCGCTGGCGCGGGGCCGGGAACATCGCCGCGTAGGCCTCGGCCACGTCGGCCCGGGCGAACGCGCGGTGCCGGACCTCGGCCAGCTCGTCGGTGACCAGCCCGCGGTCCCAGGCGAACAGGTCCAGGGCGCGCCGCATCGCCTCGATGCTCGGCTGCATGCCCCAGATCTCGTCGAGGGCCGGCGTGATCTCGAACCGCAGCGCGGAGCTGCCCATCAGCACCAGCTTGTCGACCCGGTCCGGGTGGCTGACGGCGAGCGACATGCCCATGCCGCCGCCGAAGCTGTTGCCGACGATCGACGCCTTTTCGATGCCGAGGGCGTCCATGAACCCCAGAATATGACGTTCCCACGTGTGGCGGTCGTAGACGATTCCCGACGGCCGTTCGGTGTAGCCGAACCCGACGATGTCGGGAGCGACGACCCGGTTGCGCTCCGCGAGCACCGGCAGCGTGAGACGCCAATTCGCCCACGCCGAGACGCCGGGTCCCGAACCGTGGATGAGCAGCACAGGGGCGCCCGTACCCAGATCGTGATAATTGGTCCGGATGCCGTCGACGTCGATCTCCGAGCCGACTTCCGGATTGACGTTCTGAGCCGTCACGGACGTCACGATGCCGCTCCTCTCCGGGCCATTCCGGGCGCGGGACGAATAGAACCAGGATCGCGTCGAAACGCGAGTTACTTATGAAGTAGCAGCGACACTGAGTCCTTCCCAGTAGCGATCGGCCGGGCCGGTTGATCACGTCGTCCGGCCGTGCTGGTGGTGAAGCAGGACGAGCGCCGCAGCGGTGATGGTGCCGATCCGCCAGGGGCACAGGCTCACCCGTCGCAGGGCCTTG